>CBDHHR010000876.1:7500-18009 GCA_965263245.1 Metamycoplasmataceae bacterium | reverse complement strand
CACATACATGAATACATACATGTACGTATACATGCATGCACACATGCATGTTTGCATATATAAATACATACATACATACATACATACATACATACATACATACATACATACATACATACATACATACATACATACATACATACATACATACATACATACATACATACATACATACATACATACATACATACATACATACATACATACATACATACATACATACAATATACATACATACATGCATTCATAAAATAACATAAAATAAAAATAAATTGCTGTGCAACAGGGGAAAGGTATTGTGAATACGCCTTTATACATGTCACCTTTACTTCTTTGATGCCCAATGGTGCAACACAGGGTGGCTGTACAGTCTCGGGCACATGTGTGACATCAGATTTAATCAGGCGAAACCTGTTTGTAACATTGTCGGATAGCGTTTGCGAAACTTCAATGTCATATTTATGTTCTGCAGTAAATTACGATACTTTACACTTTGTGACTAAGAACTTATGTCCGTTTTTTGTTGTACCCTTCTTGAAGAATGTTGAAAAGTTATTATTAAAGTTGAACATTTCGTTGTCTGTCATGGACGAGACATCAAACCTTTCTCTAATCATGTCTTCCCATCCGGAATGTAACCCCACAACCTTCCTCTTTCTTTGTAATTTCTCAATTACGCCAAAGTTACGGTCACATGGCAAATAGCTGTGTCCCCTGACAGGAAGACAGTGCACAACCTTGTCGAATCTACCATTCAGTACCAATGTCTGAAGCTAGTTCACCATGGTATTATTTTGGTTTTCTCCTCTGCAACCATCTATGAACACACAAAGGGTTATCACATTATCTGGGATACTCCTACGCTTGTAATGTGACAGACGGCTTACAACTTCATTTACACCTCGCTTGGCTTGTGTCTCGGGTCACGTGTACATTTTAGTTTGGCCTGTTTTACCATAATTAATTCCGAACACATAAAACCACAACTGCCTCAAGTAAAATACATCACCTGTTGGTAAATGAGTTCGTGTTTTTATAGCCTTTGCTCTTATGTAAATATGCCATCCGAACTGTGCAATTATATGCACATAAATAATGGTAAGACAGGTACGATAATAAATAATTATAAACGACATTTAACCAGTCGGTTTGTTTAACTTTTTTAAAGTCTACCAGAACTGCCACCTGTGATAATAAGATTAATATTAATAATATGTCATAACTAATTATGATAATAAAGCCTCATTCGCCATTTTCAACATGTCATGTATATTTTACGCGATTTACAACATGTTATGTACATTTCAGGTCAAATGGCAATATGTTCAGACGTTTGAGTCACGTAGTGTCTATATACAAAATAATAAATAAATGATATATACGTATATATATATATATATATATATATATATATATATATATATATATATATATATATATATATATACATATATACATATAACCAGAAACTTGGATAGTAATTATATGAAGGCGGTGTATAGAGTGTCAGAAATTCATTTAATGCAGTATGTCTACTGCCCCTGTAAGTAGGCTCAAATACTGTGTAATTACTCTAGTTTAGGCATGCATACACAGTACTGTATCTTTGCAGAATAAAACAGCTGACTAACAGATACCAACAAAATTGTTGACTCGGTTGAAGTCTTAACGATCGCCAAGCATATTTCAAAGACTCAGATTCAGTAACTCCGCCGTGTGAAGGTCACAGAGACGGATTGTACAGAATTTCAACAACATAATCTCTTCAATCGCTGTAGATGATTGTTGACAACACACATTACTGTCACTTTCAATACATTGTAATGTCAAAAGTCAAAAAGGATTGATATATGCTGGGTGTTGATTGCGGTGTTTATATAGCACCTGTACCACGACGACACGTACTCCTGTTAAAACAAAATCCGCATTGGCAGCACCTACTTGATGACGGTACTGCCACCTGGCGATTAAGATGACCTACATCGTGTTGTTGGCAACTTTCAAATGACTGACAAATGTAGATCAGATAATATAATCATGTATAATACGTGCATGTACGTAAATATATAAAATAAAAGTGCATTCGTGTTCCTGGATGTTTTCGTTTTTATTTGGTGTGTGCCTTTATTATATATATATATATATATATATATATATATATATATACATATATATATATATATATATATATATATACATATATATATATATATATATTTATGTATATATATATTTATGTATGTATGTATATATATATATATATATATATATATATATATATATATATATATATGTATATATATAATTGTACGTACTTTCATTCTTATATGCGTGACTATGTGTGTCTGCTATCCTTAATGTTTGTGGATGGCCTTTTTTCTCAATGTCCGATATCCGTTGCTAAAGGTGATTGTATTACGAGATCATTCGACATTGTTATAATGAGCCATAAACTGATATGTGACGGAAACCGATATGCTGACTATTGTTCGTGTTTTTATAGGTTTTGCTTTGACGTAAAAATGACATCCGAAGTGTATTATTGCCATACAAACATAATTACTGCTATGACAAGTATTATAATATATAACTATTAAAAACAATTAACCAATCGCTTTGGTTTATATATGGACACATGCAGAGTCTGGAAGAAAACAACGAAGTGAGAACAGTTGTTGACATGAGAGTGCAGGAAAAAGACCATAGGGGAGACCAAGAGGGAGTGTGTACTGAGGGTCAGAAATTCTATTTAATGGTATATTTTACTGCCTCTATAATTAGACTCAAATACAGCGTAATTAACCTATTTCAGGTATGAATAATAGAGTACTGTATCTTTGTAGAATAACACAGCTGAACTAACATATATCAATAAACGTGTCGATTCGGTTGAAGTTTTAACGATCGCCAGGAATATTTATTGTGTTAAGACACAATAACTCCGCCGTGTGAACGTCACACGAAACAATACTTTTATTCAAAGACGTATTTTACAGAATTTCAACAACATAGTCTCTTCAATCACTATAGAGGATTGTTAACAACACACATTACTGTTACTTTATATAAATTGGACTGTCAAAAGTGATTGATATCTGCTGGGTGTTAAATGCGTTGTTATATCCCACCTGTACCACGACGAATCGTATTATTACTTATACAAAATCCACATTGGCAGCACCTACTTGATGACGATGGCAATGGTACTGCCACCTGGCGATTAAGATTACCTATAATGTGTTGTTGACTACTTTCAAATTACAGACGGAGATCTTTCAACATTGCATAACACACTTTAGCCTACATAGATTAGAGAACTGGTGCTGCCCTGTATAACTTATCCACAATTGAATTATAAAAAGGGCCCAATTGCTGGAATTGGACCCTTCTAGATTTCACCATATACTATATGGCGCTCTTTGTGCGTCATAAACAGTGAAATTGGGCCTCTTTATGACATATTCATATCCAGTGTTATGTGAAGTCTACACTTCGTGCAATAAGTGAAAATCGAAAAATTGTGGAGTTGGGACCTTTTAAAATTGACGTATTCCATTTAGTAGACGAACCTATTAATCGGACAGTAATTACACGCATGAGGTGTCTGGACTGTAACGAATTCACTTTGTTAGTGCCTCTGTAATTATTATCAAATACAATGTAGTTTGCCTAGCTGAGGCGTGCATATGAAGCGTTGTATCTTTGCAGAAGTACGCAGTTGATCTAACATATACCAATAAACGTGTCGATGCGGTTGAAGTTTTCACGATCGCCAGACACACACACACACACACACACACACACACACACACACACACACACACACACACACACACACACACCCACACCCACACCCACACCCACACACACACCCACACACACACACACACACACACACACACACACACACCCACACCCACACCCACACACACACACACACACACACCCACACACACACGCACGCACGCACGCACGCACACACAGACATACAGACACACACACACACACACACACACACACACACACACACACACACACACACACACACACACACACACACACACACACACACACACACACACACACACAGACACACACCACACACACACATTCAGGAGATGTCTGGACTGTAACACATTCAGTTTTGTGCTGCCTCTCTACTGCCCCTGTAAGTAGGCTCAAATACAGTGTAATTAACCTGGTTGGGGCATGCACACGAAGCACTGTATATTTGCAGAGAACACAGCTGAACTATCAGATATCAATAAATGTGTCCGTCCGGTTGAAATCTTAAAGGGGAAGTGAAATTCAGAAGCGTATTCACTTATCAGACAAACTGGGGAAAATGTGTGCAGTCCTAAATCGTCGATATAGAACACTGCGTATCGCCATCTTTATTCCACACGAGTGGTTTGATTACCTCTTATCTAGCCCATGTAAAATGTTTTCTTTCGGTTTTCTTCATTATTAGACATTGTTACGCAAAAACAAAGATATGGTATCTTATTACTCACGAAAGGGGTCCAATGTATCAACACATAATTTGTATATGCATTCGAAATGAAAAGGTGACATTAAAAGGCAACGGTTTATGACCAATGAAAATATGCATAGCATCACACTTCCCGAGTGCAGATGTTGACAGCATCAAGGGCGGGGCTTCCAAACGGAAGGTCAATCCGGACTATTTTTGTTTTGGTTACATATATGTCGAACGTGTTTAGTGTTAGAGGAGACGATATTAGCTAGTGGTCTTAGATAAGTCACAATATGACAGAGTATATTTACAAGTAACCAATCAAAAATAGGTTGACACACGTAAAGTCACTCTTGTTTAACCCAGCGTGCGAGCCTAGGTGGGTACGAGGCGTCAAATCCCGCCAAGACTGAGAGAGAGATTCGCCATTTTTTGGGGAATTGGGATCTTTGACTTTGGGATAAAAACGAAGACGTTATCCGCCAGAACAGTGTGAATGTGGCATGGTACTTCTGTGGATACTGCGTCCCAATGTTGACGCACATCGATTTGGTATTTGTTGGGAGATAGCTGGCTTGTCCGACCGAGCTGGAAGATGCCTGCATGAGCCATGACTGACCACGACAGGTTAATTTGCAGGGCAATGTTGGGAGAATCGGTCTTCGTAAGCATGCGCAAACCATATTAATTACATTGTATTTGAGCCTACTTACAGGGGCAGTAAAGAGGCAGCATCAAAGTGAATGTGTTACAGTGCAGACACATCGTGCATGTAACTACTGTCCGAGTAATGTATGTATGTATGTATGTATGTATGTATGTATGTATGTATGTATGTATGTATGTATGTATGTATGTATGTATGTATGTATGTATGAATGTATGTATGTATGTATGTATGTATGTATGTATGTATGTATGTATGTATGTATGTATGTATGTATGTATGTATGTATGTATGTATGTATGTATGTATGTATGTATGTATGTATGTATGTATGTATGTATGTATGTATGTATGTATGTATGTATGTATGTATGTATGTATGTATGTATGTATGTATGTATGTATGTATGTATGTATGTATGTATGTATGCATGCATGTATGTATGTATGTATGCATGTATAATTAAGTATGTATGTATGTATGTGTTTATGTGTGTATATATGTATGTATTTACACTGGTATGAAATATGTATGTTTATATGTATGTATATTTGTATGTCTGTATGTTTCTCTCTATATCTGTTGATGTTTAAAAAAATGATTAGTTCTTCTAAACCGTGGTATCATATTCGTAGGTTTGCTCAAAATGGTATACCCTTTATTCCAATGGAACACGATCTCGGCTCTTCAGTTAAGCATCTAGACACTGAGGATTTAATATGCAAATAGATAATGTATCACTTTAAACGAAATAATATATATATATATATATATATATATATATATATACATACATATATATATATATATATATATATATATATATATATATATATATATATATACTTATCAACTAAATATATTTTATATTGATTTACATACACATCTAATATAGGTACACACCATGTAATAATGTAAACATCCAGGTACATGCATTGTTTTTTTATACATAAACAACTTGTTATCTGATCAACATGTGTCAGTAATTTGAAAGTAGTCAACAACACACCATAGGTAATCTTTATCGCCAGGTGGCAGTAACATTGCCAGCGTCATCAAGTAGGAGCTGCCAGTGCGGATTTTGTATAGGTAATAATACGGTTCGACGGAAGCGACGGATTCCTGCATTTTGTGTAACTTATTCCCATTTGAGTGATGACAAACCTTCAAGTTCCCCGTGCCCCCCCCCCCCCAACTTTTAAAACCGGATCGACGCCCCTGCGTTTTAGCAAGTGTTCATCGTATTTCAACCAAACTTTATGAATATTAGCTCGGATGTGAAAGTACCGAAATGTCAAACCAAGTTTATACCCGAATAAAGTACAAAGTTTAGTTGAACTGGTTATAACTTTTCGACGTATTTCAACGAATCTTTAAGAATAGTTGCTGCCGTATGTTTAAGAAATGTGGAAATATACTGGTTCGTTTTTGTGTGCGAGGTATTTGCACAGCTTAAAGGGGAACTGAAACACAGCTGTAACATTCCATATACCTAAATGTATACTATATAAGTATACATTAATGGTGACAGAAGCATATTCACTTATCAGACAAACTGGGAAAAAAATATTTTCAGTGCCTAAATCGTCGTCATAGAACACTGCGTATCCCCATCTTTATTCCAAGCCGAGTGGTTTGATTACCTCCTATCTAGCCCATGTAAAATTTTGGTTTCTTTCGGTTTTCTTCGTTATTAGACATTTCTGCGCAAAAACAAAGATATGGTACCTTATTATACACGAAGGGGGTCCTATGTGTCAACAAATAATATTTATTTGCATTCGTAATAAAAAGGTGTAATTAAATGAGTACGATTTCTAACCAATGAAAATATTCTATGCTAAGTAAAATATCTCACGCAAGGAAATAATAAAACTGTTAGAAGTAAATCGTACTTTCAGTCACGGAAATATAAAAACTGTTAGAAGTAACTCGTACTTTCAGTCACGACGATCGAGTCATTGTGGTTTCTATTGGCTAAAGACGGCCTACGTGGCAGTGCACGAGGCGGCATCAGCCACTGTTATTGCTAATATATGCATGAATCTCATTTCATTGCCAACGCTGATAGGACGCACATGGTCGACCGCATCCAGTTGTCAGCCTTCTCGCGTTGCATGTCACAGCGTTAATACCGCCGTTGGCGAATAACAAATGTAGACGGAATGATACGTGACGTGCTCGCCGAAGAGACATAGGTAGTCAAATCGTTGCCAAACAGTCGTTCGATTGTACATTGCTTAGAGCGTCTGTCGTCGGATTCTGCAGGAGAGTAGACGCAGGTGTTCAAGGTGAGTAAAGCAACCCTGTTCCGTATACCTGTACAAACGCTTACGTTCACACAGGTTTAATCATAGAATTACTATTATAGATCAATGATTTTGCAGAAACCAGTAAAATGCTTAGCTTTCTCAGTTATGCTGAAGATACAAGTATACTAAGCATGCTCAGTTATAACATACGTGACCACAATTTAGATTCTTTAATAAAAGAAGAACTTTTAAGATAAATGAATGACTCAAAATCAACAAAGTATCACTAAATGTAGCAACATATATACATGAAATTTCAAACGGCAAAGAAAAATATACATATACCGGTATTCATTCTGAAGACAGAACATGTAAATATTGAACAAGTCGAAGAATAACAATTCTAGGGTTTATTTATAGAAACACAATTAGCTGGAAAAAAACACTGAAAACATATTCTAAAATAATCTAGATAACAAAAATATATTATTGAATTAATTAATTATTAATTGTTAATTATTGTATCATGGCATGGGGCTTTGAATCAAATAGAATAACAACTATGAGGTACATAGTCATGATTACAGAGCTAAAAATATAATATGCACTTATCAAAATAAACATGATTTTGCCAAAATGTCTTCTGCATAATTTGCAACAATTATTAAATATCTTCCTGAAATAGTCAAAAAAACTTAGCTCACATAGATTTACCAAGTATGTGAAACTCTACTTCTTACCAAATTATCAAGTAACATGCACTAAGCAAAACATGTATGCAACATTTAGAATCAACAACCACCTATCAACTGTATGACTATTTGCAATACTGCAAACAACAAAAACATGTGCCTGTGCAAAGGAATCTTCATAATGTTTTTTGTTTGTTTCTGGAAAAATTTGCCGCACGCACACGCGAACGTGCATCATCAATTAAGTTATTATTCACTATGTTTAAACAAAACGAACTGTCAAATACTGCGGTATTTGTTGTAGATGCTGGAAACGATACGACCAAGAGCCTGGATGCGAATGCGAAAGGGAATATGTTTGTGTATAATATTATGTTTAATAATAACAATCATGGTCCTGATCAGTGGAAAACTCCTGTTCAGTGTGTCCAATGTCCATCAAATGAAGCCGTCCGTACTAATTCACGCAGGAGAAACTGAGCGTCTGAAGAGGGTGACCGACGCGTTACCGTGGCTCTCCCATCCCCTGCTACCGCGTGTAATTACGCGACATGAACGAGACCGGTGCATCGACCTATTGTCAACACTCGACGCCATCTTTCTTGAGTTCAACATCACGTACATGTTGGCACACGGCACGCTGCTCGGTTCATACGTCATGCACGACATGCTTCCGTGGGACGACGATCTCGACATTTTCGTAAATATCGACGACCTCGCAAAGTTGAAGCGTGTGTTCAACGCCAGCGGAGCTGGACATTTTAAAATGATCCAGTTTCTGGAGACACAAAACACAAATGCCATTACTGGAAAGGTATTCTCGCTGGAGGATCCGAAAGCCGGGGTATATCGTTGGCATTGGCCGTTCGTTGATATATCGTTCTACACGGAGAAAAATATGGTGATGTCTTCCTATCAGGCCATTGAACGATGGGAGATGAATCGAGGTTATTTCTTTCCGACCGTGCAGCGCCCCCTAGGGGGACGTTGGTTTCCAACTCCACGAAACACAAGCGCTTTTATCGCATACAAATACAAGAAATTTGTGTGTAAATCGCATCCATGGAATCATAAGAAAGAGGTGTACAACAAGCGCGTGTACTCGGTCAACTGTACAACATTAGCATCGCATTATCCGTTCGTGGAGCGGGAGGTGTTGCATGGTAAAACGACAGAAACCTTGATGTTGAATGGAATAGCCCGGTATTCACTAACACTGTAGTAACAAGAGTAGAAAGGTTAACATGATATATTGCAGAATTATATATATATATATATATATATATATATATATATATATATATATATCACGACAATATTAGATGCTCAATTCCTTTTAGTCAATTCCAATTTAATTCAAACTATTTCAATTCCAATTCAGTATCTTCCAATTACAATTCCCGCTCCAATTCCAGGATTTAATTAAAATTGAACTGATCAATTCCAATTATTTTTGATTTGATCCCAATCCTGCTTTTGTGCTTCCACAGAGTTATCCCTTTTAACAAAAACGCTGATCGCTATGTTATAATTTCTTCTGAACATGTTTTTTTTTCGTTTGAATACACAGTAGTTTCCATTATATTGCCATTTTATAGTGCAATCTTATCCAACTAATTTATATGATACAAATGAAGAACCTCCTCTCGTTAACAGTGTTTTACTGAAAAGGCCATTTAAAGACTGCCTTTTATTAATATTGAAGCACACCGATTTAAAAAAAGTCACAACAAATTGACAACAAGTTAGCCAAAGTGGAGCCCAGTGAATGGGCTTGGAGCAGTTTGCTACTACCTCGGATTTTGGAAATAGCTGTGCCATTATCTATTGTAAGTATACAGACAGGAAGTGGGTATTTTGCATATAAACGAAAAGGTAATGCCGAAGATGAAGAGAAGTGTATTACATTAGGTATAAATATGGTGAAAATTAGATGGTTGCTTAAACAAGTATAATACGATGACAGAGAACTCTGACTGTAATGAAAACCAGTCTGATGCTAGGCATAATTTATAATAATGATGTGTGGAGATGATCAGAATGTTGTAAAAAAGGCTGTCGTTGGGAATATGGCATACATTTGAAAGGTCGGCCAGCTCAAGTTGTCATATATATAACGTGTAGGTTATATATATATATATATATATATATATATATATATATATATATATATATATATATATATATATATAACCTATATATATATATATATAGGTTATATATATATATATATATATATACATATATATGATAGTGAGACTGACGCTGCAGTCACCACGTACTAGTGTCCGTGATACAGTATATCTCCTATATATATATGGTGTATAAAATCGATCAGTGTAGACTGACGCTGTAGTCATCACGACTAGTGTCCGTGAACAGTTTCTCCTAATATATTGGTGTTAATCGTCATGTAGCAT
>CBDHHR010000876.1:0-2500 GCA_965263245.1 Metamycoplasmataceae bacterium | reverse complement strand
TACGGCATTTTATTCCGCCATTTTATAAGATGGCGGTCGTCAATACAAATGTCACCATATCTTAAACACTGCGTCACATAGTGCAATTGTCTTGACGCTGTTGGGTAGCTTGGTGGATAGCGAAGTCAAAAATATTATATGTCACCTTCAACAATATAATAACTCGCGCCATTTTTAAAGATGGCAACTATCAAAGCCTATTATTTCCGTATTTAAGAAATATGGTATTTAGATTCATCTATCACCACATCTTAACTGCTCCATATCGTTATAGGGTGTAGCTGATGTACAGTGGATACCTGTTTGACCCACTTTTGACATTAGTTATATATTTGAGACGTGTTCAACGTCGTATATTATATGTTCCCTATTATCGCTCAGTATGCATGACATCATATAGCAATACCATCATTCGATGTGTCATCTGTGTAGCTGATATACAACGGAGACCTGTTTGACATAAGTTATAGTTAGTTAGTTATTTGTATCTTTGAGAGGAGTGCAACGTTGTATGTGATATGTTCTCTATTATCGCTCAATATACATGAGATCATATGCTAATACCATTATTCGATGTGTCTTCTGTATTTAACCAAATGCCAATATAATATGATTTAATTCATGAATTGCATGTATGTTTGAGAAAAAAAGTGTCATTAGCAGAACAAATTACAGATGGGAAGATGCATGTGAAAACATGTTTACCTGTTAAAGCCTACATCACTCAGGCCAAGGCTACCATCGTTGTATTTAGATGATCAATTATTGAACAGTCAAATGTTTTTATCAAACAGGTGGTAATGGCCTACGATATATATACACACTGTCATAACCATGTCCAACGTATTTATCATAATATTATTTTACAAGAAATTGGCTGTAATATATTAAAAGGTATTTAATAACAAAAGTAAAACAATTCTTGAGGGGTTCTAAAACATATTTCCCTCAATGGATGAGTGTTGCCTGCTGTCTATTTAATGTATACTATATTAATAAGTAACGTAAATGTCTAGCAGGATACTCAAATACCCAATGTGGTTAGCTGTAAAACTGCAACAGTGTAAAGCAATTGAAGATCCTACCTAGCTTGGGATGCCACTTCCTTCCCTCAAGCAAATATTTCTTATCACTTTGCACCACCACTGAGGCACTGACACAATAGCAATTGCCATCTAGCAGGGCTGGTTATAACAGGGCAAGGGGGCATTGAATCCAATAGATCAAAATACAGGCAGGCCACTGCAAAAGAGGCCTGTTGTTGGTAATTGCAGCTGGGTCCACCTTGGTCAGAGGTGACAACTGACTACCTGTTAGTGGATATTAGCTTATTTGGGTTGCTCACTGTTGTCACGGTGAAAGACTACAGTGATTTCGACGTAATTAGTTCTGTCTGAGGTTTATTGAATTTCAAGTATGCGAGTGTGCGAGTGTGCGAGTGTGCGAGTGTGCGAGTGTGCGAGTGTGCGAGTGTGCGAGTGCGCGAGTGCGCGAGTGCGCGAGTGCGCGAGTGCGCGAGTGCGCGAGTGCGCGAGTGCGCGAGTGCGCGAGGGTGCGAGTGCGCGAGTGCGCGAGGGCGCGAGGGCGCGAGTGTGCGAGTGCGCGAGGGTGCGAGTGCGCGAGGGTGCGAGTGTGCGAGGGTGCGAGGGTGCGAGTATACGTGTGTGGCGTTGCGTGTAATCGGGTGTGGCGTTGCGTGTGATCGTGCGTGTAAGCGTATGAGTGTACGTTGTAGATTATACACATGTTTTTACTGCGTTTATTTACATACCAATATGTGAATTGTATTATTATATTAGAGATAATGATACAGAAAGATTGATTGAAGAAACAGTACAGTTATAGCAACATAATTGTTATAATATTAATGTCACTCAGCATATTAAATATAACCAAATCCTGCATTTAGGAAGTGCATTATAATTCATATTGTAATGGCGTTTATTGAGATATTTCTTTCTTCTTCTTCTTCTTCTTCTTATTATTATTATTATAAATATATTATTGATTTTATTACTAGTACTAAAATAATTGTTGTTGTTATTATTATTATTATCAGTATATATATTTGACAAACTGACTCGACTTACATTGACTACGCTGGTAAAATTGTAATTATTTAAGTTTTGATTGAATTGGTTGAATTGAATAGAACATTATTTCGGTCACAACATACAAACAATTGAACAAACTTTCACATGAGTACACACATGTAACCGTGGAGATCCTCTAGAAACCCCTGAGGGCTTACACCGAGGACCACCAGAACATAATACGTTATGGACAATGTTGAGGTAATTTTCAGTAAATTTAAACAGTACTGATAATAGATCTGTTTCAGAGCTAAAATGTACAATTGTAGTGTACACCTACTGTTTTATAGAGTCAATGGCCTAAATTCACATACTCTAATTAATATAATCAGCAGAATCATATGTGAAGTTTGTGAACCCAAAAAGTATTCCTAATAAAATATTATTACGAGTAAATTACAATAACA
>CBDHHR010000875.1:10000-12823 GCA_965263245.1 Metamycoplasmataceae bacterium | reverse complement strand
GTGCGTGAAATCAAGAACGCACACGGACTAAAGCACCAAAAGTATCGGCACTTAGTTAAACTTTCAACCATGCGTATATAATTCTATGTTGTTTTCATTCATGTATTTATTCTATACCAATACTTAGTTGCAATAGGAACCATGATGCTATCCCGGCTGATGTTAGCAGACACTATGATTATAAAACTGTTTGTTAATAAACGACAACAACAGTTTGGTAGCAATAACAGCAGCAGCAGCAGCAGCAGCAGCAGCAACAACAGAAACAATACAAACAACATCAACACCAATGCCAATAATAAAGATGCACAGCTCACACTTATTTGAAGCGTATTTATACAATTCTAAAATAAACCGCGCTTTATTAATTGTTCTATATACTAATATCGCAAACATCAATTAAGGATATAGAGGTTAAGTCGATTTTATATTTGATATGCGACAGGTCATGTTGTCAAAACAGTTGTATGGTGACAGTGCATGAGTATGACATTCGAGTAAGTCAGACAGATGTATTGATAATATGTGGGTTCAAATCATGTTTCTTACGAGTGTCGTCTGGAAAACAAACATTCACACAGTTTGTATCACCAGGTTGTTAGACATTCAATTGTACATATATAAATATTATATATTTTGTTTCATATTTAAATCTTCTCAATACCAATGTCAATCATGTGATGACACTGTCTCAATTACTATTTTCATGAACATATGATAACGCTATATTTGTTTCTGTACAAGCTGCCACAACAGTTTAGGCATCAGAAATACCAGCAACAACAATGTCAGCAGCAACAACAAAAGCAACAATAACCCTCTTATTTAGTCAAATGTAAGTACGACACACACACGTAGCATTATT
This sequence comes from Metamycoplasmataceae bacterium, assembly GCA_965263245.1. Lineage (GTDB taxonomy): Bacteria > Bacillota_I > Bacilli_A > Mycoplasmatales > Metamycoplasmataceae > DT-68. The sequence continues at coordinate 11,958 of CBDHHR010000875.1, read as the reverse complement.
ATTATGATTATTTTACGAACAAGCCACAAACAACGCAAAGTTACCTCTTGCGTAAACACATGCTTTTGCCTCCCCTTCCTTCCCGCCTCCCTCCATCCCTCCATCCCTCCATCCCTCCATCCCTCCATCCCTCCATCCCTCCATCCCTCCATCCCTCCATCCCTCCATCCCTCCATCCATCCATCCATCCATCCATCCATCCATCCATCCATCCATCCATCCATCCATCCATCCATCCATCCATCCATCCATCCATCCATCCATCCATCCATCCATCCATCCATCCATCCATCCATCCATCCATCCATCCATCCATCCATCCATCCATCCATCCATCCATCCATCCATCCCTACCTCCCTCCCTCCCTCCCTCCCTCCCTCCCTCCCTCCCTCCCTCCCTCCCTCCCTCCCTCCCTCCCTCCCTCCTTCCATCCCTCCCTCCCTACTCCCTCCCTCCCTCCCTCCCTCCCACCCACCTTCCATCCCTCCCTCCCTCCCTCCCTCCCTCCCTCCCTCCCTCGCTCCCTCCCTCCCTCCCTCCCTCCCTCCCTCCCTCCCTCCCTCCCTCCCTCCCTCCCTTCCTCCCTCCCTCCCTCCCTCCCTCCCTGTCTCTCTCTCCCTTCCTCCCTCCCTCCCTCCCTCCCTCCATCACTCCCTCCATCCATCCGTACATCCCTCCTTCCCTCCCTCCATGCATCCATCCCTATCTCCCTCCAACACTCCATTCTCCCTTCCTCCTTTCCTCCCTCCCTCCTTCCCACCGTCCATTCAGCCACCCCTCTTTTCTCCCTGCATCTCTCGCTTCCTTGTTACCTTCCTCCCTCACTATCTCCCTTCGGCCCTCTGCTTCCTGCCCCCCCCTCCATCACGTTCCCTCCCTGCCTCCCTCCCTCCCTTCGTCACAACATTAATTATGTAAGAATTGTCATTATGTGACGCTTGTGACGCATCCCTCCCTCCCTCCCTCCCTCCCTCCCTCCCTCCCTCCCTCCCTCCCTCCCTCCCTCCCTCCCTCCCTCCCTCCCTCGCTCCCTCCCTCCCTCCCTCCCTCCCTCCCTCCCTCCCTCCCTGTCTCTTGCCACCCCTCTTTTCTTCCTGCATCTCTCGCTTCCTTGTTACCTTCCTCCCTCACTATCTCCCTTCGGCCCTGTGCTTCCTGCCCCCCCCCCCCCCTCCATCACGTCCCCTCCCTGCCTCCCTCCCTCCCTTCGTCACAACATTAATTATGTAAGAATTGTCATTATGTGACGCTTGAAACAGTTATTTGTAAGCGGTGAATAAGCAAATGAATGTAATCGAATTGTTGTTATAGTATTCCTTGCTTTATAAATTTCCAAATTAATTTGACAATTCATGACTACCATAATGTTTGCAGATCAAATAATCTCGGTGATTTGTCTTATGACAAAGTTTTACTTGTAATTCTTTTAATATTATCAACCGCAACTATCGAAAGAAACATCGACGGCGAGAATAGTAGCTGCGTCTGATCTATGGAGGCTAAATGGAGATTACGTTGAATTAATTTGTCATTCATCGTTTCTCCAGGACATATGCAAAGGTGATGTGTATATCTATTGGAGTCGTGACATTGTCTGCAGCAATCTGCTACTCCCTACTATAATTTCACAGATCTCCGGGATGTGGATGGTCGCTTGTTTGCAGTCCTTCCCGTCACAGAGACACTTCGATAGGACATGGTAGCGTCTTCATTCATCGGACCATCACCGTAAAGTGGGATTTGGCGCACACGAGACCGTGTCCGGTGATTTTGACCGTGAACGACGCCTTCACTATGTCCGGGACTTCTGTCTGGATGACGAGTCCCTTGTACCAGCAAATTTCTCGAGAAGGCGGACTACAGCGCCTAGAGTGCGCTGAGAACGTATACGTGTCCATAGATGCCAGGAACGGTAATGCAGCAACAGTCTCGGTGATTTGTGTTGTGAAATATTACT
>CBDHHR010000875.1:0-5000 GCA_965263245.1 Metamycoplasmataceae bacterium | reverse complement strand
GATGAAGTAAGTTCAATGCTACCTTCGATATACCACAATTAATGTTGTCCAATATTTTACAAACAATTCAGAATTATAGCGAGGAATCAAGGTACGTGCTGTGAAAACATGCAACGAATAAATATAGTAAGCGTGACCAGATATGTCTGAGAACGAATAGTTGGCACATATCAAGTATTTAGAATCAGCGTCCTGAACAGCGAATGTTGTAATTTACTAGATAATGTATGTGTACAGCATATATATAAATAGAACACACCAGTAGAACAAGATCGCTCTGCCGCTCTCAGTTGACAGATGATACTTTGAAGTCAACACGGGCTGGTGACAGCCATGTTACTGCCAGGCAGAAAGCCACTGCAGTCCCTGTATATACATAGCATTGCACAAAGTTTTCTACATAATTATCACGTTATTTATTTACTGACACAAGTTAGCCAGATGTACGATGTGTTCAAACAGTTGCCTCACTAATATGCCAGCATAAAGCAAATCAACAGGCTTATACTTAGTATACAGTATCTCATTTTGTGCACCTTAATTAATACTATTTAATTTGTTATTCTACCAGATCCACAATTGTTGTGGTGTTTAAAAATCAACCAACTGAAGTCCGTCCTCCAAAGACATTGGCGAGAACACCCAGACCTATAAAACTAATTACAATTTCATAGATTAAAATACAGATCATGCAAAGTTGATGAGAGAATAGGGAAAACAACAACAAAACAGAGCTGCCAACATTACTAACAACAACATTAGTAGAAAAAGGAAACAAAGTAGAAAAGTAGCAATATTAAGATATTCAAAAATTATACTGTGTCAATAGTAATAACAATGAATAAATAAAATTAGGCAAACTACAACAAAATAGCAGTAACGTCATAGTAACAGGTTTCCTTAAAATAACCACAGTTTCCCTTTCGTGTCCCCCTAAACATAATTAGTTTTGTCATTTCATGATGGGTCAATGGCATATTCCAATGTGCGATAATCTGAGTGGTTTTTTTTTGGCATATGTCTTTGTCCGCACTGTCTAGTATGCCCTGATGACCCGTCTTGTCAGGGCTATAAAACATTTCTCCTCGAAATGAGCACTACAGAGATAGCTACCTGATGTTTGTGTCCAGTCCTTTCTCCTAATAGCTTTGATCCATTTTGCTCGGCATTCGGGTCTTTTCTTTCTTTTTGTCTGGGAATCTGCAGAAGGCTGTACCCATTATCAATAATTACTAGTCATAAAATACTACCATATTATAATTAGGCTATTATATTAATATAAAATGTGTCACTCACACTACGACTATGCACAGTAACATTATTAAAAATCGGTTTGGTACATAATTCATCCAACATGTATTATTGTTGGTTAATTTGCATATTACTGTAATGTTTTAAAACTATTAATTTGTTAAATTAATGGCAACGAAACACATATATGTTCGCAAAGACTCTAGCCTAAGCTATAATTTATTGTATAACAGAGATTCTCACCTGTGGAAAGACACTCCGGGTCCTGATTTCTGTCGGTTGGTACAGTTTTAACAGGAACAGGAAGTAACCAAATTTGCTACTTGGATTAACGCCAAATGGATTAACGTTGCTAACATCAGTGTCAACCACCGAACTGTCCAGTGTTTGGGTTCTAAATAATCCGGATCACAGCCCTTCCCCTAATGACTAAGCTGGAGGCTACATTGCCAAGGAACCACAGTGACACATATTTAGATCCCTACCCCAACACAGTTAACCAACTCAAAATATTCAACAGCTGGCCCTGCTGGCCTACTCCAGAAATTAATCATGAGCTGTCTTAACTAGGCCTAGGGCTAGGGGCACAACGACACATATCCAAGTTACAAATGTCATCTTAGCAGACTTTTTTACATTTATTACGTTGCTCAACAGTTCTATTCTATATATCCGGCCAGTGAGTACAGCACTTTCTGCCGTGCAAGTAGATGGCAGCCAGTGGTCCACGTCGGCTTCAGTGCAGCGGGCCAGCTTGTCACTCTAGTCTATAGGGGAAAGATTAATGAAATGATCTAACTCTGTGGTGTACAGTTGTTTTCAATGCGATGGCGATAATATCTGTGTTATTTAGCCTCACAACATTTAAAAATACTTTTCCGAACCAATTGTTTTTAAATTCGTTTCACACATCTCTGTCTCTGTCTCACACATCTGGCTATCGAACTGAAATGTTCCAACAAACAAAGTTGTTCATGTTTTCCAAAACAAATACCAAACTATTCGCATTATATTGTCCATGTTAATGAGCCCATTAGAGACTTTCACTGAATCTATTCTGAATTGTATGATTGCATCAAAGGATAAACTAAATTACCAGGGGGAGGGACAGATACCCCCACCTTCGTCGTGTTGGTACATTAGTATCTGGTCTTGCTCCTTTGTCCCATCTTCTGTGTAATGTTCTACCACGTCCTGGCGGTGCAGTGGTCGCTACTGCCGCTTAGGTCAGTGCCAGCCAACATTACTCATGGATGTTTTAAAACCCTGAACTTCAGCTCGAACAATTAAATTATATTTCCAGATAATATTTATTCGTTTTCAAATTGAGGCAGGTAGTTTATCTGTCCTCATTGCTATCGAAGCCGCAATTTTCTAAATCAATTGCCTGTTCATTTCCACAAACTTCGCTTAGCGGATCAGTCCCGGCTAGCTTAGCACAGCGAAGATGATCTATCACCTTTGTACATCAAAACCGCTACAAATGTTTTGGTGTACATACTAGGAGCAAGAAAGTTTACCTTGTTGAGCGAACATGAAGACAAACACCAGCCAGAACATGAAGGATGCTTCGTGAGCCACGTCCATCGCCGGTTCGCTCTGCTACAAGTGCAACACTGTGAGACAACTGGGGATATTATGTTTGCCTTGTAACTATGACAACAACACAATGAACTATCACGAAACTGGTATAAGTGATCTCACGTCGCGATATTGCCAAGGTCTGACAGCTTAAATAATTGAATTTACGTCATCCATGTTTATCGGGATTCAGCCTTGAAACTGCTGTTGTTCAGACATCACGGCAATGAATGTTCACATATAGCCAGGGCTTCTCTTAGTACGGTATTACTTCTTTGCGCATAGTACCCGGGACCTGACATCCCGTAAGCCTCTCTGCCTCTCTGCCTCTCCGCCTCTCCGCCTCCGAGGCGGAGAGGCGGAGAGGCGGAGAGGCGGAGAGGCGGAGAGGCGGAGAGGCGGAGAGGCGGAGAGGCGGAGAGGCGGAGAGGCGGAGAGGCGGAGAGGCGGAGAGGCGGAGAGGCGGAGAGGCGGAGAGGCGGAGAGGCGATCGCCCCAATGACGTCGCGACTGTAGTCTCCGTTGGTGACAGGCAGTGTTATGACACGGCGCTTCAACGATGGACGTGGCGCACGAAGCTTCTGTCATGTTATGGCTTATGTTTATTTTTTTCATTTGCCCTAGTAGGTGAGTGCTCTTGTCTCCTCCCGACGAATGCATCACTATCATTTGCTTAACTTTTATACAACATAAACTCGTTTTTGAAAAATGTCATTCAACGATCGCGATCAGTCAGAATAACAACGTAACACAAATCTGGCACATTATACTTATCGGTCACCTGACCAATTGCTTAGCAAAATTTCCTTTAAACGATCAAAAGATGGATGCAGAGCTCATGGTTCATTTGTGCTATCCGTTGTATAATTTATACACATTCTGGTGAAGGAATGGTCAATTACACAGGCAGGGGAAGAATATTTACCCGTAGTAAGTTTTGATGGCGTATATCGCGGCATATAATTAACAAGATTTAACAAGATTGCCACATAGAGAATCAACTCTAAATGGCAGGTGGAATAGGACGCCCTTTGGCTTATCGATAGTCCAAATCATCTATTTAAGTATACCCCGCCCTTCTTAGGATTTTATTTTTAAATATACTGACAATACTACCACCTACACAATCAGCTGATAACCTGTTCCATTCATTTACTGTTCTTTATGAAAATGAAAATGTTCTAATAGATAGTCTACACAGTGGTTGGTAATGACTGTCATCAAGCACGGATATTAAACGCAATGACTGTTATCAAACAGTGATATTAAATGCAGTGAATATTATCAAACACTCGCATTAATCGCAGAGAATAGTATCAAGCAATGACATTAATTGCAATATCTTGTTATCAAGCAGTGGCATTAATCGCAATGAACGTTATCAAGCAGAAACATTACAAACAATGACTCGTGTCAAGCAGTGACATTAGACGCAGTGATTGTTATCAAGGAGTGACATTAAACCCATTGACCTTTAGCAAGCAGTGAAATTAAACACAAAGACCTTTTTTCAAACAGTGACATTAAACGCAATGACTCTTGTCAACCAGTGACATTAGACGCCTCGTTTGTTTTGAAACAATGACACTTAATCCAATTACTTTTATGAAGCAGTGGTATTAATCACAATGACTGTTATCGACATTATACGCAATTAGTCCGATGTCTCGTGATCGGGTTGATTATCGTAATCGCATACCTTAGATGTATCGTTGTTGGCTCACCGTCACGAAAGCTGACAGTTATCGTTGTTTTCGTCGGCCATTTGTGACATGCAGTCATGTCAGCACTGAAAGATGTCACTACTACTTAAAGTACACCAATAATGAGGCGAAATGGTATTTAACTTAAAATTCATTTTCAATTTTTCTTGTCGCAGTTTTGTCAAAGAGGAACAACCTAGCATTGGGGCGCCCTGTCAGACAAGCTAAAGATGGTCACTGGCAAGGAGACGCAGACCATGCCGTTGATGGTGACACGAACGGGGACTTCAAGAAGGGACATAGCTGCACGCATACATTTAAAACGGAAAACCCTTGGTGGGCCGTTGACCTGGGGTCGACCTTCACTATTGATATAGTCAAAATCTACAACCGAATCGACTGTAAGTTTTCAGTGGAAAGCTACCATTCCATATGTACGGAAACGCGAAAAGTTGCGGCATGCAG
>CBDHHR010000874.1:0-5000 GCA_965263245.1 Metamycoplasmataceae bacterium | reverse complement strand
TGTCTGTCTCTCTATCTACCTCTTTCACCCCTTCCAGTCTATCACAGTTATGTCTGTCTCTCTATCTACCTCTTTCACCCCTTCCAGTCTATCACAGTTATGTCTGTCTCTCTATCTACCTCTTTCACCCCTTCCAGTCTATCACAGTTATGTATGTCTCTCTATCTACCTCTTTCACCCCTTCCAGTCTATCACAGTTATGTCTGTCTCTCTATCTACCTCTTTCACCCCTTCCAGTCTATCACAGTTATGTCTGTCTCTCTATCTACCTCTTTCACCCCTTCCAGTCTATCACAGTTATGTCTGTCTCTCTATCCACCTCTTTCACGCCTTCCAGTCTATCACAGTTATGTCTGTCTCTCTATCTACCTCTTTCACGCCTTCCAGTCTATCAGTTATGTCTGTCTCTCTATCTACCTCTTTCACCCCTCCCAGTCTATCACAGTTATGTCTGTCTCTCTATCTACCTCTTTCACCCCTCCCAGTCTATCACAGTTATGTCTGTCTCTCTATCTACCTCTTTCACCCCTCCCAGTCTATCACAGTTATGTCTGTCTCTCTATCCACCACTTTCACCCCTTCCAGTCTATCACAGTTATGTATGTCTCTCTATCTACCTCTTTCACCCCTTCCAGTCTATCACAGTTATGTCTGTCTCTCTATCTACCTCTTTCACCCCTTCCAGTCTATCACAGTTATGTCTGTCTCTCTATCCACCACTTTCACCCCTCCCAGTCTATCACAGTTATGTCTGTCTCTCTATCTACCTCTTTCACCCCTCCCAGTCTATCACAGTTATGTCTGTCTCTCTATCCACCACTTTCACCCCTCCCAGTCTATCACAGTTATGTCTGTCTCTCTATCTACCTCTTTCACCCCTTCCAGTCTATCACAGTTATGTCTGTCTCTCTATCTACCTCTTTCACCCCTTCCAGTCTATCACAGTTATGTCTGTCTCTCTATCTACCTCTTTCACCCCTGCCAGTCTATCACAGTTATGTCTGTCTCTCTATCCACCACTTTCACCCCTCCCAGTCTATCACAGTTATGTCTGTCTCTCTATCTACCTCTTTCACCCCTTCCAGTCTATCACAGTTATGTCTGTCTCTCTATCCACCACTTTCACCCCTCCCAGTCTATCACAGTTATGTCTGTCTCTCTATCTACCTCTTTCACCCCTCCCAGTCTATCACAGTTATGTCTGTCTCTCTATCTACCTCTTTCACCCCTTCCAGTCTATCACAGTTATGTCTGTCTCTCTATCCACCACTTTCACCCCTCCCAGTCTATCACAGTTATGTCTGTCTCTCTATCTACCTCTTTCACCCCTCCCAGTCTATCACAGTTATGTCTGTCTCTCTATCCACCACTTTCACCCCTCCTATCATAGTTACATTTATTAGTTGTGTAATGGTTACATTTATTAGTTGTATAATGGTTACATTTATTAGTTGTGTAATGGTTACATTTATTAGTTGTGTAATGGTTACATTTATTAGGTGTGTAATGGTTACATTTATTAGTTGTGTAATGGTTACATTTATTAGGTGTGTAATGGTTACATTTATTAGTTGTGTAATGGTTACATTTATTAGTTGTGTAATGGTTACATTTATTAGTTGTGTAATGGTTACATTTATTAGTTGTGTAATGGTTACATTTATTAGTTGTGTAATGGTTACATTTATTAGTTGTGTAATGGTTACATTTATTAGTTGTGTAATGGTTACATTTATTAGGTGTGTAATGGTTACATTTATTAGTTGTGCAATGGTTACATTTATTAGTTGTGTAATGGTTACATTTATTAGTTGTGTAATGGTTACATTTATTAGTTGTGTAATGGTTACATTTATTAGTTGTGTAATGGTTACATTTATTAGTTGTGTAATGGTTACATTTATTAGTTGTGTAATGGTTACATTTATTAGTTGTGTAATGGTTACATTTATTAGTTGTGTAATGGTTACATTTATTAGTTGTGTAATGGTTACATTTATTAGGTGTGTAATGGTTACATTTATTAGTTGTGTAATGGTTACATTTATTAGGTGTGTAATGGTTACAAAATTATTAGTTGTGTAATGGTTACATTTATTAGTTGTGTAATGGTTACATGTATTAGGTGTGTAATGGTTACATTTATTAGTTGTGTAATGGTTACATTTATTAGTTGTGTAATGGTTACATTTATTAGTTGTGTAATAAGGAACCTTGTTTTAATGTGGTATTCTTCCAACTTGATGAACATTTACATGAATATTTATTGTTGTTTATAGAAAAAAATACTGCTTCAGGTTACCATTTCCCAACCCCCATCTCAGCCACATAAAAAGTAAACATGATCTAACTATAGATTAAAAATATAGAAATAATCTATTAGATCAGTAGACATTTATTGAATGTTCGTTAAGTCATATGTTCTGCTTATTCTGTCACCATTTAGTGTGTACATTTGTATTTTTTATACTTTACTGTTTACCAGGTATACTGCAAATCCAAGGTAATACCTAAGATGCATTAGTATCCAACTACATATTAAAACTATTGACCATGACATGGATTATAACTGGATCAAACACAGTAGTAATGAAACATTTACGACACCTGGCATTGACCTATACCAATTGATTGTTTCTGATCTAACACGTAATATTATTTAAGGAACATCAGCACCGAAGACAAGATGGCAATTAACACTATCACTGACCTTTGCCATTATCGTTTGTCAAATGAGTTGTTTACGAACGGAAAGCATGAATATTTTAGCACAAAGCTGCCAGAATCATGAAGTATGTTGCGTAAAAACACACCCGGATCCATTGGTTAATGAGTGAAATAACCACATAAATAGATCTGTGAAAAACAGCAGATTCATCATGGCAATGTTAGTGGATTGGTAAATGACAGTACAAAAATGTAATGGCAAAAGAGTTTAAAACTACAAATAATTGTGCCTGTTAGGTGTATTTCTGTTACATCTTCACTTAGTTGTCTCTGACTTGGAAGGAAGTTTTCCCGTAGCATCAGAAGTATTGAATCGTCAGTCGCCCTCAGGTTTTAGCGGACTGTGCTTCTAGTTTCTGAGAGAGATGCCCAGGTGCAGTGTTTTATTGTTGTATAAAGTGAGGCAGTGGGAGCATTGGAAGAAGCAATCAAAATCTCTTCTGGTACATTGTATTGCACTGCAATGTGTATCGCATGCATGCACACCAAACCCTGACCACAGCAGGTGGGATGATAATACAATGAATCTATACAAGATCTAATTTGCTGGTGGGGAAACCTCTCAGTCACAAACAGAGAACAATAAACAGCATATAGATAATTTCCTGCAAGATCGCTGGACGCTGTACACTGTACACCCGATACCAGTCTGGAGCAATTGTACAAGTCAAGAACACTGCAAATGGCAACAAAAATATTATCTGACCCCACCCACTTCTTACACGACCATTACGACTTTCTCCCCTCTGGAAAGAGACACAGAACACCAACTGTAAACACCCGGCATGCCCTTAAATCGTTAATTCCATCCCCATCATGTATTTGAACCAGCCACATAAAATCAACCATTGACCAACATATCACAGTCCCTACCACTGCAACTGCAATGTTGTTTTATCACATTTATTTATTTATCTTATAATATTGTCATATTGTTTTGTAGCATATTTATTCCTGTAGTTGATATATTTTACAGCTGCCATTTACCTATTTATATACTTGATTTCACTGTATACATGCATTACTATGTGATGCAATTTAAATATTGTGTTATTTTTATGCATCCACCAAAGTGCAAGATGTATATCCATTCTATGACTGGACAATAAAGTTAGTATTAATATATTATTATATTATGAGTGCTAAGGAGTGTTGACCAGTAGTCAATACCAAGACCTGCAACAGAGAGATGTGACCTAGTGGTCAGGCCACTGGCCAGTCGGTCAATGAGACATTAGTTCAGTTTCACCTGCCACTGTTTCAACCCTGGGGCATTTTCATTCAGAAGTTACTATAAAGAAATCAATCCCAAATTTGGTTACGTCAGTTTTAGCCCAGGCTTACAAACTGGTCTTGAAGTGTTTCTGCGTCTACTTAAAGTGGTGTGCTATTACTTTTGCCAGAAAAAATCTAATTTAACCCATGTCTCCCCTTTATTAGGTTATCCTCATGTAGGCAGTTGGGACAGAATTTCCTTATTGATCTGGGCCCGTTTCAAAGCTTCGTGGATAGACAGCATTGGACAGTAGTCAAATACTACGTCACAGGTTTCTCTCCCATCTGTGTCAGACATTATATTAGGAAATTCTGTTTCAATGTACCTTCAGTAACTGTTAAGTAAAGAATGGATAGGTGGTATTTGGACGTTGTGTGATCTACGTGTCTGGTTGAGATGTCAGTACCTCTAAGTAACATTGATTGGGTCAGCAAGTGTCTGTGGCACCCCCTCCTGGAAAAGTTGTGAACTAATTTGCTAGTGTGTTTATTTTATAGCAGATATGTGAGTTACTATGTGACTGGCCGCTCCTGTTTTTCTCACTCAGTGCCACTGACACTGACACTGACACTGACACTGACACTGACACTGCCACTGACATTGTCACTGACACTGACATTGCCACTGACATTGCCATTGCCACTGACATTGCCACTGACACTGCCACTCACACTGACACTGACACTGAAACTGCCACTGACACTGACACTGACACTGAAACTGAAACTGAAACTGAAACTGAAACTGAAACTGACACTGACACTGACACTGACACTCAGCAGCGGCTTGCTGTTTTATAATGAGTTTGTTATTTGTTAATGCTTTATAACCTATCATACACTCTCATCAAGTAATTGTCGTATAAGTTATCACAAAAAGGTAGCATTTCATTATCTTATGGAAATTGTCTGTTCGTCACCAACATTCATGGGAGAAATAAATCACTGCAGTGCTGCCCCCTATCAAGTGAGATGGTGTTAATACACATTGGTGTCAT
>CBDHHR010000873.1:0-28678 GCA_965263245.1 Metamycoplasmataceae bacterium | reverse complement strand
GGGGCGGACGGGACGGGACGGGACGGGACGGGACGGGACGGGACGGGACGGGACGGGACGGGACGGGACGGAATTGAATGTGATATGGTGCGGTTTGATGTAATGTGATGCGAAATGATGTCATATTATATTTGTTATGTTATGTAAGGTAGCATAGTACAGTGTAATGAAAAGTTTTGTGACGTGATGTGATGTGATGCGGTGCGGTGCGGTGCGGTGCGGTGCGGTGCGGTGCGGTGCGGTGCGGTGCGGTGCGGAGCGGTGCGGTGCGGTGCGGTGCGGTGCGGTGCGGTGCGGTGCGGTGCGGTGTCGGTGTCGCTGTCGCTGTCGGTGTCGGTGTAGGTGTAAGTGTAGGTGTAGGTGTAGGTGTAGGTGTAGGTGTAGGTGTAGGTGTAGGTGTAGGTGTAGGTGTAGGTGTAGGTGTAGGTGTAGGTGTCGTGTCGTGTCGTGTCGTGTCGTGGCGTGTCGTGTCGTGTCGTGTCGTGTAGTGTAGTGTAGTGTAGTGTAGTGTAGTGTAGTGTAGTGTAGTGTAGTGTAGTGTAGTGTAGTGTAGAGTAGTGTAGTGTAGTGTAGTGTAGTGTAGTGTAGTGTAGTGTCGTGCGATGCGATGCGATGCGATGCGATGCGATGCGATGCGATGCGATGCGATGCGATGCGATGCGATGCGATGCGACGCGACGCGACGCGACGCGACGCGACGCGACGCGACGCGACGCGACGCGACGCGACGCGACGCGACGCGACGCGACGCGACGCGACGCGACGCGACGGGACGGGACGGGACGGGACGGGACGGGACGGGACGGGACGGGACGGGACGGGACGGGACGGGACGGGACGGGACGGGACGGGACGGGACGGGACGGGACGGGACGGGACGGGACGGGACGGGACGGAATTGAATGTGATATGGTGCGGTTTGATGTAATGTGATGCGAAATGATGTCATATTATATTTGTTATGTTATATAAGGTAGCATAGTACAGTGTAATGAAAAGTTTTGTGACGTGATGTGATGTGATGTGGTGCGGTGCGGTGCGGTGCGGTGCGGTGCGGTGCGGTGCGGTGCGGTGCGGTGCGGTGCGGTGCGGTGCGGTGCGGTGCGGTGCGGTGCGGTGCGGTGCGGTGCGGTGCGGTGCGGTGCGGTGCGGTGCGGTGCGGAGCGGTGCGGTGCGGTGCGGTGCGGTGCGGTGCGGTGTCGGTGTCGCTGTCGGTGTCGGTGTCGGTGTCGGTGTCGGTGTCGGTGTCGGTGTCGGTGTAGGTGTAGGTGTAGGTGTAGGTGTAGGTGTAGGTGTAGGTGTAGGTGTAGGTGTAGGTGTAGGTGTAGGTGTAGGTGTAGGTGTAGGTGTAGGTGTAGGTGTAGGTGTCGTGTCGTGTCGTGTCGTGTCGTGGCGTGTCGTGTCGTGTCGTGTGGTGTCGTGTCGTGTCGTGTCGTGTCGTGTAGTGTAGTGTAGTGTAGTGTAGTGTAGTGTAGTGTAGTGTAGTGTAGTGTAGTGTAGTGTAGTGTAGTGTAGTGTAGTGTAGTGTAGTGTAGAGTAGTGTAGTGTAGTGTAGTGTAGTGTAGTGTAGTGTCGTGCGATGCGATGCGATGCGATGCGATGCGATGCGATGCGATGCGATGCGATGCGATGCGATGCGATGCGATGCGATGCGATGCGATGCGATGCGATGCGATGCGATGCGATGCGATGCGATGCGATGCGATGCGACGCGACGCGACGCGACGCGACGCGACGCGACGCGACGCGACGCGACGCGACGCGACGCGACGGGACGGGACGGGACGGGACGGGACGGGACGGGACGGGACGGGACGGGACGGGACGGGACGGGACGGGACGGGACGGGACGGAATTGAATGTGATATGGTGCGGTTTGATGTAATGTGATGCGAAATGATGTCATATTATATTTGTTATGTTATGTAAGGTAGCATAGTACAGTGTAATGAAAAGTTTTGTGACGTGATGTGATGTGATGTGATGCGGTGCGGTGCGGTGCGGTGCGGTGCGGTGCGGTGCGGTGCGGTGCGGTGCGGTGCGGTGCGGTGCGGTGCGGTGCGGTGCGGTGCGGTGCGGTGCGGTGCGGTGCGGTGCGGTGCGGTGCGGTGCGGAGCGGTGCGGTGCGGTGCGGTGCGGTGCGGTGTCGGTGTCGCTGTAGGTGTAGGTGTAGGTGTAGGTGTAGGTGTAGGTGTAGGTGTAGGTGTAGGTGTAGGTGTAGGTGTAGGTGTAGGTGTCGTGTCGTGTCGTGTCGTGTCGTGCCTTGTCGTGTCGTGTCGTGTCGTGTCGTGTAGTGTAGTGTAGTGTAGTGTAGTGTAGTGTAGTGTAGTGTAGTGTAGTGTAGTGTAGTGTAGTGTAGTGTAGTGTAGTGTAGTGTAGTGTAGTGTAGTGTAGTGTAGTGTAGTGTAGTGTAGTGTAGTGTAGTGTAGTGTAGTGTAGAGTAGAGTAGTGTAGTGTAGTGTAGTGTAGTGTAGTGTAGTGTCGTGCGATGCGATGCGATGCGATGCGATGCGATGCGATGCGATGCGATGCGATGCGATGCGATGCGATGCGACGCGACGCGACGCGACGCGACGCGACGGGACGGGACGGGACGGGACGGGACGGGACGGGACGGGACGGGACGGGACGGGACGGGACGGGACGGGACGGGACGGGACGGGACGGGACGGAATTGAATGTGATATGGTGCGGTTTGATGTAATGTGATGCGAAATGATGTCATATTATATTTGTTATGTTATGTAAGGTAGCATAGTACAGTGTAATGAAAAGTTTTGTGACGTGATGTGATGTGATGTGATGCGGTGCGGTGCGGTGCGGTGCGGTGCGGTGCGGTGCGGTGCGGTGCGGTGCGGTGCGGAGCGGTGCGGTGCGGTGCGGTGCGGTGCGGTGCGGTGTCGGTGTCGCTGTAGGTGTAGGTGTAGGTGTAGGTGTAGGTGTAGGTGTAGGTGTAGGTGTAGGTGTAGGTGTAGGTGTAGGTGTAGGTGTAGGTGTCGTGTCGTGTCGTGTCGTGTCGTGCCTTGTCGTGTCGTGTCGTGTCGTGTCGTGTAGTGTAGTGTAGTGTAGTGTAGTGTAGTGTAGTGTAGTGTAGTGTAGTGTAGTGTAGTGTAGTGTAGTGTAGTGTAGTGTAGTGTAGTGTAGTGTAGTGTAGAGTAGAGTAGTGTAGTGTAGTGTAGTGTAGTGTAGTGTCGTGCGATGCGATGCGATGCGATGCGATGCGATGCGATGCGATGCGATGCGATGCGATGCGATGCGATGCGATGCGATGCGATGCGATGCGATGCGATGCGATGCGATGCGATGCGATGCGATGCGATGCGATGCGATGCGATGCGATGCGATGCGATGCGATGCGATGCGATGCGATGCGATGCGATGCGATGCAAAGCGACGCGATGCGACGCGACGCGACGCGACGCGACGCGACGCGACGCGACGCGACGCGACGCGACGCGACGCGACGCGACGCGACGCGACGCGACGCGACGCGACGGGACGGGACGGGACGGGACGGGACGGGACGGGACGGGACGGGACGGGACGGGACGGGACGGGACGGGACGGGACGGAATTGAATGTGATATGGTGCGGTTTGATGTAATGTGATGCGAAATGATGTCATATTATATTTGTTATGTTATGTAAGGTAGCATAGTACAGTGTAATGAAAAGTTTTGTGACGTGATGTGATGTGATGCGGTGCGGTGCGGTGCGGTGCGGTGCGGTGCGGTGCGGTGCGGTGCGGTGCGGTGCGGTGCGGTGCGGTGCGGTGCGGTGCGGTGCGGTGCGGTGCGGTGCGGTGCGGTGCGGTGCGGTGCGGTGCCGTGCGGTGCGGTGCGGAGCGGTGCGGTGCGGTGCGGTGCGGTGTCGGTGTCGCTGTCGGTGTCGGTGTCGGTGTCGGTGTCGGTGTCGGTGTAGGTGTAGGTGTAGGTGTAGGTGTAGGTGTAGGTGTAGGTGTAGGTGTAGGTGTAGGTGTAGGTGTAGGTGTAGGTGTAGGTGTAGGTGTAGGTGTCGTGTCGTGTCGTGTCGTGTCGTGGCGTGTCGTGTCGTGTCGTGTCGTGTCGTGTCGTGTCGTGTCGTGTCGTGTAGTGTAGTGTAGTGTAGTGTAGTGTAGTGTAGTGTAGTGTAGTGTAGTGTAGTGTAGTGTAGTGTAGAGTAGTGTAGTGTAGTGTAGTGTAGTGTAGTGTAGTGTCGTGCGGTGCGATGCGATGCGATGCGATGCGATGCGATGCGATGCGATGCGATGCGATGCGATGCGATGCGATGCGATGCGATGCGATGCGATGCGATGCGATGCGACGCGACGCGACGCGACGCGACGCGACGCGACGCGACGCGACGCGACGCGACGCGACGCGACGCGACGCGACGCGACGCGACGCGACGCGACGCGACGCGACGCGACGCGACGCGACGCGACGCGACGCGACGCGACGCGACGCGACGCGACGGGACGGGACGGGACGGGACGGGACGGGACGGGACGGGACGGGACGGGACGGGACGGGACGGGACGGGACGGGACGGGACGGGACGGGACGGAATTGAATGTGATATGGTGCGGTTTGATGTAATGTGATGCGAAATGACGTCATATTATATTTGTTATGTTATGTAAGGTAGCATAGTACAGTGTAATGAAAAGTTTTGTGACGTGATGTGATGTGATGTGGTGCGGTGCGGTGCGGTGCGGTGCGGTGCGGTGCGGTGCGGTGCGGTGCGGTGCTGTGCGGTGCGGTGCGGTGCGGTGCGGTGCGGTGCGGTGCGGAGCGGAGCGGTGCGGTGCGGTGCGGTGCGGTGCGGTGTCGGTGTCGCTGTCGGTGTCGGTGTCGGTGTCGGTGTCGGTGTCGGTGTAGGTGTAGGTGTAGGTGTAGGTGTAGGTGTAGGTGTAGGTGTAGGTGTAGGTGTAGGTGTAGGTGTAGGTGTCGTGTCGTGTCGTGTCGTGTCGTGGCGTGTCGTGTCGTGTCGTGTCGTGTAGTGTAGTGTAGTGTAGTGTAGTGTATCACATCACATCACGTCACAAAACTTTTCATTACACTGTACTATGCTACCTTACATAACATAACAAATATAATATGACATCATTTCGCATCACATTACATCAAACCGCACCATATCACATTCAATTCCGTCCCGTCCCGTCCCGTCCCGTCCCGTCCCGTCCCGTCCCGTCCCGTCCCGTCCCGTCCCGTCCCGTCCCGTCCCGTCCCGTCCCGTCCCGTCCCGTCCCGTCCCGTCCCGTCCCGTCCCGTCCCGTCCCGTCCCGTCCCGTCCCGTCCCGTCCCGTCCCGTCCCGCCCGTCCCGTCCCGTCCCGTCCCGTCCCGTCCCGTCCCGTCCCGTCCCGTCCCGTCCCGTCCCGTCGCGTCGCGTCGCGTCGCGTCGCGTCGCGTCGCGTCGCGTCGCGTCGCGTCGCGTCGCGTCGCGTCGCGTCGCGTCGCGTCGCGTCGCGTCGCGTCGCGTCGCGTCGCGTCGCGTCGCGTCGCGTCGCGTCGCGTCGCGTCGCGTCGCGTCGCGTCGCGTCGCGTCGCGTCGCGTCGCGTCGCGTCGCGTCGCGTCGCGTCGCGTCGCGTCGCGTCGCGTCGCGTCGCGTCGCGTCCCGTCGCGTCGCATCGCATCGCATCGCATCGCATCGCATCGCATCGCATCGCATCGCATCGCATCGCATCGCATCGCATCGCATCGCATCGCATCGCATCGCATCGCATCGCATCGCATCGCATCGCACGACACTACACTACACTACACTACACTACACTACACTACACTACACTACTCTACACTACACTACACTACACTACACTACACTACACTACACTACACTACACTACACTACACTACACTACACTACACTACACTACACTACACTACACTACACGACACGACACGACACGACACGCCACGACACGACACGACACGACACGACACGACACCTACACCTACACCTACACCTACACCTACACCTACACCTACACCTACACCTACACCTACACCTACACCTACACCTACACCTACACCTACACCTACACCTACACCTACACCTACACCTACACCTACACCGACACCGACAGCGACAGCGACACCGACACCGACACCGCACCGCACCGCACCGCACCGCACCGCACCGCACCGCACCGCACCGCTCCGCACCGCACCGCACCGCACCGCACCGCACCGCACCGCACCGCACCGCACCGCACCGCACCGCACCGCACCGCACCGCACCGCACCGCATCACATCACATCACGTCACAAAACTTTTCATTACACTGTACTATGCTACCTTACATAACATAACAAATATAATATGACATCATTTCGCATCACATTACATCAAACCGCACCATATCACATTCAATTCCGTCCCGTCCCGTCCCGTCCCGTCCCGTCCCGTCCCGTCCCGTCCCGTCCCGTCCCGTCCCGTCCCGTCCCGTCCCGTCCCGTCCCGTCCCGTCCCGTCCCGTCCCGTCCCGTCCCGTCCCGTCCCGTCCCGTCCCGTCCCGTCCCGTCCCGTCCCGTCCCGTCCCGTCCCGTCCCGTCCCGTCCCGTCCCGTCCCGTCCCGTCCCGTCCCGTCCCGTCCCGTCCCGTCCCGTCCCGTCCCGTCCCGTCCCGTCCCGTCCCGTCGCGTCGCGTCGCGTCGCGTCGCGTCGCGTCGCGTCGCGTCGCGCGTCGCGTCGCGTCGCGTCGCGTCGCGTCGCGTCGCGTCGCGTCGCGTCGCGTCGCGTCGCGTCGCGTCGCGTCGCGTCGCGTCGCGTCGCGTCGCGTCGCGTCGCGTCGCGTCGCGTCGCGTCGCGTCGCGTCGCGTCGCGTCGCGTCGCGTCGCGTCGCGTCGCGTCGCGTCGCGTCGCGTCGCGTCGCGTCGCGTCGCGTCGCGTCGCGTCGCGTCGCGTCGCGTCGCGTCGCGTCGCGTCGCGTCGCGTCGCGTCGCGTCGCGTCGCGTCGCGTCGCGTCGCGTCGCGTCGCGTCGCGTCGCGTCGCGTCGCGTCGCGTCGCGTCGCGTCGCGTCGCGTCGCGTCGCGTCGCGTCGCGTCGCATCGCATCGCATCGCATCGCATCGCATCGCATCGCATCGCATCGCATCGCATCGCATCGCATCGCATCGCATCGCATCGCATCGCATCGCATCGCATCGCATCGCATCGCATCGCACGACACTACACTACACTACACTACACTACACTACTCTACACTACACTAAACTACACTACACTACACTACACTACACTACACTACACTACACTACACTACACTACACTACACTACACGACACGACACGACACGACACGACACGACACGCCACGACACGACACGACACGACACGCCACGACACGACACGACACGACACGACACGACACGACACGACACGACACCTACACCTACACCTACACCTACACCTACACCTACACCTTCACCTACACCTACACCTACACCTACACCTACACCTACACCTACACCTACACCTACACCTACACCTATACCTATACCTACACCTACAGCTACACCTACACCTACACCTACACCTACACCTACACCTACACCGACAGCGACACCGACACCGACACCGACACCGACACCGACACCGACACCGACACCGACACCGACACCGACACCGACACCGACACCGACACCGACACCGACACCGACACCGACACCGACACCGACACCGACACCGACACCGACACCGACACCGACACCGACACCGACACCGACACCGACACCGACACCGACACCGACACCGACACCGACACCGACAACGACACCGACACCGACACCGACACCGACACCGACACCGACACCGACACCGACACCGACACCGACACCGACACCGACACCGACACCGACACCGACACCGACACCGACACCGACAGCGACACCGACACCGACACCGACACCGACACCGACACCGACACCGACACCGACACCGACACCGACACCGACAGCGACACCGACACCGACACCGACACCGACACCGACACCGACACCGACACCGACACCTACATTACATTACATTACATTACATTACATTACATTACATTACATTACATTACATTACATTACATTACATTACATTACATTACATTACATTACATTACATTACATTACATTACATTATATCGTCGACAAACCGTTCCACCGGAAATGTGTCTCAGTCTAATGACGTAATAATACACAGCGCCTACAGACATAACGGAATTTGGGCGTCGTTGTTGCACAAAAAACTACCAACAGGCGTATGGTCGCGCCAATACGATTATGTCGACTAGTTCGATACATTTGTTTGGATGTGAGCATGGGTGTGGATACACGACGTTATCGTAACTCAAAGCAAACTGCAAGTACCGTGTCATTAATTAAAGTCGTCTATTGAGTAAAGATAATGTCCGCACCAACCAGCCTCGATAATGGAGTCAACGCCAACGGCAACATCGTCGATGTTGAAACAATACCAAACGAATATACAGACATGAACGTCAATGGGAGTGAATCTCTAGTTAACCCGGTCCTCCCAGATAGAAAAGAAGAGCCACGTGAAGAAGGCTGTTCACCGGTCACAAACGCCACTAATGTGAACGACGAACACGTGCCTGTCACATCACCCAGCAGGACAAACTGGTACGTCGTAATCGCAGTTAATTGCTGTGTTATCGCCATAATAATCGGATTCATGACCATGCTGATCAACTCATCGAAATGGTCGACGAAAACGACGCCTGAGACAACGACGACGCCTGTCCACGCGGTATCGTGGCACGATCCATACCTCCCTCTCTATGCTAAACCCGTTCTCTACGATTTGTGGTTATACCCGGACTTCTACCACACCGGCACGTCATTCACCGGACGTGAAAACATAACTATCAATGTCCTGCAAGACACAAAAGAGTTCCTTGTCCACTGCAAAGACATGCAAATCAGCGACGTCGAAATGAGGCTGTCCGTCGGGACACCCATACAGGTCAACAACCATTTTGTGTTTACTGAAAACCAGTATCTGGTGGTGCAAACAAAAGAGACGATTAGAAATGGTTCGACGGTGATCCTGCATTTAAAGTTCGCAGGATCGTTGTCTGGTGGCCGTTTCGGACATATGAAGAGCACCTACACCAATGCGCTGACGGGCAAAACTAGGTAATGCCTAATTTGTTTTACGCATGTGATATGTATATAATATAACAACATTATATATATATATATATATATATATATATATATATATATATATATATATATATATATATATATATATATATATATAAGGTTAAACGCCGCATACGGGAGACCAGTTATGCATATAGCACCGCGTATGGGAGACCGCTGTTTTAAGGAACCCGGAGCAGGTCTCCTTAAAGTTTTGATGTGTGATTGCATAACTAATGTATTTTATGTAATGATAATCCTTGTTAGTGGATATAGTTTAGATATAAAGGAATTAACTTATGCAATTATTCGAAACTTTATTTATGCTTATAGTTTAACAGTTTTGTTATATATTCATTGAGAGGTTAGCGTTCCATGCTCATTGTGCTATATGCTTGTTTTATATGTATTCATTTAAATAAATATTTACACACATTAATAAAACACATATTTGACGTATGTCCTACCATACGTTGTACATTTGTTAAATGCGGCACTGTCAATTTGTGTACCTGCGTACATATTTACGTTGTTATTGTTATCGTAATATTGTGGTTTGGATATACCAGATCGGCGTTAAATATATACTACTGCAAATAAGTATAACTAATAACTAACTTCCGATTACGCACCGGTCTCCCGTACGCGGCATCTAAGCATATCGTTTTTTTAGGATAACGATTGTTGTGTATATATGTTATTTATTAAAACATCATAACAATATTGTAGTATGTGGTGTGTATTTGTATTACATACTATGTTCCAATTAGACATAATTAGAAAATCAGTTACATCAAAATATACGGCCGGTCTCCTGTAAGCGGTCATATGTGCACTGGTCTCCCTGTGCAGCATTTAGCCTTATATATATATATATATATATATATATATATATATATATATATATATCAGCCACCGTCTTTCATACAGCGTGTCCGGAATACCGCATTCCAAAACAACATGTTTATCTGACTAAAATAGGACTTATTAGGCTATCTTACTTGACTTCTCACATATCCTACAAAATAAAATAAAATAAATTACATTACTAATATATATATATATATATGCTTAGGCATACAAATATAAGACAAGAGAACCATAGGCATTTGCTGATACTTCAAGTAGTAAGTCACTTTGACCAGGCCTGAAATCTTGATCAGTTATAGTGGCTACAGAATTTCAGAAACAAACAATTCACTTGTATTGTAGAGATGTGTATGTGTTTGTGTGTATGTGTGTGTGGTTGTGTGCGTGTTTGTGTGTGAGTTTATGTGGTTTTTTTTGTGTTTTTGTGTTTTTGTGTTTTTGTGTCTTTGTGCGCGTGTGCGCTTGTGTCGCTTGTGCGCTTGTGCGCTTGTGCGCTTGTGCGCTTGTGCGCTTGTGCGCTTGGGCGCTTGTGCGCTTGGGCGCTTGTGCGCTTGTGCGCTTGTGCGCTTGTGCGCTTGTGCGCTTGTGCGCTTGTGCGCTTGTGCGCTTGTGCGCTTGTGCGCTTGTGCGCTTGTGCGCTTGTGCGCTTGTGCGCTTGTGCGCTTGTGCGCTTGTGCGCTTGTGCGCTTGTGCGCTTGTGCGCTTGTGCGCTTGTGCGCTTGTGCGCTTGTGCGCTTGTGCGCTTGTGCGCTTGTGCGCTTGTGCGCTTGTGCGCTTGTGCGCTTGTGCGCTTGTGCGCTTGTGCGCTTGTGCGCTTGTGCGCTTGTGCGCTTGTGCGCTTGTGCGCTTGTGCGCTTGTGCGCTTGTGCGCTTGTGCGCTTGTGCGCTTGTGCGGTTGTGCGTTTGGTTGTGCGTTTCTTTGTGCGTTTCTTTGTGCGTTTCTTTGAGAATTTGTTTGTGCGTTTGTTTGTGCGTTTGGTTGTGCGTTTCTTTGAGAATTTGTTTGTGCGTTTGTTTGTGCGTTTGGTTGTGCGTTTGTTTGTGCGTTTGTTAGTGCGTTTGTTTGTGCGTTTGTTAGTGCGTTTGTTTGTGCGTTTCTTTGTGCGTTTGTGTGTGCGTTTGTTTGTGCGTTTGTTTGTGCGTTTGTTTGTGCGTTTCTTTGTGCGTTTGTTTGTGCGTTTGTTTGTGCGTCTGTGCGTCTGTGCGTCTGTGCGTCTGTGCGTCTGTGCGTCTGTGCGTCTGTGCGTCTGTGCGCCTGTGCGTCTGTGCGTGTGTGCGTCTGTGCGTCTGTGCGTCTGTGCGTCTGTGCGTCTGTGCGTCTGTGCGTCTGTGCGTCTGTGCGTCTGTGCGTCTGTGCGCCTGTGCGTCTGTGTGTATGTGTGTCTGCGTGTCAGCGTGTCTGCGAGTGTTTGAGTGTTTGAGTGTTTGAGTGTTTGAGTGTTTTAGGGTTTGAATGTATATGTACGTGTGCATGTGTGTGTGTGTTTGTGTGCGTGTTTGTGTGCGTGTTTGTGTGTGAGTGTATGTGTGCGTATATGTGTTGTATACACAGTGACATTTTACATATGTGTTGTTCTTCAGTTGGCACACCCAAACCATATTCGAATTTTCCGAAGCTCGTAGTGCATTTCCATGCTTCGATGAACCGCGATACAAGGCGAATTTCACCGTGACGCTGAAACACTGGTCCAACTTCACGGCACATTCTAATATGCCTGCGGAGGTAACAAACACGATTACACATATACGCATACGCACATGCGAGCACACACACACACACACACACACACACACACACACACACACACACACACACACACACACACACACACACACACACACACACACACACACACACACGCTTCAGATACCTCATATCACACACACACACACACACACACACACACACACACACACACACACACACACACACACACACACACACACACACACACACACACACACACACACACACACACACACACACACACACACACACACACACACACACCACACCACACCACACACACACACACACACACACACACACACACACACACACACACACACACACACACACACACAAACACACACACACACACACACCACACCACACCACACCACACCACACCACACCACACCACACACACACACACACACACACACACAGACACACACACACACACACACACACACACACACACACACACACACACACACACACACACACACACACACACACACACATACTTTCAAAGCACACACAACTGCTATAGAATGGGCGCGCGCATCAGATACCTCATATCGCGCACGCCAAAAAACATATAAATGTGTATAGGCAGATACAAAGACACATATTCACACAAGGGTTTTTCCGTGCGCTCGCACACGCATACATTTATAACATACACACGCACTCTCTGACATAGACAACATACATGACACGCCATACACACCACGTTCACGCGTATACACAGGCGTACACACGCACATTATCATGCATATACATACACAGACGTTTGATCCTGGTAACAAATGGTAGAAGATACAGGTCTGCCGACTTCCTGCTGGGTCACACTTGTTATTCTATAGAAGACCGTTAAGCTCGACAAAGACTTCAGCGAGACGAGTTTCGAACCGTCAGTCATAATGAGCGCATATCTCCTGTCTTTCATCGTCTGCGATTTTAAGAATATCAGCGGCAAACTAACGAGCGGTAAACCGGTAAGTTAAACGTGTAGAGGCGGGTTTATGTCGGGTTGTGTTCCGAATTGACGCAGTCCAAGTATGAAAACCTCAGGCTGTTGATTACTTCCCAATGGTGCTTAGTTTTAAAATGTTACTAAACATTTCCAACGATAAATTCAAATATGTTTACATCACCGTCACCGATATAACTAAGGTCACATGATCTGCCTTCACGATATGTCACCAATCATGTCACCAATATGACTGTGGTCACATGATATGCCTTCACGATATGTCACCAAGCATGTCTACCTTGTTTTAACTTGAAAACAAATAATGTTCTTGCAAACATGTAGGGCCTAGTATAATTTTAAGTTCGTACGTCAAATTCAATCACAGTCATGTGACATTAATCTGCTCGTCAATAATCCGATAGCAAGTTTGTATTGGGGAACCGACCGACAATAATACGATGAATTGTGCAGTAGATCGCATAGAAATTCGGCAATGCGGTGCAAAGCACTGCTGGGTGCGTTACTAAATCACGTGATCAGTGTTGTAACTTAGAATTGATATCACAGCTAAATTATTTGTCATTGTTTTCATACCTCTATTAGCAGAAATGAATAATTGTAACAAGTTTAGACGTTCGGTTAATCTTTTTCAATGACATACATGTACATTATTTATAAATGAATGTCAGCAGGGTCTCTCACCAATTCGCATGTTTCCTTTATCTTGCCCAAACCAGCCGGACCTAAATATGCGGATTCACGAGTCAGGACTCTGTATCATTATCACCGCTTGTTTGACCTGTCGTTCGGTCCGTGTTCTGTCCGTAGCAGTCTGTCTGGTCTCGCCCGGAAACCATCGACTCGTTCAAATATATGTTGGATGATGCTCAGCTAATCATCGATTATTTTGAAAAAGAGTTTACAATGGAATATCACCTACCAAAGCAAGGTGAGCTAATTTGTACAGTCAGCATGTTATCAGTAAAGTGAAATGCAGTAAAGCCAAACCAATCACTCTTGGAAACACTAGGTGAAATACAATTTTTTTTGTTATCAAATCAAGTTTCGCAAATATATACTGTTGTAATACAGCAATTAGTCTCGTTTGGTATATTTTCTCATCATTCTTGGGAATGTGAACGATTGTGAAGCTATTTAAATGACACGGTTACTGAGATAAGTTATATTTGTATTTATTACGGAATTATTTCGAAAACGATGAAGAACCCCCTGCCGACATGCGGGCACTCGAAAATGACCGTATCAGCAGCACAGAGAAAGGTGCAACAAAGGAATGCAGGCAATATCAGGAAGAATACGGCAGAGAAGACAAGGGCAATGAGACGGTAGTACTTCCTTGTGGCCAAGGATTGCACAAAACCACACCAGGGATTATGAAGAAATGCAATTCGAACACGCCAATGAAACATAACAACGCTATCAAGATGCCCTTGGTAAAACAAAAAGACAATGGGAACCACATAATATGTTTACCTTGTGTTGATCTGAATTATGTTGCTTTGGACCAACCCAGCTTACAATTATTACGAAACGATGTAGACAATGTTTAAATGAAAATACCTATGTTAATCGAGCAAAGGCTCGGAACATCAGTCATTAAATGTCGTCAGACTACATGATTTATAAGCTGAATCTCTATTATAATGTGGGTCATACTAGTATTGTGCATCTTCTTATATAGACCACTTTGTAGTCCCGTACATGGTGGTACGTGGGATGGAAAACTGGGGAATTACCGTCTACCGAGAAAATGTGATGCTCGATCGTCACAAGAATCAGTCCAAAGAGGTGTTTGCGCTAGTACTGATGTGCCACGAGTTAGCACACAACGTAAGGACATTGTTAACTATAAAATATGCCTTGTGGTAGTAATTACTTTGTATATATGGATGCTGGATAAAACATAGTCTATTACACACAGCCGAATGTGCATTGCTTGAAAGAAAATTATAATATCAACAATAATACATCACCTTCAAATGTATTGATATCGCACTAATAGTTTGCATTCAACAGTATTTTGGCAACTTGATCACGAATAAATGGTGGAAGGATTTCTGGTTGCACGAGGGCTTTGCCACATTCTACTCCTACAAAGCAGCGGAAACTATAACTCCCGAGGTGCAAGTGGTACGTTGTGATCTACAGTGTTCTTTACATATGCCAAATAACAAAAGCAATTCAGTCTAATAATATTACGAACATTATAACAAAATATGAACATAATGTATTTCAAACGAAACACTTATACGTTGATATTATCATCTACACTGTTTACTCTAAATGCTAGTTCAAAGATAACTAGACGAGCGAACGTACGTGGGACGGTGTACACTCGTCTTTTTTTACAAGTATCGAAAACATACACCACATTTATTTTGGTATCAAAGACAAAGTCAAACATCCAAATATCATCTTTGAATACTTCTTTAATGGTTACGAGTAAGTCATTGTAACCTAGGCTTTACAACCGATGTGTCTAGTGTCGCCACTGTAGGTGAAGCGCAAATCCTCACAATGTTTCGGCCGCGAACGCACACCCAGATGTTATACCATATAAACGCAGTACCTCTCCCATTCCAAAACGTCCTGTCGTAGAACTACTAAATTGGGCAGAAAGCTTAACACTTGACTTCAACGTCAAATGTCAAATAAGGAATCTCGCTGAGAGAACCGCGAGATCTACGAAGGTGCATACATCGTATACAATAAATTTGCAAAACACACGCGTTCGTAGAAAGTATAACCGAAATTTGCGTTTATGCATATGTGTTCGCGTTATGTATTACTATATAACACTAGTTCCCATGTCACACTTTTCTGTCGCACACGTTAACATTCGTTCGAAATATTCACGGCCTGCCAGAATAATTTGCCTGTGAACTTGCAGTGGGAGCATTTTTATACGACCAGGCAACAATCCGTAATGTACCAAGACGCTGGAGTATTGCCATATCTCGTCATCTCGGACACCCTGGGCATTTTCAATCCCGCTATATTTAACGTTGTGTACAATAAGGTTTGTTTACCAAAAAATTGTGTCCCAGTGTGCTAAGCCACGAGTAAGAATGTCGTCATCGCCGCCGCCGTCGTCGTCGTCATCAACGTCATACATAGTTATAGCCGTCATCATTGTCGTCTTCTTCATCTTAGTCACAATTGGCGTCATGTTCATCACTAAGTTGGCGCCTTCATTGTCATCTTCAGTTTTATATTATTGGTCGCTATTATCTTAGTAGTCGATTATTTCATTATTGGTTTATTATTACATTACTGGTTGTAACACATCTACATATGAACAACTACAAAGAAACGTACGTAATACACAACTATTGTACGGACATATATGCATTTGTGAGTGAGTGAGTGAGTGAGTGAGTGAGTGAGTGAGTGAGTAAATAAATGAGTTAGTGATTGCGTGCGTGCCTGCGTGCGTGTATGTATGTGTGTTTATATGCTGTATGCATAATACAAATATTAGTGCGTATGATTGTATTTATGTATGTGTGTGTATTGTGAATGTATGTATGTATGTGTGTACATTCGTGGTCATTTTGTGTACACATATAGGCACGAATGCACTATAATCTATAAGCTATAACCTACGGAGCTATAAGCACACGCCTGCACGAATTGACACGTAGACACTTGCACACACATGCATACATACACATACATATACACACATACACACATACACACATGCACACATACACACACAAACCCCACACATACACACGTCTGTTTAAAGGGCTCATCAATTTTACGAATGATGGAACCGGTTATGGGGAAGGAACATTTTCGGGACGGAGTAAGGGTAAGTTTGCAACAATACGTAACAATACTGTTAAAAGGTGGTTTCGTTTCTTAGAAATTGACCTTAATATTGTTTAACTTAATGGAGACTCCATGTACTACGACTCTTTAACAAGTGGGATTTCTTGTTATTACAATATATGACAAGGTTTCCGTTCAGAGCAGCAAGTGTATTGAACATAGCAGTCATTAGTCTATCGAGAGTGAGCCAGTTCATCAGAATATGATACGCATTTGCGCTGTGGGTCAAATTCGTTTGTTCGAGTTCACTCAGCTGTATGAATGAACGAACGCTTGATTGTAGACGGAGCTAAATATTAGTAATCGTATGATAATGGTATATTACTTGCAGCTTCGCTGAATGTTTCACAAAGAAGCCGAGAAAGTGTTCTATTCAGCAGTATGCTGGGGAGTAAAGCATAAAGCGCTATGTAGGATTTTAGCTTCCCGTAATTTTCTTCAAAATAACTCAAAATTGTAGTTACAATTTCTAAAGTCGATCACACAATTAGTCTTGGAGACAAAACTAACTGTTTCTTCTAATGATTTTTGTGTATGCGTTAGGGTCTCGTAGCAAAAAAATCCCATACTTTAACAGTGTTTGATTTGTTGAAGTTATTCGTTTGTAACATGTCACCTTGACACGCAGATAACCCAGAAGCGCGCGCTGAACCTTAACGTGGTATCGTCAACGGCATGACACAGTATACATTATCCAGGAATGTTTCCTACACTGAGCTGTTTATATTACATCGTAATATTTAGCTATATTTCACATAACATATATGTCGTCAGTCATACATCTATTGACTCCTTCAAGTAATAGAACCTCGTGTCAACCGAGTTTTAGCAACATGTTCCATGACATCTTCTAAATATCTACCACATATTTAGTCACGTATTTGAAAACAAATTTTCTTGGTAGTTGCTTTGTCTTGAAGCTCCTAACAATTAAAAGCAAAGTGGGCTGCCGCAAAATACGCTATCGCCGTTATTCGCGTCACCTACAAAGACAACAACGTCCTTTCACCACATGTATTTTACCGAACTCACGTCTGCATTTATGTCAATATAACGCAACTTTATTCGTTTGTCATATTAACATAATGTACACACGAGAAAATGACACCTGTAATGCAACACCGCGATTGTTACCAATGATACGGTAACGTGTGATCATTAGACTAGTTCAACAGTATAGGCATCAAAACCAACAGCACAAACACAAAATGCAAACACACATACACACACACACACACACACACACACACACACACACACACACACACACACACACACACACACACACACACACACACACACACACACACACACTTTCAAAGCACACACAACTGCTATAGAATGTTGACAATCAGAGAGCAGACATATATGTTAGTCTGTAGCACCCATCATCAGAACCTCTTTTTTTCGGTACAACGTGTCTTACTACTTAGCACCACACATCACCATGCGAGACTAACGCTCGAAATGGATCTAAACATTCGTGACAGGTGTCGGGAGTGGCACAGCAACACCATAAACCAGCATACTAATACACCTCGAAATAACAAACCAGAGTCTTATATGCATAAGTGCATGCATACAAGTCTGTGAATAAACTAAGAAAAACCTCTTTTTATCATATAAGCTATATACTACGTTACAATACTATAGGCTTGTTCACACAATAAATAAAACACAAAGTAAGACATTTCTTTACATAGATGTGTATATAAACAAGGTTAAAACAAGTACCAAGAATGTGGTTATCACATAATTGTCACATCACTTGCAAAATAAGATGTACGTTAATGACAAGATGAGAATACATATCATACAAGTAGTACGGTAATCATTCAAACCAATCTATGGGGCCAGAGTCAATACATTATAAGGCAGCAAACACTCAACCAAACGCTATAACCACTTGAATAAGCACATGCATATCCAACAGGGCACTGTGAAACCACAGTCATGCCTAAAATTCACCCGTATTGAAGCCAAAAACAAGCCGTAGAAAATATTTACCATAAATTTGGTTTATCGTCAAACATTCATATATTATGCAATTTCAGAAATGGCTACAAAGACACGCGTTTTCTACAGTTACGACTGATAGTCTCTGGAAAACTATGCAAGAGGTAAGATGTGACATAAGTATGCGATTTTTTGTCTTGTGTGTCATATTGATGTATTTCAGAAATGTTAATGTAAGGTATATTATAAACATATTTTGGTAGTTGTTCATTTATTAATTTGTGATAAAATGTAAGTACTTGCAGATTGTAGATATCATTGACTTTAATCATTTTAAGTTCTATATAAAGAGAACCAGTGAGTTCGCGTTATATTTACGTAGCGAGATTATTGTTATTGGTTTGTTTCTATGAAGTATAAACATCCGTTGCAATTGGTATACCCAAGCCAAAGAGGTAATATGAGAGAATTGCATACTGTCCTTAGCATATGTTGTGGTAAACAATGTTTAAGTTTATTTTATTTAGAATTGCAGTGGTTCTGGTTTTAAGATGTTTTAATTTAAGATGGTTTCTAGCCGAGATGTTTGCCGTGTAGGAGTCTCCAGACGGCATCGACATCGGCGACGTGATGATGCCATGGTTAGAGCAGGGAGGATTACCTTTGATCGAAGTAAAAATCATTGGGTCTCAAATTGTGGCCACGCAAACGCGCTTCCTCGATGACCCAGAGGCCTTTCGAAATGATCCGCCGTCGTCGAAGTATAAGTTAGTGCAATATTTGGGAGAATAGTGAAGTCAGTAGTAACTGACATTATTTCCTAATTTATCTTGTATGACCTAATCGTGCAGGTCATCTCGCTCCAGTATTCATTCTGACATTGTTATCCTCTTCCGTCGCCTTAGTTTCTCTGCTGCCATTTGAATATAGAGCTAACAAGGGTCTCTCTCTCTCTCTCTTTGACGTACATAAATATATGTAATATATATATATATATATATATATATATATATATATATATATATATATATATATATATATATATATATATATATATCATTCAAACCCAGCTCGCTTAAAATGAATACCGATATGACAACCTAGTTCAGCGACCAATGCAGCTGAGAGTTCAGTAAAACCAATCACAGAAAGCGTCAATGTTAGAAAGCAGGAGAGAAACGACACATTATTAGAGACACGAACCCAAAGCCCCTACATAACAGCAGCCTGTAGCCGGCCACCACAATCCTCACGCTACTTTACCAAACCTACCGACAAAGATAAGATAAGATAGCTTTATTGCCATGTGTTCACATTGTAGTTACAATAAAACATTGGAATGTGTAATGATATTGATCGTCGTACTAGTACATTCACATGACAATACATTCACGTGATAAATACCAATGTGTAGTCACCTATTCTGATGAAACAATAATTAAACATCCCAACCTTAACATAGATGATGTGGCGTTGGCGTTTCACCAGTAATTTCACAACATTTAACAAGATTGCCACCTAGAGAATAAACTCTAGATGGCAGGTGGACAAGGAAGCCCTTAGGCTTATCGAGAGTCCAACATATCTATCTAAATATAACCCTCCCTTCACAGGTATATGTCGATTTTATTTTTAAACATATTAACACTTCTGTCACCTACACAACAAGCCGATAATCTGTTCCATTCATTTACTGTTCTTTGTGAAAATAAGAATTTTCTAATATCTAGTCTACACTGCTTCTTTGCTAATGTAATTCCATGTCCTCTATTTCTTTTATCTTCCTTGACCGTGAAAAAACAATTTCTGTCATCATTTCCATACCCATTCAATATTTTAAGCACTTCTATCTGATCTCCTCTCAGTCTCCTGGTTTCTAGTGTTGTTAATCCACATTCCTTTAGACGCATTTCATAACTAATATTCCTGAGTTTGTGTATCATTTTGGTTGCTATTCTTTGTACTCTTTCTAGTATATCAATATAATTCCTTGCGATATGGCCTCCATGCCTGTATGCAATAATCTAAATGAGGCCTTACTATTGTTTTGTACAGAGGTATTATTATTTCTTTTTTCTAGTACACTATATTTCACCTAATTAATCCAAGAATTTGGATTCCCTTCGCTGTTGCAATTCCACACTGCTCTCATACCTTCAAATCAGCACTAATAGTTAACCCTAAGTCCTTTTCCTTTACGGTAGTATTTAGTACAGCATCACCCATTGTATATTGTGCATCTTCATTCCCATGTCCTGTGTGGAGGCACTTACACTTCCCATAATTAAACAATATTTGCCACTTCTTAGACCATTCGGTCAACTTATTCAGATCATCTTGTAATTGCTGTCTATCTGCATCACTTTTAATTTTTCTAAACACATTTATTTCGTCCGCACACGTCAACACCTTGCTTGTTATGTCATCATCCAAATCATTGATATATATTAAGAATAAAATAGGTCCCAATACTGATCCCTGCGGTACTCCACTCAAAACCGATTTCCAGTTTGAAACCTTACCATCAACTACTACTCTTTGTCTTCTGTCAATAAACCATTTTCTATCCAGTTAGTCATACCATTCCCTATGCCATGGGCTTTTAGTTTAATAATAATCTTTGATGTGGCACTTTGTCAAGGCTTTTTTTAATCTAAGTATATTATATCTACTGGTGATCCCTCATCTACCCACTTTGCGACATCTTCCAAAACCATAAGATATTTGTTAAATATGACCCATGTTGAGATGGGTTAATCAATTTATTGTTAAAAAGAAAATCAACCAAATGATCTTTAATTTGTCTGTCTAATAGTTTGCAAATCACCGTTGTTAAACTCACTGGTCAATTGTTCTCTGACTTGCTTAATGATCTTTTTTTAAATAACTGTATGATGGTTGCTTCTTTCCATCCTAACGGAACTACTCCCTCCTCTAATGACAAATTTAACACTGTTGCAAGTGGTATGCTAATTTGTTCTACAATTTCTAGTAGTAATTTGGGAGGAATCCCATCCATTCCAGGTAACTTATTATCCTTCATATCCCTTATTTTCTTAGCTATCATTTTTTGTGTTACAATTAGTTGTCCTAAATAGTCTGACTCTCTCCCTTCGAATTTAGTCTCTGGTACTGGTAATGCACTAATATCTTCCCTGGTAAACACCGAACTAAAGTATCCATTTAGGTTTTCTGCCATTAAGAATCCCTCTGTTATTATTATGTTTTCATCACTACCTTCTAGAGGACCGACCTTATCCTGAACTTTCTGTTTATTTCGAACGTTCGCATAACAACTCTTGCTGTCATGTTTTATATTAAAAGCTATTTTTGTTCATAGCTTCTCTTTGAATTTCTAATTTCAGCTGTAGCTTGGTTAAGTGCTTCTTTATAAATGCTATAGTCTTCTTCTCTTCCATTATGTCTATATCCACATAATTTGCTTGTACTTGATTTTTCTAATGGCTTCTTTCGATAAGTGTTTCTTTTTTTTGACCGCTTCCCTTGTTTTTTCAAGGGGACAAATTTGTCGAAAATGCAGTCAATTTCACTCTTTAAGATATTCAGCATTATATTGCTGTCTTATTCTCCAGTGTGTTATTCCAGTCTACCTTTGCCAAATATGTTCTCATGTCCTTATGTATTCCTTTGTGAAACATTTCCCTATACCGTATTTTTCGATTCCGCTCTCCTTTTACTTTGATGATAACATATATCTGGTTGTGATCACTACACCCCAGTGGCTCACATATCTTGACATTATCAACAAATTCCTTCTGTGAGCTCAAAACTAGGTCCAACACGTTCTCACCCCTGGTTGGTTCTAACACATGTTGAGTAAGGAAACTATCTTGTACTAAATTTAAACACTTTTGATCCTCACTCCCATTACTCTGTAGAGAGCCCATGGTTAAAATCCCCCATAATGTTTAGTTAATTTATGTTGTTTACTATGCTCCTTGCATTTAAACAAACACATCTATAACGAAATGTTGTAGAGTTTTCCAGACTGGTCTTTGCTGGTTTCTGTTTGCTGTCCTTATCTGTGCCTCCAGTATTTGGCTTCTCTGTGAATCCCCCCTGCGAATCTAGTTTAAATAGTTGCAACCTGTTCCGCTGTCCACAGATCGAACCAGGTTCACAGAGAAAACTGCTGCGCCCTTTCCGCCTAGATGGAGGCCATATCTCACGTACATGTCTTCTTAACCAACAAAGTATCCCCACAAATCTAAGAATCCAACTCCTTCTTCTTCACACATCTGCTCTACTAGAGCGTTTATTGCCATCCTCTTGCAGTTCCTATATGTTGCTCCCCTTCCTCCCATTACTGGCATGATTCCTTAGAGAATAATCTGTTCAACTCTTGTCTTCTTAAGTTTCCCTACCAACTGTCTGTATCTTTGCACTATTCTAGTTGTCCCCTCCCTGTCTGCATTGTTTGTCCCTACATGTACTAATATAGATCCTCCCTGGCCATGCCCCAATGTATTATCTACCCTTTCAGTCACATGCTCTATCCTAGAACCGGAAGACAACAACACATGTTTTCCTTTGCTTAATGTATTGTCTGTCTTTCGCAAAATGGAATCGCAGATAAACACCCTTTCTGTTCTAAATGCCCCCTTGATCACTGCCTCAGACTAGCTCCTCCGTGTTGCATCTACCTGGTCGTTAACTTTTCTCCCTGCCGCCTTCTCTGTTGTTCCCTTTTCCCTGCCTCTTTTCTTCCTGTCACCATCCCTGTTGTTGACTTCCGTTTCGACACATCTACCCTCACTTCCTTTCTTCCCTTCATGTTTCCTCCTGTCACAAGAATTTCTCTCTCCTCTTGTCTCATTGCCCCCCTCCTCTACTGTCACTTTCTCCCATGTCACCTTCCTGCATGACATGTCTTCTGTTGTTCTTTCTCTATTTCCTTGCACTTGCACTCGCCCTCCCTCCTCTCAATCTCCTGTCCTCATCCTTCTTGTCACTGCATTGCTCCTTCCGACCTCTTCCATCCGTCTCTGGTTATTCTCATCTCCATCCCCTTCACAATTACGGTTAGCCTAGCTAACTCTGCTGTAAGACATTCCACTTTCCAACACCCCTTGCACTGGAAAGTAAAGTCTTCCTCCATTATCTCTGCCCATGACTTTGTGCATCCAGATAAAGCAAAATCTACAAAGCTGTGACAATGGTCACACGCCAAGTGCCTCCTTGCCTTCACTTGCCGCTTGCAAGGGGCCATATTATGCTTACCCAAGTACTCAAAATTAACTCAGTCGGTATACCAACTTAATCTTCAGAAAGACTGTTTAATGTGGACAGTAACTGCAGCTCACATTATGTTATACACAACTGACAAATTTAGTCTGTACTGGTACCATTCCCTAGCGGATACGTTGGACAATACCTACATAAACAAACTAGGGTTTTGTACTAAAAAGCTTGCTTATTGTGTAATAACAATGCTACCTGCTCAAACTATCGTCTTACGTATGTAGCTGTTATGCTTTTACTTTATGTGTTATATATTCTATCAAATAATCAGATTGGCTAAATCCTGTAAACAAACTTTTCCAATGCTAGATCACCCTATTATCACCCACTATACTAATCTGCTCAAAAATACTTTTTTAACTAACAAACTTTTACAACAACTTTAAGAAGAGTCTTCACATAAGAATAATACTGTAGCTGTTATGCTGAATACTTTATCTGTTAAATATTCTATCAAATAATAAGTTTTGCTAAATCTTGTTTACAAACTTGTCTAAGGCTAAATCACACTATCATCACCCACTATGCCAATCTGCTCAACATACTGTTAATTGACATTCTTTTAACCAAACTATTACCAAATATATGTCTAGTACTACTTTATGAATAATCTTCACATAAGAATAATACTTATCAGTCACTATTTCCTCTTGTTTTTCAACTTTTATGCACCACCAATTTCAAACATCTCCATCCGCCAATTTCCATAGCTCTGTCAACTCTTATGTTGCAGCCGGGGAGAGAAGTGGAGAATTCGCAACTTTATCCTATTTGAATATTAATCTTTTTTTGGCTAAAGGGTAGGACTGGGAAGGAAAATCTGACACAGGTATCCTGAAACCCATTGTACTGTATGACTCTAAGACATAGGCAAGCAGTTATTGGTCCTCCGTTCCCCACCATCCTAATTTTCTTCTGGGATTGGGGGGCCATGGCCACAGTTCACGTAGGACTTGGTCGTGTTCGTGGTTTTCGTGTTCGTTTCTTGTGCTTAGTCTATTTTTGACTAATTCGTCAATTTCGCAATATTGCAACTTTGCTAGTGGGATCGGTATAGATAGCAGGTCAGGATTTTGAATTATGCATTCTCACACCATTTATAAATGGCAGGTTGGTTGGTCATAATGTGCTACTTTACGAATGTGGGCTTCATTGCTATCGAACTTGTCGGCGCAAATCCTGGTAACGTTGATTTCACAAGTGTTCTCTTTCCATGCTGTAAAGTCGGGTATCGAGTGCCCACAGCCGTGGGGTTTGCCGGTTCAATACTTGTGTGAAAGCCACATGAAGAAATTATTTATTATATTTATTAAAGAATGTATTATTTGGGTCTTATTA
This sequence comes from Metamycoplasmataceae bacterium, assembly GCA_965263245.1. Lineage (GTDB taxonomy): Bacteria > Bacillota_I > Bacilli_A > Mycoplasmatales > Metamycoplasmataceae > DT-68. The sequence goes on along the minus strand of CBDHHR010000873.1, from coordinate 3,552 downwards.
CGGAATTTGTCGACACTTTCGTGTCTGTCAATTATCGCATGATGTGTTCAAAATGCAAACATATATCATTTATATATCCCTGTTGTTCGTCCATCCGTCGGGGATGATGACCACGTTATCACTGGTCTGTCGCATGTAGGCGATGTGCCCGGATATGGCTGATAAGGCCGATTAGTGCACGAAAGGTTCTGTCGCAGTTCGGACATGGAAGAGCAGTAATACTATCAAAGCTTGTTTCCGCAGCACTGGATTTGCGGAGCAGTCACTTTTCTTCCGCCTTGCGTATCCTGGATTGTTCATAGGACTCAGCTCCCTTCCGGATCAGGCTGCCCCATGTGCCTCTTTCAGCTGCTAGACTTTCCCAAGACTCATTGTTGATTTCAAAGGGAGGATTTTAAGGAGTCTTTATAATATTTGCATTGACCGCCAGTAGATCTCCTCCCCTCTGACAGTTCTCCATACAGCAGGGGCTTTGGTAACCTTTCATCGCTCATTCTGACAACATGACCAGCCCATCGAAGTTGAGCTTTCTTAAGTAGACCTGAATGCTTTGTTGCCATGCAAGCTTGATGGCTTCCCTGGTAATACGAACCAATCTGCGCAGGCAATGTATATGGAATCTGTTTAGCTTCCTTGCGTGCCTAAGGTAGACTGCCGATGTTTCGCATTCACAGAGGAGAGTGGTCATGACTACAGGTTTGAAGTCTTTCATCTTCGTTTTGAAATTGAGTCCCACACATTCTTACGAAGCCTTCCGAAAGCTGTGGTTGCTTTGGCAATTGTTGCATCAACCTCGTCGTCGATAAGCACACTTATGGACAGGTAAGCACACTTTTAGACTGGTACTGCAGAGATATGTCAACTTATCTACAGTTTGTAGCTTCTGGCCCTTGACTATATATATATATATATATATATATATATATATATATATATATATATATATATATATATATATATATATATATATATATATTGCGTGTTTGCGTGTTTGCGTGTTTGCGTGTTTGCGTGTTTGCGTGTTTGCGTGTTTGCGTGTTTGCGTGTTTGCGTGTTTGCGTGTTTGCGTGTTTGCGTGTTTGCGTGTTTGCGTGTTTGCGTGTTTGCGTGTTTGCGTGTTTGCGTGTTTGCGTGTTTGCGTGTTTGCGTGTTTGCGTGTTTGCGTGTTTGCGTGTTTGCGTGTTTGCGTGTTTGCGTGTTTGCGTGTTTGCGTGTTTGCGTGTTTGCGTGTTTGCGTGTTTGCGTGTTTGCGTGTTTGCGTGTTTGCGTGTTTGCGTGTTTGCGTGTTTGCGTGTTTGCGTGTTTGCGTGTTTGCGTGTTTGCGTGTTTGCGTGTTTGCGTGTTTGCGTGTTTGCGTGTTTGCGTGTTTGCGTGTTTGCGTGTTTGCGTGTTTGCGTGTTTGCGTGTTTGCGTGTTTGCGTGTTTGCGTGTTTGCGTGTTTGCGTGTTTGCGTGTTTGCGTGTTTGCGTGTTTGCGTGTTTGCGTGTTTGCGTGTTTGCGTGTTTGCGTGTTTGCGTGTTTGCGTGTTTGCGTGTTTGCGTGTTTGCGTGTTTGCGTGTTTGCGTGTTTGCGTGTTTGCGTGTTTGCGTGTTTGCGTGTTTGCGTGTTTGCGTGTTTGCGTGTTTGCGTGTTTGCGTGTTTGCGTGTTTGCGTGTTTGCGTGTTTGCGTGTTTGCGTGTTTGCGTGTTTGCGTGTTTGCGTGTTTGCGTGTTTGCGTGTTTGCGTGTTTGCGTGTTTGCGTGTTTGCGTGTTTGCGTGTTTGCGTGTTTGCGTGTTTGCGTGTTTGCGTGTTTGCGTGTTTGCGTGTTTGCGTGTTTGCGTGTTTGCGTGTTTGCGTGTTTGCGTGTTTGCGGGTTTGCGTGTTTGCGTGTTTGCGTGTTTGCGTGTTTGCGTGTTTGCGTGTTTGCGTGTTTGCGTGTTTGCGTGTTTGCGTGTTTGCGTGTTTGCGGGTTTGCGTGTTTGCGGGTTTGCGTGTTTGCGTGTTTGCGTGTTTGCGTGTTTGCGTGTTTGCGTGTTTGCGTGTTTGTTAGTTTGCGAGTTTGCGTGTTTGCGTGTTTGCGTGTTTGCGTGTTTGCGTGTTTGCGTGTTTGCGTGTTTGCGTGTTTGCGTGTTTGCGTGTTTGCGTGTTTGCGTGTTTGCGAGTTTGCGAGTTTGCGAGTTTGCGCGTTTGCGCGTTTGCGCGTTTGCGCGTTTGCGCGTTTGCGCGTTTGCGCGTTTGCGCGTTTGCGGGTTTGCGGGTTTGCGTGTTTGCGTGTTTGTTAGTTTGCGAGTTTGCGTGTTTGCGTGTTTGCGTGTTTGCGTGTTTGCGTGTTTGCGTGTTTGCGTGTTTGCGCGTTTGCGCGTTTGCGCGTTTGCGGGTTTGCGGGTTTGCGGGTTTGCGCGTTTGCGCGTTTGCGCGTTTGCGCGTTTGCGCGTTTGCGCGTTCGCGCGTTCGCGCGTTCGCGCGTTCGCGCGTTCGCGCGTTCGCGCGTTTGCGCGTTCGCGCGTTCGCGCGTTCGCGCGTTCGCGTGTATATATAATTGAACACATCAGGAAGAGAGAACACATCATGCGAGAATGAATACACTCGAAAGTGTTAATGAACATTAATAAACATTCCTTAATAAACCATTTCTTCATCTGGCTTTCCCACTTGGATTGAACAGGCAAACCCCACGCATGCGGCATTAGGTGTCTTGACATTATATCATGGAAAGGAAACCCGTAATTTGTAAATGGTACGATAATGCATAACATATGGTGCGAGAATGTATAATTCAAAATCCTAACCTGCTGGGCCCAATCTGACTTCAGATTTGGAATCAGCATATTGGAATTAATCAAATAATATTGGCAGTATTGCGAAATAGACGAAATAGACAAAATGGACTAATTGCAAGAAATCAACATGAAATCCTCGAAAACAACTAAGCACTACGTGAAATATATACGTTATTACAATATCAGGCGAAAGTCATTACATTATCAGGCAAGATGAGTTAATTACTTTATCAGGCGAAAATCATTATATTACCAGGCAGCAAGTTTATTACATTATCAGCAGTTATTTCATTAGCATACGTTTTTATTACCTGACCAAGTAGTTATTACATTTACAGGCGATTATTACATTATCACTTGTAACATCGTCTGTCAATGTTACTTTGTAAAGTTCGGATCAGCTCGTTGCAATGGTGTTGACGTATTTAAGTCGGGATGTTTTGTAATATTGTTACTACGTCTCAGTACCGTTATTCTTCTAATTACTCTTAATTTGCAATGGCTATTCAACTAGTGTTGCTGAATAATCATTTCTCCTCTGTCCTTTTTATTACATTTCGAATCGTTTTAGCTACAAGTGGGACGTGCCGTTGACATTTCTGAGTTCGTCTGGGTCGAAAGGCCTTGTATGGCTCAGGAGATCAAACGGTACGTCCTTCCTTCATTCACGTTATATTTCTGTCTTCTGTATTTCTCAATATAATCGTTGTGTGAATTTACATACATTGCCATGTTGTTATTTGTTCTGAACAGAGATGTCCGTTGATTTGCAGGCAGTCGGTCGTATCTAAA
>CBDHHR010000872.1:5000-12587 GCA_965263245.1 Metamycoplasmataceae bacterium | reverse complement strand
TACAATACTCAAGGATATCAAACCTTTGTTCTGACAAAATTACATTAAAAAATTGAGGACAACGCATAATATTATGCTGTTCATCGACCAGTTGATAGATGGTTTGTTTATGTTCCTGGAAATGTTTTCTATTTGACAGCATCATTTGATGGAGCAGTTATAATTGCCCCATGATAAGTGTGTCAGCCTGTGGGGCTATGTCACCTTGTGAAGCAATCTTCCAAATGCAAGGAGACTAACACTGCGGATTTTGAATGCACTATGATGGCATAGTATGTGGAACACATACTTGTAGTTGTATACACATTGCTGATGTTGTGGTCATTAAATTATAAGTGTAGATGTCAGAGAAATCATAGGCTGTGGTATGTTTGACTGTGTAGATGCTGAATGGGTTTCATGTGATCAAACAGTGCAGGTGGCTGGCAGTGTTCATAATGCCATAATATAATATAATAGATTTGTTCACTTCATAACAAGTGGTTGATTTCATCGTGGATAATTAATTGTGAAATGGAATTCATGTATTCTAATGTCACTGCATTTGAGTTAATCTTTTTTGTTGGTAAAAGAAAATGGACTTAGCAAAACGTGAATCAATAAAACACTTCAAACATGCATCTTTACACCCAGTAAGCATATTCCACACCACAAATCAAAAAACACTATGTATTTTAGTCTCAATGTAGGCGTGTCAAGAATGTGTAAATGTCCCTCCATGCTGACTCATCTAACTATAATCCTGGTTGTAACTTATCTATCATCAAATCGCAGTTCATAACAGAAAACAAACCCACTCAAAACAAATGAAAATATGTATGAGTTTGGTGGGTAATAAGGTTAACTAATGCATTCCAATTGTTTTATCACACGAAAGAAAATATGTAAAAAAAAATACACAGAGCAGCCTAGGTAAACTTGATTGATTTCAAATGTTATAAATTCAATATTGTTTGTTGAAGTGATCCATAGTCCATGTGCAGACCACTGCTAAATTAACACATTTTAACATAAAACATACACCTCCCATGATAAAAGATATGTGTGGTAAATGATTTTAAGAGCTGTTTGTTTTGTACGTGAGCCACACAGAAACAAACAGCTCTTTAAATAATGTTGTTGTGCGGGCACTTTTGCCTATAAAACCAACATGCAAACTAGAAAATTACAATGGAAGCACATTCTTTCACAAATATATATGGCTAGTTCTAAAATAAATTGTGTGTGGCCTGCGTGGCTATTAATTTTTATTGCTCTACGTAAAGTAAAATGTACAGACCATGTATAGTCATAGACAGTTTTTTTGTTTTTGTCAAAGCGACAATTAAGCTTTGACCCCATGTACCTGTACCGTACCTGTCACTTGTCACGCACTGCCAGCACACGTTCCCTTTATGGCTTCAACGAGAATATTTATGTCACAATACAGCAACAACCGTAAAGCTATAAGTTGCTTACGCCTTACGTCTTGATTTTGATGACGGAATCACACACTCGCATTATGTATCCTGAAGTTTTAGTCAGGTTTTTCTCTGGTTTTATAGCCAGTTTGTGATACAACCAGTTATCGTGAGACATGCTGAAATCTCAGTCTAATAATGGCGCGGGGCATCACAGATATAAATAGAACACACTTCCAGGGCACTGCCGGCCTGCACCGACCGACGTGGTAAACAACAGCGGCCCCTGGCGCGCGCGAGGGAGTCGCCAGGTGCTTGTGTTGTTTCTGTACGACAGACGTCTGTTTGTAAACAAACAGACGTGAATGTGGCTAACCTTATTCCAGGACAGACGGCGAGTGCAACATGCTCTGTATTTGGGAAATCATTCCTCCTCTGAAAATACGTCATTGATGCCGGCGACGGTAGCAGCGGCGCCGGCGACCCCCAAGAATATATAGGTCCATCTGTTATCAAGATCCTGTCAATTAACCGCAATTTAATATACCCTAGGCCTAATTAACTATCAAAGACAACGGGAAGACTTTGACTGTGCTTTTCATGTCATACTAGATAAACACAACCCGCACGTCATTCTGGAGCGTGAGCTCCAAAATGCGTTGCGTTGCGTTGCGTTGCGTTGCGTTGCGTTGCGTTGCGTTGCGTTGCGTTGCGTTGCGTTGCGTTGCGTTGCGTTGCGTTGCGTTGCGTTGCGTTGCGTTGCGTTGCGTTGCGTTGCGTTGCGTTGCGTTGCGTTGCGTTGCGGTGCGGTGCGGTGCGGTGCGGTGCGGTGCGGTGCGGTGCGGTGCGGTGCGGTGCGGTGCCGTGCCGTGCCGTGCCGTGCCGTGCCGTGCCGTGCCGTGCCGTGCCGTGCCGTGCCGTGCCGTGCCGTGCCGTGCCGTGTCGTGTCGTGTCGTGCCGTGCCGTGTCGTGTCGTGCCGTGCCGTGCCGTGCCGTGCCGTGCCGTGCCCTGCAATGCAATGCAATGCAATGCAATGCAATGCAATGCAATGCAATGCAATGCAATGCAATGCAATGCAATGCAATGCAATGCAATGCAATGCAATGCAATGCAATGCAATGCAATGCAATGCAATGCAGTGCAATGCAGTGCAATGCAATGCAATATGTGCTGTGCTGTGCTGTGCTGTGCTGTGCTGTGCTGTGCTGTGCTGTGCTGTGCTGTGCTGTGCTGTGCTGTGCTGTGCTGTGCTGTGCTGTGCTGTGCTGTGCTGTGCTGTGCTGTGCTGTGCTGTGCTGTGCTGTGCTGTGCTGTGATGTGCGTGGAGTGGTGTGGTGTGGTGTGGTGTGGTGTGGTGTGGTGTGGTGTGGTGTGGTGTGGTGTGGTGTGGTGTGGTGTGGTGTGGTGAGGTGAGGTGTGGTGTGGTGTGGTGTGGTGTGGTGTGGTGTGGTGTGGTGTGGTGTGGTGTGGTGTGGTGTGGTGTGGTGTGGTGTGGTGTGGTGTGGTGTGGTGTGGTGTGGTGTGGTGTGGTGTGGTGTGGTGTGGTGTGGTGTGGTGTGGTGTGGTGTGGTGTGGTGTGGTGTGGTGTGGTGTGGTGTGGTGTGGTGAGGCGGAGGAGTAAAGAATGAAAGAGAGAGAAAGAGAAAGAGAAAGAGAAAGAGAAAGAGAAAGAGAAAGAGAAAGAGAAAGAGAAAGAGAAAGAGAAAGAGAAAGAGAAAGAGAAAGAGAAAGAGAAAGAGACAGACAGAGAGAGAGAGAGAGAGAGAGAGAGAGAGAGAGAGAGAGAGAGAGAGAGAGAGAGAGAGAGAGAGAGAGAGAGAGAGAGAGAGAGGAGAGAGCGAGAGAGCGAGAGAGAGAGAGAGAGAGAGAGAGAGAGAGAGAGAGAGAGAGGTGGGCGTGCCCAAACAAGCGCACTCTCTTGTACACATGCATGTATAGGTAAAGGTAAGTTCTTATACATTTTAGCGCAGTATTCTCTGAAATGCCAAAGCGCTCCACACTTTACTTCCCTGGCAGACATGTTCAATCAAGCACCATCTCAACTTGGCTAGAAAACATTCAGCCACGCAGCAATTAATGCGCGAAGGCTGCTCATACACATAAACACTACAGTCTATAACCATGCTATCATTTCTACAGATGTGTGAACTAGAGCAATATAGGATGAAATAACTTCGCTGTTAATTTGTTCCGTGTTTTTACTGGCGGGATAGTCTCCCAAAACTCTACTTTTACCGGTAAAAGACAAGTGTTGTAAAAAGACAAATACTCGCGCGAACGCGCACTCGAAGATACTCACACACCGGAAACGTAAAATTTTACGCATGCGTATAAGGGCACAGAGCACTGTTGATTTTCCCATTGGCGTCCATGTTAATTAACGTTTTTTTTTATTTTAACGCTATCACTTCAGTCATGTCACTGATATGCTGATCAAATTTCGTCATAAAAGCAAATCTCAGGCTCTCTTTAAATGCATGCATGTTTACTGCCCCTCAATATTGACCAAACTTAGCACGCCTTTCTGCATTCGCAGGGTCATGTAAGAAAAAATGCCTAAAAATCACTATGCCAACTACACTCTGCCTAACACGCGTCATTGCACTGCAGATACATCTTAGCACTTAACTACTAGTATGCCTGCCCTATTGTACTCATTTCACAGAAAAAGATTTTTTTTAAATCTCAAATGACACAATTATTAACGTTCTACATTCGTATGGGTTAGACCAGGAAGTGTAACTGTGCTCTGACCCCATAGGGAGAGAACGTTGCCAGGTAGTTGCGCTTTGCGCATCTGCGGATTCTCACAATTAGCGGTCACGTGATTGTTGTTTCCGCCCAACAACGAGCAGGGTGCAAGTTGAATGCGAAGTGGAAGTGGATTCGCGGTAGGTTAGTTTTTTCATTTTTTTCGTCGTTTTCACTGTCGTCGTCTGTATTGGTTCGTTCTTGAAACAATTGTCATTAATTCTGATGCTTCAGCAGCGAAAGGGATTTATTCTCCTCCCGACCATGGTTACCTAAAATAATTTACAACAATCTACACTTCATCAAACGCTAACATTTAAAGTCCGATAATTAAGAATAAAGTCACTGTCACTTCTCTTCCCGTTCGCTCGACGTTCGCTAAGAAAGCCTCTTCGAATTCCAATCCGAAGGCCATGTCGCACGCGTTGTAGAGCTTGTAGTCCACATCTCGATGTCATCGTGGCCGATTACTACAACAGCATTGAAACGAATTAATGATAACTGTATCAAGAACGAACCGACACAGACGACGACAGAGAAACGACGAAAAAATTGAGAAAAAAACTAATCTACCGCTAATCCACTTCGACTTCGCATTCATCTTACATCCTGATCGTTGTTGGGCGGAAATAACAATCACGTGACCGCTAATTATGCTAACTCACAGCTGCACAATGTGCAACTTCCTGGCAACGTTGTCTCCTTATACGCATGCGCCAAATTTTACGTTTCCTGTGTGTGTGCGTTCGCGTGTGCGTTCATGTTCGTGCGTGTATTTGTCTTTTTACAACATTTGTCTTTTACCGGTGAAAGTAGAGTTTTGGGAGACTATCCCGCCAGTAAAAACACGGAACAAATTCAGAGCGAAGTTATTTCATCCTACATTGCTCTAGTTCACACAGCAGTATAAAGGATTGCATGGCTATAGCCTGTGGTGTTTGTGTGTATGAGCAGCCTTCCGCATTAATTGCTGCGTGGCTGAATGTTTTGTAGCCAAGTTGAGATGGTGCTTGATTGAACAGGTCTGCAAGGGAAGTAAAGTGTGGAACGCTTTGGCACGAATAAATGATGAATATATCAAGAACGAAACAATACAGACGACGACAGAGAAAACGACGGAAAAATGGAAAAACTAATCTACCGCTAATCCACTTCGACTTCGCATTCATCTTACACCTTGCTCGTTGTTGGGCGGAAACAACAATCACGTGACCACTAATTATGCGAACTCACAGCTGCGCAATGCGCAACTTCCTGGCAACGTTGTCTCCTTATACGATGCGCCAAATTTTACGTTTCCTGTATGTGTGCGTTCGCGTGTGCGTTCACGTTCGTGCGTGTATTTGTCTTTTTACAACACTTGTCTTTTACCGTTGAAAGTATAGTTTTGGGAGACTATCCCGCCAGTAAAAACACGGAACAAATTCAGAGCGAAGTTATTTCATCTACATTGCTCTAGTTCACACAGCAGTATAAAGGATTGCATGGCTATAGACTGTGGTGTTTATGTGTATGAGCAGCCTTCGCGCTTTAATTGCTGCGTGGGTGAATGTTTTGTTGCCAAGTTGAGATGTTGCTTGATTGAACAGGACTGCCAGGGAAGTAAAGTGTGGAGCGCTTTGGCATTCCAGAGAACTGGATACTGCGCTAAAATGTATAAGAACTTACCTTTACGTATACAAGCATGTGTACAAGACAGTGCGCTTGTTTGCGCACGCCCACCTGAGTGTGGACATTTGTAAGGAACAAATACGGGCTGAGACCACTTTTGATTTCCCTACGTACATCTATTTCAGCAATCCTTCAAAATCTGAAAATATGTTCAGAACATTATCTAAAATATCGCTGCATCTTTATAATGCACTGACAAATGTGGCCAGGAAAATTTGTAAAATTACCATACCACATTTTCCAAGAAATAGTTTTCCACCTTGACATCCTATAATTTCTACTAGAACCAGAGAAGAATTCATCATGATGACACCACCAAATTATGTGACACCTGTACCAACAGAAAACTCACTGACATCAGTCATGGTTTGGCAGCTGTGATATTCCGCTGGCTACATAAAAACAGCTGGGCAGTCTTATGAAGGAGGACACAACTAAAATTGGGCGGGTTGAGGCGTAACTTCAGCAGGATACGATAGGTCACCTATCGGACTGGGAGGTGTTGTCGTTTTTCGCGGCGACGTTTACAGTTTCTCGCTCGTCAGATTTTAAAATCGTGAGACAAGACGGCGACACTGCGGAGGAAGTGATGCATTTGGTACCTGTTCATGGCGACCTCCAAAACACGTGAATGTCCATGGAAGAACGTATATGCGATGGAGGCACTTCAGCTTCAAAGCGTGTATCAGGTACGCTATTCTGATGAAAACATTTCGAGCTTAACTTGCTCACCCGACCCTGAAATATTGTATTACAATCGACCTGGTGTTTTCTCGGACTTCACAGTGTTGAATGTAACGTATGGATGAGGATTCGCTGGAAGCTATCACTCTGCGAAGTTTGTACACACATCTCAACTGGCAGATTGTTTCCAAGACTCAGAATAGATTGCATGAAGAACAATACCTGTATAATGTTTGTTAAGGTGCACTTTGGGATTCGTCATTTCGCTCTATAAGTCTACACATATTTCGATCGATTACACAACGCTTCTAAAAAATCACATAATGTCTTTGTTTTTTTAGTTTTATTACTTAACGAAACATACATCGAATGACGAAAAATGCACCGTCACCAATTAATCAGTCATTTTGATAAGATATAAACGATATCTTATTAAAATAACTAACAGTTGAAGACGGCGTGTAAGTCAACGAAGGAATCTGCAAACCGGCCACCCAACCTCAAACCCCTTTCGGGGAGGAGGAGGTGTGATTTTCCAATGCTTCAACAGCGAAAGGAGTTTACTCTCCTCCCGACCATGGTTACCTAAAATAATTTACAACAATCTACACCTCATCAAACGCTAACATTTAAATTCTGATAAATACGAATAAAGTCACTTTCTCTTAGGCTTAACAGCCGTTTCCTCAGCTTGATCCGAATGTGAAGTCTCTTCCCGTTCGATCGACGTTCGCTAAGAAAGCCTCTTCGAATTCCAATCCGATGGCCGTGTCGAAAGCGTTGTACAGCTTGTAGTCCACATCTCGATGTCATCGTGGCCGATTACTACAACAACCTTGAAACGAATTAATGATAATTGTATCAAGAACGAACCAACACAGACGACGACAGAGAAAACGACGAAAAATGGAAAACTAATCTACCGCTAATCCACTTCGACTTCGCATTCATCTTACATCCTGCTCGTTGTTGGGCGGAAACAACAATCACGTGACCACTAACTATGCGAACTCACAGCTGCGCAATGCGCAACTTCCTGGCAATGTTGTCTCCTTATACGCATGCGCCAAATTTTACGTT
>CBDHHR010000871.1:10000-14398 GCA_965263245.1 Metamycoplasmataceae bacterium | reverse complement strand
CGGGATCCAGCTCCCGTCTTCATCCGAGGAATGTAGACAAGGATACTACTTGTCTTGCATTCCTTTCTGGAGTGAGCCTCGAATACATATAATAGATGGTTGTGTAGAAAAAAAGCTTGATAAGCAATTGTACACATTTTGAAAATAACTTGGTATTGCACAGAAAGCCAATGCAGTGATTTCAGGAGCGGGAATGGGTCAAAATCACAAGATTTACATGAAGTAGACAAGATTATTTCCCATCACTTCGTTGCTGTGGTTTGTTCAAACGATGCAAGATTAACATTTCCTCGTGGAGAGTCAACATTAAAAAACAAATCACTTGATGTACGACCTGTGAAAGCGAACTGGATAAGACTGGTTTTGTCTTTGAAATAACTAGTAAGAGTCACACAAATAATTGATCGATGGGAGACTTGGTAGTGACAGATATATATATATATATATATATATTTGTCACTACCAAGTCTCCCATCGATCAATTATTTGTGTGACTCTTATTAGTTATTTCAAAGACAAAACCTGTCTTATATGTATGTATGTATATATATATATATATATATATATATATATATATATATATATATATATATATATATATATATATATATGAAAGTTCTTATATAGCCCCTTATCTGGATCAAAGTGCTTTACACTTTACTCCCTGGCAGACCTGTTCAATCAAACACCACGTCGACTTCTCTGAGAATATATATATGATATGTATATAATTTTTTATGTATGTATTGCTTACATAACGCACACGTACACGACACTACACGACAAGTGCAGCGCAACGATCGTCAGTCGGAGGAAGTGTCGGAGGACTTGTCGAAGTGCGCATGACGCGACGGTCTCTCCTCCCGCGGATTCCGGCGGAGACTTCGACGTGGCCGCTGCAGTGGGGCGACGCAGCCGCGGCTCCGACCTTGGCCCTGCGCCTCGTCGCCATCGCTATTCGTCGACGGCGCCCTTGAAGTTACGTCCTCGCTGACCGCGGCGGCTCGGGAGGGGCCGTCGTAGGCGGCGGAGACTCCGTGGTTCGGTCAAGTGTCAGAGGAGACGGTGGTGTGAGATATCGGTCAAGATCTTGAGGCGTTGGTGAAGCCGGTTTCAGGGACTGAGTTGAGGGTTGTGCTTCTGGTGGGTGGATCTGCGATGGAGATGGTTTGGGGATTTCTGATGAGGATGGCGTTAGTTTCAGGGTCTGCGACGACGACGACGAGAGTTGTTGGGTCTGAGACGGGGTCTGCGTCGGTGATGACGGTAATTTTAAGGTATGTGACTTCGGCGACGTCTTGTGTCGATCCCGAGTTTTAGGATGTCTAGGCCCCGCGGTTCCTTCGTCGTCGCTGTTGACCCTACCGAGACCGCCGAGTCCGCCAACCCAGTAGGTCAAGAGGTCAGTCACGGTGACCAGGTCGTCTGGTACCCTGGGCGGGTGGAAGGCTTTGCCGTGACCGCGAGGCCGGTTAATCTTGATATGACCGGAAGACTTGTTTGGCTTCCGGTGACCACGTGGCTCGCGACCCGGAACCGTTCCCTTTGCGCCTGGAACACGTTCGGCTTTCTCGCCAGTAGCTCCATGACTGTCGACGACGTCATGTCCTGTGTCGATGTCGTCATGTCCGGCTTTAGCAGCACTACCTGTGCTACTGTCATTACCAGCAATATCGTCAAAGCCAGTGCTACTTGCATTCGTCGTGATATCTGCAATGCCTGCAGTGTCTGCAGTGCTTGCGTCATTTACGTTACCTGCGCTTTCTGAGTCACCTGCAACGTCTGCGTTACCTGCGTCATGCACGTCACCTACGTCACGCACATCATCTACGTCACCTACGTTGCGTACGTCATCTACGTCGCGTACGTCGCCTACGTCACGCGCACTACCGGCGTTGTCTTCGTCGTCTTCGCGATCGGTGGCACCAACGCCGCCAAGAGCACCGACCCAGTTGGTCACCATGTCAGTCACGTTGCCTTGTGCCGAGGGTGGATGGGCGGATTCGTTGCGACCACTTGAACTACTCGCATTACCTGCATTACTTGCATTACCTGCACTATCTGTGCTAAATGCATTACCAACGTTATCAGCATTATCTGCATTGCCTGCGTTGCCAACAAAACCTGCGTTATCTGTACTAACTGCATTAGCTGCGTTGTCAACAATACCTGCATGACCTGCACTACCTGCATTACCTTCGTCGTCGCCATCGTCACCGCTAACAACCCTACCGAGCCCGCCAATTCCGCCCACCCAGTAGGTCAAGAGATCCGTCACGGTCAACTGTGGCACGGACAGTTGGGAGAGGGGTTTGGCGTGACCATGCGGGGGGACAACCAGGTCACGACCAGAGGACTGGTTGGGACCGCGTTGCCCTCGCTCGTGACTCGACTTCCGGTGACCACGAGTCTGAACGGACTTCTGGCGGCCTTTTGGTTTTTCCGCTGCCTCCGTCACGGTTGTCTGGCTGTGGCTCGACTGCTTCGCCGGAAGCTCCCGGTTGTCTTCCGGTTGGAGCGACGTCCGGCTGCCCGTCGGGCGGTCCAACGCAATCAGCTCGGGTATGCCCATCATCACCATCCCAATCTGGCGCATCATCCCCGTCACCGGCGCCGGAAGCTGCTGCTCTGGGACCGGCGTAGTGATATTCTCAACGATCGCCTGCCGTCGCTTCTTCCGGCGAAGTGGTCGCGATAACTTAGTGTGTTCTCCCGACGCAGTCACGGCCGGTGTCCTCCTGTCGTCATCGTCCGACGACTTCCCCGCGTCCGAGTCGCCCTTTCCTCGCTTTTTCTTCCTCAGTTTCCGTCGCGCCCTCTCGACGTCGTCGGCGAGGTAGTCTTCGTCGTTGAGGAAGTCGTCATAGTCGAAGTCCCCCGAGTAGAGCTCGTCGGGCAGCGGGTAGAAGCTCTCGCCGATGTGTGCCTCCGCCCGCCACATCTTCGTGATGTGAGCTGTCGGCAGAAAACACGGTTTTGTAGCACTCTATGGTCGGTCACCTTGCTTAAATTGTAAAATATATATCTTCGTATATGTGTATCTATTATAAAAATCCCAATGATTTCTCTCTTTATTTGTCTCCTGTATTTACTGTTGGTTGTTGTAGGTGTTACACATCTACTGCCATTTTAGCTAGTCGTCTAGATAGTGATTTATTGTGAGTATATTTTACATGTACAATTGTTCATTAAGGGGAATGCCATTTATAAGTTTGTTACTTCTTGCTATTCCCTTCAACGTTTTCTTACTGTTCAGTTTTGTTCATTATACGTTCTTTGTTCGACTGTAATTAGAGGTGTTGTTTATTATGTACATGTTTACTATTTTTTTTCTGTTTAAAATATCCATATTGATTATGTTGACTATGTTGAATAAATAACACAATTCAAATAACAAATAAATCAAATCTGAGGCTATATTTTATACTTTAAAATGTTTGTTAGTTTCTCTTTTTTTATATAACTCTATTTTATATTTGCGTATATATGTACAGCGCACGAGAGCCATTTTCAATTGAGCTGGCGTTATATAAGTACTTTTTTATATTATTGTTGATGTTATTATTATTATTATTATTATTATTATTATTATTATTATTATTATTATTATTATTATTATTATTATTATTATTATTATTATTATTATTATTATTACGTAGATAATGAATACGCGTAAAAGTACCCTTACTTTTGAATATATTCTTATATAGCGCTGTACCCAATCATCAGGTTTGTTAGAAACCCTTTACACTTTACTCCCTGGCAGATCTGTCCAATCGAACACCATATCGACTCCTCTAGGAAGCATCCAGCCACACTGCAATTAGTGCGCGAAGACTATTCTCACAGAAACATCCACCACTGGGTACTCATTCATATATTCGTGAACTGGAGCAACGTAGAATGAAAAGAAAACTTGCCCAAGGTATGACACGACAGCACAGGTCCGAACCCGGGTTCTATTAGTCGACGCTCCACCTAAATGTTGACAACTGCAATGTCCACTCACCCATCTTCCCACGCAGCGGCCGCTCATAGTAGCAGCACGTCATCAGGATGACGTACACAGTGAGTAGAGCCGCCAGGCAGCCAGCGATTGACACCGCCCACTTGAAGGCATTCGGGTTCCCTGCAATCGAACCACGACCGCGTCCTTATCTAGTCTTGATTACCCAGGCGCCGTGAGGTGGCAGCACTTTCAGCCCCTCACATCCGCCTGGCAGAAAATCTCGTTGAACCGACTCTCGCTCGGCGGCGTGACTTCGCCGATAAGATAGTCTGGTCACTTAGCTGGCTTTTGAATGGTATCTAAACTAAAAAGTGCTGCCACCTAACGGAGCCTGAATAATCGAGGCTTATCCGCCGAGAATTCCTGTTTCATAAACTACTGCAACTTTG
>CBDHHR010000871.1:0-5000 GCA_965263245.1 Metamycoplasmataceae bacterium | reverse complement strand
CAAAGCCCCGTACACGCGCCCACAGTCACGCACACATTCACGCACACACTCGTGACACGCGCGCGCACGCACGCACGCACGCACGCACGCACGCACGCACGCACGCACGCACACAACGAAGTACCGAGGTCGCACCCGTAGCGCGCCTGTCCCTCTCTCGTTCGGTTTGTGTCCGTCGTCGCGTTCAGGCGAGCGTTTAAGTAGAGGTCAATGGTGGGTGCGAATGTGCCCGTGTATTCGAGCGTACACTCCACTAGCACGAACTGTTCGGCGATGGCGACGTGGCTGACGTTATTCCGACAACGCGGGTACTTTTCTGCAACGTATATTTTGGTTAAAGGGATTCTCCAGTCAGTGAGAGGTTCACAGTAGGGCCTATGTATTTACATGTCAATAACATATTGGTTGTGCGTAGTAATTGTGCACAAAGATCGTTAATAAACAAGTCATTATCGTACAATTGTACCAAAAACATGCTGTCTTGGATTCAGGGTGCTGCCGTCTTGAGGCACAAGAGTGATGTAAGCCGCTTACGTCACTGGCGCATGCACATTCAAATATACTACGACTGTCCAAGGGAATTTTGGTTTGGTTATCCCTATCAAATTATGCGCGAGGCTTCCGAGATATATTGCTCTAATGATGACTATTGTGCGTCGTTCACAATTTCGCCTAATACGATTCGTGTACGTTGTGTGTGTGTGTGTGTGTGTGTGTGTGTGTGTGTGTGTGTGTGTGTGTGTGTGTGTGTGTGTGTGTGTGTGTGTGTGTGTGTGTGTGTGTGTGTGTGTGTGTGTGTGTGTGTGTGTGTGTGTGTGTGTGTGTGTGTGTGTGTGTGTGTGTGTGTGTGTGTGTGTGTGTGTGTGTGTGTGTGTGTGTGTGTGTGTGTGTGTGTGTGTGTGTGTGTGTGTGTGTGTGTGTGTGTGTGTGTGTGTGTGTGTGTGTGTGTGTGTGTGTGTGTGTGTGTGTGTGTGTGTGTGTGTGTGTGTGTGTGTGTGTGTGTGTGTGTGTGTGTGTGTGTGTGTGTGTGTGTGTGTGTGTGTGTGTGTGTGTGTGTGTGTGTGTGTGTGTGTGTGTGTGTGTGTGTGTGTGTGTGTGTGTGTGTGTGTGTGTGTGTGTGTGTGTGTGTGTGTGTGTGTGTGTGTGTGTGTGTGTGTGTGTGTGTGTGTGTGTGTGTGTGTGTGTGTGTGTGTGTGTGTGTGTGTGTGTGTGTGTGTGTGTGTGTGTGTGTGTGTGTGTGTGTGTGTGTGTGTGTGTGTGTGTGTGTGTGTGTGTGTGTGTGTGTGTGTGTGTGTGTGTGTGTGTGTGTGTGTGTGTGTGTGTGTGTGTGTGTGTGTGTGTGTGTGTGTGTGTGTGTGTGTGTGTGTGTGTGTGTGTGTGTGTGTGTGTGTGTGTGTGTGTGTGTGTGTGTGTGTGTGTGTGTGTGTGTGTGTGTGTGTGTGTGTGTGTGTGTGTGTGTGTGTGTGTGTGTGTGTGTGTGTGTGTGTGTGTGTGTGTGTGTGTGTGTGTGTGTGTGTGTGTGTGTGTGTGTGTGTGTGTGTGTGTGTGTGTGTGTGTGTGTGTGTGTGTGTGTGTGTGTGTGTGTGTGTGTGTGTGTGTGTGTGTGTGTGTGTGTGTGTGTGTGTGTGTGTGTGTGTGTGTGTGTGTGTGTGTGTGTGTGTGTGTGTGTGTGTGTGTGTGTGTGTGTGTGTGTGTGTGTGTGTGTGTGTGTGTGTGTGTGTGTGTGTGTGTGTGTGTGTGTGTGTGTGTGTGTGTGTGTGTGTGTGTGTGTGTGTGTGTGTGTGTGTGTGTGTGTGTGTGTGTGTGTGTGTGTGTGTGTGTGTGTGTGTGTGTGTGTGTGTGTGTGTGTGTGTGTGTGTGTGTGTGTGTGTGTGTGTGTGTGTGTGTGTGTGTGTGTGTGTGTGTGTGTGTGTGTGTGTGTGTGTGTGTGTGTGTGTGTGTGTGTGTGTGTGTGTGTGTGTGTGTGTGTGTGTGTGTGTGTGTGTGTGTGTGTGTGTGTGTGTGTGTGTGTGTGTGTGTGTGTGTGTGTGTGTGTGTGTGTGTGTGTGTGTGTGTGTGTGTGTGTGTGTGTGTGTGTGTGTGTGTGTGTGTGTGTGTGTGTGTGTGTGTGTGTGTGTGTGTGTGTGTGTGTGTGTGTGTGTGTGTGTGTGTGTGTGTGTGTGTGTGTGTGTGTGTGTGTGTGTGTGTGTGTGTGTGTGTGTGTGTGTGTGTGTGTGTGTGTGTGTGTGTGTTTTCAGAGGTGGAAATAAATTATGCAATGACCATACGTAATTAGGGGATAGTTTAATGCGTCTACAGTAAAACAGTTGTTAGGGTTAGTTATGCTAAACGATATGGCTACATATCGAATGATTACACAGTCGGCCGCCACTCCTAAGTCGTGATTAGCCTCTACTATACATGGCGGATACCGGAAGTTCGCCTACCGGAAACAAACACGCTCACGCAGCCTCCGCTCGTCGGCGCTATGTGATCATTCTCGCAGGTGTAAATGCCGCTTAGCCACATGTTAATTCTCTTGATGGTCAAGGTGTAAATAAATATGTTTCCGGGAATGAGTGTCGCTGATATGTTGTACGTTAACTGGTCATGCACGGTGAAGTTGGTGGCCAGCACCGTCGCTTCGGGCTACAATTAAAGCGATTCATTGTGAACTAATATACATGTTCTGTATCAAAACGTTGTAATTTACCATAAGTACCTTCTTAGCCACGTACTTCTAGAATTCATTGTTTTACTACTATTAATTGTATATGCAACACACAGTATCATTACATAGGTGCCGATAACTTCCTTATTTTTTATTATATGGTTGAAACTACCGAAAATGTCTCCAGTAGCAAATACTGTGTCTTTGGTCTATAAAATCTGTGGTATGACTTTAATAGGAATATAAATAACTTAGTGTAATCGAGCTCGGCTTGCTCATTCTTGAGATAGTTGTGTTTTCATGGTGGCATGATAATTTATATGAGTTTGTGCCAACGAAACACACCAACAATCCAATTTTGGCTTGTCCATAGCAAAGGGTAGTATTAATAAGGATGGTAATTGTAATATTCAGTAACTGTTAGCTGGTTAACTACACGTTTTAGTTCATTCTATTTATACATACCTATTATTTTATGATGTTCTCTAAAATATTCGTATCTATTTTCCTCACGTTACACACGTGTATAACTTGTCCACAAAAGTCATATATTTTACGTTATTTGCATAATTTATATCATAACTGTGTACCAATGAAGTGCTATCTAATTGGAAAGTATGTCTGCTTAACACATATACATGGGGTGGTCACCTAAAAACAAAAGCCATGAGCATAGTAATTGTTCTGATCGTCAGAAGACATCAAAGTGGCAGAAAAACAGCGTCCTCGATAAGAATGTATTCTACGTTATCCACTTTTATCATATACGTGCTTTCCCCAGTATACAATTAAGGTATAATATATGAGGGTACCTTGTTTCCTTTGTGAAATATAAGTCGTGCATAATGTAGAGACCACGTGACATAATTTTCTTTCCCGAGTTTATATTCAAGGTATGCTATACGAGATTACCGTATTTAGTTTGTGAAATAAAAGTTGTGCATGATATACATACCTAATTTAATCATATATGGTTCAATAATACCAAATGATGTATGTTACGTTATCCGGTATTTTACGTTATCGCGGGGAAGGAAGCAATGTAACACATTCCATGGCGATCTTACGGCAACGTTTAGGCCAGATTCAAACGAAAGTGGTTCTGCTGCGGGTCTAACACACAATTTGCAAAACCAAAGATAAGTTTGCATTTAGCAACGACAGTTGTATCCCTGTTTAATGTTAAAATGCTGCCAGAATGCACACTATTATGTTGTATTCTACGTTATCAGGAAATGGGATTACTGAAACATGAACACGTATACCTGTGCTATGAAATGTTACATATGTGCTGCAACACTTTGAGTATGTGTTCAGGTAATCTTATATTTAACAGTATCTTTCAATAGATCAATGATAAGAAATTACTGCATTCGTATGTATTCTATGTTATCCGCATGCTGCAGTGTGCACATTATTTTGTCATGATGATTACGCTACTTCATCGCGACGTTTCAGTTGTTGATGTTTCCATAAAAGCTCCAGATGTCAAAATAAATATTAAGTGATATAATATATTGTGTATTGTATCACTGTTGAGGATTGAATGAACACACTATCACGATGTAGTTGCTTAATTTCATTCATGCATATATTTAACACAAATGTCTGAACCATTTTAATAACAATTATACCAAGGTATTATGTATTTAACTAGCTCCAAAAACAATTAAGTTTTCATTATATTACATATGTAAAACGTGTCTATATTGCGCACAAACAAATCAGAAATATTTGTATTCTACGTTATCCACGGGCCTTCTTTGCGGAAAGCCCCGCCATCTACCACATGGTTTGTCGAGACGAGGACTATTTTGATGCAGTTGAAGACAAGATCCCCATGCAAGACAGCATACCAAAAGCATTTACGTGGCCTACTTAATTCAATAATTGTGGCTTTTGGAAAACAGACAACATTTGCAACTACACACTTTCTACATCTTCAAAATAAACTCACATTTTGCAAAAATTTATTCTCATGTTTAAAATAATCTGAGCCTGAATCAGTTCTACAGTCTTCATAACCATGATATCAGGTTGCAGTACGCGAATTTTTCATTTATTAATTGTTAATTTTAAGTATATCCACGCATATTTAGTACGACAAGGTGGCGGATAACGTAGGATATATTGGAGAAAAAAGACGGAAAATCATCATGGTTTGACAGGCTGGTGCAATAAAACAATGATAGATTGGATGAGAAGAAAGATTGTTCCTAGACGTTCAACATATATACTTTCACATAGAAGCAAACATTTTCAAATATATTGAAATGTAATTTTTCACATTTAAAAAACTTACTGGAGACATTTTCGGTAGTTTCAACCATATACACACGGCACTGTGATT
>CBDHHR010000870.1:5000-10745 GCA_965263245.1 Metamycoplasmataceae bacterium | reverse complement strand
CACCTAATGTCAATCTTGTCAAAAGTACCTTCAACCTAACCCTAACCCTAATCCTAAACCTACTAAACATAAACGTTATTCCACATAAGAGCAGCCAAAAATTTGTATTTGTACGTGAGTGATTAGCAAGAAGCCACTACCTAATGTTTTGCGAGAACACGTTACGTGCATTTCAATCGTGACTACATTATTATAACTTCATTTCCGGTTGGTTACTGTGACGTCATTTCAGTTCGGCGCGGTCACTGTCGACGGAATAAAGAAAATGTGTGGGCTTTGGCCCTACCCGCTGTCATCCTTGGTAGTCGCCTACACAGGTAACACCAACTTAGCATTCCCGAACAGTCGATGTCCCATTTGTATTTGCATTCTGCTGTACATCGGCACGTTTTATGTATCCTGCCCGCGCACTGCCAACTCGCATTCTGCCATTTCGCCCGTGGTCATTCACAAGTAGCTGAGCGCGCCACGCAATAACGGTAAGGTCGCCTGAAGCGATGGTCGCCAACGTCACTGCGTCGAGTTATATAGGAGAGACGTCACCTTTTGCTTTTCACAGTGCCAAGTGTGGCCGACGGAAGCCGTGCGTGAAGAAGAGAAATCGGCACTTCGGGTAACGGCCATTGGTCGACATCGCAACGATAGGCCTATGTTGACCACGCAACTGTGGCGAACAAGATCCGAGCTAGAGAATGTAGAAAGTGGCACATCTCTATGCGGGAACCACACTAGTTAGAAGGCAAAGGTGGCCCGGTGCGCTTGAGGTAGTTATGTAAGTGATTGTTTCATGTTGGCAACGACTATGTTCTGAACAAGCGCCCACTCTTTTGTTTAGTAACGTTGTGAGTCGGAGATGACCGGTAAGTGATTTGTTCTCTGGCGCTGCGAACGACATAGGCGAGGACGATTACAGTTGCGCTGGCACCGACTTGATAAACTTTGCAAATTGCGGTTGCATAAGTTCACCAGACTCATCTGTGAAATAGCGTAGTCGTCTTGTTACGCGTGGGAACTAATGTTGATTGCAGATGTATGATAGCATAATCAACACATTCGATGCTGTAGAAAACATGACATCTCAGAGAGATGGAAAGAAGTCATTTGGTGAAGAACATTATATACTATGTTAGTCGTTGTTGATAATGTTGTTGGTAACATATCTGCTACAGAATCGTCGAAAAGGACACTACTTACTTCAAGTGTGAGCCGCGACAATTCTAGAATGAGCTACGCGTCTTTGAAGTGACCTGTCCTTTCCTGTTATCAACAGGAATCATCCTTTCAAGCCGGGGAGGAAATCATTAGCAGGAAGTTCACCGAATTAGTGTTACTTCTTCCGGTCTGCGATGTAGATGGCGGAAACCACGGTCGTGCCCAAATTCTTGTCACCGTTTACAATCTAAATGTTCGTTTGTTTCGTGACATTTACAAAAATTATATTTCTGACGTGTTGACAGCGATTTGGCGGATATGTATGTGGATGTTTAATCTAGCAGTAAGATTACAACTTGGTCGCTTTAGAAAAGTATCGCTGTGGTGCAGTGGTTAGAGGCTTGGACTTTGAACCCGGGATCGAATATTACGCTGCGGTGTTGGGTAATCTTCCAGTTAACTGGCCTAAACTAGTAAGGCTTTTTCAAAACGGTTTTACGAAATATTTGGATATGTATGTGTTCGGAATGTCATTCTACATCATTTCCGATACAAAGAAGTAAGACATTATATTTTTTATTGTGTTTTAGATCAATTTAATGCCGTCGAGTCGACGTAAATAAGGCGATGTAACAGGGCGCGAGCAGTTGGCGCATGCCAGACGCATCAGAGCCGCAAAGGTGATGTATTGCGTGTGCATTGCAAAGTCGAAATAAAAAACAATTAGTAATATTGTGTAAATAAATTTAGGTTTAAAACAAATAAATCTGCATTATACAGAATAAAAATTTATGATGTAGCCTTAGTTTTGGGGACATATTCGCAAATCGCTTTGCGGTCGTGATGCGTCTGGAGTGCATTAACCCCTCCCGCCCTATGACATCGGCTTATTTACGTCGACTCTACGGCATTAAATTGCTTAAGACACAATTTAAAAAATAATATCTGACTTCTTTGTATCGGAAGTGATGTAGAATGACATTCCGAACACATGCACATCGAAAAGGTGATAAAAACGTTTTGAAAAGACCCAAATAATGTAAGCCAGTTAACTGGAAGATTACCCAGTGTTGAATCTTGGGCAAGTTCCTGCTCTGTATATTGCTTCAGTTCGTTCAGATGTATGAATATGTAACTGGCTATAGACAATGGAGGATATTTGTGAACGATAGTTTTCGCTCAATAATTGCAGCATGGCTGAATGCTTTTTAGAGTAGTCGGAATGGTGTTCGATTGAACAGGTGTACCAGAGAGTAAAGAATAACGCGCTTTGAACAGATGATTGGATACTGCGCCATTATGTACTTCCCGGGTCAACCTTTTTACAAGTACCTGAACAAGACGTGGGGTGTTTATCAACCTTGAGTCACGTGACCGGCAGTTGCACGGAGAGAGTGGACATTCTGCTCTTTTGCTGTGTCCACCGGCCATGAGACAGTTTGTCCTCCCTTTCTGTGGTTGCCATGACAACCAACCCGAGGCGCTACCCGCGGACGGAGTGAAACTATGACGGAATTCCCGAGACGGAAATCTGAGGCGTTTCTTAATACCAGCCGTTCAACGTGAATTAAATAACGTCGAATAACATGCGTACACGTAGTTGAATATGTCTGACGTCGTTAATGTTGTTGTCCAGTGGTGTACTTAGATGTTGCTATGAATGTTAAATACAGGGTCTACGTGTGCTTGCTGTAATTGTTGGTGAAGAGTTATTAATAAGTTGTAACTACGCAGGTGAGGTAAGACTGCCCTTACTCGAAAGAGTTCCCAATTAAAATACCATGTCAATGTCAATTTATGTGAGGCCTTGTGTAGTGTTGAGAAAGTAGAAATTATACTTTAATCTGCCGCGTGGTATCAGAGGTGTCAAATTATAACATTCTTCAGTCGATGTTTATCTGCGTAAAGATACATGTGATTTCAGAATGATGACAGCGTCACCGCAAATCACCGTATGTTGTATCAGAAACGAAAGGATGGCAGGTTTGAAAGCGGTTTGTGGGAAACTGCGGTATGAGAATTGCACGTATTTTCCACAGAACCTCTGCTAATGGAGATTAAATGTGCTGTGAAATATCCAAGTAAATTGTCTGACTATGTTTGCTGGAAATAAAGGAAATGTTATAATGGCAGTCTCTGAGGAAATCTAAAGTGGTCTGACTACACACATTTAGGGAGCTACAAGCCAATACTATCAACATTATACTATTTTGTTCTTGAATTCATAACATTGACGCCCTCAGTGGCACTGTGTTTATTGCGAAATGTCAATAATTGTAAATAACTAACTTTGTGCTATTAAAAATGCAGCGCTGATTAAAAGATCAGAGGTCATTAAAAGTGAACTAACGTTTGCATACTAGTGTGTATATTTTACTTTAACATGTCTATAATTTGTTTTTATATATAATATGCATTATTTAGTTATTTCTCATTTCGAAATAAAAAAGTCTACGTGAGTTGTAAGCGCCAACCGTGTCAAACACATTCATAAAATATATTTATATACATTTACACACACAATAACATAATCTGTTATGAATCACATCACACGGCGTGACATTTCTATTCATAACCTACATTCCTCGTCTGCAAATATCAACAATATTGTTAACATTAATTGTAATTTATGCATCACTAAAGCTTGTAAAAACAGTTCAAATTCGTTATCATTACATGCATATGTGTTCTTGAATATAAGTTAAAAACAATTATCAACGATTAGTTGTGTTATAAAAGTATTGGTATTTTGATACGTTGTGTATTCTATGTTGTTACGTTTAGTTTCCAATTATTTGGGCGCAACAGAAGTTATCTTAGTATTTTATGTTATTATTATTATTATTATAAATGCCAATAACTACTATGCCTAGCATAAAACTGGCCAGTAAACAGACACATTATTACTATAATCCTCTAAACGATTGTTTCGTTCACTGCGTCGTCATTTCGTTTTTCCTCCGACTCAGCGTCATCTTCCGGTGTCGCGATGTATGCCGGGTTTGCGATCCCTTCCGCTGATATCGTGAACACGGCCGGGGGTTCACTGGGCACGTCCGACTCGCTGGTAACCTTATCTTCCGGTGGAACGGAACTCGCCGCTTTTGGCTGCTCTGCGCCGTTGAGCCGGCCACTACTTTTGCCATTTTCTGGCGCGACTTTGTTCGATTTCACCTTGGACGCGTCGCGAGCTCTCGCTGCTCCGTTGGACGGTCCGACTCTGTTCGGCTTCGGTTTGAGCTTGGGTTTCGCCTTCTGTGGTTTTGCGGGCTTCGGTGCACCGACCGGTGGCGATCTTTTCTGGTCTCTCTCCTGCGTCTTTATCGGATGTACGATTGGCAATTCATTATCGTCTTCGTACGTCAACACAGCTGGGGCAGTCTTCAACGGGGACGGGTAGATCCCTGCTTCGGTCGGTGTCTCCAGAACGACAAAGGCGGGCTTGTCCTCGGCCGGAGCTTCGCGTGGGATGTCTCCCGTGTCACCCGACGCGTCCTTCGCCGACTTGCCGGCATCTTCAGCCGGGGAGACGTCCGCTGAAGTCTCCGCAGCGACAACGGTCGGCGTGTCGACCGACAGCTCACCCGCGTCTTCCCCAAGACTGCCTGCTATCTCTGTCGGTGTGTCCGGGATGACAGGGGTGAGTTGGGACACCGGTTTCTCACCCGTGTCTGGTCCTGGCTGCTCGGCGCTTTCCCCGACGTCTCCAACGCGCGGAGACGTTTCTGAAGCAGCAAACAATTAAATTTGTTTTAACAAGATTATCAAGCTGAGCATAAACTACATTCTGCCGTAGGACAAGAAAGCTTGTGGCTTATCGGGGATCCACTTTTATCTCTCTGTGAAATCCGCCCTTTTGAGGTATTTGTCAGTTTAGTTCAATCATATTCACGGTGTTAGTGTTCGTATAGAGAGTGGATAATATGTTCCATTCTTTAAAATAAACCTACGAGTGAAATATGTTTTGCTATGTATGATCTGCACTGTTCTGTCGTTAGCGTTATGTTATCTTTAACGGTATGTTATAAATAAATAAATATATATATATATATATATATATATATATATATATATATATATATATATATATATATATATATATATATATTTATTTATTTATAACATACTAATTTTTTTAAGTGAGATAAACATATATTTTATTTAATATAACGCCATGTCGAACTAAGATTATTCCTAGCATATTATTGGATAAGACACCAGAGTACAGTTATTCCATTCATTAGATACATATATCGATAACAATGTTTCTTAATATTATTTATACACTTCCTCGCGAGAAAACATACTTAATACCCCCATTGTGGATATATAAATTAGCCCCACCTGGCGACTTTCGACCGTCGTTGTATTTACCTGCATTGTCCGGAAGAGGGCGCTGTGTCTGTTCAATGACAAGGATGTCGTCGGAGCATTGTGACATGGCATCAAGGTGGTCTTCCTGCAAGACCAGTATGTATCTTGTGGAATGTTTAACGGTCCGTATGTTGTAATCCAAGAGAACAATAAGTCATATGTTTTAAACCATTCCTAATAATATTAATGTTTTATTTGATCTTGGCGCTAACAACACAG
>CBDHHR010000869.1:0-10982 GCA_965263245.1 Metamycoplasmataceae bacterium | reverse complement strand
TAATTTCTAAAAAACAATTCCATATTTAAGAAATTTTATTTTCTGTTAAAAATGCTCTATATGCACTAGGAAAGCATTTTTACAAGGTAAAACAAATTTTTGGAAGTTGAATATGCTCGAAATTTCAAATTTTTGAAAATAGGTTCAGAATGGATTTAAAAGCTCCGCAGCAGTAAAATTATCATGTTTCGACGAAAAGAAGACATTAACAAATTTAAATTTAAAGAAATAATTGAAAATATAAAAATTTTTATTTTCAGTCAAAAATGCTTTATATTGCCTGGGGAAGCAATTTTACAAAGAAAATCAAATTTTTTGAAATTTAAATGATTATTATGGGACAGTGAACTCGGGTGGAGAATAATAATGAGGTGCTTCTCCGAGTGACGAACCATACCGGACAAGTAGAGAAAAATAACTAGTAAACCGAAGGTTTAAAAAATGAAAATTGAAAAAAAAACGGACTAGTAAACCGAAGGTCGCGGCCGGGCCATTTTTTGTTCGCATCCCAGCCGGGCCAAGTAGATTTTTTGTCTACTTGTCCGGTATGGTTCGTCACTCGGAGAAGCACCTCATTATTAAATTTTTTGAAGTTGAAAAAAATGAAAATTTCAAATTGTTAAAAAGTGAATTCAGAATTGCTTTATAAGTTCCGTAGCAGTACAACAATCATGTTTCGACGAATAGTAGACTTTAAACCATTTAATTTGAGAAAAAATAATTGAATATTTAAAAAGTTTTATTTTCAGTCAAAAATGCTTTTATATACGCTGGAAAGCATTTTTACAAGATAAACCAAATTTTTTGAAGTTGAAAATGATGAAAATTTGAAATTTTTAAAAATGAATTCAGAATTGCTTTATAAGTTCTGTAGCAGTATAATAATCATGTTTCGATGAAAAGTAGACACAAAAACATTTAATTTCTAAAAGATAATTCCATATTTAAAAAATTTTATTTTCAGTTAAAAATTCTCTATATGCACTAGGAAAGCATTTTTACAAGGTAAAACAAATTTTTGGAAGTTGAATATGCTCGTAATTTCAAATTTTTGAAAATAGGTTCAGAATGGATTTAAAAGCTCCGCAGCAGTAAAATTATCATGTATCGACGAAAAGAAGACATTAACAAATTTAAATTTAAAGAAATAATTGAAAATATAAAAATTTTTATTTTCAGTCAAAAATGCTTTATATTGGCTGGGGAAGCAATTTTACAAAGAAAATCAAATTTTTTGAAGTTGAAAAAAATGAAAATTTGAAATTTTTAAAAATGAGTTCAGAATAGTTTTAAAGTTCCGTAGCAGTATAAAAATCATGTTTCGACGAATAGTAGACATTAAAACATTTGATTTGGAAAAAAATAATTGAACGTTTAAACATTTTTATTTTCAGTCAAATATGCACTATTTGCGCTAGGGAAGCATTTTTACGAAGAAAATCAAATTTTTTGAAGTTGAAAAATATAAAAATTTGAAATTTTTAAAAATGAGTTCAGAATTGCTTTATAAGTTCCGTAGCAGTATAATAATCATGTTTCGACGAAAAGTAGACTAAAACATTTAATTTCAAAAAAATAATTCAATATTTAAAAATTTTTTTTTCAGTCAAAAATAATTTTATATACGCTGGGAAGCATTTTCACAAGGTAAACTAAATTTTTTGAAGATGAAAATGATGAAAATTTGAAATATTTCAAAATGAGTTCAGAATTGCTTTATAAGTTCCGTAGCAGTATAAAAATCATGTTTCGACGAATAGTAGACATTAAAACATTTAATTTGGAAAAAATAATTGAACATTTAAAATTTTTTATTTTCAGTCAAAAATGCTTTTATATACGCTGGGAAGCATTTTTACAAGATAAACCAAATTTTTTGAAGTTGAAAATGATGAAAATTTGAAATTTTTAAAAATGAATTCAGAATTGCTTTATAAGTTCTGTAGCAGTATAATAATCATGTTTCGATGAAAAGTAGACACTAAAACATTTAATTTCTAAAAAATAATTCCATATTTAAAAAATTTTATTTTCAGTTAAAAATGCACTATATGCACTAGGAAAGCATTTTTACAAGGTAAAACAAATTTGTGGAAGTTGAATATGCTCGAAATTTCAAATTTGTGAAAATAGGTTCAGAATGGATTTAAAAGCTCCGCAGCAGTAAAATTATCATGTTTCGACGAAAAGAAGACATTAACAAATTTAAATTTAAAGAAATAATTGAAAATATAAAAATTTTTATTTTCAGTCAAAAATGCTTTATATTGGCTGGGGAAGCAATTTTACAAAGAAAATCAAATTTTTTGAAGTTGAAAAAAATGAAAATTTGAAATTTTAAAAAATGAATTCAGAATTGCTTTATAAGTTCCGTAGCAGTACAACAATCATGTTTCGACGAAACGTTGACACTAAAACTTTTAATTTCAAAAATATAATTCAATATTTAAAAATTTTCATTTTCAGTCAAAAATGCTTTAATATGCGCTGGGGAAGCATTTTTACGAAGAAAATCAAATTTTTTTATGTTGAAAATGATGAAAATTTGAAATTTTTAAAAATGAGTTCAGAATAGTTTTAAAGTTCCGTAGCAGTATAAAAATCATGTTTCGACGAATAGTAGACATTAAAACATTTAATTTCGAAAAAAATAATTGAACATTTAAAATTTTTTTATTTTCAATCAAAAATGCTTTATATGCGCTGGGGAAGCATTTTTAGGAAGAAAATCAAATTTTTTGAAGTAGAAAAAAATGAAAATTGAAATTTTTAAAAATGACTTCAGAATTGCTTTATAAGTTCCGTAGCAGTATAATAATCATGTTTCGACGAAACGTAGACACTAAAACTTTTAATTTCAAAAGAATAATTCAATATTTAAAAAGTTTTTTTTCAGTCAAAAATGATTTTATATACGCTGGGAAGCTTTTTTACAAGGTAAACCAAATTTTTTGAAGATGGAAATGATGTAAATTTGAAATATTTTAAAATGAGTTCAGAATTGCTTTATAAGTTCAGTAGCAGTATAAAAATCATGTTTCGACGAATAGTAGACTTTAAACCATTTAATTTGAGAAAAAATAATTGAATATTTAAAAAGTTTTATTTTCAGTCAAAAATGCTTTTATATACGCTGGAAAGCATTTTTACAAGATAAACCAAATTTTTTGAAGTTGAAAATGATGAAAATTTGAAATTTTTAAAAATGAATTCAGAATTGCTTTATAAGTTCTGTAGCAGTATAATAATCATGTTTCGATGAAAAGTAGACACAAAAACATTTAATTTCTAAAAGATAATTCCATATTTAAAAAATTTTATTTTCAGTTAAAAATTCTCTATATGCACTAGGAAAGCATTTTTACAAGGTAAAACAAATTTTTGGAAGTTGAATATGCTCGTAATTTCAAATTTTTGAAAATAGGTTCAGAATGGATTTAAAAGCTCCGCAGCAGTAAAATTATCATGTATCGACGAAAAGAAGACATTAACAAATTTAAATTTAAAGAAATAATTGAAAATATAAAAATTTTTATTTTCAGTCAAAAATGCTTTATATTGGCTGGGGAAGCAATTTTACAAAGAAAATCAAATTTTTTGAAGTTGAAAAAAATGAAAATTTGAAATTTTTAAAAATGAGTTCAGAATAGTTTTAAAGTTCCGTAGCAGTATAAAAATCATGTTTCGACGAATAGTAGACATTAAAACATTTGATTTGGAAAAAAATAATTGAACGTTTAAACATTTTTATTTTCAGTCAAATATGCACTATTTGCGCTAGGGAAGCATTTTTACGAAGAAAATCAAATTTTTTGAAGTTGAAAAATATAAAAATTTGAAATTTTTAAAAATGAGTTCAGAATTGCTTTATAAGTTCCGTAGCAGTATAATAATCATGTTTCGACGAAAAGTAGACACTCAAAAATTTAATTTCAAAAAAATAATTCAATATTTAAAATTTTTATTTTCAGTCAAAAATGCTTTATATACGCTGGGGAAGCATTTTTACAAGAGAAACCAAATTTTTTGAAGTTGAAAATGATGAAAATTTGAAATTTTTAAAAATGAGTTCAGAATAGTTTTAAAGTTCCGTAGCAGTATAAAAATCATGTTTCGACGAATAGTAGACATTAAAACATTTAATTTGGAAAAAAATAATTGAACATTTAAAAATTTTTATTTTCAGTCAAAAATGCTGTATATGCGCTGGGGAAGCATTTTTACGAAGAAAATCAAATTTTTTGAAGTTGAAAAAAATAAAAATTTGAAATTTTTAAAAATGAGTTAAGAATTTCTTTATAATTTCCGTAGCAGTATAATAATCATGTTTCGACGAAAAGTAGACACTAAAACATTTAATTTCAAAAATATAATTCAATATTTAAAATTTTTTTTTTCAGTCAAAAATTCTTTTATATACGCTGGGAAGCATTTTTACAAGATAAACCAAATTTTTTGAAGTTGAAAACGATGAAAATTTGAAATTTTTGAGAATGAGTTCATAATTGCTTTATAAGTCCCGTAGCAGTATAATAATCATGTTGCGATGAAAGTAGACACTAAAACATTTAATTTCTAAAAAACAATTCCATATTTAAGAAATTTTATTTTCTGTTAAAAATGCTCTATATGCACTAGGAAAGCATTTTTACAAGGTAAAACAAATTTTTGGAAGTTGAATATGCTCGAAATTTCAAATTTTTGAAAATAGGTTCAGAATGGATTTAAAAGCTCCGCAGCAGTAAAATTATCATGTTTCGACGAAAAGAAGACATTAACAAATTTAAATTTAAAGAAATAATTGAAAATATAAAAATTTTTATTTTCAGTCAAAAATGCTTTATATTGCCTGGGGAAGCAATTTTACAAAGAAAATCAAATTTTTTGAAATTTAAATGATTATTATGGGACAGTGAACTCGGGTGGAGAATAATAATGAGGTGCTTCTCCGAGTGACGAACCATACCGGACAAGTAGAGAAAAATAACTAGTAAACCGAAGGTTTAAAAAATGAAAATTGAAAAAAAAACGGACTAGTAAACCGAAGGTCGCGGGTTCGCATCCCAGCCGGGCCAAGTAGATTTTTTGTCTACTTGTCCGGTATGGTTCGTCACTCGGAGAAGCACCTCATTATTAAATTTTTTGAAGTTGAAAAAAATGAAAATTTCAAATTGTTAAAAATGAATTCAGAATTGCTTTATAAGTTCCGTAGCAGTACAACAATCATGTTTCGACGAAACGTTGACACTAAAACTTTTAATTTCAAAAATATAATTCAATATTTAAAAATTTTCATTTTCAGTCAAAAATGCTTTAATATGCGCTGGGGAAGCATTTTTACGAAGAAAATCAAATTTTTTTATGTTGAAAATGATGAAAATTTGAAATTTTTAAAAATGAGTTCAGAATAGTTTTAAAGTTCCGTAGCAGTATAAAAATCATGTTTCGACGAATAGTAGACATTAAAACATTTAATTTCGAAAAAAATAATTGAACATTTAAAATTTTTTTATTTTCAATCAAAAATGCTTTATATGCGCTGGGGAAGCATTTTTAGGAAGAAAATCAAATTTTTTGAAGTAGAAAAAAATGAAAATTGAAATTTTTAAAAATGACTTCAGAATTGCTTTATAAGTTCCGTAGCAGTATAATAATCATGTTTCGACGAAACGTAGACACTAAAACTTTTAATTTCAAAAGAATAATTCAATATTTAAAAAGTTTTTTTTCAGTCAAAAATGATTTTATATACGCTGGGAAGCTTTTTTACAAGGTAAACCAAATTTTTTGAAGATGGAAATGATGTAAATTTGAAATATTTTAAAATGAGTTCAGAATTGCTTTATAAGTTCAGTAGCAGTATAAAAATCATGTTTCGACGAATAGTAGACTTTAAACCATTTAATTTGAGAAAAAATAATTGAATATTTAAAAAGTTTTATTTTCAGTCAAAAATGCTTTTATATACGCTGGAAAGCATTTTTACAAGATAAACCAAATTTTTTGAAGTTGAAAATGATGAAAATTTGAAATTTTTAAAAATGAATTCAGAATTGCTTTATAAGTTCTGTAGCAGTATAATAATCATGTTTCGATGAAAAGTAGACACAAAAACATTTAATTTCTAAAAGATAATTCCATATTTAAAAAATTTTATTTTCAGTTAAAAATTCTCTATATGCACTAGGAAAGCATTTTTACAAGGTAAAACAAATTTTTGGAAGTTGAATATGCTCGTAATTTCAAATTTTTGAAAATAGGTTCAGAATGGATTTAAAAGCTCCGCAGCAGTAAAATTATCATGTATCGACGAAAAGAAGACATTAACAAATTTAAATTTAAAGAAATAATTGAAAATATAAAAATTTTTATTTTCAGTCAAAAATGCTTTATATTGGCTGGGGAAGCAATTTTACAAAGAAAATCAAATTTTTTGAAGTTGAAAAAAATGAAAATTTGAAATTTTTAAAAATGAGTTCAGAATAGTTTTAAAGTTCCGTAGCAGTATAAAAATCATGTTTCGACGAATAGTAGACATTAAAACATTTGATTTGGAAAAAAATAATTGAACGTTTAAACATTTTTATTTTCAGTCAAATATGCACTATTTGCGCTAGGGAAGCATTTTTACGAAGAAAATCAAATTTTTTGAAGTTGAAAAATATAAAAATTTGAAATTTTTAAAAATGAGTTCAGAATTGCTTTATAAGTTCCGTAGCAGTATAATAATCATGTTTCGACGAAAAGTAGACTAAAACATTTAATTTCAAAAAAATAATTCAATATTTAAAAATTTTTTTTTCAGTCAAAAATAATTTTATATACGCTGGGAAGCATTTTCACAAGGTAAACTAAATTTTTTGAAGATGAAAATGATGAAAATTTGAAATATTTCAAAATGAGTTCAGAATTGCTTTATAAGTTCCGTAGCAGTATAAAAATCATGTTTCGACGAATAGTAGACATTAAAACATTTAATTTGGAAAAAATAATTGAACATTTAAAATTTTTTATTTTCAGTCAAAAATGCTTTTATATACGCTGGGAAGCATTTTTACAAGATAAACCAAATTTTTTGAAGTTGAAAATGATGAAAATTTGAAATTTTTAAAAATGAATTCAGAATTGCTTTATAAGTTCTGTAGCAGTATAATAATCATGTTTCGATGAAAAGTAGACACTAAAACATTTAATTTCTAAAAAATAATTCCATATTTAAAAAATTTTATTTTCAGTTAAAAATGCACTATATGCACTAGGAAAGCATTTTTACAAGGTAAAACAAATTTGTGGAAGTTGAATATGCTCGAAATTTCAAATTTGTGAAAATAGGTTCAGAATGGATTTAAAAGCTCCGCAGCAGTAAAATTATCATGTTTCGACGAAAAGAAGACATTAACAAATTTAAATTTAAAGAAATAATTGAAAATATAAAAATTTTTATTTTCAGTCAAAAATGCTTTATATTGCCTGGGGAAGCAATTTTACAAAGAAAATCAAATTTTTTGAAATTTAAATGATTATTATGGGACAGTGAACTCGGGTGGAGAATAATAATGAGGTGCTTCTCCGAGTGACGAACCATACCGGACAAGTAGAGAAAAATAACTAGTAAACCGAAGGTTTAAAAAATGAAAATTGAAAAAAAAACGGACTAGTAAACCGAAGGTCGCGGGTTCGCATCCCAGCCGGGCCAAGTAGATTTTTTGTCTACTTGTCCGGTATGGTTCGTCACTCGGAGAAGCACCTCATTATTAAATTTTTTGAAGTTGAAAAAAATGAAAATTTCAAATTGTTAAAAATGAATTCAGAATTGCTTTATAAGTTCCGTAGCAGTACAACAATCATGTTTCGACGAAACGTTGACACTAAAACTTTTAATTTCAAAAATATAATTCAATATTTAAAAATTTTCATTTTCAGTCAAAAATGCTTTAATATGCGCTGGGGAAGCATTTTTACGAAGAAAATCAAATTTTTTTATGTTGAAAATGATGAAAATTTGAAATTTTTAAAAATGAGTTCAGAATAGTTTTAAAGTTCCGTAGCAGTATAAAAATCATGTTTCGACGAATAGTAGACATTAAAACATTTAATTTCGAAAAAAATAATTGAACATTTAAAATTTTTTTATTTTCAATCAAAAATGCTTTATATGCGCTGGGGAAGCATTTTTAGGAAGAAAATCAAATTTTTTGAAGTAGAAAAAAATGAAAATTGAAATTTTTAAAAATGACTTCAGAATTGCTTTATAAGTTCCGTAGCAGTATAATAATCATGTTTCGACGAAACGTAGACACTAAAACTTTTAATTTCAAAAGAATAATTCAATATTTAAAAAGTTTTTTTTCAGTCAAAAATGATTTTATATACGCTGGGAAGCTTTTTTACAAGGTAAACCAAATTTTTTGAAGATGGAAATGATGTAAATTTGAAATATTTTAAAATGAGTTCAGAATTGCTTTATAAGTTCAGTAGCAGTATAAAAATCATGTTTCGACGAATAGTAGACTTTAAACCATTTAATTTGAGAAAAAATAATTGAATATTTAAAAAGTTTTATTTTCAGTCAAAAATGCTTTTATATACGCTGGAAAGCATTTTTACAAGATAAACCAAATTTTTTGAAGTTGAAAATGATGAAAATTTGAAATTTTTAAAAATGAATTCAGAATTGCTTTATAAGTTCTGTAGCAGTATAATAATCATGTTTCGATGAAAAGTAGACACAAAAACATTTAATTTCTAAAAGATAATTCCATATTTAAAAAATTTTATTTTCAGTTAAAAATTCTCTATATGCACTAGGAAAGCATTTTTACAAGGTAAAACAAATTTTTGGAAGTTGAATATGCTCGTAATTTCAAATTTTTGAAAATAGGTTCAGAATGGATTTAAAAGCTCCGCAGCAGTAAAATTATCATGTATCGACGAAAAGAAGACATTAACAAATTTAAATTTAAAGAAATAATTGAAAATATAAAAATTTTTATTTTCAGTCAAAAATGCTTTATATTGGCTGGGGAAGCAATTTTACAAAGAAAATCAAATTTTTTGAAGTTGAAAAAAATGAAAATTTGAAATTTTTAAAAATGAGTTCAGAATAGTTTTAAAGTTCCGTAGCAGTATAAAAATCATGTTTCGACGAATAGTAGACATTAAAACATTTGATTTGGAAAAAAATAATTGAACGTTTAAACATTTTTATTTTCAGTCAAATATGCACTATTTGCGCTAGGGAAGCATTTTTACGAAGAAAATCAAATTTTTTGAAGTTGAAAAATATAAAAATTTGAAATTTTTAAAAATGAGTTCAGAATTGCTTTATAAGTTCCGTAGCAGTATAATAATCATGTTTCGACGAAAAGTAGACACTCAAAAATTTAATTTCAAAAAAATAATTCAATATTTAAAATTTTTATTTTCAGTCAAAAATGCTTTATATACGCTGGGGAAGCATTTTTACAAGAGAAACCAAATTTTTTGAAGTTGAAAATGATGAAAATTTGAAATTTTTAAAAATGAGTTCAGAATAGTTTTAAAGTTCCGTAGCAGTATAAAAATCATGTTTCGACGAATAGTAGACATTAAAACATTTAATTTGGAAAAAAATAATTGAACATTTAAAAATTTTTATTTTCAGTCAAAAATGCTGTATATGCGCTGGGGAAGCATTTTTACGAAGAAAATCAAATTTTTTGAAGTTGAAAAAAATAAAAATTTGAAATTTTTAAAAATGAGTTAAGAATTTCTTTATAATTTCCGTAGCAGTATAATAATCATGTTTCGACGAAAAGTAGACACTAAAACATTTAATTTCAAAAATATAATTCAATATTTAAAATTTTTTTTTTCAGTCAAAAATTCTTTTATATACGCTGGGAAGCATTTTTACAAGATAAACCAAATTTTTTGAAGTTGAAAACGATGAAAATTTGAAATTTTTGAGAATGAGTTCATAATTGCTTTATAAGTCCCGTAGCAGTATAATAATCATGTTGCGATGAAAGTAGACACTAAAACATTTAATTTCTAAAAAACAATTCCATATTTAAGAAATTTTATTTTCTGTTAAAAATGCTCTATATGCACTAGGAAAGCATTTTTACAAGGTAAAACAAATTTTTGGAAGTTGAATATGCTCGAAATTTCAAATTTTTGAAAATAGGTTCAGAATGGATTTAAAAGCTCCGCAGCAGTAAAATTATCATGTTTCGACGAAAAGAAGACATTAACAAATTTAAATTTAAAGAAATAATTGAAAATATAAAAATTTTTATTTTCAGTCAAAAATGCTTTATATTGCCTGGGGAAGCAATTTTACAAAGAAAATCAAATTTTTTGAAATTTAAATGATTATTATGGGACAGTGAACTCGGGTGGAGAATAATAATGAGGTGCTTCTCCGAGTGACGAACCATACCGGACAAGTAGAGAAAAATAACTAGTAAACCGAAGGTTTAAAAAATGAAAATTGAAAAAAAAACGGACTAGTAAACCGAAGGTCGCGGGTTCGCATCCCAGCCGGGCCAAGTAGATTTTTTGTCTACTTGTCCGGTATGGTTCGTCACTCGGAGAAGCACCTCATTATTAAATTTTTTGAAGTTGAAAAAAATGAAAATTTCAAATTGTTAAAAATGAATTCAGAATTGCTTTATAAGTTCCGTAGCAGTACAACAATCATGTTTCGACGAAACGTTGACACTAAAACTTTTAATTTCAAAAATATAATTCAATATTTAAAAATTTTCATTTTCAGTCAAAAATGCTTTAATATGCGCTGGGGAAGCATTTTTACGAAGAAAATCAAATTTTTTTATGTTGAAAATGATGAAAATTTGAAATTTTTAAAAATGAGTTCAGAATAGTTTTAAAGTTCCGTAGCAGTATAAAAATCATGTTTCGACGAATAGTAGACATTAAAACATTTAATTTCGAAAAAAATAATTGAACATTTAAAATTTTTTTATTTTCAATCAAAA
>CBDHHR010000868.1:0-10000 GCA_965263245.1 Metamycoplasmataceae bacterium | reverse complement strand
TACATCTTAAAACGAAAATTGTATTTGATATATATATTAATTTATATAAAAAAGAAAAAAGTATTATTTTTATTATTATAACATACAAACAAGGCAAACAATATCACACTAGTGATTTATCCAGAAAGAGGCATATTTCAAAAGAGAGTCCACATGGGTGAAATATTGTAACATGTCGAAACACATAATGTTAACAATATACATCTTCCTGTTTAAAATTGAAGGTCAAGCTAACTTTTGTTTGGGTGATAATCATGCATTTGTCAAATACAATAATGAAAAATGCTAAGCTAGTGTGTGTGCGGGAGTGTGTGTACGTGCGTGTGAGTGTACGTTTATGCGTGTTTATTCGTGTTTGTGTGTGTAACATTAGGGTCATTTACGTGCGTGAGTTACCTATCGTACTATTTCTACCCAACAACCGACATACTTAGTTAATCTGCTACATTTGCATCTGCAACAATCTGGAATCAACTCCCTATTACAATTAAATCTTCTGAAAATACATCAAATGTTCTTATGAAAACTCAATACATATTTGTTTAAATTCCTTTTCCACCATACATTTTCGGCGGTGTCATCCTCCAATGACAACTTTTGCGTGTACCCGTTTATGATTGCGCCAAATGATTTTGTTAGTTGCGTCTCTGAGCTTAAATTGTCACGGATACAGGCACTCTAGAATTGTTACAGTTAGTGTTAATATTATTATTATTATGTGTGCATGCATGGGGACGTGTGCATGCGCAGGTGCTACTGAACACGCGTGGATGTTAGAAGGTCGCACTCACCTTGCTGGACCATTCGATGAGACCTTTTTAGAGACAAACTCACCTTGCTGGACCATTCGATGAGGTCTTTTCAGAGACAAACTCACCTTGCTGGACCATTCGATGAGACCTTTTCAGAGACAAACTCACCTTGCTGGACTATTCAATGATACCTTTGCAGAGACAAACTCACCTTGCTGGACCATTCGATGAGACTTTTGCAGAGACAAACTCACCTTGCTGGACTATTCAATGATACCTTTGCAGAGACAAACTCACCTTGCTGGACTATTCGATGAAACCTTTGCAGAGACAAACTCACCTTGCTGGACTATTCGATGAAACCTTTGCAGAGACAAACTCACCTTGCTGGACTATTCTATGACACCTTTACAGAGACAAACTCACCTTGCTGGACTATTCGATGACACCTTTACAGAGACAAACTCACCTTGCTGGACTATTCGATGAAACCTTTGCAGAGACAAACTCACCTTGCTGGACCATTCGATGACACCTTTACAGAGACAAACTCACCTTGCTGGACTATTCGATGAAACCTTTGCAGAGACAAACTCACCTTGCTGGACTATTCGATGAAACCTTTGCAGAGACAAACTCACCTTGCTGGACTATTCGATGAAACCTTTGCAGAGACAAACTCACCTTGCTGGACTATTCGATGAAACCTTTGCAGAGACAAACTCACCTTGCTGGACCATTCGATGACACCTTTACAGAGACAAACTCACCTTGCTGGACTATTCGATGAAACCTTTGCAGAGACAAACTCACCTTGCTGGACTATTCGATGAAACCTTTGCAGAGACAAACTCACCTTGCTGGACCATTCGATGACACCTTTGCAGAGACAAACTCACCTTGCTGGACTATTCGATGAAACCTTTGCAGAGACAAACTCACCTTGCTGGACTATTCTATGACACCTTTACAGAGACAAACTCACCTTGCTGGACTATTCCATGACACCTTTACAGAGACAAACTCACCTTGCTGGACCATTCGATGAAACCTTTGCAGAGACAAACTCACCTTGCTGGACCATTCGATGACACCTTTACAGAGACAAACTCACCTTGCTGGACTATTCGATGAAACCTTTGCAGAGACAAACTCACCTTGCTTGACTATTCGATGAAACCTTTGCAGAGACAAACTCACCTTGCTGGACTATTCGATGAAACCTTTGCAGAGACAAACTCACCTTGCTGGACTATTCGATGAAACCTTTGCAGAGACAAACTCACCTTGCTGGACTATTCGATGAAACCTTTGCAGAGACAAACTCACCTTGCTGGACCATTCGATGACACCTTTACAGAGACAAACTCACCTTGCTGGACTATTCGATGAAACCTTTGCAGAGACAAACTCACCTTGCTGGACTATTCGATGACACCTTTGCAGAGACAAACTCACCTTGCTGGACCATTCGATGACACCTTTGCAGAGACAAACTCACCTTGCTGGACTATTCGATGACACCTTTGCAGAGACAAACTCACCTTGCTGGACTATTCGATGACACCTTTGCAGAGACACACCCACCTTGCTGGACTATTCGATGAAACCTTTGCAGAGACAAACTCACCTTGCTGGACTATTCGATGACACCTTTGCAGAGACAAACTCACCTTGCTGGACTATTCGATGACACCTTTGCAGAGACAAACTCACCTTGCTGGAGATTTCGATGAGACCTTTGCAGAAACATGCTCACCTTGCTGGACCATTTGATGACACCTTCGCAGAGACAAACTCACCTTGCTGGACTATTCGATGAAACCTTTGCAGAGACAAACTCACCTTGCTGGACTATTCGATGAAACCTTTGCAGAGACAAACTCACCTTGCTGGACCATTCGATAAAACCTTTGCAGAGACAAACTCACCTTGCTGGACCATTCGATGAAACCTTTGCAGAGACAAACTCACCTTGCTGGACCATTCGATGACACCTTTACAGAGACAAACTCACCTTGCTGGACTATTCGATGAAACCTTTGCAGAGACAAACTCACCTTGCTGGACCATTCGATGACACCTTTGCAGAGACAAACTCACCTTGCTGGACCATTCGATGACACCTTTGCAGAGACAAACTCACCTTGCTGGACTATTCGATGACACCTTTGCAGAGACAAACTCACCTTGCTGGACTATTCGATGACACCTTTGCAGAGACACACCCACCTTGCTGGACTATTCGATGAAACCTTTGCAGAGACAAACTCACCTTGCTGGACTATTCGATGAAACCTTTGCAGAGACAAACTCACCTTGCTGGACCATTCGATGAAACCTTTGCAGAGACAAACTCACCTTGCTGGACCTTTCGATGACACCTTTGCAGAGAAAAACTCACCTTGCTGGACCATTCCATGAGACCTTTGCAGAGGCAAACTCACCTTGCTGGACTATTCGATGAAACCTTTGCAGAGACAAACTCACCTTGCTGGACTATTCGATGAAACCTTTGCAGAGACAAACTCACCTTGTTGGACCATTCGGTGACACCTTTGCAGAGACACACCCACCTTGCTGGACCATTCGATGACATCTTTACAGAGACAAACTCACCTTGCTGGACTATTCGATGAAACCTTTGCAGAAACAAACTCACCTTGCTGGACCATTCGATGACACCTTTACAGAGACAAACTCACCTTGCTGGACTATTCGATGAAACCTTTGCAGAGACAAACTCACCTTGCTGGACTATTCGATGACACCTTTGCAGAGACAAACTCACCTTGCTGGACCATTCGATGACACCTTTGCAGAGACAAACTCACCTTGCTGGACTATTCGATGACACCTTTGCAGAGACAAACTCACCTTGCTGGACTATTCGATGACACCTTTGCAGAGACACACCCACCTTGCTGGACTATTCGATGAAACCTTTGCAGAGACAAACTCACCTTGCTGGACTATTCGATGACACCTTTGCAGAGACAAACTCACCTTGCTGGACTATTCGATGACACCTTTGCAGAGACAAACTCACCTTGCTGGAGATTTCGATGAGACCTTTGCAGAAACATGCTCACCTTGCTGGACCATTTGATGACACCTTCGCAGAGACAAACTCACCTTGCTGGACTATTCGATGAAACCTTTGCAGAGACAAACTCACCTTGCTGGACTATTCGATGAAACCTTTGCAGAGACAAACTCACCTTGCTGGACCATTCGATAAAACCTTTGCAGAGACAAACTCACCTTGCTGGACCATTCGATGAAACCTTTGCAGAGACAAACTCACCTTGCTGGACCATTCGATGACACCTTTACAGAGACAAACTCACCTTGCTGGACTATTCGATGAAACCTTTGCAGAGACAAACTCACCTTGCTGGACCATTCGATGACACCTTTGCAGAGACAAACTCACCTTGCTGGACCATTCGATGACACCTTTGCAGAGACAAACTCACCTTGCTGGACTATTCGATGACACCTTTGCAGAGACAAACTCACCTTGCTGGACTATTCGATGACACCTTTGCAGAGACACACCCACCTTGCTGGACTATTCGATGAAACCTTTGCAGAGACAAACTCACCTTGCTGGACTATTCGATGAAACCTTTGCAGAGACAAACTCACCTTGCTGGACCATTCGATGAAACCTTTGCAGAGACAAACTCACCTTGCTGGACCTTTCGATGACACCTTTGCAGAGAAAAACTCACCTTGCTGGACCATTCCATGAGACCTTTGCAGAGGCAAACTCACCTTGCTGGACTATTCGATGAAACCTTTGCAGAGACAAACTCACCTTGCTGGACTATTCGATGAAACCTTTGCAGAGACAAACTCACCTTGTTGGACCATTCGGTGACACCTTTGCAGAGACACACCCACCTTGCTGGACCATTCGATGACATCTTTACAGAGACAAACTCACCTTGCTGGACTATTCGATGAAACCTTTGCAGAAACAAACTCACCTTGCTGGACCATTCGATGACACCTTTGCAGAGACACACCCACCTTGCTGGACCATTCGATGACATCTTTACAGAGACAAACTCACCTTGCTGGACTATTCGATGAAACCTTTGCAGAGACAAACTCACCTTGCTGGACTATTCGATGACACCTTTGCAGAGAAAAACTCACCTTGCTGGACCATTCCATGAGACCTTTGCAGAGACAAACTCACCTTGCTGGACCATTCGATGGGACCTTTGCAGAGACAAACTCACCTTGCTGGACCATTCCATGAGACCTTTGCAGAGACAAATGAGAATAAAGAACCAGCAGAAGAGGAGACAGGCTGCCAGTTCCATCCGAAGGCTTCCTATGTGTGTGATCCCACTACTTATTCCAAGCACCCTGTTTCTGTAATTAAGCAACAAAAGACACGTACACACACTAAACAACGCGTGTAGTAATAGTAACCATTATAGAACATACAAATACTTTTCAGTATACATTATTCATAACGATTTATCCTGTCAGTAGGTGATCCGTGTTGACAGTTTGACGGTTAACAATTATAAACAAATACCGAGTGTGTTACGTTTGACCTTCGACATGAAAAACGACCAAGATGAGGTGACATTCGCCGACATTCAACCATGTTTAAAGAATGCACAAGGCGAAATACCGTTACGGTTCTATGCGACGTAGTTGTTAATATATACTGACATTCATAAAGACAACTACCTTCTATAAAAAGGCGAATGTGAATGTTATTGTAGTCTAAACATGGTCAATATATTGAAATCCATTGAAATTCTTCATCCTATATAACCCCGGCCCCTCTAGTCGGGAGTTTGGCACTCTAACCACTCGGCCACCGCGCTCTATAGGCAGACATGGAAGCAGCATGCTGAGGCCTTCGCTCAACCACGGGGTACTATGGTTGCACATCTGGTCGAGTCTCCTCGGGCAACGATGACACGCCAAACATCACGGTCCTTCATAAATGTTCTGATATCTGCTGCTGTTTTGAGATTAGTATCTCCCAGGAGCTGGTCGATAAAAGTCAAAGACTAGCCGCCTCGTGAAGCTCGTCTCTACGTCGGTTCCCATAGAACGAGGTTGCTTGCAGCCAGTTCAGGGTGTCGGAAACAGTGTACTGTCATTCGAAGTCTTCTCTTCCTGATTTTTGTAGTGATTCGAGGGAGATCTCCATAGAGGACCTCATTCCTGACCCTATCCCTCCATGCTTGCACAATGATGATGATGAATAATGATGATATATACATCCGTCAGTTTTGCATGTTTCAAGCTGAAATTGTGCATGTGATCTAGCTAGCTCATCGGGATGGTATAGAGTTTTTCTTTCAAAAATCGTACACGTAGGTGTCAACAATACATATGGTTAGCCATGTTGAATTTGTAAACGAATAAAGCATTCCATGAAGAACTGTCAAGTAATCAATACATATTTACACGTAAGTGTAACACTAGCCGTTTTTATTAGGTTAACTATGATGTTTGTT
The DNA here is from genome assembly GCA_965263245.1 of Metamycoplasmataceae bacterium. Classification (GTDB taxonomy): domain Bacteria; phylum Bacillota_I; class Bacilli_A; order Mycoplasmatales; family Metamycoplasmataceae; genus DT-68. The sequence goes on along the minus strand of CBDHHR010000868.1, from coordinate 3,750 downwards.
CATATCACATACATAACAAAGAGTACAAAGGAGAGCAACCAAAATGATACTAACACTCAGGAATATTAGTTATGAAATGCGTCTAAAAGAATGTGGTTTAACAACACTAGAAACCAGGAGATTGAGAGGAGATCAGATATAAATGTTTAAAATGTTGAATGAGTATGAAAATACTTTTATCGGTTAAGGAAGGGAGAAGGACTAGAGGACATGGAGTTACATTAGCAAAGAAGCAGTGTACATTATATATTAGAAAATTCTCATGTTTACAATGAACAGTAAATGAACGGAACAGATTATCAGCTGATTGTGTAAGTGCTAGTAGTGTTAATATGTTTAATATGCAGCTAGTAAAGAGTTCCAGCTTGTGTAGCGGTGTCGCTAGTGTTTTTATTGTATCTTTGCCAAATAAAACAATGCTATTCGTATCAGGACATATTGAATAAATTCATGTGTAATGCTATATATATATATATATATATATATATATATATATATATATATATATATATATATATATATATATATATATACACATGAATTTATTCAATATGTCCTGATACGAATAGCATTGTTTTATTTGGGTTATATATATATATATATATATATATATATATATATATAACCCAAATAAAACAATATATATATATATATATATATATATATATATATATATATATATATATACGAAAGAGAAACGAAAGAGGCGACACCTTGGTAGAATGGGCAACATCAAGCAAGTACATGAATACCATGTTCCAGGAGAAAGCAGGGAGGAGATGGACGTGGAAAAGCCCAAACGGTGTAACGAAAATCGAAATTGACTACATCTTAACAAACAAGCCAGACTTATGTAACAATCATCAACCATGTAACAATCATGTGACCACAGACTGGTTATAAGCAGCATCAAACTGGACGTATAGGTGGAAAGGCATAAATTGATGACCAAGAGGCCACCAAGAGTAGATGCCACACGAATAGGATCAAAGAAGATCAAATTCCAACTCGAAATGAAAAACCGATTCCAGACTCCGCAAGAACTAGACGACATCGACACCATGAGCGAAACCATCACAGACCTGATCCAACAAAGCGCGTCAAAAGTAGCTAAGACAATTAACAAGCCACAAAAATCGAGGATATCATCACCAACACGAGCCCTGATGAAGAAACGACGAGAAATGGCGGGAAAAGGCGACAATAAACAACGAATAGAGTACGCAGAAATATGCAAGACCACCAAAAAGAAAGCAAGGGAGGACATCAGGAAATACAACCAAGAGATCATACGAGAAACGATCATGGCATCAATAAGCCTGAAGAAAGTCCGAAGAACGCATAAGCTAGGCCAATACAGACTAATCACACTCTTGGGCTAACAGGGTAGAGAAATCCATGATCAAGGTAAGACCATAGCACGAATAGAGGAATTTTACATCGAGCTATACGACAGTACCATATTCCACACTGACCCAAAAGATGTACCAAAGATAACACCATGGGAGGTGGAAGCAGCACTACGAGATAAGAAGGATGGGACAGCAACAGGCAACGACCATATAAACATAGAGACATTAAAAGCAGGAGAAGATACAATCTCGAATAACTTGCTAAGCTGTACACTTAAATGTTTATCAGAAAAACGAATACCCACAGCATGGAAGAACGCTAAGATGATATGTCTACTATCAAACATCTATAAAGTACTCCCGAAAGTACTAACGAAAAGTCTAGAGAAGACACTCAACGAAACCCTGGAATCAGAAGCGGTTACTCAACGACAGACCACATCCACGTCGTAAACCAACTGAAGGAGAAGTGCAAAGAATAGAATATACCACTCTGCATCGCATTCGTCGACTACCAGAAAGCCTTCGACTCAGTGGAAGCTCAAGCAGTACTGACCTCGCTTCTAGAACATAGAACTCCTGAAGGAAATCTACACCAACAGCTCGATGACAGTCCGGCTACATAAAGAAAGCAACAAGATCAACACCAACAGACGAGTACGACAGAGAGATACCATATTGCCCACGCTGTTTATGGCAGCACTACCAAGCATATTCCGATGACTGACTTGGGAAACCAGAGGCTTTAAGATAGACGGCGAATATCTTAATCATCTTCGCTTCGCCGACGACATACCCATATGCGCTAATACGACGACATACTCATATGCGCTACAACAAATGCTACAGGAACTAGCTGATGAAAGTGAAAATCAGGGTCTGAAGATGAACAAAGGTGATGATGGAAAACGACACACCAATATACGTCAACAACAGTCAGATCGAGAACGTTGAAAGCGACATCTACCTGGGACAGAGACGAGATACAGTACCAGAGACAAAAACCAAGACAAGGAGATTCAAAGAAGAATCACTGCCGGGTGGAGAGCATTCGTGAAGCACCGCGACATCTTCAAGGGTAACATTGGAACATGCTTGAAGAGACAAGTCTACAACTCATGCGTACTTCCAGCAATGACATAAGGCGCCGAAACAAGGGCACTCACCACCCAAGCAAAGAATAAGCTAGCAGCCGCACAAACAAAGATAGAAAGGAGTATGTTAAACATCAATTACAGAAAAACAAACATCTGGATAAGAGAAAAGACAAAGGTCACAGATGTGATTGAACAAGTCAGAAGACGGAAGTGGACCTGGGCAGGGCATGTCAGCAGGATACGAGATAACCGCTGGACACGGCGTATCACCACCTGGAAAACCTACGAAAGGAAAACACGTAGAGGTAGACCGGCGATACGTTGGAGAGAAGAACTAGACGACTACTGGAAGGGTACCATCTGGCAAAGGATAGCACAAGTTATGCAAATGCGGAAACTGCATGCTCACACCTTCGCCCAACTACTTAACACTATGGTTGCACAATGATGATGATGATGATATATATATATATATATATATATATATATATATATATACATATATATATATATATATATATATATATACATGCTGTATATATATATATATATATATATATATATATATATATATATATATATATATATTATGTGTGTTATTTTATTGTACAATTAATGTAATTGATATTGGTCTGAAGTATAGCCTATCTGACATTTATAGCACTTAAATAAACAATGACATATATTGTTCATATATTTTACACAGACGTCAGTTGCCCGCAAACATTTGTAATTTGTTTTCCCCAAATGATACATTTATTATTTCAAAGTGCTTCCATAATGCAAACATTTTACACATATACTTACTTACGTACTTAATCCTCTTCGTGTGGGATCACACATAAGGCCGCAACCAAAGGACGCAAATATTTGTTGCCGCTGCCAACTTCGTCACTTGACCCTAACTCCATCCGAATGCTTTCATCTCCCGCTCCACTGATCTTCTCCATGTCTCCTTCGGTTTCCCCCGCGCTCTCTTGCCACTAGGAGTCCAGCGCATGGCTACTCTTGGAATAGATGTCAATGCCATTCTGCAGACGTGTCCGATCCATCTCCATCTCGAGAGAGAAACCTCGACTGAGATGGACTGCATGCATGTTCTTTCGTGGAGTTCCAGTAGATTCGCAGAAGTCTCCTGAGACACTTATTTTGACAAATAAAACGTCTAGCATCTGACATATGCCTTTGGTAACCTTCCATGATTCTGCAGCATACAATAGCACACTGAAGGCATTACTTTTGAATAGACTGGTTTCAGTTCTGTGCTGATCTTGTTGGTCTTCCAAATATTCTTTAATGCC
>CBDHHR010000867.1:5000-13914 GCA_965263245.1 Metamycoplasmataceae bacterium | reverse complement strand
ACGACACCAGCAGGGACACCAGCAGTGTCCGTAGAGTCGGCAAGAGAAGGTCGACACAGATGACGTCAGCGAAACTTGTTTATTCGGTCGCCTACGTCGATGTTGTCGTCTTGCTTCAGCATTGACGTAACACGATCATAAAATAAAACATATACGTAACAGTTGCCATCATAAGCGACATCTACGTGCTTTGCTGACAGGTGAACAAGTTTTAGATGTTTCCATTGGCAACCCAACACCACAGAAACCGTGTCTGAAGAACATTTCCTTGACGACCGGACAAACCTACCAATATAAGTTTAGGCGTGCCCCCAGGGGGAAAACGTTGAAGATCGAAAACAAAGGCGTCGATAAAAGTCTTATACTTTGCGAGGTGTTCGCGTTTGGATATGGTAAGATATAATCGTTTTGGATTAATAAGCAGCGTAACGACGCTCATTCCCCAGGTATGTGCATCAGGCCATGAGAAGCAAATTACTATTTGACCAACAAATAAAAATTTAACTCATTGACATAAATTGCAGAGGTCAAAGAGAATCAGAATAATTTATCATATTGCAAAAATTTGAGACCCTTTAGGCAATAATTTATCAAATAATAATACACAACATGCATAATTATTATTGTAATTTTATCCAAACTTAACAAAGAAGCACATAATTTAAACTACAAAATTATATGAAACATTACTACTACATATAACTTAAATACTACAAATAATTTGGATAGCGCAACAGCAATTATAAATCATATTTAAATATGCACACGAGTCATGGTTTCGGCGCCATTTTGACCTCATTCTGAGTAGAGAGTAAACAAACGCACGTGGGCACAGCAAACAGACGCAACGTTTTGAGGGACGGAATTGTTAACATTTGCTACTCGTAACGGCAACTCACTGGTTTAATGACCTGTGAGTTACAAATGGTTCAACCTGTGTACAGCATATGTTCTCCAGATTATTCCTCTCGTAAGATCATGGGAAAATTAGAAGTGACAGACGGGTGCGTGATTTGTCTTAGTGTTCTACTACCTTTTTAACGAATGTTAATGGTTACTCTGTTTCTTTTTAAAACAAATTCAAGGTGGTTTATTAAGCAGAAAAATGCTGTTAATATTAATAATAATAATAATAATTTGTATTTGTAAAGCGCCGTATATCCATAAAACGTTTCTGCTCAGAGGGGCGTACATACAACATTTGTAACATATAAATGTATAAAATATGACTAATCAATTAAAAAGTCAAGTTGTTTAAATGATAATAAATAACTAATTAAATATAGTTTCTAAAACTCAAAGTGCATCAGCTAAACTTATCAGCAATAAATAAATATATAAAATAAATAATTAATAATAAAAACTAAACAAATAAAACAATAAAAAAACTATATATATAATATATATATATATATATATATATATATATATATATATATATATATATATATATATATATATATATTAATAAGATATTAAAACAATACACTAAAATAATTTGGGAAACTATAATTATGGTTAAAATAAATTCAATGAGACAAAAACCTACAAGTAATTTATAAATGCGGCCTTAAAAAGATATGTCTTTAAATTCGACTTAAAAAGTTCAAATGAGTCTATATGACGCAGACTGTCTGGCAGGTCGTTCCACAGGCCCGGCGCCGTCACAGAGAAGCCACGCCGGCCATAATGTTCTAGATTGTGGCGTGGAACTCTCAGGAGACGGCCTGTTGTGGTAACTTATCAAATTACCTTTTAAAAAGAAATGTTGTGATAGCTATGACCGTGGTATAGCGATGAAGATTAAACCTGCCCCCCATGATATAAAACATAATCACATCAATGCATTGGCTATGGGTGGGAGTACACAGTTTCTAGCAATTTCTTTATTTACCTTTTAAATTCTGTTCTATTCTTAGGATACCTATGACAATAAACGTATACATACATGATAACAGTTTAATTTAGGGCTACTGCTTACTACCTCTGCATTTGGTTTGACCAAGATGTGTGATTTTTATTATCTTGCGAGCGTTCAACTGTCGACAATGGCGCGTTTAATTGACATTGATTGTTGTTTACCATTAACATGTCGTAAACATTATAATAATAAATTATAATATTATTTAACAAATTCGCACGAAATGTTTAACTCGGTATCATAAACAGCAAACACAATAAGTTTAAAAGGTAAGTTTTTATATAGCGCATTATCCAATCCTCAGAACTGCTCAACGCGCTTTACACTACTTCCCTCGCAGACCTGTTCAATCAGACACCATCTCGGTTTCTCTGGGAAGCATTCAGCTACGTGGCAATTAATTCGCGAAGACTACACGAACACAAATCTTCACCAGTGTCTATAGCCAGGTACTTATTTATACCGCTGAGTGAACTGGGGCATTGCAGGTTGAAAAAAAAATGAACATATAAAGTGTTATCTATATAGACATTTTGCATAGTTATTTAAGATGGCGGGTGCCCATATATGGTAATAGCGTGTCTCCGAGTATTTTTAATGTAAGTTATAGAAGCCCTTACACTGTGTACGATTTGTAAACATGATAATTGGTGTTTGTGGAATGGACAGGATATTTATGCATCCTTTATAATGATGATGGACGTTATATCGGTAGCCCTGTCTCCATCATCATAGGACGGTCGTATTGCCTGCACACTACATGGATCTTGGAACACTGTGGTTTATATGTTATACTACACATGTTGATGAAAAACGAAAGATGAACGTTGTTACTATCTGATACTATCTTGTATTCATGTGGATCTTTTGCGTTGATGTTTATTCAAACGCGACATGTTCTTTACATTGTACGTTTTGTACATGTCATCCGGAATGGTCTGATGTGTACGTTTTGTACGTACGTGTAATCGGGTAATGTCTGATGTTTACGTTTTGTACGTATCATCCAGGAATGTGCCTGATATTTGGAGGAAGCTTTTGGTGACCTACATGCAGTAAAACAGGTTCGAAACTGTCACTCGTTTCAAACTGACAGAGCGTGCAGTAGCAAGGCGACTCGGCACATTTAAGTCTGAATTCGACTTGCACGAGTCTCTAGTTGGTCTACTCGACAGTCTCTAGTTGGTCTACCCGACAGTCTCTAGTTGGTCTACACGAAACAACGGTATTAAAATAGCGCTCTTCCGCACATATTAGCGATAATGTACGCCATGGAAACAATAGAATTATGGTTCTCACAATGCTAGTCGATTTGTCCGCAACATTTGGTCATACGTAACAAACAACAAGAAACAGTTAGTTGTTACCCATAAGGCATCAGCCAATTGTCAGTGTTTGGACATTCGAGTATTTCCGGCCTCTGTTTAGGGGCGATGACGTTCTACGTCTCCACGTCACTGTTGGAGGGCATCAGGCACACGTCAACCAACACTGAGTGGCACCTGTGTATACACGTCAACCAATACTGAGTCTCACCTGTGAACACACGTCAACCAACACTGTGTGCCACCTGTGTACACACGTCAACCAATACTGAGTCTCACCTGTGAACACACGTCAACCAACACTGTGTGTCACCTGGGTACACACGTCAACCAATACTGATTCTCACCTGTGTACACACGTCAACCAACACTGAGTGTCACCTGTGTATACACGTCAACCAATACTGAGTCTCACCTGTGAACACACGTCAACCAACACTGAGTCTCACCTGTATATACACGTCAACCAATACTGAGTCTCACCTGTGAACACACGTCAACCAACACTGAGTCTCACCTGTGTACACACGTCAACCAACACTGTGTGTCACCTGTGTATACACGTCAACCAATACTGAGTCTCACCTGTGAACACACGTCAACCAACACTGAGTCTCACCTGTGTACACACGTCAACCAACACTGTGTGTCACCTGTGTACACACGTCAACCAACACTGTGTGTCACCTGTGTACACACGTCAACCAATACTGAGTCTCACCTGTGAACACACGTCAACCAACATTGTGTGTCACCTGTGTACCCACGTCAACCAACACTATGTGTCACCTGTGTACACACGTCAACCAACACCGAGTGTCACAAGCGTACATACGTCAACCAACAATGTGTGTCACCCGTGTACGCACGTCACCCAACACTGAGTGTCATCTGTGAACACACGTCAACCAACACTGAGTCTCACCTGTGTACACACGTCAACCAACACTGTGTGTCACCTGTGTACACACGTCAACCAACACTGTGTGTCACCTGTGTACACACGTCAACCAATACTGAGTCTCACCTGTGAACACACGTCAACCAACATTGTGTGTCACCTGTGTACTCACGTCAACCAACACTATGTGTCACCTGTGTACACACGTCAACCAACACCGAGTGTCACAAGCGTACATACGTCAACCAACAATGTGTGTCACCCGTGTACACACGTCAACCAACACTGAGTGTCATCTGTGAACACACGTCAACCAACACTGAGTGTCACCATCGTTTATAGTATGTTCGCAGCGGACACGTACATAGCCCAGATATCCACAGTGTAGAATATGTTCATATTGAACATATAGATACCCCAGATATTCATGGTGTATATAATATGTTAACAGCCAGCGGACACTTAGATACACCAGATATCCACTGTGTATAATATGTTCACAGCGGACACGTAGATACCTCAGATAGCCACCGTGTATAATATGTTCACAGCGGACACGTAGATACCCAAATATCCACTGTGTATAATATGTTCACAGCGGACACGTAGATACCCAAACACCCACTGTGTATAATATGTTCACAGCGGACACGTAAATACCCAAATATCCACTGTGTATAATATGTTCACAGCGGACACGTAGATACCCAAACACCCACTGTGTATAATATGTTCACACCGGACACGTAGATACCCAAATATCCACTGTGTATAATATGTTCACAGCGGACACGTAGATACCCAAATATCCACTGTGTATAATATGTTTACAGCGGACACGTAGATACCCAAACACCCACTGTGTATAATATGTTCACAGCGGACACGTAGATACCCAAATATCCACTGTGTATAATATGTTCACAGCGGACACGTAGATACCCAAATATCCACTGTGTATAATATGTTCACAGCGGACACGTAAATTCCCCACATATCCACTGTGTATAATATGTTCACAGAAATTTTTCATCAAAATAAAGTTCGATTTACTTGAGCGTGTCGTTGTGTTGACAGCGTCTGTGAACTGTCCGGGGTATTCTGTCTGTCAGCATGGAGGCCGTTGTGTGGGCGTACCTTTTTTGAGACGTAGCTGCAGGTGCCTTGACGGATTCTGGGGAAAGAGATGTGAAAGTGAGTATAAGATAGATAAGTTTATTTTATGATAACTTTACAGTTGGATTGTACATCTAGATTCACAATAGAGTAAACAATTTCACGCAATATCATATTAGTGTACAACTGTAAAACAACTTATTGAAATAATCATTGAAAACATTTTATGTAATAAATTTAAAGCATAAATTTAAAATACAATTAACATAAAATGTGTTATAAGATACATTTAAAAGGGTAATAAACTTATTTTGTCTGTTAAAATACTTGTCCAAAATTAGCCGTACTGAAACTTTTCCAAACACCACGGATTTAAAGGACTTTTGTAGCAATTCGCAGTCCTGTAAATCCGACTTGATATTCATGAAGGCTTAATCCAGCAACACACCACGGTTTGTGGAATCAACTCTGACGGAGGAGTGTATTAACGACAAACAGCGAACGTGTTCCTCTGCACACTTTCGTGGCGATTTTGTCGCAGCGCCGCCTAGCGATTGCCTACCGATTGTGACGTCACAGTTGGCAAAGTTTAAAGACGGTTGCTCGCGGTGGAATATTACGATATGCGTTAAAACTGCACGTCAAAGCCTTCGCTAAATGCCACTCGCGCAATGTCAAGAGCGTATAGTTGAATGTTCTGGATGCTTAGAGAGAGTGTGCAGTTCATTTTAGAGGAGTTATAAAGTTGTACCCCTGAATCTGAAGCCTCTGCCAGCCTCCGTAGAGGAGGCCATAGATTCAACCCTGAAAAACCCATCATGTCGTCTCCTTCGTGTCTTTTTGTGTCATCTTGGTCTCAACATAATACATGTTTCACGTGGGCGTTCATAAATTTCACCTTGGAACATGTTAAGTATGCAGGTACCACGTGCCAGGTGGCGTGCTTCCAGCTAACGTACACAATCTGTACACCTGTCGGCCGGATAAACGGCACGTACACTATACAACAGTGCACACATCTCATATCATCCTCTGCACGAGTTGTATTACGTTGCTAAAGATAACTCTCTGTAGGTAACTGTCTGTAGGCAACAGTCTGTAGGCAACAGTCTGTCTGTAGGTAGCTGTCTGTGTAGGTAACTGTATATCTGTAGGTAACTGTCTGTCTGTAGGCAACTGTCTGTCTGTAGGTAACTGTATATCTGTAGGTAACTGTCTGTAGGTAACTGTCTATAGGTAACTGTCTGTCTGTAGGCAACTGTCTGTCTGTTTGTAGGTAACTGTCTGTCTATTTGTAGGTAACTGTCTGTCTGTAGGCAACTGTCTGTCTTTTTGTAGGTAACTGTCTGTAGGTAACTGTATATCTGTAGGTAACTGTCTGTAGGTAACTGTCTGTATATAGGTAACTGTGTGTATGTAGGTAACTGTCTGTAGCTAACTGTATGTAAGTAATTCTCTGTGTGTAGGTAACTGTCAGTCTGTAGGTAACTGTCGTTCTGTAGGTAACTTTCTGTAGGGAACTGTGCGTAGGTAACTGTCGGTCTGTATGTAACTGTCGGTCTGTAGGTAATTGTCTGTCTATAGGTATATTGGTATATATATATATATATATATATATATATATATATATATATATATATATATATATATATATATATATATATGTGAGTAACTGTCTGTAGGTACATGTCTGCCTATAGATAACTGTATAGGTAAATTGTCTCTGGGTGACTGTCTGTGGGTAACTGTCTGTAGGTAACTTTCTGTAGGTAACTGTCTGTCTCTAGGCAACTGTCTGTGGGTACCTGTCTGAAAGATCACGAAAAAACCGATATTGCAATACTGTCCTGCCCACCTCCACCAGGCCGTTCTACATGAGACCAGGGAGGGGCAAGTGAATGGGGGAGGGGGGCTGCAACGGGGGTACGAGTGTGAACTGTGACACATATCTGTGAAGACGACCACAACTGCTATTAATATTGTTATGTAAGAAAAACTATTACCATTGGTTACGCTAATGTGAATGTCTACCACGTGAATTTTCCACTGGGGCCATTAAAGTTATCGCGTCGCGTCGCATCTCATTTCGTTTCATTGCATTGTCGGTGTAGGCTGCCGTTACGATCTGAAGGTGGAGCCGAACAGAGAACAACTTCACGGCGGCGTGGTCCGAGCTGCCGCCCAGACACGCACCAAGTGTCAAGTGGCTTGTCTCGAGCGCGAGGAACACTGCGGGGGGTTTGACTTCAGAAACGGAGTTTGCCGAATCTACCAATGGGGCGATAACGACGAGTACCATCGCCATGAAGTGGACGGACCGGCCTTAGCTGTCGCCTACGGCAGCACGCACTACCGTGTCGTTGACTCGCGCAATGGACGGTGTCCATGGGTGTGAATTTGCGACCATCAACTCTGTAGAAGGCGACACGCGCAATGTCAGGCACATTTGCCACGATTCGTAAATTGCACAGCAGTTGTAATGCGTCACGCGATGTTACATTTATTCAGAGCAAGCAATGGTTTGGGTTTTTTCTATGGATGCTGATTTCTATGCAGATTTATACTTGTGTGCGATTTTGTAACCAGTTCGGCTGATAAATCATATTATAATCTGTGTTTTTATACAGTGCGTAGGGTGTTTAGTCATGTGGTAGTTATATATGTTTGTGAAGCCAGTTGGCTTGTTTAGCCTTTCTTATTAACATTGTGGAATCACCCTCGTTGTAATTGTTGTTCTAGTCTTCTAAATGTGTAAGATAATACGAGCAGTTAACAGTTTGGTTTTTTCTAGCGGTATACACTACATGCTGATTTCTATGTGCATGCGATTTTTTAACCAGTCCAGCTGATAAATCATGTTATAATACATGTGTTTTATAAAGTGTGTAGGGCTGCGTATGGTGTTTAGTCAAGTGGTTGTGAAGCCAGTCGGTTTTTAATCGTTGTTGTTACCGCTGTGGAATCACAGTTATAATTGGTGTTCTAGTCATCTAAATGTGTAGGCTAACATGAGCAGTTAACAGTTTACATTGTTCTGATGATGTCGATACACATTTCGTGATAAACTTAGGATGTAAGTTCGTGTTCCTGTTCCATTACACATGTTTCTGTACCTGTTGATGAAAGTCAGTTTACCAAATAAATACCGTGCTCACTTTACATGTTACTCGTACGACTTTTTAGTCGCAATCGCAATCCAACGTACTCTTAAAACTAGTCTTCTGTAATGATGTTCAAAGAGGAATAATTACAAAATAAAGATAACTTCTGTGTAGATCCAGCAGCAAATTTGTTGGTATGTGTTTCTGTACAACCTGATACAAGACATCCGCCACTTCCATGGTACGAGTAGTCATAGGTCACGCTGAGAGGTACTTCACTTCCTCCGGTGACGTCACCAACATCTGGAGAGCTGGTTGACGCTCAAATTAGATTATCTGACCGGACGTAGTGACGTGAGTTCACGGTGAACGGACTTCATATTTAGCATACAACTTGACAAGAACGTTGGATTTCCACAAGCTGATAATTACATGCCACATAGCCGTTTAAACAGCTCCATTTTAAAATACATGTAACACACTCATGTGTGCTACCGCTCACTCTACCGCACGCGCACATACACACACAAACACACTTACATATGTCTGC
>CBDHHR010000866.1:0-3942 GCA_965263245.1 Metamycoplasmataceae bacterium | reverse complement strand
ACAGATCGTTAACAAACAATTAATTATAGTATAATTATACAAGAAACACTCCATGTTGGATTCAGGGCGCTGCCATATTGAGACTTATGCGCCAGTGACGTAAACCGCTTACGTCACTGGCGCATGCACGTTCGAACATCTTACGTCTGTCCAATGGTATTCGATGTATCCATTACTTGTCTGATTGCTTACGTCACTATCATAATTATTAGCGAAGATTCTGCTAATCCTTGCCTTTTTCAACAATGCGCCAGTGACGTAAACAATTTGGCTTACGTCACTGGCGCACAAGTCTCCCTGAATCTAAGATAGCATATTTTTGATACCATTAAACTATAATTAATTGTTTATTAACGATCTTTGTGCACAATTACTAGGCACAACCAAGATAGTATACATATGTAAATTAATACTGTGAACCTCTCCCTGAATGGAGTATCCCTTTCAGACAAACTTTCAACATTTCTCTTGTCGAGAAAGCAACTACGGTACCTGTTATAAATGTGCCTCCCGTACAGTTAATAGGCCTGTATCACACATAAACTAAGTATTATTACTACTACTACTACTACTACTACTACTACTACTACTACTACTACTACTACTACTACTACTACTACTACTACTAGTAGTAGTAGTAGTAGTAGTAGTAGTAGTAGTAGTAGTAGTAGTAGTAGTGTAAATCAGTTAAAAGTATGCCGTTTATGTACACGTATACTCCAAACGGAATCTTGGCAAATGGCCTAACTACACTAAATTATTTTATTTCTATTTACAAAGGTCTGTTCACGGGAACACTTAGTTATCGAAAAACCCGCGTTGATGCTATTTGATCGTTCTACACGTTCATGTTTTCGAATGGTTAGGTCACTATTACGCACGATCAAAGCTGTCTATACCGAGTATGCATTATTCAAGAACAATCGGACGCATACCACTTTCGGCCACTAAACCAACGTCATCGATCCCCTGTTGGTGGGCCATGTAGCCCAGCACGGAGAAGATGACAAAACCGGAGAAGATGCTGGTGCCGCTGTTAGTAGCCGCGAAGATGAGCGTGTCTCTGCAAGGGAGTGTGTAGAAGTTCGTCGATATCACGGCGACTGTTTACAATTTTGTATGCATGACTATTGTTACATTTCCGCGTCGTTCTCTCTACTCGTAATGAATATTCAAGTTTGCCGTAATGATCCAATAATTTGTTCTACGCTTAGACCCCTGGATCGTGAGAAAAAAATTCACATGTAGATATCAATATCAATAAATACTCCGCATTTATAAGGTGCACATTTTCAATATTAGTAAACCGTCTTTACATGATTTATATTATTGAATTAATTCTTTTTAAACATACCCGAACGATACAACTATCTTACACGAGGAGTGAAGCAAAACTATCGCTATTCAGTCGTTCATCTTCATTAAATCGGCTCTCTGGGACCAGTAGCTTGAACTTATTTCCACAGACATACGTCACGTGGTCATTGGGTGCAGTATGCTCCTACCACTAGCGCCATCTGCTGATTGAATCTTTAACTAGTTTAGTCGTTTGTCGTATTCGAACTTTGCTGTCGCTAAAGGAATTTGAACGAGAACGAGGCAAACTAGAGAGCCTCTCACGGGGTGTTAAGCATGATTTCTACTACTATTCGAGGGCTTACTTGTACGAATCGTGCTTGAATGTGTTGTAGCTGCCCAGAGCCGTGAGGGCTCCGAGAGCGATGGAAGAGGAGAAGAAGATCTGAGTGCCGGCATCCACCCACACCTAGGAGACACACACACATTGACAGTGACACAACGAGACATGGCTAACACCAAGTTGTACTCAACTCTTGCGGTGCCATTGTGTTGTGTTATAATTACATTAGTTAAATTATTAGGTTGCTGTTATGCACGTTCATAGCATTCAAAACAACGTGTGTGTGTGTGTGTGTGTGTGTGTGTGTGTGTGTGTGTGTGTGTGTGTGTGTGTGTGTGTGTGTGTGTGTGTGTGTGTGTGTGTGTGTGTGTGTGTGTGTGTGTGTGTGTGTGTGTGTGTGTGTGTGTGTGTGTGTGTGTGTGTGTGTGTGTGTTGTATGTGTTGTGTGTGAGCGTGCGTGCGTGCGTGCGTGTGTGCGTGTGTGCGTGTGTGCGTGTGTGCGTGTGTGCGTGTGTGCGTGTGTGCGTGTGTGCGTGTGTGTAGTGTGTGTAGTGTGTGAGCGTGTGAGCGTGTGTGCGTGTGTGCGCGTGTGTGTGGTGTGGTGTGGTGTGTGTGTGTGGTGTGTGTGCGTGTGTGCCTGCGTGCGTGCGTGCGCGCCTGTGCGCGCGAACGTGTAAAAAAACGGAATAGGGAGAGAAATGAGAACACCAACTACTACTACTACTACTACTACTACTACTACTACTACTACTACTACTACTACTACTACTACTACTACTACTACTACTACTAATACTACTACTACTACTAATCATAATAATAATAACAGTAATAATAATAACACGCACATCAAACGCAACATCAAACTGTTAATTAAAAACAGTTGATGTACAAAACACTACTGTAGGCATTGGTTGAGTCGTCTGTTGCTATAAACCCACCTCCATGTTTTGAAGTTTTGTCATGTTCGGTGTGAGATAGAATTTAATGCCATTGCCCGCTCCTGGCAGCATAGCTCCGCGAATCAGCAGGATCAGCATGAAGATGTAGGGGGACGTCGCCGTGAAGTACATCACCTACAACAAGTATACTACATTCTTTCAGCGTGTAGCGTTGTTTGCGTCAGCTGAATGCATATACTTGCCCTTTGGAAGACGGACGAAGCATTAGTTCGTGAAATGGCGACACTGTTCCATGCGCAGGCCATAGAGACAAGTGGACAGTGAAGGCTTTAGTTTAGTGAGAAACTAACGTTTTCTTTGCCGCCTAAATCATTGACAGTGTGAACTATTTAGATTATCTGTTCTATTAACTTATAATACATATGCCTGAATGGGTATCTGATATGTGAGATCGGCTATTTTCCCGTATCTTGTCTACACTCGTGTCTTCACGTTCGTCAACATTTTCTTAAGGGAAAGCCGACTGTTTGTAAACATCCCTATTTTGATACTCCGACATTTTGAGTTGACGTTATACTACAATAAAGGGTTCGTCCGCGATACAGGCGACATTTAGATTGGTGATGCGATCCAGGCGACATTTTGATTGGTGATGCGATCCAGGCGACATTTAGATTGGTGATGCGATCCAGGCGACATTTAGATTGGTGATGCGATCCAGGCGACATTTTGATTGGTGATGCGATCCAGGCGACATTTTGATTGGTGATGCGTTCCAGGCATATCAATGTCAGGTTCTAGCAATAATTAAGGGGTGTCAGGTTGTCAGGTTAGATAGACTGTGGCAAAATGAGGCATTAGAATTTAACGAATTTTATACAGCACGTGTGTGAATGAAGGCTAATTAACATCTGAAAATATGAACACCCTAGAAGAAAAAAACATGAAGGAAACGTTATAACAATCATTCGCCAGGTGGCGCCACTCTGATGGCACCACTCAAATGACTCGAGTGGTATATAAGGATTGCCTGCAGCATCCAATGCCGCGATTGGCGAAAAGATAAATGAAATAGTCGTGGAAACGGGTGTAAGTCCAAATACTGTAACAGTGACACGCGAATTAGTAAACATAATATATGATTATGTCACGGCGTGAGACAACGTAGAACAGTTACTGCAACATTACTTACCTTGCCGGAAGTCTTGATGCCGTTCCAGATACAGACGAGGATGACGATCCAGGCGAAGAGAAGACAAAGCGCCAGGTCCCACTTGATCGTGCCTACGTCACTGATGCCTTGGGAGATACCCAACACTTTGTGCCTGAAAGAGATAGACGTCTGTAGACAAGACACATTATCATTTGCCTGCATTATCAAACAAAATTGTTCCGTATCTC
>CBDHHR010000865.1:0-8846 GCA_965263245.1 Metamycoplasmataceae bacterium | reverse complement strand
ATAATTTTCTCCAGTACCTTTGATATCGTTGGTAATAGAGAGATTGGTCTGTAATTTTTGAATAATGTGGGATCAGCCTTTTTTAAATTGGAATTACTTTGGCAATTTTGAGTTTATCTTGAAAAATTCCCATATTTAGCACTTGATTATTTTACAATAGTCAATGATTTTATGATTGCAGGTTCAATTATTTTTATACATTTTGAAGAGATACCATCGAATCCATAACTATGCTTCTTGGGGAAATTGTTAATATTATTGTCTTTACTGCCTCTTCATCTACATTGTCTATTTTACAATTAGAGTGTATTTGTCTATTTAGGTAAAAACTAACATATTTGGTGCCTCCATTCTTGATATCATTTACAATAGTCTGAGCTATATTTGTGAAATAGTTATTAAATGTAGTAGCAATTTTTGTGTGTCTGACATTTTATTGCCATTGTCATCAACATTAATTGGGAAACTTTTTTAGTATGTTTTTTTGACAGACATTCATTTATTGTTTTCCAGGTATTTCGTATATCATTCTTGAAAAGTGAAAAACAAGATTCAAACTATATTTGCTTAGCCGCCCGAATGTTTATCTTTAATATTTTGATATAGGTTTTTACATTAATTTTAATAGTTTCATAATTATTTGAACTGGGATTTGCTAATTTTAATTGTTTGTACATTTGTCTCGATATCTGGTTGACGTCAACAGACCGTAGGTGACGCAAGTTGATTTCTTATGTTTGTATTTATTAAATTTTACAAACTTGTTTGGCATATGTATAGATTTAGCACGTGTAATTTATATATATATATATATATATATATATATATATATATATATTATAATTACAATTTGGGTCAGCAATTGGATTTTTAGTTAATTTGTCATAAATATGACCTGATATTATTTCATTGATAACACTTATCATTGCGTTAGCATGTACGGTATGTATTGTTTATATATTTACGAGGGGAATATAAATTTTCAGTATTATGCAAAATCATAAAATACGGTTGGTGATCGGAAAATCGTTTAGTTAAAATCCCTGGGGTGTTTTTCGAATATTGACTTATGAAGTCTACAAAATAAATTATATATCAGAGTTCCAATTGTTATAGTAAATATAGTGGGTAGGGTAGGACGGACAGATGAACGGACAAACGGAATGAATGAAGGGCGGACTGGCGGGAGAATGGACAGAAGGACGTAGGAACGGAAAGACGAAAGGAAGGACGGACGGACGGATAGAAGGACGGTTGTACGGAAGGACGGACCGACGGCCCGACGGAGCGATGGACCGACGAATGGAAGGAGGACAGAAGGACGGACGAACGAACGGAAGGAAGGTAGGATATAATGGCCGACTGACGGACGGAAGGAAAGACCGACGAAATGAAGGACCGACGGACCGACAGGCCAACGGACCGGAAGGACTGATGGATGAAGGCCGGCTGGACGGACGGACGGACTGACGGAAGGACGGACGGGCAGACGAACCGACGTACCGACAGATCGAAGGACCGACAGACGGACGGATGGACTAACGGAAGGAAGCAAGGGCGGACTGGCGGACGGAATGACGGAAGTGCGGACGGAAGGACGGAAGAACCGACCGGCGGACTGACCGACGGACGGAAGAACGAATGGTAAGACGGACGGACGAATAGAAGGACGGTCGGAAGGACAGACCGACGGGCCGACGAACAGACGCACCGCCGGACCGATAGACGGACAGACGGACGAACGGAAGGAGGCAAGGGCGAACTGGCGACGGACGAACCTAAGAATCTACGGACAGACGAATTGACGAAAGGAAGTAAGGACTGGCGGGCGGACCGGCGGAGCGTCGGAGCAAAAGACCGACTGACGAACGGACCGACGAACAGATGGACACAAAGGAGCAAGGGCGAAGGACATAACGACGTAAGAACAGAAGGACGGAAGGACCGAAGGAAGGCCGCACGGAAACACGGACCGATGGAAGGACAAACGGAAGGAAGGGCGGACTGACGGGAGGCGGATGAACGGATGGACGGAATGATGGAAAGACGGACCGACGGAGAGAAGTACCGACGTGCCGATGGACAGAAGGACGGACGGACCGACGAACGGAAGGAAGGGCGAACTGGAGGAGGCTGGATGGACAGAAGTTCGCAAAGACGGATGAACGGAAGGACGATCGGACTGACGGATAGAAGGAGGGACGGTCAGACGGGACGGATGACCGACAGGCTAACGAACCGACGGACGAACGGAACGACGGACCAAAAGACTGACGGACGATAGAATGGAAAGACGGACGGACGAAGAGAAGGACGAAAGGACGGACATACCGATGGGCCGATGAAGTGACGGACATACGAATTGACGAACGAAGGAAGGGTGGATTGGCGGGCGGACGGGCGGACCAACGGAGCGTCGGAGCGAAAGACCGACGGACAGACGGTTCGACGAACGACTAGGAGGAAGGGCGAAAGACATAA
Organism: Metamycoplasmataceae bacterium; assembly: GCA_965263245.1. Classification (GTDB taxonomy): domain Bacteria; phylum Bacillota_I; class Bacilli_A; order Mycoplasmatales; family Metamycoplasmataceae; genus DT-68. Next base: position 6,365 of record CBDHHR010000865.1, on the reverse strand, counting down.
GGATGTATGAACGGAAGGAAGGAAGGACGGACCGACGGACGGACGGATGTACCGATGGACAGAAGCACGGACGGACGGACGGACGAACGTAAGGACCGACGGACGAACGGAAGGAAGGGCGAACTGGAGGAGAATGGATGGACGGAAAGACGGATGAACGGAAGGATGGTCGGAGTGATGGACCGACAGGCTAACGAACCGACGGTCCGGCGGGCGGACGAAACGACGGAACAAAAGGCTAACGTACGGAGGTACGGAAGAAAGCAAGGGCGAAGTGTCGGACGGAAGGACGAACGGAAGCAAGGGTTGACTGGCGGACGGACCGACGGACAGAAGTACCGACGGACGGACGAACGGAAGGAATGAATTGCGCTCGGACGGATGTACGGACGGAAGGAATGATGGAATGACGTAAAAATAAATGAACGGATGGACGGTCGGGCGGACGGTCCGAAAGACGAACGGACCGACGGACGGATGGAAGGTCGGACCGAAGGGCCGACGAAGTAACGGACCGATGGACTGACAAACGGAAGTACAGACGAAAGGAAAGAAGCATGTTCGAACAGACGGACAGAAGGAAGAAAGGACAGACAGAGCGACGGACGGATGAACGGAAGTAAGGAAATGCGTACAGGCAGACGGAAGGACGGACGGCGGATGGATGGATGGACCGACAGGCTGATGAACCGACGGACAGACGGAACGACGGACCGACAGACGGACGTACGGACAAACGGAAGGAAGGACTGACGGGCGGAGGAACGGACGGACCGACGGACAGATGTTCCGGCGGCGGGACGAACGCAAGAAAGGAATGGCGGACGTACGGACGGACGGTCAATCGGATGGACGGACGGATGTAGCGACAGGCTGACGAACCGAAGGACGGACGGACGGAACGACGGACTGACGGACAGAGAGACGGACAAAAGAAGGAATGGCCGAATGGTGGGAAGGACGGGCGGGCGGACGGACGGTCCGAAAGACGGACGGACGGAAGGTCGGACCGAAAGGCCGACGAAGTAACGCACCGATGGACTGACAGACGGAAGGAAGGACGAAAGGAAAGAAGCATGTTCGAACTGGCGAACAGACGGACGGGAGGAAGAAAGGACGGACAAACGGATCGACGGATCGATGCGCCAACGGACAGACAGAGCGACGAACGGACGGATGTAAGGAAATGCGTACAGGCAGACGGAAGGACGGGCGGACGGACGGATGGATGGACTGACAGGCTGATGAACCGACGGGCAGACTGACAGACGGAACGTCGGAACGACAAACGGACGTACGGACGAACGGAAAGAAGCAAGGGCGAACTGGCGGACGGACGGACGAACGGAAGGAAGGAAGGGCTGACGGGCGGAGGAACGGACGGACAGATGTTCCGGCGGAGGGACGAACGCAAGAAAGGAATGACTGGCGGACGGACGTACGGACGGACCGAAGGACCGACGGTCAATCGGATGGACGGACGGATGGACCGACAGGCTGACGAACCGACGGACGGACGGAACAACGGACTGAAAAACGGAGGGAAGGACGGGCCGACGGACTGACGGACAAAGAAGGAATGGCCGAATGGTGGGCAGGCGGACGGAAGGAAGGACGGAAAGACGAAAGGACGGAAGGACAGACGGACTGACATATAGCAACGGAAGAACGGAAGAACGGAAGGAAGGACGGACATATGTTCCGGACGGACAGATGTTCCGGCGGAGTACGAACGCAAGAATGGCGGACGGACGGCCGGTCGAAGAACGGACGCTCAATCGGATGGACGGACGGATGGACCAATAGGCTGACGAACCGATGGACCGACTGAACGACAGACTCAAAACGGACGGACGGACGAACGGAGGGACAGACGGGCCGACGGATCGACGAACCGACGGACTGACGGACAAATAAGGAATGGCGGAATGGTGGGCAGGCGGAAGTACGGACGAACGAACGGACTGACGGACGGAAGGAAAGATGGAAGGACGGAAAGACGAAAGAACGGAGGGAAGGACGGACTGATATAAGACCAGAAATATAGTCAGGCGGACGAACCGAAGTCGGACGAAAAGACGGAAGTACTGAAGGACGCACGGATCGAAAGACGGACGGATGTAACGACTGACCGAAGGACGAAGGGAATGAAGTGCGGACTGACGGATCAACGGAGAAACGGACCGAAGGACCGATGGACGGACGGACCGACGGACAGAAGGAAAGGCGGATTGGCGGATGGAAGAACGGAAAGACAATCGGAAGGAAGGACTGACGGTCGGAGGGTCGAACGGAAGGAAGCAAGGGCGAACGGGCGGTCGGACTGTTGGAAAGACGTATGGAGTGACGAACGAACGGAAGGAAGGAAGGGCGGACTGACGGACGGACAGATGGAACGACAGACCAATGAAAGAACGAACTGACGGGCCGGCGGGTTTAATTATCGACGAACCAACGAACCAACAGAACGACGGACAGATGGACTGACGGACGGGCCGAAGGATCAACGTGCCGACGATCCGACGAATAGACGGACCGACGGACGGATAGATGGACGTACGATCGGAAGGCAGGAAGGAAAGGCGGACTGGCGGGCAAACAGACTGACGGACAGAAGGATGGAAGGTTGAAGGTATGTAAGTACAAAAGAACGATACTGATGGAATGAAGGACGGTCGGGCGAACGGACCGAAGGACGGATGGATGGATGAACGGAAGGAAGCAAAGGTGAATTTGCGGACGGACGGTCGAAAGACGGACGGAGGATGGTCTTGCGGACGAAGGGAAGGAAGGACTGGGGAACGGACGGACGGGGGCGGGGCGAACGGAAGGAAGCAAGGTTTAACTGTTGGACGAACGGAAGGACGGACGTAGGAATTGAAGGAAGGTAGGGCATACTTTCGAAATTCCGGGCGGACGGACGGACCGAAGGAGCGATGGAGAGAAGTACCGACGGGCCGATGGACGAACGGAAGAACGGAAGGAAGGGGGAATGGCGGAGGAGGAATGGACAGAAGAACGGAAGGAAGGCGTGGTGGAAAGACGGAAGGTCGGACGGATCGAAGGATGGACGGAGGAACGGTAGGAAGTAAGGCGGACGGACGGAAGGGGGAGGGAGGTGGAAGGAGGGACGGACGGAAGGATGGAATGATGGAAAGACGAAAGAACGGAAGGACGGACTGATTGATAGAAGAACGGCAGTACAGTCGGGCGGACGAACCGAAGGCCGGAAGGACCGACGGAAGGAAAGTCGGACGAAAAGGCTGAAGGACGGAAGTACTGAAGGAAGGATGAACGGAAGGAAGTGCGGACTGGCGGAAGGACGGACCGACATAACAACGAAAAACGGACGGACCGATGGAATGACGGATCGACGGACCGAAATACCGACCAAAGGACACACCGACGGACTGATAGACGGACGTAAGATTGGAAGGAAGGACAGTCTGGCGGGCAAACAGACGGACGGACGGAAGGACTAAAGAACGACACGGATGGAATGAAGGACGGTCGGGCGAACGGACCGAAAGACGGATGGACGGATGGATGAACGGAAGGAAGCAATGACGAATTTACGGACAGACGAACGAACGACGGACGGATGATGGTCTTGCGGACGAACGGATGGAAGGAAGCAAGGGTGAACTGTTGGACGTAAGGACGAACGGAAGGAAGGGCATACTTTCGAAATTGCGGGCGGACGAAGGGACCGACGGAGCGACGGAGAGAAGGACCGACGGGCCGATGGACTACCGGACGAACGGAAGGAAGGGCGAACTGGCGGAGGAGGAATGGGCGGTAGGACACAAGATAGTAAGGACCGTAGGTCGGAAGGACGGGTCAAAGGACGGACGGAAGGAAGGAAGGACGGACGGACGGAAGGGTGGAAGGAAGAAAGGACGGACGGAGGGACTGGCGGGCGGACGGGCGGACGGACGGACGGACCGACGGAAAGACGGACGAAAAGACGGAAGTACTGAAGGACGGACGGATCGAAGGACGTATGGTCGTTCCGACTGACCGAAGGACGAACGGAAGGAAGTGCGGACTGGCGAACGGACGGAGAAACGTACCGACGGATCGAAGGAAGGACGGACCGAGGTACCGCCGGAATGACGAACCGACGGACGGATAGTCGGACGTACGATCGGAAGGAAGAAAAACGGACCGGCGGGTAAACAGACGGACGGAAGGATGGAAGGACGGGGGAAGGAAGGACTAAAGAACGATACGGGTAGAATGAAAGACGGAAGGATGGTCGGGCGAACGGACCGAAAGATTGATGGAAGGATGGTTGAACGGAAGGAAGCAAGGGCGAAATGGCAGACTGACGGACGAACGACGGACGGATGATGGTCTTCCGGATGGACGGAACGACGGACCGACAAAGGGAAGGACATACAGACGGACGGGTGGACGAACGGAAGGAAGCAAGGATGAACTGTCTGACGGACGAGTGTACGGAAGGACGGACGTAGGAACTGAAGGAAGGGTATACTTTCGGACTTGCGGGCGGAGGGACGGGCCGACGGACTAACGGACGAACGAAGGAAGGGCGAACTGCCGGAGGAGGAATGGACGGACAGAAGGAAATTAGGATGTCCGGACGGAAAGACGTAAGGACGGAAGTACTGATGGACGGATGGATCGAAGGACGTTCGGACTGGCGGGCGGACGGACGGAAGGACGTAAGGACAGAAGGACGGAGGGAAGGAGAAACGGATAGAAGGACGGTCGCACCAATGGAATAAGGAATGACAGGTCAAAGGAAGGAAGAACGGACGAATGGAAGAGAGGGCGAAGTGGCGGAGGACAGAAAGACAAAAATATGTAGGGACGGAAGGATCGAAGGATGGACACATCGAAGGGCGGAATGGCGGGCGGATGGAAGGATGGACGGACGGAAAGATGAAAGAACGGAAGGAAGGACGGACAGATAGAAGAACAGAAGGACAATGGGGCGGACGGACCGAAGGTCGGACCGAAAGGCCGTCGAACTAACAGACCGACGGACTGAGATACGGACGGACGGACGGACGGACGAACGGAAGGAAGCAAGGTCGAACTGGCGAAGGGACGGATGAACCGACGGACGGACGGACGCACGGACGAACGGAAGGAAGCAAGGGCGAACTGGCTGACGGACGGACGGACGGACGGACGGACGGACGGACGGACGGGCGGGCGGGCGGGCGGGCGGGCGGGCGGGCGGGCGGACGGGCGGGCGGGCGGGCGGGCGGGCTGCCGGGCTGGCGGACGGACGGACGGACGGACGGACGGACGGACGGACGGACGGACGGACGGACGGACGGACGGACGGACGGACGGACGGACGGACGGACGGACGGACGGACGGACGGACGGACGGACGGACGGACGGACGGACGGACGGACGGACGGACGGACGGACGGACGGACGGACGGACGGACGGACGGACGGACGGACGGACGGACGGACGGACGGACGGACGGACGGACGGACGGACGGACGGACGGACGGACGGACGGACGGACGGACGGACGGACGGACGGACGGACGGACGGACGGACGGACGGACGGACGACGGACGGACGGACGGACGGACGGACGGACGGACGGACGGACGGACGGACGGACGGACGGACGGACGGACGGACGGACGGACGGACGGACGGACGGACGGACGGACGGACGGACGGACGGACGGACGGACGGACGGACGGACGGACGGACGGACGGACGGACGGACGGACGGACGGACGGACGGACGGACGGACGGACGGACGGACGGACGGACGGACGGACGGACGGACGGACGGACGGACGGACGGACGGACGGACGGACGGACGGACGGACGGACGGACGGACGGACGGACGGACGGACGGACGGACGGACGGACGGACGGACGGACGGACGGACGGACGGACGGACGGACGGACGGACGGACGGACGGACGAAGGAAGGAAGGAAGGAAGGAAGGAAGGAAGGAAGGAAGGAAGGAAGGAAGGAAGGAAGGAAGGAAGGAAGGAAGGAAGGAAGGAAGGAAGGAAGGAAGGAAGGAAGGAAGGAAGGAAGGAAGGAAGGAAGGAAGGAAGGAAGGAAGGAAGGAAGGAAGGAAGGAAGGAAGGAAGGAAGGAAGGAAGGAAGGAAGGAAGGGAAGGAAGGAAGGAATGGCTGACTGACTGACTGACTGACTGACTGACTGACTGACTGACTGACTGACTGACTGACTGACTGACTGACTGACTGACTGACTGGCGGAAGAAAAGACGGACCGATGGACATACGTAGCGACGGACGGACGAACGGAAGGAAGGAATGGCGGGTGGACAAACGTACGGACAGAAGGAAGGATGCAAGGACGGAAAGATTGAAGGACGGTC
>CBDHHR010000864.1:2500-14216 GCA_965263245.1 Metamycoplasmataceae bacterium | reverse complement strand
CCGCTCTCTGTACGATATTATTCGTAAGACTAGAGGGTGTTTCTATTGCTGTCTTGCGGGGCGCAGTAAGCTGGGTTTAAACAGTGCGACATGTTATTCCAAGCAATTGAGTAACAACTATGCTGCAGTCGACTCGTAATTATTTAATGGGTTTTTCGTTTGTTTCTTCTTCTCGAATATGCATTCCAGCCGAGTTGTTTCTCTAAGTTTCTCTATCACGATGTGGAGCCTCTTTCATTGTTGTCGTTATTTGTCGCTGTCTCTTTGTCATGCAACAAAATCTAAACGTACTATAGGTGTATTTTCCAATACACTTAACGATGACAAAATGTAAAGACCATATTAAAAAATGGTGTCGAATAAGTTGAGACTAGGTTCGAATGAAGACTTCTGCCAGGGAGTTCTGTGTAAGGATTAGATATCCTTTCCCTTTTACGACAGTGTGACCGGTGCAAGGCACCGATGTGACAGTGCGAACGGTGCAAGGCCTCGTGGTGACAGTGTGACCGGTGCAAGGCGCCGTGGTGACAGTGTGACCGGTGCAAGGCGCCGTGGTGACAGTGTGACCGGTGCAAGGCGCCGTGGTGACAGTGTGACCAGTGCGAGGCACCGAGGTGACACTGTGACCAGTGCGAGGCACCGAGGTGACAGTGTGACCGGTGCAAGGCGCCGTTGTGACAGTGTGACCGGTGCAAGCCACCGAGGTGACAGTGTGACCGGTGCAAGGCGCCGTGGTGACAGTGTGACCGGTGCAAGCCACCGAGGTGACAGTGTGACCGGTGCAAGGCGCCGTTGTGACAGTGTGACCGGTGCAAGGCACCGAGGTGACAGTGCGACCAGTGCAAGGCACCGAGGTGACAGTGTGACCGGTGCAAGGCACCGAGGTGACAGTGTGACCGGTCCAAGGCACCGAGGTGACAGTGAGACCGGTGCAAGGCGCCGTGGTGACAGTGTGACCAGTGCAAGGCACCGAGGTGACAGTGCGACCAGTGCAAGGCACCGAGGTGACAGTGTGACCGGTGCAAGGCACCGAGGTGACAGTGTGACCAGTGCAAGGCACCGAGGTGACAGTGTGACCGGTGCAAGGCACCGAGGTGACAGTGTGACCAGTGCAAGACACCGATGTGACAGTGTGACCGGTGCAAGGCACCGAGGTGATAGCGCGACCGGTGCAAGGCACCGTGGTGACAGTGCGACCGGTGCAAGGCGCCGTGGTGACAGTGTGACCGGTGCAAGGCGCCGTGGTGACAGTGTGACCGGTGCAAGGCGCCGTGGTGACAGTGTGACCGGTGCAAGGCGCCGTGGTGACAGTGTGACCGGTGCAAGGCGCCGTGGTGACAGTGTGACCGGTGCAAGGCGCCGTGGTGACAGTGTGACCGGTGCAAGGCGCCGTGGTGACAGTGTGACCGGTGCAAGGCGCCGTGGTGACAGTGTGACCGGTTCAAGGCGCCGTGGTGACAGTGTGACCGGTGCAAGGCGCCGTGGTGACAGTGTGACCGGTTCAAGGCGCCGTGGTGACAGTGTGACCGGTGCAAGGCGCCGTGGTGACAGTGTGACCGGTTCAAGGCGCCGTGGTGACAGTGTGACCGGTGCAAGGCGCCGTGGTGACAGTGTGACCGGTTCAAGGCGCCGTGGTGACAGTGTGACCGGTGCAAGGCGCCGTGGTGACAGTGTGACCGGTTCAAGGCGCCGTGGTGACAGTGTGACCGGTGCAAGGCGCCGTGGTGACAGTGTGACCGGTGCAAGGCGCCGTGGTGACAGTGTGAACGGTTCAAGGCGCCGTGGTGACAGTGTGACCGGTGCAAGGCGCCGTGGTGACAGTGTGACCGGTGCAAGGCGCCGTGGTGACAGTGTGACCGGTGCAAGGCGCCGTGGTGACAGTGTGACCGGTGCAAGGCGCCGTGGTGACAGTGTGGCCGGAGCAACAACCCGTCTCAACCAACACGTGTCCCCCAGAGCTCCCGTCTGTCGTCGCCGCAATAACTTGTGTGCCGGCGGCAGCTCTCCGTCAATCCTCCGTCGGCCCAACCCAACGTCGGAAATACATGGGAGGAGCGGCATGGGAAGGGAGGGGAGGGGAAGGGAGGGGAGAGGAAGGCGTTAATGTTAGACGCCGATGTGGATTTATTTTATTTGCACAACAAAGATATTAGAGACAGTGGACGCTTGCAACATAGCAACTACTGATGTATAGTACAAAATCATAACAGAAGAATAACCTATATTGTATATCCGCACAGCACTGGGCTATGAAGACAAACAGAAGGAATGGTTTCATCAAGTCCCACACCCGCCGAGTACTTACCTACAGGTTCTACTTTAGAATAACCTCGTGTCTGGGAAGCAGCCTTCTGCAGGTATTGTGCAAAGAAGGTGTAACTTTTCGTAATGACATCAACCATTATACCCTCTATGTAGTTAAGTTCTCGTTAATATAATCTCACCTGACACTGAGTATCACAGCACTCCATATCATTATGTGAGATGAAGCAACGTGAAATTTACGAAATTGCTCTATCTCCGAAACCACATAAAGATAACCCAAACCAGTACACTCGTGAGATCTCCACGTCCCACTCACATAGGGCGTAATTATTATATGATTCTGATGTTTCATGCACTGTGATACCGCGCTCCGCTATCTACTCATGCCACCTTTCAAATGCACCGATCCTTACGGCTCGTACTTATCGATTAAGCAAACGATATAATATACCAACTTGAGGTCAAAACAGATTACCTTAAAGCACTAATCCGGTCCTCAACGCGACCATTACCCGTGGCAAGAACACTGCGCAATGTCAAATACCAAACAACGGACACAAAGCGCCGAGCTCCGTCTCGTGTAATTAACTCGTGCATTATCGCACCAGACGAGATCGCTGATAGTGCCTGCCTTTTAGCAATAAACCATTGTGTAATTATCTTGTGACCGCGAGCTTCGGGGAACATACAGGAATACGTGCCTTTCTGAACATAACAGATCTGTTATAGATGTTTGACGTTAATACTACTAATTTGCAGAATTTTGTAATGCCACAATTCCTAGTATCAGAAAAAATCGTGGCCATGACGACCAGTTAGCATTGTTTGTTTGTTGCCTGGCAATCTCTTTGTATCCAGACGGAAAACTAACGACGATAAGCCAAGTTAATTCAACACTATAGAAACGTGTGCAAGGGACCGGGATTGAGATATAGGTGTATACTTCCGACGGCTACATCGTCTCGCCTTCTGCTCTTTCATTTGCCCGTGTGCCGAGCGAGCCAATGAGGAGAGCACACGAACTGTGCTCATTATTTCTCCTCAGTGATTGATGCTCATCGGCGCAGCTCGTTTCCTGCTCAATAGTTTTTTCTCGTTTCATTTGTTGTTACGTTTGTTTATAGTTATCACTTTTCACTGCTGTCAGCGAGCGGCCACAAGAGTAGATGACAAATCAAATGCACGCCATTAGCATTAGCATTAGCATTAGCATTAGCATTAGCATTAGCATTAGCATTAGCATTAGCATTAGCATTAGCATTAGCATTAGCATTAGCATTAGCATTAGCATGGCACAGATCCATATTGTGATTATCTTCATTAACTATTGTGTTCAGTTCAGATGAGTTAATTTTGTCGTTTATTACATGCAAATAATACATCGGTTGCACGATGCAACAGACACATTGTATTATCGTGACAGATTAAAACTACCTCTACAAGCACAGCCAAGAGATATGGTATATTTATCCGTACACATCAAATACGTCTATTGTAAACCTAGACAATGTCATTGTCGAAAGATGACATGACAGAGATGAGAAGATTAACGGAGCAATTTAAGTAAGATCTAACAAAAGTCTAATCCAGAGTTAGCGCTCCAGGTGGCAACTGGACCAGGCAGTGTTTTAGTTTAAGTGATATGCGTCTAACGTGTCTTCCTGAAATAGTTGTCATTTTGTGCTAATCATATTTATGCTCATATTCATAAGTTGTCCTATCGTCACCAGGAGTTAAACACTGGATCATATACATAAGTCCTATCATCACCAGGAGTTAAACACTGGATCATATACATAAGTCCTATCTTCACCAGGAGTTAAACACTGGATCATATGCATAAGTCCTATCTTCACCAGGAGTTAAACACTGGATCATATACATAAGTCCTATCTTCACCAGGAGTTAAACACTGGATCATATACATAAGTCCTATCATCACCAGGAGTTAAACACTGGATCATATGCATAAGTCCTATCTTCACCAGGAGTTAAACACTGGATCATATGCATAAGTCCTATCATCACCAGGAGTTAAACACTGGATCATATACATAAGTCCTATCTTCACCAGGAGTTAAACACTGGATCATATACATAAGTCCTATCTTCACCAGGAGTTAAACACTGGATCATATACATAAGTCCTATCATCACCAGGAGTTAAACACTGGATCATATGCATAAGTCCTATCTTCACCAGGAGTTAAACACTGGATCATATACATAAGTCCTATCTTCACCAGGAGTTAAACACTGGATCATATACATAAGTCCTATCATCACCAGGAGTTAAACACTGGATCATATACATAAGTCCTATCTTCACCAGGAGTTAAACACTGGATCATATACATAAGTCCTATCATCACCAGGAGTTAAACACTGGATCATATGCATAAGTCCTATCTTCACCAGGAGTTAAACACTGGATCATATACATAAGTCCTATCTTCACCAGGAGTTAAACACTGGATCATATACATAAGTCCTATCATCACCAGGAGTTAAACACTGGATCATATACATAAGTCCTATCATCACCAGGAGTTAAACACTGGATCATATTCATAAGTCCTATCTTCACCAGGAGTTAAACACTGGATCATATACATAAGTCCTATCATCACCAGGAGTTAAACACTGGATCATATTCATAAGTCCTATCGTCACCAGGAGTTAAACACTGGATCATATACATAAGTCCTATCATCACCAGGAGTTAAACACTGGATCATATGCATAAGTCCTATCTTCACCAGGAGTTAAACACTGGATCATATACATAAGTCCTATCTTCACCAGGAGTTAAACACTGGATCATATTCATAAGTCCTATCTTCACCAGGAGTTAAACACTGGATCACAGTTAACAGGAACAGGAAATATTCGTTTGTCTCAAACACATAATACAACAAACATAATCGCTTCGAAGCAAAACACTATTCAATATAATAATAATAAAGCAATATGGGTAAAAAGTAAAGTTAGTATATAAAATATGTAAATAAAGAATTATGTCAAGTGAGGGACGGGAGACTCCTACTAAGACTAATTAACTAATTAACTAATTATAGTCGCTATCTTAAGATCCACCTTACGAAATAATATCAACCATTAATTAAACATATATAAACGGTTTGAAATTCATAATACAATTAGTGAATAATAACTACCGAGATAAACAAATAGTATTCCTGCATAGTAGACGTACATAATATAATGAGTATACAGACAGTCAGCTTTTACAAGTACGTAAACAATTATTAAAATAATGTTAATCAAGTATTGCATATATATATATATATATATATATATATATATATATATATATATACATATATATATATATATATATATATATATATATATATATATATATATATATATGTATATATATATATATATATATATATATATATATATATATATATATATATAACAATTTTGAATTACGCATTATTCAGTATAAGTATTGAGATAAAATAATTTTATTAAGGTATTGGCCGGTGCCAAGCTAGAAAATAAGCAGAAAAGCACAGTCCTGTCTAGCTCCGAACGGACAGCGCCGGTGAATGACCACTCGGTCGGTGTCCGGCAGTCTCCCACGGGGCGCCACAAAGGGGCGAATTAACAACGGGGTCCGCGAGAACCACTCGTGTGGAGCACTTGAAAGCCGGGCGCCCGAGGGTTGGACAGTTGTGATCGCGTCGTTGACCAATGTCGCTTATAACTGACCGCGGACAATCACCTGGACGCCATTAGTTGACATGCGCTCATTATATTAGCATGTTGGTTTATTTGCATTTTATTAATGATGTTTGCTCACGCCTGGTGGTTACATTGTTTCCGTCAGCAGCGCTACAGAGACATGCGTTGCTAGTTGCCCTGAGACCCCGTCTGAGCCTTCCGTCTAAACTCTCCGTCTCTTGCCACATTCCTACGTCATTTCCCGTGAGTTTTTGTCTCATCCCATGTGTCTTCGTCTCTTCCCATGTGTATTCGTCTCTTCCTATGTGTCTTCGTCTCTTCCCACGTGTCTTTATCTCTTCCCACGTGTCTTCGTCGCTTCCCACGTATCTTCGTCTCTTCCCATGTGTCTTTGTCTCTTCCTATGCGTCTTCGTCGCTTCCCACGTGTCTTCGTCCCTTCCCACGTGTCTTTATCTCTTCCCACGTGTCTTCGTCGCTTCCCACGTGTCTTCGTCTCTTCCCACGTGTCTTCGTCTCTTTCCAAGTGTCTTCGTCTCTTCCCACGTGTCTTCGTCGCTTCCCACGTATCTTCGTCTCTTCCCACGTGTCTTCGTCTCTTCCTATGTGTCTTCGTCGCTTCCCACGTGTCTTCGTCGTTTCCCACGTGTCTTCGTCTCTTCCCATGTGTCTTTGTCGCTTCCCACGTGTCTTCGTCTCTTCCCACGTGTCTTCGTCGCTTCCCACGTGTCTTCGTCTCTTCCCAAGTGTCTTCGTCGCTTCCCACGTGTCTTCGTCGCTTCCCACGTGTCTTCGTCTCTTCCCACGTGTCTTCGTCTCTTCCCAAGTGTCTTCGTCGCTTCCCACGTATCTTCTTCTCTTCCCACGTGTCTTCGTCTCTTCCCAAGTGTCTTCGTCGCTTCCCACGTGTCTTCGTCGCTTCCCACGTGTCTTCGTCTCTTCTCACTTGTCTTCGTCGCTTCCCACGTATCTTCTTCTCTTCCCACGTGTCTTCGTCTCTTCCCATGTGTCTTCGTCGCTTCCCACGTGTCTTCGTCTCTTCCCAAGTGTCTTCGTCGCTTCCCACGTGTCTTCGTAGCTTCCCACGTGTCTTCGTCTCTTCCCACGTGTCTTCGTCTCTTCCCATGTGTCTTCGTCTCTTCACACGTGTCTTCGTCTGTTCCCATGTGTCTTCGTCTCTTCCCACGTGTCTTCGTCTCTTCCCATGTGTCTTCGGCGCTTCCCACGTGTCTGCGTCTGTTCCCACGTGTCTTCGTCTCTTCCCACGTGTCTTCGTCTCTTCCCACGTGTTTTCGTCTCTTCCCATGTGTCTTCGTCTCTTCCCACGTGTCTTCGTCGTTCCCACGTGTCTTCGTCTCTTCCCACGTGTTTTCGTCTCTTCCCATGTGTATTCGTCTCTTCCCACGTGTCTTCGTCTCTTCCCACGTGTCTTCGTCTCTTCCCATGTGTCTTCGTCTCTTCCCATGTGTCTTCGTCTCTTCCCACGTGTCTTCGTCTCTTCCCATGTGTCTTCGGCGCTTCCCACGTGTCTGCGTCTCTTCCCACGTGTCTTCGTCTCTTCCCACGTGTCTTCGTCTCTTCCCACGTGTTTTCGTCTCTTCCCATGTGTCTTCGTCTCTTCCCACGTGTCTTCGTCGCTTCCCACGTGTATTCGTCTCTTCCCACGTGTCTTCGTCTCTTCCCATGTGTCTTCGTCTCTTCCCACGTGTTTTCGTCGCTTCCCACGTGTATTCGTCTCTTCCCACGTGTCTTCGTCTCTTCCCATGTGTCTTCGGCGCTTCCCACGTGTCTGCGTCTCTTCCCACGTGTCTTCGTCTGTTCCCACGTGTCTTCGTCTCTTCCCACGTGTTTTCGTCTCTTCCCATGTGTCTTCGTCTCTTCCCATGTGTCTTCGTCTCTTCCCACGTGTCTTCGTCGCTTCCCACATGTATTCGTCTCTTCCCACGTGTCTTCGTCTCTTCCCATGTGTCTTCGTCGCTTCCAATTTGTCTTCGTTTCTTCCGACGTGTCTTCGTCTCTTCCCACGTGTCTTCGTCTCTTCCCACGTGTCTTCGTCTCTTCCCACGTGTCTTCGTCTCTTCCCATGTGTCTTCGTCTCTTCCCACGTGTCTTCGTCTCTTCCCACGTGTCTTCGTCTCTTCCCACGTGTCTTCGTCTCTTCCCACGTGTCTTCGTCTCTTCCCACGTGTCTTCGTCTCTTCCCACGTGTCTTCGTCTCTTCCCATGTGTCTTCGTCTCTTCCCACGTGTCTTCGTCTCTTCCCATGTGTCTTCGGCGCTTCCCACGTGTCTGCGTCTCTTCCCACGTGTCTTCGTCTCTTCCCACGTGTCTTCGTCTCTTCCCACGTGTTTTCGTCTCTTCCCATGTGTCTTCGTCTCTTCCCACGTGTCTTCGTCGCTTCCCACGTGTATTCGTCTCTTCCCACGTGTCTTCGTCTCTTCCCATGTGTCTTCGTCGCTTCCAATTTGTCTTCGTTTCTTCCGACGTGTCTTCGTCTCTTCCCACGTGTCTTCGTCTCTTCCCACGTGTCTTCGTCTCTTCCCACGTGTCTTCGTCTCTTCCCATGTGTCTTCGTCTCTTCCCACGTGTCTTCGTCTCTTCCCACGTGTCTTCGTCTCTTCCCACGTGTCTTCGTCTCTTCCCACGTGTCTTCGTCTCTTCCCACGTGTCTTCGTCTCTTCCCACGTGTCTTCGTCTCTTCCCACGTGTCTTCGTCTCTTCCCATGTGTCTTCGTCTCTTCCCACGTGTCTTCGTCTCTTCCCACGTGTCTTCGTCTCTTCCCATGTGTCTTCGTCGCTTCCAATTTGTCTTCGTTTCTTCCGACGTGTCTTCGTCTCTTCCCACGTGTCTTCGTCTCTTCCCACGTGTCTTCGTCTCTTCCCACGTGTCTTCGTCTCTTCCCATGTGTCTTCGTCTCTTCCCACGTGTCTTCGTCTTTTCCCACGTGTCTTCGTCTCTTCCCACGTGTCTTCGTCTCTTCCCATGTGTCTTCGTCGCTTCCAATTTGTCTTCGTCTCTTCCCACGTGTCTTCGTCTCTTCCCACGTGTCTTCGTCTCTTCCCATGTGTCTTCGTCTCTTCCTATTTGTCTTCGTCTTTTCCCACGTGTCTTCGTCTCTTCCCACGTGTCTTCGTCTCTTCCCACGTGTCTTCGTCTCTTCACACGTGTCTTCGTCTCTTCCTATTTGTCTTCGTCTCTTCCCATGTGTCTTCGTCGCTTCCAATTTGTCTTCGTCTCTTCCTATTTGTCTTCGTTTCTTCCGACGTGTCTTCGTCTCTTCCTATTTGTCTTCGTCTCTTCCTATTTGTCTTCGTCTTTTCCCACGTGTCTTCGTCTCTTCCCACGTGTCTTCGTCTCTTCCCACGTGTCTTCGTCTCTTCCCACGTGTCTTCGTCTCTTCCTATTTGTCTTCGTCTCTTCCCATGTGTCTTCGTCGCTTCCAATTTGTCTTCGTCTCTTCCTATTTGTCTTCGTTTCTTCCGACGTGTCTTCGTCACTTCCTATTTGTCTTCGTCTCTTCCCACGTGTCTTCGTCTCTTCCCACGTGTATTCGTCTCTTCCCACGTGTCTTCGTCTCTTCCAACGTGTCTTCGTCTCTTTCCACGTGCCTTCGTCTCTCCCCATGTGTCTTCGTCTCTTCCCAGGTGTCTTCGTCTCTTCCAACGTGTCTTCGTCTCTTCCCAGGTGTCTTCGTTTCTCCCCATGTGTCTTCGTATCTTCCCACGTCTATTCGTCTCTTCTCAAGTATCTTCCCATGTGTTTTGAGTAATCAAAACAATTTTTTTCTCATTACTGCCATCTTGTCGTGAGTGATCCTGTCTTAATGTTTTGACATCGTGTAATTGATTTTGTGATAATGCTACCCTGATAACATAGTCGTACCGACCTGATCCCCAGTCTCCCATGGTGCCTTACAGTATACATAGTATACATCTTGCGGCCGATGGCCCATTCCTTGTGTTCCTGGCATGTGTATCACCGTTGGATCGTATGCCATGTCCGAATTCCCGGAAGTCTCGCACGAGTCTGACGGCTGACGTTACTTCTGGGGCGTCGACAGATCTCAGCAGCATTCAGCGGTGCGGGACCCCGCAAGTGTCTACGGCAAGTACAGCTGGAGATCTGTGTCGCCGCGACATCTATCTAATCGCAGTGCTTCACATGACCTACTTCATATTGACCTGTAATTATTAAATGTTGATATTTTCTTAAACTTAGTCGAGGTAGTAAAACTACAGCGCACAAAGGAACATTAGTGAAGAAGCAATGTGGTTTTAGTATGAGGAAGTATTCATTCTTAGAGAGAACGGTAACTTCGTGGATGAATGTGCAGTTTATTTACGGACAAATTGTGGTGTTGCTTGTAGTACAACTATATTTAATACCTAATAATGATGTTGATATATACGTCGGTATGGTGGGCAACATTACAGGTTAAATATTTGAACTTTCGATAAGACAAATATGTCCACTGGGCAATTTTGTTCAATCTTGTTACAATGTTGACATACATCGCAATTTGTATGTCTGGTCTTTTGACATTCGTTCACTGTCTGCGTGCAACGGACTGACCAGTCTGCTGACCCTCAATGACCGGTCGCAATTAAATACATTTCCAAGGGCGTAGTCGTGAATGAGGCGTTTGATCGTTGACCCTGATACGATTTATTTTGCGCAGAAACCCCCTGCGCATGAAACTGATATGTTGTGGTTATTCTGTCAACACGTTCCACTGAATGCTTATCCAAGACAACATCATAAATATAATTAAATAATAAAGTAGACATATTCAAGAATGCATATATATCGAATTATAAATAGCACAACTTAAACTAGAGTCAAACTAACTGAAAGCGTGTATATATTGTCATGCTATTATAGTAATGTCATTCACGGCAACACTAATTGTGATACTTTTGCTTCTTAATACCTATATTTTATCCCATGACGTACGAAGCTGACCATTATTGTTTCAGATCATCTCCCCTGTGACACGCCAGGCCAACGACAGTAAGGCACACCTCAAACACGTCATGACATTTACCCAGAGGTTGACTCATTTCAATATCTAACAAATTGAAGTGAATGCCTGATATGCCCGGTCGATATGTACCATCACTATTGTTGGCATATATTATTAGGTGCTAGAGATCAATGCAAAAACACAATAACCACTATAAACGAAATACAGTTATTAGCCATGCATCCCGGTTGTGTCAGCGTTTGCAATTTACCTACGCGAGTAGTCGTTGTCAGACAGTGTTATTACGTCATCCATAACGAAGAAATAGAAGGTATGACGTCACGATATTTCACGGATGACTGGCACAGTTGTGCTAATCCGAGACTGCGTTTATTGCGGTCAGTATAAACTGTCAGTGTTAATACAAATGAAAGCACAAAGATAAGTTACTTTTTATATAGCATCTACATTTTGTGTTATTCAATTATAGAACAGGATGTACCAGTTGTGTCAATAAATTTGACAGTTCGTAGAAGATAGTCTCGTTTAGTGTACATGTGCTATCCAAAATATAAACTGCCATAATACAGGTCAGTTCTCATATAACGTAATATCCAGTCCTCAGGACTGCTCAAAGCGCTTTACACTTTATTTCTCTGGCAGACCTGTTCAATCAAACACTATCTCGCTGCAATTAATGCCCCAAGACTGCTCGTACAAATATCCGCCACTGTCTATAGCCAGACTCTCATTCATACAGCTGAGTGAACTGGAGCA
>CBDHHR010000863.1:32500-40482 GCA_965263245.1 Metamycoplasmataceae bacterium | reverse complement strand
TTAATACTTTCACGAATATTACGCGAAATACCAACCTCCTGCATTATTGGAAATATGATTGCCACACGTAAATTTGCATAGGCCTATATTTATTTTCTCTGCCACGTGTAGCTTCACCGCCTCGTATTAACTACCAACATTGTCTTTTAAACGTTATGTAATTAGTACTCATGATTTCATCATTGCTCACTTAGGCACATGCTTATATAAATTGCCATCAAGTTTGAGTCCTAAAACTGACTGACAGTTTTCCCTGGGAAATACCACCGCATCCACTGTGTAATTATTAGGCGAACACTACTTTTACACAATATATCAATTAATGTAGATATTGGAGTGAACAAGAGCAACGTGGAATCAACACTTTACAGTGCAGTGTTTTGTACTGCCGAGGGATTGTAATAATATTAATAACAGTAAACAAATTAATATTAACAGTTTATTCAAACACCATCACATTCGGTACTAAATTCGGGATGTTTTTGTGTGCTTACAAAATCCCGTAACCGGAAAAAACATCATGTATGATGTATATGTAGTAATATTTCATGTTTTACTATTATTGGTCAAATGAAACAAAAAAGCGAACATTTTCAAAATTGCTGTGCGGACGTTGAATCCAAATCAAATTGAGACATTCGGGCATGTAAGAAGACTAGAATTGGTCAAATAAATGTACTACTTACTTTTACTTAAGCCTGTTTGCTCGCTGGGAGCAATATAATGCAAGCAAGTAAATTTACAGGATCCTCGAATTGTCATAGGAAATGGAAGGACATTATTTCAAGTGAAAGGGTAAGACCAGAAATGGTCAGAATGAAAGTCCACATGTGTGATAATACAACGATAACTGTGTATCTTCCTATGGATTAACCTGGAATACATCACACGGCATTTAAAAACGTCGTTATGGAATAATTGGTTTCATATTAACTCCGCATAATTCGCTCTTTATCTTGCCGAGCAACGAGGTGATTTGCCCACTTTGCACCGATTTAACTCGGAAGGGAGTTGACCACTCGTACAACGAAATTAGGTAATTTGTTCCTTTTTACACTTTACTCTCTTTATCACCACAATTGGCGTATTTGTTTTTTGTCTTTTCACCACAACGAGTGTATTGTTTCGGTATTTTTTATTTCGTCTTCAACTAGCGTGTTTTTGTCTATTTTGTAACCACCATAACTTCTTCTACTTCTTCGCCTTTTCCCATCAGGTGGGGACAGCGTCCCGTATTCTTGATTTCCAGAATGTTCTGTCTGTTTTAACCACCATAACAACACATCAATTTCAAAACATGCATGCACACATAACATACATTTACACAAAGCATCAGGTTTTGTTATAGCGATGTAAGTAGAAAATAGTATAACTACTGTGCAGCATAAAGCAGCTGTGATAATACCAAAACACACATAAAAGTTAATATGCAGGCACTGAATACTAATACAAGGCAGTGTCACATAACAAGGCCACGCAGAAATACGTGCATTAGATGTTTTAAATAAATGGCAGTGAAACATCATTTTGTTCTGCCTTAGACGTTGGCCAGAGGTGCATGAGAACGTTATATGCTGCTGAAGACACTAGATGTGAAAGCGTGCTATATGTACAACCAGTCATGTTATACGAAATGTTAGCCATATGGTAAAAAAACACTTAAACACCGACATTGAATGTAGCAATAGCAAATATAACCTCTAATAGCATATCACGCTGCTGAGGGTGTTTAATGACGACAGGACTATGCGTTAACACAACCACCAGCGGCCATATAGTATGTCGTCAAATATAAAGGGAACATATTTTGGGCATAATCTAGGCAAATGGTTTTAAAGTAATCTAAAAGGTATTTAGAACTTAAAGAATTCATGTTGCCATTTCTTCTATGTGGTCCCATAATTATTTTATTTTAAAATGGCCACCAAATGTAATCTCCCCTTATTTTAACAACTGTTTCATCTAAAGCAATAGGCTAATTGTATTGTGTGGGTATATGTTTTATGGGACAGTGATATAAAATTAGACATTTTTTGAATTATCTGGATTTCATCTCCGCCATTTTAAAAATGGCCATCATTAATAGAAATGTCACAATATCTCAAAAACTACGCCACATCGGTCAGTAACGTTGATTACATTCGATAGCAAATTGGATAGCTATGTACAACATTGTACACGTGATCTTCACTGGCATACATATATACACATTTTTAAAGATGGCGTCCGGCTAAGCCATTTATCCCTATCTTAAGAATTACCTAATCTAGACTCACAGAATCGATGCCAATCTATAGGGTCTTTCGATATTATTATTTACATTGTATTATTTTTGCCCTTTACTGAATTTCAAATATTCGCCATTTTGTAATATCAACCATTTTAAAAGATGGCTCCAGACAAAATCTATTATTTTCACAGCGTTTCATGCCATAGTGTAATTTTTTCAGAATCGTTGATATGTTTTATTACGTTTGAATTTCAAACACATTCAAAAGTCTGCCATGTTTAAAGATGGCGTCCTTCAAACCCTCTTATTTCCAATTTTTTAAAGAGCCTACTTTGTTCCTTGTTTTAAGATCTACGTATCATCGAGGTTTGAAGGGGATGTGAAAATATAAGTGCTTAGGCGACGTTTTAAACGATTGTATCTAGATATTATGTAAAGCGGACAGAGCCAATTCATATATTTAAAACAAACAATCCATATTGCGAACTCCCAAGCTGTTCATCCCCTCAACGCCCCCCCCCCCCCCCCCGACATACATATTGGCCTTTAAGCACCGACACTGTCCTGAACAACCTTTCGTGCAGTCTTATTTGATGATCATGTGATATGCGTCAAGGTGACGAAGATGTTTTAATTGTAGAGCTGTATTCCGTCAACTTCAAAACTGACCCTGTACTGGATTCTGGAGCTGGTGTTTCTTTCTTTTGTGCTGAATACAGTCAACCATCTTGCTGCGGCTATCCTTGTATGCTCCAACCATGCACCATAGGTACGTCGGAGTTTGTCTAATCCTTGTTCGTTATTCAGCAGTTTGAACAGGTGCCACCTGTAGTAATGTAGAGCCATCTAGGATATAATCGTGTGCACAAGAACTCTTCACGGCCCTTGAACACTTCAGCGGACGGTTCTGCTCCTTCTGCAGATCCGGCCAGTGCAGCAAGTACAGTTCGGCTTGAAGCCTTGGTGGACGAAATGCTGTGAAGCTGATACGCAGTTGTGGCACCCAGGAAAGAGCCAAGAGCAGGACACCAGCGCCATGGGAGTATAGATAGACTATGAATATGTTTCTGCAACTTTCACAGTACGCTGAGTCATGCGACTGTCTGCTTTTTCGTATATGCTCACACCTGCAGACAGTTGGAATTTGTTTTGACGTCATTGCGTGTCATGGTCACTAGGTTCTGAATACGTCTCCTGTCGATGACATTTTCAGCCAGGTCTGACGCACGTCTACTACGATAGATCGTATTCCCTTGGAATTGCCTCTGCACTGTGTTGTTTCCTTCAGTTGGGATACTTTCGTACAATTATCAAAGATAACCTTCACTTGGGCGTGACCTCGACATTTTGAGTGGATTAGTTTATATATGATTTGCTGAGGTCTTTGTAGTTACTGAAGTCCGTGACTGTCATCAACACCCTGCAACACTATCGTTCCACCGATTATGAGTCAGCATCTCTCTTGGGTTGGTTTTATGTAGTAGCTTACTGAGTTGTGCAACTATTGGCCTGAACACAACAACTGTTCTTTTGTACGTTGTTAGAAGGGTCGATCCATCTGGTTGCATCAACATGTAGTTTGTGTTTGCAAATTCGTGAGTGCCAATCATTGCTTTCAGGACTAATATTACCTTGAAGACCGTGTTATCACCAGCATCCTTGGAAAGAGTAGTGATGTTGTCATCACAGTTTCGGAGCCATCCTTTTGTTCGATCACTTTTGCAGATACACTCCAAGACAGCAATGTTTACTTTGTCCTTTGTCATGTTGGTGCTTACCATCAAGTGAAAATGTGTGACGACAGTGTTGCAGAAGACATGTGAAAGGTTTGCAGAGGACCGTGTCAGTGCAAAAAAGCCAACATGCTGTACAATTACGGGGGATATCTGGGTGGGGGTGGGGTGTAGGGTGGATGAACACATTGGGAGTTTTCAGTATGAAATCAAGGCTTTGGCATAATTTTGAAATCAATAACCCAATGCTTGAATTGGCTATGTAGTAGTTTTACATAATATATAATAGTAGTTTTACAGAATATCTAAATGTCATCTTAAAATCGTTGCCTCCATGAATCTATATTTTCACATCAGCTTCAATGTTCGCTCTTAAGATACAGGGAAAACAGGCTCTCTTAGGATATGGAAATGGTGGGGGCCATCTTTTAAAATGGAGGACAAATCAAAGGTAATACAACATTTCGTTGCTTCGAAAAATTTGTATTTTGACATCAACGTTGTGTAACTAAGCCATATAGTTCTTAAGCTATGGATATAATACAGATTTTATCAGGCGCCGTCTTAAAAAATGGTGTGCAAAACAAAATATCAAAAAGTAATACAATAAAACAAAACATATATAAAACCCTACAATTTGGCATCGATTTTATGGCACTATATTATGTAGTTCTTAAGATATTGATAAATGGCTTAGCCGGACGCCATCTTTAAAAATGGTGAATATATGAATGTCAGTAAAGGTCAAGTGTACATTGTTGTATATCTCTAACCACCACTCTATCCAATGTCATCACATTACTGCTGTATGTGACGCAAAGTTTTAGATAATGTGAAATTTACATTGACGACCGCCATCTTTAAAAATGGCAGAGATGAAAGCCGGAGAAATCCTTATCCATAAAATATGTATACACACACCACAAGTGTCGCTTTAGATGAAATAATTATTAAACTAAGGGGAAACAAATTGGCGACCATTTTTTAAATGGCAGCTAAATCACTATGGAACCAAATAGAAAAAATTGCAACACGGGTTTTTAAGTTATAAATACTATTTAGATTACACTAAAACCATTTGCCAATATTATACCCAGAAATATGACAAGATTGAATTTGTTAACATTTGCCGACGGACTAATGTGGGATAGTATTACTAACGAACCTATCTCAATCGCCCGAATTGTGAATGTTCACCGAACCGCAAATTGTTTCTTTGCCACTGCTCCGCGCAGTATGGCTTTAAAGGCTACTGAGACATTATATACGATGACAAAGCAGAGTTATTTAAACAGCGTCCCTTCTCACCCACGTCCTGACAGTTGTGTTTATGTGCCCGACATTCAGGACAGTTTCACTATATTTCTAATTTCGAGATATTGTATGCTCGAGATTTGTGTGGAGCAACAATATATTCGTGCACACGCGCACTCACAAACGTGCGTGCGTTCGTGCTGCGTGGCCTTGAACACATGAGTTACACTAACTAGATTCACTTGCTCTCTGTAGTTACGTTTGTTCTACAGCAAGTAACAATAGCTATCATAGGTCTACTAACAATAGTATGTGCAGAAAATTATCAATATGACGCGAGGTGCCTTTTTTAATTTTAACATTACCGTTGATCTCTTGGTAATGGAACATTCCTTATTTTATTTTAGGGAACGGGTGGTACTCCTAGGTTGGGATAGCTGGCAGTGGTGCTAAATATCATGACTAAAATTACTACAAAGAACATATGACCAATGATATGTTGTTGGCTTATATTAGGCACATATTAACCCCTCACAACCACCAAGGAGAGTCTGCCAGTGTTGCCACCAGGGCGGGCTTGGCCCAGAATATGGTAGGAACGCTAATTGGTTCTCAGACCAACTATGAAATAACATAAAATAAGGATATATTTTATAAGATAATACTATACTATTAAACTTACACTCACACCAAAATAACAGACATACAAAAGTGCAGTTGTTTATGAATCATGAATTATGGCAGGATTAGTCTCGAGTACCCAGTTAACGTGAGGTGGCAGCACCTTTTGACCCCGTACACAGAAAACGGTCCAAAACCGGCTCTGTCACATTCTTGGCGAAGTTACGCAGCCGATCGAGAGTCTGTTAAGCGAGACTAATTATGTATATGGTGTTATCCCCAATCGTCGCCATTTTCCGAAGCGTATGGGATCGGACGCTCCCGTAGACTTTTTTCTCTCGAAAAATCAACACTTGCCGGGAACAGAGTGAGAGGAGGAAAACGGTGCTGCCACCTCACAGCACCTGAGTAATCAAAGCTAGAACTAAAACGGAGAATATAACTATGTTTCTAAGTAACACTAATTGTGAGATGTTGTTATGTTTTATTCATGATAATTACAAAACAATAGCGGATCATCAACATAAACTACTATATGCATGCTTCGTGCGTATTTTCGTCGTTCACTATGTTTAAGCTGGGCAATGTATACGTTAACCTTTGACGTACGAAGCGCAATACCGATTTGTGCGCGCGCCCGCGTGCGTGTGTGTGTGTGTGTGTTCGTGCGTGCGTGTGTGTGGTGTGTGTGTGTGATATTTCTATTCCTCCCTTCCTTCCTTCTTCCCTCCGTCCATCCATCCATCCATTTATCTATACAGCCCCTTTCTCTCCCTCTCTAGGGCTGGTGATGATCGTTATATTGATATTGGCTGAATAGTTTATTATTCACCCCATTTGCAGCTTTGGTTGTGACAAGTCGACATTAAAATACAATTCAATGAAGTTATCGGTAAAAAAATTATTAGTGACCTGCTCTAACGAAATGAGTCACATGTCAGCAAACATTGCACGGCGATATTTAACGATTTTGACTTTTCATCACCAAAGCACACTTTAAAGTCTTTTCTATCAACTGTCAATGCATATTTGCCATTTATATTACTATTTAGTACATTTTACTACCTTTTTAGAAAGGCTACGTAACATCTCACGCATGAATTTCGTAAAACAAAACCGATAAATCGCACTTGTTCGAGTCGCATTCTTCGGGGTTTCCCTTGCCGCATGGCGGACATATTTGGTACTACGGGAAAGCCCAGTATGTCCACTGTCTGTCTAGAGGAAATTCACATTGACGTCAATTTTAGCACAGCTGATAGCGGTCCCCTGATTGGCTTAAAGATGCGAACGCATGCGCAGTGCGCACTCGCTAGCCGTAAACAAGTAGAATCGATCGGATCGCCGCAACGAAACACTGCTAAATACTCGGATTATGTTGCGATAACTATAATAAACATCTTGCAAAACATATCTTTGACAATAAGCGCGACTTGGGAGGGGGCTTAGAATACATCAAAAGGTGAAATAGAAGCAAAAGAGCTGAATTAGGAATGACAACGCACTCGATCATGTACTTGCTTGACCGCGAACGTCAAATAAGATTGTCTCAGTTTGAAGCTTTCTAACCCGGGCATGTTCAGTGTCGAATAACTTTGGCCGTGCGTGAGCTAGCTCCATAACTTTTGCACCGTTGGAAAGCTTAATAAATATTCTTTCCGATGGTATTACTAACTCAATTTTTGCTTTTTTTACATATGACTCATTTCGTTAGAACAGGTCACCAATACAGGTTATTAAAATTGAGAATGTTTTATTTACAGTTTACTCGTTTAACTGGTGCAACTTTCAAATTGCAAATAAAGTTTCCTCTTGTAAAACAAAATTCTTCGGCTAGAATTACTTCAAAATATTAATTATAATATCGATAACAATATTTTGTAATATGATGTTTAAACAAAGTAGGTTTTAAATTAGTTTCCGCATGAACTTACGTACAATGTCTGCATTCTAATCACTGTAAGACACGGTCGTGAAACGGTCAATTAGTGGTTTATAAACCGCCCTCTCGTGTAAGCCAACCAGATAGCGAACAAGAAATACAACTACAGCGAGGAAGAAGATGACGACAATACAGGACACTATGGATACAAGAGGCTTATTGAAAACTCCGCGCCATGCTGACACCTGCTGCTTGTCGACCG
>CBDHHR010000863.1:10000-20000 GCA_965263245.1 Metamycoplasmataceae bacterium | reverse complement strand
CGCACACGCACACGCACACGCACACGCACACCTTACCTCTTGCATTAAGCAGGACATAGTGGCTCCGAATCGGACGTCTTAGGAACGGAAATGTAATGATTGCTGCTAAAATTGTCAAGTAACTGGTATTGCGTGAGTTGGCTCGCTATCGATCCGGATACAACGGTATGGAACACAGAGAGGCCGGTGGACATTCTCAGTAAGTGGGTCATTGTGTATGGACAATACGGACAGCAACAGATGGTCATTCGGATCAATTGACGCGTCAATAATCACTATCCGAACTAGCGCGCGTGGTGCAACTTCATGAAATTGCGTGACATGAGACCTGTTAGTTGCGTCGTTCTGTTTGCTTAAACAAATCCATAACTAAGCACATTGTCATCACAGTGTAGAAATTATTTTGTGGGACACGTGGCATGGTGTTTCTATGAACATGAGTACTTGACCTAATTTCAATATAATGAACATAAAACCAAATGTCGGGGTTTATTTTTATTCTGATACCTGTACTACATAGATTTGTGTTAAATAAAACGGATCTAAGCATTATCATGAATATGTTGCAGCATTGTCTGCTATGACGACAATCAATTCGTTATTTCGACGTTGTGTTGGCACACGTTTATTTTTGTGATATCTTGAAATGCATTTTCCTGTATAGGAAATGCACTTGCGCGATTGCCAAGCTGTGACGCCCCTTCACGGCTAGTGAGTTTATTAAAACATTTCTGATTTAGACCGATTCGCCAGAGGGAGCCACTGGCGGCACCCGAACAGCCACCTCGATTGACGGATTCAGCAGGCCATTTTTAATTAGAGTAATTTTTCCAGCGTAAAAATTTGCCGATGTTTTATCATTAAATCAGTTGAGCTAAAGTATCAATTATACGTTAATATATAAAATTTGTATATAGCTATTATATTCAAGTCGTCGGTAGTTATTTGTATCTACTGAATCCAGTAACCTTTCGTGCGTTTCAATTAAATTTCAATTTTAGATTAATTAAAACGTTTACAGTGTTTGGTGGTAACTCTTGTCCACGTATAGCTGTAATTTCAGTTGTTAACGTGTATATAATAATCATAACAATAACACTACTACTACAGTACAATACGGTTATTTACTCTCTGAGTCGATGAGCAATAGTCCAGTTGCACGCAGAAGGGTTAGTACGCCAGGGAGCCATTGTTGATACGTAAGATTGTAAAGGTATATATTTAAATGACGGCCGAATTGTGAAATAGTTTCAACTGATCTAACACTGACAGGGAACACACTTGTAAAGAGACGGTGCAGCTACAGAAAACGTGGTAGCTCCAGTATTAGTATTCATTCTAAACTAAAACGAAAATTAGATTGTCAACGTTGGTTTTGATTTCTTACAGAAGAAATCAGTGTATGTATATACGATATATACATTCACGAGGGTGTCTGGTAAGCACTAGTAGAAAAAAAAACAGTGCAAATCTTTAAAATGGTATGATATCAGGCAGAAGGTCAATACAAAGACGTCATACGTGGCACAGCGTGAGAACATCGTAGAAACCAAGTCACAACCCTTGCTGAACAATTGTTCTGAACATGTTGTAATTTTGTGATATCCCTAAGAGCAGTATTGTTAAAAAAGATAACTACAACATTGCAGTCTACTAGTAACTAGCGCAGTTGCAATAGGTGTTATAACAACTAAAGCAAACACCGACGAATACTGGAAGTGTTTCTTTGCAAACACGTCGCGCTTTACCATTGTAACAATAACATTATAATAAGGTGCAAATCCATGTATACCATACTTCCGCTGTCCAGTCTTAACACACATCTCATATCATAAATTAAACACTGGAACGGGAATCTATTTAGCAGTGAGTGGTTACTATAAGTAATAGTAGTACACCGCAATGGCACTAATCGGTGTTGGCCATTAGCTTATCACATTCAGTGTCACGTGACGACTGGCGCTAGTGAATCCAAATAGTGGCGTTTGTGAATTATCAATTATTCATGCTTTTCACTTACCAGCACAATAATGAATAAATTAACCTTACATGCCTGTGTTTATACACAGCTGTCATTGCAACGGCTAATATGCAATGTTAGTGGGCAAATGGGCTTTATTGGGCAAAGACATGGCAGATTGATTTTAATGTGTCAAAGTGTGCCGTCTTATCGGTTACTACCAATAGGGACATATGAACCTATGATTACTTGATGGGGACCCAACAAACACCACGCACTGACAACCAGGACTATACCTGGGGGTTACCATCGACAACATTATCGTGGCCACCACATATCAACAAAGTGCAGAACAAAGCCAGCAAGACACTTGGCTTCCTCAAAAGAACACTGCGTGCGGCGCCACCGCAAGTGAGATAAACGACATACGAGGTACTCGTGCAACTAACGCTCGAGTTTGCCACATGCGCCTGGGTACCTCACACACACACAGACAGGCATTCAGACAATAGAGCGCGTATAAAGATCCGCTGCGCGGTTTGTCACCGGTGATTATCGCATGTGTCAGTGATATGTGCACTACCTTAATGTGAAACTCCTTGTACACACGAAGGCGCATAAGAGATGCCACTATGTTTTTTTAATTCACAAAGGACTAATGCGCATCAGGTTGCCTGTCATTTAACACAAGCACAAACTACGAATCCTACCAGCTACTTACTTGCACGCCCTACCAGCAGTCATTCTACGTACGCTATATTACACTGTGGAACGCACTTACCGAGGAAGCTGTCACCGCATCTACCGCAGAAGTGTTCCAGAGAGCCGCCATCCCAGTCATTCAGTCATTGACATTACAGTAGATTGTTTTAGTGTTAATCATGAACTGCTTCCTTTTTTATTTAATGTACTAATAATTTCATTGATTTATTTATTATAATATTTTATTTACGTATTTATTGTTTTAGCTCTTAGTGTCGTATCCTTTCCATTGCATGACCGTGAATTAAATGTACAAGTAATTTATTTATCTATTTATTATATTTATTTTATAAATGTATTCATCGTTTTAATATACACTTAATGTACAGTTAATTGTGTTTATATATTTGTCATATATATTTTATTTACTTATTACTTTAGCACACAATCACGTTATAATTGCATCACATTTTAGCAATAACTTCTTGAAGTCTTGAATTCTTGAAATTGTTAATATGCTTACGTGGGTCAACAAAATCGACGCCTCACCTAAAGAGTCTCCTTACAGGAATTCAATGCCTTGATATTATCGAATTCTCCAGAATGCTGTGCAGTTCTAAATATATCTTATTCCCGGCGCTCAATCTGATCACACGATATGTCAAGGTGTCACTTCTCTTTGCCCATGACGATTTGGTTGCGGACACTGCCAAACCGAGAGTGTCCACGCTGTCTTTCCAAACCTCTTTGTAGACAATCGCTGCCATCGCCATTGCAGCTGCTATACGTGTTATGACCAGAAGTTCCAGACGTAGACATTTATATATATATATATATATATATATATATATATATATATATATATATATATACATATACATATACATATACATATACATATACATATACATATACATATACATATACATATACATATACATATACATATACATATACATATACATATACATATACATATACATATACATATACATATACATATACATATACATATACATATACATATACATATACATATATATACATATACATATATATATACATACATGTATATATATATATATATATATATATATATATATATATATATATATATATATATATATATATATATATATAACTGGAGATATATCCCTGAACGTAACAGACGCTCGAATTTTGCAGAATGTTCCTGTAGACATTACACATTCCAATACGCAATTTTTTGTAAAGCATAGAGCCATGAGTAGCTTCATAACTGCCATTAATTAAAGTTCAAATACAATAATGCATATATTGTAAGGAATTATATTTATAATAAGATAATTTCTAGCCTTAATTTACGTACATCATTATCCTTAAGTTATTGCAACTGAACGCACTGTGTGTGGAAGAGCACTTTTATTTACTAATTGGCTACCAGCTCGATAATCTAAATTTCTCTGATAGCTATCTCATCTGGGTTACACTAGTTTTGGATTATGTTGTATATCATATAGAGAAGGACATAAATATATATAAGAGAGAGAGAGAGAGAGAGAGAGAGAGAGAGAGAGAGAGAGAGAGAGAGAGAGAGAGAGAGGGGGGAGATGAGATAGAGAGAGAGAGAGATAGAGAGAGAGATAGAGAGGGCACGGGCAGGGCACGGGCACGGGCAGGGCACGGGCACGGGCACGGGCACGGGCACGGGCACGGGCACGGGCACGGGCACGGGCACGGGCACGGGCGGACGGGCGGACGGGCGGGCACGGGCACGGGCACGGGCACGGGCACGGGCACGGGCACGGGCACGGACGGGCACGGGCGGACGGGCGGACGGGCGGACGGGCGGACGGGCGGACGGGCGGACGGGCGGACGGGCGGACGGGCACGGGCACGGGCACGGGCACGGGCACGGGCACGGGCACGGGCACGGGCACGGGCACGGGCACGGGCACGGGCACGGGCACGGGCACGGGCACGGGCACGGGCACGGGCACGGGCACGGGCACGGGCACGGGCACGGGCACGGGCACGGGCACGGGCACGGGCACGGGCACGGGCACGGGCACGGGCACGGGCACGGGCACGGGCACGGGCACGGGCACGGGCACGGGCACGGGCACGGGCACGGGCACGGGCACGGGCACGGGCACGGGCACGGGCACGGGCACGGGCACGGGCACGGGCACGGGCACGGGCACGGGCACGGGCACGGGCACGGGCACGGGCACGGGCACGGACTCAGACACATACATAACTGTCACTGTTGTTTGTATTTGTGCGTTCTGGTGCATTGTATGTTGTAGTGTATGTTGTCATGTATTGTGTCTTGTTGTTTAATGGCGTCATTGGTGTCCCTATCGTTACCGGTGTTCCTAAAGACAAGAACGTATAATACGTACTTATACCTCGCTGTATACAGTACACAAACGACAGCTTTATTTTAAAATGTTGAATCGATAACGACACCAATGCCACTGGTGAAGACGGCATTTGTTACGCTGTACTGTGGTCGATAGACGCGACCACGGGGACAAGATGGTCGTTGATCGAAGGCAGTCCCACAGCTGTGTCGTTGTGTCAGATAGCAGGCCGTGCGATCGATCGGGATTTACCAATCTGTTGCATTTGCCGGAAACAACATAGACTGCCGTTTGTCGTGACGCCTGCAACAGCTACAAGAACGGGAGCGGGAGAAGGATATCACGAACACCATCCCGTCTTGAGACTATCCCGTCTTGTGAATACTGTTCCAGTACCTGCAAAGAACCCATCACAAGTATTACCAGAATTGTGACAGTCAGCAACATTGACGTTAAAACCGAGCTTGCCTACGGAATGAATCGTCGTGGTTATTAGCGGGTGAGTTTGTAGGTATTATGTAATTCTTATGTAATATGCGTGTGCTTCGTATTCGAAAATTATCTATATTTGGCAACTGTTTGTCCATGGAGCAAAACACCTGTTGTATGGCTAATCACTCAACATGTCTGCAAAACAAGTTCCTTTAAATAACTACCTTGAATGGATCTCACAGAGGGAAGATGTACTCATAGCGCCTCCAAGTTAGCGTTCTAATAATGATAAAACGTTAAATCGTATACGTCCAAACCAAATCCGAAATATTGCAAAATCAATACCGAGAGCTAAATAAAAGTGTCAATAATTATTCAGCTATAAATGACAAAAAGAAAGCAGTTGGAAGGACCTGCAAACACATCTGAAATGGCTGCTTCCATGCAAGACATGAGCGCACTGTACAGACAAATAAGCGTGTGGAAAAGCCAACCCCAGACCCGGACAAATATAGATGGCTGCTGGCCAACGGAAAGGGACTTGAACGAAGATGGATACATAAGATGTATAAGAATGTAAACTTTTAACTTGTACTTTAATTGTGCGACACTGTTCATGTGTACTTTAATTGTGCGACTCTGTTCAGGTGATACGTGCCATCATGATGCCACGATGTCCTCTATTCGTGTGCTGCCTATTGCTCTGGTGCAGCGGTCTGGAGTTGGCATACGCTGCCACTACACCCGACGCTTCGTCTTCGGTCGCGGCTCCAGCAACGCAAGCAGCCGACGTACAAGCAGCAGGCTTCACGGAAGCAGCCAGTGTGGACTTGTCTCGTGCGTTGACCACGACCCAGAGCGAGGAGAAGACACACACGACTGGTGTGTTCGATGAATCATTCACTCCGACGAAACACGCATCGGCCCATAACATAGACGACGGATCGACACCAACGACACCTGTTTCTGACAAAAAGGTCGACGAATCATCTGGTAGCATCAGCGGTGGGTCTATATAATGTACAACAGTTGTAATGTTCTTCTTTATTTTTCTCGTGTGGCAATACTGCAACTAGTTGCAATATATCATTTTAATAATGCAAATTGTACAATTTAATAATATATTATTCGTCAAAATATGAACGTTCATTTAATATTGCTTGCAATCGCAGAAGGAATTACAGCACTTCGTATTGTTGCGGCATGGCTTACTCCACGATATTGGTACGAAGAAGATAAGGTTGCTGACACTAACATTTGCATAATTCATCCCCAATTTATATTGGTTCAAATGTCAAACGTATGCGACCAGCAATCGCCTTATGCCACATGAAACGTCACCTGCTCATGTAGTATTTACAATAATCTTGAATTTTAGAACACCGGGATGAACCCTCGTCAACTGCGGCGACCTTCAGACGCACAACAACGCAAGTTCTTCTACCCGCCACGACCAAAAGACGAAATTTGACATCGACTCTTTCTCCGTCCACAATTACGGACCTATCTGGTACAAGAACCAACAATGTCATGATGCAGTCAACTTTAAAGAAAACCACGGAGATAAGATCTACTGTTTCAAGCAAAGAGACATCTGCAGTAAACGAGAAGTCCACTACTGAAAACATATCAATAGATATCAATACTACCGGTGCAGCGATGTCCGACCTCTCCACTGGAGGAAATGGTAAGTTCTAATCAACCAACTTTTGTACCAATAACCGACGTCTGAACGAATTGCAATCTGGATTAAAGGTATACTAAATACGTGATACATTAATTTACTGCTTGCATTAACGACTCTTGTCATGATCTGCTTTATAGATACCTATTTTGAAAATGAATGCGAGAATAGTGATTATTGTTCTTCGAATGACTAAGCGTTATGTGCGTTGTGTGCATTGTGTGCTGCGTGTTGTGTGTGGTGTGTGTGTGTGTGTGTGTGTGTGTGTGTGTGTGTGTGTGTGTGTGTGTGTGTGTGTGTGTGTGTGTGTGTGTGTGTGTGTGTGTGTGTGTGTGTGTGTGTGTGTGTGTGTGTGTGTGTGTGTGTGTGCGCGCGTTCGTGCGTGAGTGCGTGTGTGTACTTACTAATTCATGCTTCCCATAAGGAAGTACTTTTCGATTCGTAAATTTAAGGCCTGCATTTATTGTTATGTGTTACAGAGACAACAGCCACAACAGACAGGGACCAGTCAATAGAACTTAGGTCGACTTTAACGGATCGCCCAAATCACACGAAGGACATTCCGACCGGACAACCGGATGGACCAACAAAAGGAACCGATCAAACGACGGGAAGTTCAGAACTCAACCACGAGAATGCTAGCACAACCCAGACGCTTCAGGAAGACCCAGAACTAGCAGCGAAACAACCCGATCGTGGCACCGGAAAACGAAACGAATCGAGTAAACTACCGCTAGAAACAACGTCGTCGTCAAACGCTCACCAGGAACATGTTGCCTCGGGGAGCAATGGAAAGACCCGCACCGTCTGGGCGGCGTCGTACCTCTCCAACAGCGATGCCATGACAATAGGACTAGCAGTGTCGCTGGCTGTCGGCGTTTCTCTCTTTGTTGCCGTCGTCGTGTTGGTCGGGAAACGACATTATGACAGTTGGCGACTGAACGACTACAGCGCCGTTAGACACCTCATTGACGGAATGAACAACTGAAGCGCCAGAACATCGACTAAGCATCGAAACCGTTGCAACAAAACAATCTACGACACAACCGGATAAGCACCCATGCGGTCTCAATGTAACAGACGCAAGCAGACATAGCCCACTACACAAGTATGCACAATTGCAGAAACCCGCGTAAGCCACTCGAACAAACGGATTATTTTATATTGAAACTCTTTATAGCCGACTAAGAAGCAGTGTGTATATACATATATACATCATCATCTCTTGTCTTATCACCTATCAGTCATCTTGTAACATAGCAGTAAGAAGTATGTGTTTACGAACACGGACGGATATGTGTCGATTTTCTGGATGAAAACAAAAATACCTACCTATAAATCTACCATGTTGTAATGTGGTAACATTTATAATAACACAAGTTTTATTAGCAACTCAACTGAGTTGGATAACAGATGCGAGGCGGCGTAACTGGGTGACTTTGTGGTTTATTTCATTTAAAGGAAATACAAACACGTATTGCCTGAATCAATACTATAATGCATGTTGCTATAAAATTATAGCTCCATGTCCACAAAGCCAAAAACAATTTAAACACACCAATGGAGGAGTTGTATATTCGCGTTCGTTAGATGCGTTCGCTTTTACAATCGGGTGGACACCGGTTCGAACCCGACACGAAACCATAGATATCTTGTTGTCACTTTTTGGTTTAACTCTTCACAAAATAATAATTATAAATAAAATCACAAAGCAATGATGTAGACTTCTGCTTGTATTTGTTTTATTTCTGTAGTAACTATGTATAACGAAATGAAAATATGTTAATTGTATATAACGTTGACTTATATTTCTCAATATCATTTATCAATGCAAATCACAATTTGATTTCGCGTGTTGTAACAATAATTAAAATTTAGAAATATACATCATCGCTGTATACAATTATCATATTTTAATTCTCGTCGCGAATAAATAGTTACTACATCATTCATTGATTTAAAATGATTCGGTTTATAATTATTATTTAGTGAAAAGATAAATAACAAAATAAAAAATGATTAATGGCTTCGTGTCAGGTTCGAACCGTTGTCCTTCTGATTGTAAAATTGAACGCATATAACTGAGCTACGGAGACCAGCGTGATTCCGGTACCGAATTCAAAGTGTTATGTTAAATTACCAACTGCTCCTTCATACATCGGCATACTAGTGATGTTAATGGGTTATATAACATTTCTGTTTGAAGTTAAATGTGTGTAATGTATGTGTCACTGCGTGGATTATCTTCCGTGGACTGCAGTCGACACAATTACTAGGAAAACGACCAGAAGGTGGAGGGAAACCCGATGCTCCGTCAAGTCTCCGCGAAACTCCAGCTTCAATGTTGTAACAGAATTTGATTTGTTTGAAACCATAACATAAATATGATACGACTAGTGTTTGTGTTCCTTCGGAATATCGCACACTAATTTATTTTGGCGCTCGTTTCGACACAAAAACTATCCTTGTAAACATGCTCTGAATACGTAGAAAGGATCCGCCTGAAGTCAACATGTCTCATCTTTGACGCCATTATACCACGTGATAGCCTTGTTAATACTCGCTATGCTGACGGGCTTAGAACTGTTTTATACTACAAATGTATTTTATTTATATTCTTTGGTTGACTGTTGTCAAATGTTATATACATAAATAATATTTTTAAGTACACATGGAAAACGAATTTTAGGCTATGCCTTGTTTCTATTCCCGCTAATGGTTTGGAAACTAACCGTCTATTGGGCAGTAGTTTATATTTATCACGCATGCGCAGAAACTTTACCCGTATAGTTCGTAACGCCGGGAATAATGTAAACGCTACAGCACACAATTGCGTAATTTGGAGATTCCAACTTTGCTCTGCGTCTTTTTTCCATA
>CBDHHR010000863.1:5000-7500 GCA_965263245.1 Metamycoplasmataceae bacterium | reverse complement strand
CAGGGCAAACGAGGCCGGTGGTGAATAGAAAACAAAAAACAAACCAGCGAGGTTTTGTTGTTCTACATGTTTTGAAGTATATGGTGATCACAGTTTTGTCACGGAAATGACCAAAGGTCGACGAGTTCGCGAACTAAGGCTAGGCTTGGTTATGTTTGGTGAAGACGGTTGACACGTTCCCTGTCCCAATTCCGCTGTTTGCATTTCAGGTGTGAACTTAGTTTCGACAATGTCATGTTCCCTAAGTACAGATATGAGGTCGTATGATATCGCCCGGATGTGACGTCGAAATCGCTCCGATTCTCATACGCGTCGATGTAAGACACGACGGTGACGTTTGATCATTATTATAATTTTATTCTATACTATAGTTCACATAGATTATGAGTCTTTGGCCACAGCGGCAATAGTTCGGGCGGTTGATTGCCCCTCGTGCTTGCCTTTTTATATTTCTATATCAACGGCATTGGAATGAAATGAGGGAGGTTTTTGAGCCGGCCTATACAAAAAATACCATTCAAATACCATTGAATGGTATTAGGGCGTATTATTGCCATGGGTATTTGAATGGTATTTGAATTATATTTAGGATTATTTGTACCGTTCGAATGGTATTTTAAATTACCATTGACAGTACCACTGAGTCCTACAGAAATAACATTGAATGGTATTCAGTGGTATGCCATTGGCTCTTATTTGTAAGGGATGCATGACAACGCCACTGGATGTATTAACATTCGTGCGTATTGATTCAGCTACTGGTATCTTATAATCGTCACACTATGACACAGGCGCCAACATTTCGCGCGAATCTTTCGATATTTACAACTTTCTTCTACATGGAGTATGTCTGCCGCCCCGCCCGCCCGCCCGCCCGCCCGCCCGCCCGCCCGCCCGCCCGCCCGCCCGCCCGTCCGTCCGTCCGTCCGTCCGTCCGTCCGTCCGTCCGTCCGTCCGTCCGTCCGTCCGTCCGTCCGCCCGTCCGTCCGCCCGCCCGCCCGCCCGCCCGCCCGCCCGTCCGTCCGTCCGTCCGTCCGTCCGTCCGTCCGTCCGTCCGTCCGTCCGTCCGTCCGCCCGTCCGTCCGTCCGTCCGTCCGTCCGTCCGTCCGTCCGTCCGTCCGTCCGTCCGTCCGTCCGTCCGTCCGTCCGTCCGTCCGTCCGTCCGTCCGCCCGTCCGTCCGTCCGTCCGTCCGTCCGTCCGTCCGCCCGCCCGCCCGCCCGCCCGTCCGTCCGTCCGTCCGTCCGTCCGTCCGCCCGCCCGCCCGCCCGCACGCCCTCACGCCCGCACGCCCGCACGTCCGCACGCCCGCACGCCCGCACGCCCGCACGTAAACGCCCGCACGTAAACGCCCGCACGTAAACGCCCGCACGTAAACGCCCGCACGTAAACGCCCGCACGTAAACGCCCGCACGTAAACGCCCGCACGTAAACGCCCGCACGTAAACGCCCGCACGTAAACGCCCGCACGCCCGCACGTAAACGCCCGCACGCCCGCACGCCCGCACGTAAACGCCCGCACGTAAACGCCCGCACGCCCGCACGTAAACGCCTGCACGTAAACGCCCGCACGCCCGCACGCCCGCACGCCCGCACGCCCGCACGCCCGCACGTAAACGCCCGCACGTAAACGCCCGCACGCCCGCACGCCCGCACGCCCGCCAGGCGTAAACGCCCGCACGCCCGCACGCCCGCCAGGCGTAAACGCATGACCGCCCTATATACACACACAGATGCATATGAAACATGAATACACAGTGTTCATTACTCGTTAAAATATCTGATCACGAGTTCTGCACCGCGCCATGTTTTTTAATCACCGTAGGCTAAAGATAACACAAATCTGATCTACGTACATTTTTACAAACGCCTAAGAGATTTCCTTTCTGTACTAAATCGAACTCTTGGCCGAGCGGCTCGTTATACAAACAGTCATGATAGTTATGATTAGATGATGCTGACAAAATGGTATGGCTGATATCTTTGAGTGACGACGAGGGTGTTTATCAGATTTGGCCCTGGCTCTTTTTATAAGGGGAAGAATATCAGTGTTGTAGATGCGAGGGGAAAATGCAGTTCCTCTGTATTCTAAATCTAGTTGATTAGATAAGGAAACATCGTGACTCTCAACGGTTGTACTATGTCCTAGATCTGGAACTGGCGCTAAGTAAAACAACATCGTGACGCTCACCGGTCGCGCAATGCCTATTATTGCCAAGAAGAGAGTCAGTAACTGGGACACATGGGTCATGCTCACCTAGCCTCCGTTCTTTTCTTTCAACTACAGAACACGTTGGCTTTGTGTGGCAGATTTTACGGCAGATTCACAGTCTAGCCACGATTGAGGAGTATTCTGACTTCGATTGCCTAATAGGCGTCGTGATTAGTGGATTTGAGCCCTCAAATGTTATCAATGGTGGCTAATTTAGACTCTCAATTGTTATAAAGTTTTTGTTTGGTAAGCAACAATGGAGTTGCAATTCCGAGTTGAATATACGTAAC
>CBDHHR010000862.1:0-5462 GCA_965263245.1 Metamycoplasmataceae bacterium | reverse complement strand
ACGCACGCACGGACGGACGGACGGACGGACGGACGGACGGACGGACGGACGGACGGACGGACGGACGGACGGACGGACGGACGGACGGACGGACGGCGGACGGACAAACAGTGACAGAAGTGGGGTCCACAACAGAAGAGAGTACACTGGGTGAGCGTTGCTGAAAAGAGAGGCAGAGAGATAGACTGAGAGATAAACTGAAAGATAGACTGGAGAGAGAGAGAGAGAGCGAGAGAGAGCGAGAGAGAGAGAGAGAAGAGAGAGAGAGAGAGAGCGAGAGAGAGACAGAGAGAGAGAGAGAGAGACAGAGAGACACAGAGACAGACACAGAGAGCGAGAGAGCGAGAGAGCAACACACACACAGAGACAGAGAGAGACAGAGAGACAGAGAGACACAGAGAGAGACACAGAGACAGAGAGACACAGAGACGGACAGACATATACAGTGAGAGACAAATAGAGACAGAGAGAGAGACACAGAGAGAGACAGAGACAGACAGGTAGGCAGACATACAGACAGACAGACAGACAGACAGACAGACAGACAGAGCGAGAGAGACATAAAGAGACAGAGAAAGAGAGAGAGAGAGAGAGAGAGAGAGAGAGAGAGAGAGAGAGAAAGAGAAAGAGAGAGCGAGAGAGAGAGAGCGAGAGAGAGAGAGACAGAGAGAGACAGTGAGACAGAAAGATAGAGAGCGAGAGAAAGACAGAGAGAGAGAGAGAGAGACAGAGAGAGACAGAGACTAGTCTGTTGGCAGCTCACCATGGGTTCTCTGTTCATCTGTTTCTTCGCCTCTCAGTGGAGGAACTGAAGCACTCTCTGAGACTCCTCCTAGTCTACACCCCCTGTGTCAAACACCTCAGCCTCACCAACACTCGCTTTCATCACACCTATCTGTTATGCACAATAACTCTAACTTAGGATGGAACTATCGATTACATAAAACTATATTCATATAGGACAAACCTGTCGATTACATACAACAACACTCAGGTCAGACATGTCTGTTGTATACAAGAAAAGTCAGAGAACAAGTAATAACAGAGTATGTTGTCATCACATAATGAACTTGTACTATGCTGCAATCTACCATCACATGACGTTGTCACATTTTCCTGTATTCTACTGTCTCATTACGGTCACTGGACAATACTCATTGTCACGTTACTGTCACATTACATACTTACATTATGCCTTTCTCGACTGTCATATGCCTTACTTACATTGTGCCATATTCGACTGACTCATGCTATATTTACACTGTGCTGTACTCAATTGTCGTATGCCATACTTACATAGTGCCATACTCTATGGTCACAAGCTATAATTACACCATGCCATACTCTACTGTCACATGATGTACTTACATTGTGACTACTCTATTGTCACATGCCCTACTTACATTGTGCTTTAATCTACACTCTCACGCTGTAATTACTTTGTGTCATATGCTACTGTCACATGATGTACTTACATTGTACCTACTCTATTATCACATGCCCTACTTACTTTGTGCTTTAATCTACACTCTCACGCTGTACTTACATTGTGTCATATGCTACTGTCAA
Organism: Metamycoplasmataceae bacterium; assembly: GCA_965263245.1. Classification (GTDB taxonomy): domain Bacteria; phylum Bacillota_I; class Bacilli_A; order Mycoplasmatales; family Metamycoplasmataceae; genus DT-68. Next base: position 3,893 of record CBDHHR010000862.1, on the reverse strand, counting down.
ATGCTGTACTTACATTGTGCCATACTCTACTGTCACATGATGTACTTACATTGTGCCGTACTCTATTGTCACATGTCATACTTACATTGTGCTTTAATCTACTCTCTCATGCTGTACTTACATTGTGTCATATGCTACTGTCAAATGCTGTACTTACATTGTGCCATATTCGACTGATAGACTTCTTTGGTATAAACAACTTTGTCATCCTATTTGCCACAAAGAAACACACAAACTTACTTGGATCTCACCTAACCAAAGAGACAAGAAACAAATTGACCACCTTCTCATCAGTGGCAAGTGGCGACGATCCTGACAAGATGTACGTTTTAGAAGAGGAGCGGATGTTGGCAGCAATCACCACCTTGTTGTCGCACACATCAAACTGAAGCTTAATAGAACTGTAACACCGACTAGGCTGTTGAAATGGTTCGATGTCTCCAAGTTGAAAGATGCTGGCATCAGACCAGTAGTGCAGTACTAGGACAGAAAGAGGAAACACAATGACTGGGCAATCAACACTTCCGGGTTTGCATCATCATGATCATCAGCGCTACCATTTTGACTACTTTGTTTTGTCTCCGTAAAACCTTCTTTTTTACTCTCGATCTATTTCGTCTTGATCCCATTCGATATGTATCAGTTGTTAAGTCATTTATCAACAATACAAATGAAATGTTATAACCGGATGGCCGTTGTAAAAAATGATATTGATAGATATAAGAAATCACAAATTTACAATTTTCGCGTTTCTGAAACTTCCATCAAAACATGCCTGAATGGCCGCCTTGAGACTTAGACATACGGTCTCCTAGGTCGCATCCGTGTTCGTCCGTGGTGAATATCTCGTCGCTCCAATTGGGTAAATAACCTTTCTCGCAGTGTGGCTTGACCTTGCTGATACGGACGTGATTGCTGACATTTAATTTATGTTTCACACTGCTACAACCTTCATCTCCCTACAAATGTTGTCACACGGCCTCCTGATTGGATTTGTTCATTTGCAAAGGGGTATACCTAAAACCTACTACCTTTGCTTCGGTGGTAACTGCGGTTGTATGATACCATGAGGTCTTGTAGCACATCAACATACTTCAGGGTCTGATGCTTCGTGAAGTATTTCCACATGCGTGTCTTCAGAGTACAGTTAAAGTATTCAACAAAGCTCGCCTTTGTCTCTTTGTTATGGGTCGTAACATTATCCATTCTCTGAACTCTCAGAAGTTGTTATTCAAAAATTCTACGCCTTTATCCGTTTACAATGTCGTTGGACTTTTGTTGTCAGTTAGCAGCTGGCGAAATGCTCTCACAAGTGATGTTCCTGATTTATTGATCAACGGTAGGCAGCAATTTCTTTTGGAAAAAACCTCTGTTACGGTCAGAAAGAAAGTAACCCCATCGTTGTATCTTTTCAGATTAAACTGGGACATACTAGTATATGCACCTTTAATGCGTGCGTGCGTGTGTGAACATGTGTATATTAATGTCTATATTACATGCGCAGGTGGACCGTGGCCTAGAGGGGTCATCACAACTGACCGCGTCAACCGAGATTGTGACGTGGTCAGTCGATTACGACCACACGTCGAACAGCCCACAGCTGAAAAACGTCAAGTGACCATAATCGTCGCCAGGAGCCTAGATTGTGAGGGCGTCAGAAGTGATACTGTTTAATGGAATATTACTTGTGTACTAGTCAGAAAGACGTGTATAAATAACCACGATTTCAGAATACTTATGTCTAATGAATGTGACCATACCAAAGTGTCTAACTGTAAGTTGTGTTTTTCCAGACTTAGACATAACCTTTTATCATGCTGCTCAGCAACATGGTGTCTTCATACTACGCTCATAGCATCTAATGTTTCTGTGTTCTAACTAAGAAACAAATATGATATAATATTAATAATGTATTTTATATATACAACACTTGTGTTTTAAGGTTCGCTGATGTGTTTATTCTTTATTTTTATGGAGGAAGAATGGGGTGAATCTCACAGCGACCTGTATGCATCTCTTACACATCAATTATGAGTCCAAATGTGTGACACACAACCAGGGGAGGGGGTACAGGAAGGCGATGAAGATGATGAATATGTGTCAGCTTAATTTTAAAATTAAACAATTTAAAACAAAACATAATATGATGTGTGTTAGTTTCTTCTTATTTGAAAGCACGCACGCACGCACGCACTCCCACACACACACACACACACACACACACACACACACACACACACACACACACACACACACACACATACTCGTAAACACACACACACACACACACACACACACACACACACACACACACACACACACACACACACACACACACACACACACACACACACACACACACACACATACACACACACTCACACACACACACACACACACACACACACACACACACACACACACACACACACACACACACACATACACACACACACACACACATGTATGCATACACGCACGAATACTGTGTTACTTTATTTTCATGCATACGCCTTCACGCACGCATGTACGCATGATGATATCTCCGATAAGAGGCGGTTTTAGCAAACATCCACCTTCATGTCCTTAGTTTCTAACCCACCACTATCACTAGATGGAGCCAACTAATTATGTAGGTTACCACTACACAAATGTTTTGTTTATGCATGCACTCCAACAGGCACATCACCGAGAAGCATCCAGCTACGCTGTAATTAAGAAGTGAAGGTTGCTCGTACAAATATCCACCAATGTCTATAATCAGATACTCATTCATACAACGACACGACATAAGCACATGCTAAGCGATCATCTGGTTCACCAGCGCTGGGTAGACGGGTGCCTGGATGCAGTCTATCGTACCAATTGGCGCCAACTACTTCCGTAGATGCTGGGAAACTCAAAATGACAGTCTGTTTCTTGCCCTGCCACCACCTGTTCCTGTGTTACAGTATATGAGAAGTATTACTACTGAGATTCACATTACAAATGCTTCATGACATCTCATAAATCAAACATTGCTGCATGCAGCTGTTAATTTTACAATTCTGACTTATATTTCTGCCATAAAGAAACACTTGTGACCAAAATTTCAACAACAAAATGGTTGATACATGTCTAAATATTCCAAATGCTATTTTGATGAGCCTCTCAGGAGTTTCTTGTACTTTCTGGTCGACTCCCTTTCCCACCTTCTCTCCTAATGAAAAGTTTACTTCTAGTGCACCTAAATCCTTGGAAAGCAAGCTCGGTTGTAAAGGTGTGTGTTTTAAATGATGGCGGAATGTAGCGATATTTACAATTGATCTAACAATAGAAGGAAGCAGTCTAAAGAGTGGGTGCAGCTACAGAAAAAGGTCCAGTCCCAATATTGATATTGACTTAAGGAACAAAAAGTAAATCACAACCAGATGATCAAAGCTGGTTAGGTTTTCTTACAGGAGTAAGCAATGCATGTAAATACGTCTTGATTCGTTAGTGTCCCAAATTATAATGAAAGAGGATTCTTCGATAACTTTTAACTCTGTCATGTACACAATCCTGTTTATATAATTAATTCATGAAATTATATGGCTTTATTTAATTAGAATGATGTTATATTAATCACTAATAACTATGCCATATACCGATAACAGGTGGGTTGAGCCTGAACTCGAAACTGCGCGTACGCGGAGTTCAATAGTTTGAACAGGGAATTACAATAGTCTAGTGACTAGTGCAGTTGCAATAGTAAGAGATTCTTTTGCGATATATTATCATTCTATAATGAAATAAACGCATAGGGATACGCGATATAGTTATACCAATAAAAATTGTGTACATTACAAATAATTTTATATTATCAAAGAATCACTTTTCATTATAATTTGGGACACGATAGAATCCCTTTAAAG
>CBDHHR010000860.1:12500-15280 GCA_965263245.1 Metamycoplasmataceae bacterium | reverse complement strand
AAGAGATCAAATATAATTTATTAAGACATTGAGCGGTATTATGGTAAACAATGATTATAAATAAGTCCTCACGTAATTATTAAGAACGATATAACTATATGCGCTGCGTAAACGTTAGCCATATGGGATGATTAATGCTAGGTAAACATTACAAAACAATACTTTCTTACATAGGTAAATTAAATTACTGTTCTACTGAAAGTAATCCTTGAGATATGCATAATTATAAATATAGTTGGATAATTGCTGGAATATCGAAGTAAATATATTGTCTTCTATATATACTCATTATATGTCTTTTGAGAATATTTTTCAATCTTGATAAAGTAAATTGAGCAGATGTCCAGAATGTGGAGAGACAAATGAGCGGAAGAAGACGGAGATTGCGATGGAGGGACTGCATGAAGAGAGACCATGGACAACATTACCCCTGTCGAAAAGGATTCCAAATGGAGAACGACACATCTAAATATGCACACTCTCGACCGCACAGGCTTTAACAAGTAGACATTTCCTAGTTTTAGGAAACATAGGACTGCAAAATTACCCGTCGGGAAAGGACGCAGTGGTAGTGAAGGTTGTTGTAGGTTGAGACAGGCAGAGTAAAGGACACGTGTAGGTTCTTACATACCGCTGTATCTGTTTCCCTTTTTGTTAGTGCAACAAACAAAATTGAGTTTCGCACAAGATTACGGGGGGTTAACACTACGTGCGTTTTGCACACGTGGCAACATGGTAGATGGTCATAGATTTAAAAGTTATGTTTCATACAAATTGGTTCGATAAACAAAATTTCCATCAATAGAAACACCGCGTATGCTAAGCCCGTATACAACAGAATGATTATCGAATAAAAACGAGCTTACATTTATGGTGTATTTTAATGTTTATAAAAAGGCGTACACACATTACAGCATACACAAATACGTTTTAAGTAATGTTGTCGAACATTCCGCGTTGTCATGGGAACCACTCCAAGTTGAAGTGACTCGACCGTCAGGTCTTGAGAGTGTTTGTTCTACTGTTGTCATACCTGTGCATCACTAGCTGTAGTGACCTGTCACTTGCACTGTCATGTTTACCCCCTACCGTGTAGACGATACGGTGAACATGTATCGCCCGTAATCACCGGACACAAAGATACGCTCTCCTTCCTCTCACACACAATGGCCGTCTGTACACGCATACTCGGATGGCTTTACAGATATCGCAACCAATGTATGGCCGTGACACTGCCGCTTGTCTTTCTACCACTTCCGGTGATCATCAGAACAGAGGTTCGTATCAGTTTTACCAGTTTGGTGTTGTAATACTGCTACTATATCGTTGTCATGGCATGAACAACAAAACATGAAAACATCCACTAATCTGACTTGTAACAATCTTGACACGGAAGTGACAGACACCAGCGTTAGTAAACATCCGACCCAGAAGTAAACACGTCATCCACAGTCCGACCCCAGCCGACCAGTGGTGGTGATGCTGACGATGGTCCAAGCAGTGGTGAAGGCTTTAAACATTTTTAAAATATATTATCCACACATATGTTTTCAACTTTACTTTCAGTGCTAATAAGTGCCTAAGTGGGACTCCCAGTACCCCCTCCGCGATCCTAAATAGATCAGTAGCTCTGGCTAAGTACCTCCACTCACACCAGTTAATTAGCGTATTAACATAAAAACAACGCATGTCATCGTATTGATAAAAAAAGACACGGTATTCAGCGAGTGATAAACACAGCATTAGAACATTAGGACAAACATATATTTGATTTGCAGATTTTCTGAAGTTCCACTTTGAGAAAACGCAGATATAAAAAAAAAGCAGTCATATCAGTGCGACCTGTATATTTCACGTATCTTGCTTATACTAGATCGGCGAAAGTGCAGGAAATAATAGTAAACTCAGGCCCTCTAATACATCCGAAACGTATTGTTTGGTGACCCACATAACGTTCCTGAACGCATAGAATACCCTCTATTCGCCCAACAATGTTTATTTATAGATAGTAAATTAGTAAAGTATCCCATTTCCGCCACAATTTGAAATTAGAAAACGTGTACTATTGCTTGATAAATTAGCTGACCTAAAACTGACAGATGAATTGATACCACACATGCGTGTGCATATGCGCAAACATACTCGCTCATACACGCGCCCATGACGCACTCACGAATACACACATAACATTTGTTTAATGGTTTGTTTAATACTGACAAATACGTTACATATAGCGCTAGCATGCATAATCAAAAAGATACGTAACAATAAAATGTATGGGTACATACACACATGCATACACACACTTGCTCATACGTACATTATATACATAAATTCACATACATACATACATACATACATACATACATACATACATACATACATACATACATACATACATACATACATACATACATACATACATACATACATACATACATACATACATACATACATACATACATACATACATACATACATACATACAAACCCATACACACATAAACATACATACAAACCCACACACACATACACACACACATACAAACTTATACACACGCATGCATACATATATGCATACATACATGCATACATACATACATACTTACATACATACATACATGCATACATACATACATACATACATACATACATACATACATACATACATACATACATACATACATACATACATACATACATACATACATACATGCATGCATACATGCATACATGCATACATGCATACATGCATACATGCATACATGCATACATGCATA
>CBDHHR010000860.1:0-5000 GCA_965263245.1 Metamycoplasmataceae bacterium | reverse complement strand
TTGGATTTGTTTATTTAGAAAGCCCCCAAGAAGTTACCTGTACCTGTGTGTGTAGGATCACCCTGGGCTTCATGCTGCCCACGTGGTTCCTGTCGATGTGGATCACCAACACGGCGACGACGGCCATGGTGATGCCGATAGCTGAGGCCGTGCTGAGGGAGCTGGAGGCCCCGGTAGAGAAAGTCACAGAACCTGGTGAGTCGAACTCAACCCGACCCGACCCGACCCGACCCGACCCGACCCGACCCGACCCGACCCGACCCGACCCGACCCGACCCGACCCGACCCGACCCGACCCGACCCGACCCGACCCGACCCGACCCGACCCGACCCGACCCGACCCGACCCGACCCGACCCGACCCGACCCGACCCGACCCGACCCGACCCGACCCGACCCGACCCGACCCGACCCGACCCGACCCGACCCGACCCGACCCGACCCGACCCGACCCGACCCGACCCGACCCGACCCGACCCGACCCGACCCGACCCGACCCGACCCGACCCGACCCGACCCGACCCGACCCGACCCGACCCGACCCGACCCGACCCGACCCGACCCGACCCGACCCGACCCGACCCGACCCGACCCGACCCGACCCGACCCGACCCGACCCGACCCGACCCGACCCGACCCGGCCCGGCCCGGCCCGGCCCGGCCCGACCCGACCCGACCCGACCCGACCCGACCCGACCCGACCCGACACGACACGACACGACACGACACGACACGACACGACACGACACGACACGACACGACACGACACGACACGACACGACACGACACGACACGACACGACACGACACGACAATTGTCTTATTTTGACAAGTGGTGTGGACATACTCAAACGCTACCAAATATTCGCACGCACGCACGCACAAACGAACACAAGCACAAGCACAAACGCACAATCGAACGCACGGACAGGTGGTCAATCATACTGTCCACGCGAACGAATCGTGTACTTATCTCATCCACACAATTCTATTTGCCTGACAAATAATCAAATAATGCAACATTTCGCCAGAACCTGTCGTGGAGGCGGAGACCGTGATGATGTACACGTGGTCAGAACACAACGGAGGCGTCATCATGGACCCGCTCAGGTAAGACACAGGGTATCATGGATCCACTCATATAGGGCACGAGGGCATTGTGGACCCGTTCAGGTAGGGCACGAGGGCATCACGGATCCACTCAGGTAGGGCGCGATGGCATCACGAATCCACTCAGGTAGGGCACGAGGGCATCATGGACCCGTTCAGGTAGGGCACGAGGGCATCATGGACCCAGTCAGGTAGGGCACGAGGGCACCATGATCCACTCAGGTAGGGCACGAGGGCATCATGGACCCGTTCAGGTAGGGCACGAGGGCATCATGGACCCACTCAGGTAGGGCACGAGGGCATCATGGACCCGTTCAGGTAGGGCACGAGTGCACCATGAACCCACTCAGGTAGGGCACGAGGGCACCATGATCCACTCAGGTAGGGCACGAGGGCACCATGATCCACTCAGGTAGGGCACGAGGGCACCATGATCCACCCAGGTAGGGCACGAGGGCATCATGGACCCACTCAGGTAGGGCACGAGGGCACCATGATCCACTCAGGTAGGGCACGAAGGCATCATGGACCCGTTCAGGTAGGGCACGAGGGCATCATGGACCCACCCAGGTAGGGCACGAGGGCATTATGGACCCACTCAGGTAGGGCACGAGGACACCATGATCCACTCAGGTAGGGCACGAAGGCATCATGGACCCGTTCAGGTAGGGCACGAGGGCATCATGGACCCACCCAGGTAGGGCACGAGGGCATCATGGACCCACCCAGGTAGGGCACGAGGGCATCATGGACCCACCCAGGTAGGGCACGAGGGCATCATGGATCCACCCAGGTAGGGCACGAGGGCATCATGGATCCACCCAGGTAGGGCACGAGGGCATCATGGACCCACCCAGGTAGGGCACGAGGGCATCATGGACACACCCAGGTATAGCGCGAGGGCATCATGGACCAATCAGGTACGACACAGAACAATATGTCCCCACTCAGGGAGGATGCAGGAGCAATATGGACCCACTGATGTTGGGTACAAGGATAACAAGCACCCACTGAGGAATGGCAGTGGGCTACAAGCACCCACCCAGATAGGACAAGGGACAATTTTGACCTACACCTGTTGGGCACGGAACCACCGTCATCATTACCATGTTCGTAAGCGAAAGACAGCCAACTATGGTATTACAAAATAGAGTCTACAACTCGAAATGTGCTAAAATCAATAGTTGCATGAAATTACATTTGGCGGAGTAGTTTAAATAATCGAAAGGCCGGTTGATTTCCTAAGCTGCCACCGTCTCGGACAATTTGCATATTGCAGAAGTACCGTTTGTTGTCAATCTCGTGTTATCCTCCGCAGCACTGACCAGCTGACTCGGATACAACGCAAGAAGCCGACCAGTCCAGTCGCGAGAACCACGCGAGAAATGCCGAGACAATCTGGGGAAGCCGACGACATCACTCTCAACACGGAGGGTACAGAAGGGGGCAGTTGGTACGAGGTTAACCTCAGCACCGCGTCAATCAATGGCAAGGTTGGTTCTTGTTTTGTAACATAACAAGTGGAGTTTTATTTAGTTAGAGAAACAGAGGCTACAAAATAACCAGTGGACAATAAAGATTACAGCACAGCATTATATAAAACAGTTATTGTCACATAATTACGGACTTTAAATAAACAAAATTGTCAAAATAGTTGTTTATCCATGGGTATCGGTCTATTTCTAATGTTGTGAATTGTGTCATTCACTAGAGTGTTTTGCGCATGACTTACGGTAATATATCCGGTGTATCCTTGTTCTTACAGGGAATAGTGCAATCACCTGCCTTCGTAAAAACGCGAGTGTACTCTGAATAAGTGTGTACCGCTTACCAGAAACAAAACTACTTTTGCTACAGTTTCAGTGGCTTTAGGTAAGATTTTCATAATGGATAATTCCAATTTTAATCATTTTTATTGCTTTAAAATCATGGGTTTATGTGTATAATAACACGAATCACGTGTTATTGCGACGTCTTAACCTCCAGCAGCTATAATTATTACGCATTGTATGAAATGATACAAATGCCAAGGATACCCACACTAATACATAACCGACACCAACACCACTGCCGTTGTAGGAAGGCTTCCGGTCAAGAGAAGGAGACATCGCTAAGTCAGTCATTCTGAGCGTGGCATATGCCGCCAACATCGGGGGCATTGCCACCCTCATCGGAACCCCCGCCAACCTTATACTAAAGGAGAACGCAGACGCGTGAGTTACGCAAGGGTTAACAATGGCTTGGGGGGGGCAAATATTAGGGTGTTACACGTGTAGCCTAGTAGTTAAATACAACACTTTAAGTTGTGAAGGTATGCATAAAACCTTTCAATCTGCAACTAAAAACACCAGCATGTCGTAAGCGTTTGTACTGCATTCGGATACTCATAAGGCATACATATACCCGTTGAATATGTAGGTAGAACGTTAGCATGTAATAATGTGTTGTGTTATGCTAGGCCATTCATATTGACGGCAGTTTCTTACACCTCTACAATTGAGTCGACGAAGTTAGTGGTCAAAGCAGTAAGTGTAATAGTGTATGTGTGGTGCGTGTACGTGTGCGTATACGCGTGCGTGATGCGAACGAGTGTGCAGGCGCACTTATGTGCATGTGTAATGTAAGTGTGCGTGCATGAATACGTGTTATCCATGTATCTGCGTCGACGTGTTTGCAATCAAGCGAACATGCATATTGTATAACCTAACTATGCGCGTGTAAAACCGTATTGCCGTCCTACGCTCTTACAGGATGTGGAAGAGTGCCCATCTGCCGTCGCCCGTCGAGTTCCTGCCGTGGATGGCCTTCAGTCTCCCCATCTCTGCCATCATGCTCTTCCTCATGTGGGTGTGGCTGCAAGTCTACCACAACGGCTGCAGGTCAGTCTGTCTCTCTCTATCTTTCTGTCTTTGCGTCCGTCCGTCCTCCGTCCGTCCGTCCGTCCGTCGTCCGTCCGTCCGTCCGTCCGTCCGTCCGTCCGTCCGTCCGTCCGTCCGTCCGTCCGTCCGTCCGTCCGTCCGTCCGTCCGTCCGTCCGTCCGTCCGTCCGTCCGTCCGTCCGTCCGTCCGTCCGTCCGTCCGTCCGTCCGTCCGTCCGTCCGTCCGTCCGTCCGTCCGTCCGTCCGTCCGTCCGTCCGTCCGTCCGTCCGTCCGTCCGTCCGTCCGTCCGTCCGTCCGTCCGTCCGTCCGTCCGTCCGTCCGTCCGTCCGTCCGTCCGTCCGTCCGTCCGTCCGTCCGTCCGTCCGTCCGTCCGCTGTGTGTGTCCATAACTTCATAAGCAGAAATTGTTTATATTCCCTTCAGCTGTGGGGAATATGGAGAGTCGAACTCTATAACATAAGTAATCTCCCACGCTGTGTTGTGTTGCGTTCAGAGGATCCCCGGCGCCCGATCATCGGCGGGAAGAGATGATGGTGAAGTTCCTGAAGGAAGAACGCGACCGCATCGGAGCAATCACGTGAATATGGGTTGTTGTTAACACAAACGTCGACATGCGCATGCCAACCGGCCCGCCTACTCGAATGCATTCACTCATGCAAGCATATATTCCCAACATACACACTGGCACACATGCACACGCACACACATGCACAAACACACAAGCACATTCACACATACACACACACACTCACACACACACACACACACCCACACACACACACACACACACACACACTCACACACACACACACACACACACACATACACACACACACACACACACACACACACACACACACGCACGCACGCACACACACACACACACACACACACACACACACACACACACACACACACACACACTACGCAGCCTCTGTGTGCAGGATTGCCGAGGTGATGACGGTCGTGCTGTTTGTCATCATGATCCTACTCCTCTTTACCCGTCACCCTAT
>CBDHHR010000859.1:7500-12500 GCA_965263245.1 Metamycoplasmataceae bacterium | reverse complement strand
TTCAACTTGTTTGTCTTTTGTGAAACCTCAACTATGTCGGTGGTGTCGGTCCAACACAACTTTAGTATAGTTGTACATGGAACAAAGAATACGTGTGACAAGTTTATGATACGATGTTTGGCAGCTAAATTAGATTGTGATTGTATGTTAAAAATACGACCAGACACGGCATGGCGTAAAAACTGTCCACACCTTACTTTGTTTACTTGCCAAGACATATAGCAGATGTTTTGTGAGGGCCCAGTTTATCTACACAATGGCGATATCGAAATATAAATGTTTGATGATCATTAACGTTACGCATAGCGTTTCAAACAGTATAACGAGAACATATATTATAACAATTGATAGTGACTAATGATATATTCTCGCTACGCATGATTTCTACGATTGCGCACGGTTATTGTTTTGTGTAAGATTACTGAGCCTAAAATAGTATTAGTTGGCAAATCTACTGTGAGGAAGTTGATCAGCAGTAATAATAATACCAATAATGTCATTTGTGAACATGATATTGCAAGCATATGTATCTGATAATATCGAAATGATACAGAAAAGATCGTTACCGTGTATTTTTCATGGAATGAGTTACGCTGAGATTCTAAGATTTGTGTGTGTGTGTGTGTGTGTGTGTGTGTGTGTGTGTGTGTGTGTGTGTATGTGTGTGTATGTGTGTATGTGTGCGTGTGTATGTGTGTGTGTATGTGTGTGTGTTTGTGTGTGTGTGTGTGTGTGTATGTGTGTGTGTGTGTGTGTATGTGTGCGTGTGTATGTGTGTGTATGTGCGTGTGTGTATGTGTGTGTGTGTGTGTGTGTGCGTGTGTATGTGTGTGTGTATGCGCGTGTGCGCGTGTGCGCGTGTGCGCGTGTGCGCGTGTGCGCGTGTGCGCGTGTCCGCGTGTGCGCGTGTGCGCGTGTGGGTGTCCGTGTGCGTGAAAATGAAATGCAGGATTTCATATCATTTGTATTACGGTACCAATTCAGTTTTTAATGTTGTAGTGTTACCAATAGTTGGCAACATTATATCGCTTGTGACTACTTGAAAATATTGTGTTATTGCTATTAATAACGTTTTGCGTAGTTGTGATAATTAAATTACACATTTATGCGTAATTAAATCACAAAGAAACTTGAACGTCTTAAGTTTGCATTGATCGCATTACACGCCCTATTGTTTTCGTGTAACTATTAACTCTTTCTTCGAACTTTTTGTTTGTTTTATCTTGTTATTTACACCCACTTATGTTACCAGTTGTAATAAAACTCCACCCATTTAGTCATTTTTCTCCGTGAAAGTGCGTCAGAATCGCTATCAATGTCGCCTCGGTTATCACGTAGTTACATTCTGAATTAGTATAAATTCGACCACTTCGATAGTCGCGGCATCAATCTTCCATCGTCGACAGTAAATCGGAAAGCAAGACACGCAAGTGGTGTGACAGGTAAGGTTTGTTCATATAAATACGGGCACGTGTGTGGAAGTACTGAACATGTTGTGCCAGTCGTATCTGCAGGATTCAAACCACTCATTTTTAATTTCTTAACATGTGTTGAAACTTTGAATGTGTACGTCAACGCCTGTCAATATTTACGTTTCGAAATTTAGAGGATTGTTCTCCAACTATGGACCCGTGGAATTAAAATTGTATGCATCCGTTTTGTGACACTCTAAAATGTAACAATTACCAGCCACATTTCCTTCTGCATTATGGACTATATTTATCTGTTATGGTAAAGCGGGTGTTCCAGGACAATTCCCCGATGATCCTGTGAAAAATTGAAAGGTCTGACAGGATCAAACCGTCGCATAATGGGATATATCCCACTGAACGATTCGGATGATGAAATATTGACAATGGTGATAATCACTGGTTCTTCCCTGTCATTAGCTGTAGCTATATTTTTGTTTATTTTGCGCACAGTGACTAATAGGTATGCTCAATTACTATCAAAGAAAGTTACAGGCCCAGGTAATTGTTTGACCATTCGCACTGTGCGTCCACTGCCTGCTAGTGCCTGTCTATTAGTAACATCCACAAGGAGTGTAGCAGTTGGCCCACTTGGTAGTATTGACTTTTATCACCTATCAAACTACACGCAGTATAACGTGTACATGGATTCTGTATTTCTTGTAGCCGAAAATATGTTTACTTCAAATTTGGTTAAATGACAAATGTGACGGTAGAACTGCTTGTTCTTGAAATTTTACAAATGGTCGGGACAGAACGGTAGGACGGCAACTTTAAAATACTGGCAAACTATTGCTATAAAAACGATGCTACATGTAATGTAATGTGGATAATTACGTTACAATTGTTATTTGTGCTAGTGTTGTAAAATTAATGCATTTGCCTTTCTCTATTTTAATAATGGACATTTATTTGTAAATTGTTTTTAAGTAACTTTTTTTTATTCGTTGATGCTTCATTTAATTGAAGTGAATCCAATGTATTGTTAATTGAGTAAACACTTAGTGTTAATTGGTTAATTTGAATTATTTTATAAATATCTCAGGTTAACTTAATTAAATTTATGTATGTCTGAGTTCAGTGTAAGTTAGCAAAGATACTTTTATCTAAGTTAAGATAAAACCAATCGAGAAAACAAAACGAATGTTGTAAAATACAGAATGCAGACATAGAATTGTTGTATGTAGCGTAGAGACTATAATTATACAGAAATGCACACGCACGCACACACACACGCACGCACAAACATACACATACACATACACACACGTATATATGTATATATGTATATATGTATATGTATATGTATATATATATATATATATATATATATATATATATATATATATATATATATATATATATATAATATGTGAGTGGGTGTATATATCACTTACATTGTTGTGTCGAAAAACAGTAAGATAAGTCCTTTCGAGATATGAAGATAAACACATTTATGTATTCCATGTGTTATAGTTGTCAGACGAACGCAGCCATGCGGAACCAGTTGCTATTCTTGGGAGTCGTGCTCCTGCTTGTCTCCATCGATGTGACGTCATCGTACAGGGTGTCGAGGTTGGCCCAAGCTAACGGCCACTTCGCCTTCTGCCTTTACAACAAGCTCATCCAGAGGGAAGACGGACACAACGCGTTCTTCTCTCCGATCAGGTATAACATGTGTATATTTGCTAAATTGCACATCATTCCATCTGTCGTACCTGTGTGCCACATGTTGGCCTACTCATTAATGTCCGAGTTGGAGTGGTTTTACACAACGCAGCAAATATGGCTTATCACTACTTGCCGTCTACGTAACACAGTATCTCACAGGAAGTAATATTTGAAACGTTCATTCGCAATCAAGCAACACAGACCTTGTAGCATCATATGTTTCGCAGTCTTAATCGACACTGCAACGAAAACGAACCAGATCGATGGTTCGTATATTTATCCTTCACGAACTCCCATGCAAACTGCCATTTCCAAGTCGTGAAGACATAGTGGCTGTTATTATATAGCATAATAAAATGTCCTTGAAATACTCCCACTATATTTCGTGGTTTTATTTAATGATTTTTGTATTGTATTTTTGAAAATTTTATTTCTTAATAAACGATGTGGGCTCATAATTAGATGCATTTATATTCCTGTGATCACCACGCCATCCAACATCGAGGACGTTAAATCCGACGAATTCAACTGCTTTCTACGAAAAGGTTTACATTGTATCCATCTTAAAGCCAGGGGCTTGCTGCCTAAACTGAATGAATTAATTGTTCTCGCTTCAAAAACAAAGGCAGCTGTGATTGGAATAAGCGAAACATGACTTGATGACTCGGTTGAGGACAGCGAGGTCGAACTGCCGGGATATTCAGTTCTCCGTCATGATTGTAACCGGAACGGAGGTGGTGTGTGCATAATTATCTCCGAAGCGATCTTGCGTTCAACCCACGTGAAGACTTACAATCCGACGGCGTGGAGTCTGTTTGGACGGAAATCCTCCTGCCTAAAACACCTCCCATTTTGACAGGGATCTGTGATTTTTACGAACTTTTATAATGGTCTATTAATGATGGAAATTATTTTAATGAATGTATTTTGCTTGTAGATTTTAATACTTATGTTTTAGTGCTATCTAGTAGCAATATTCATGTTAAAGCCCTTCATAATTTTGAACGTGTATTTGGGGTTAAGCACTTGATCACAGAACCTACCAGAGTATGTGATAATAGTGAATCTGCTATTGATCTTATTTTTGTAACAGATCATGAGAACGTGTGTCAGTCATATGTTCTAAGTGTTGGTATTAGTGACCATTTAATAACTTATTGCACGAGGAAGGTAAACAGACCTCCTGTAAACAAGCATAATACCTTACAAATGCGCTGTTGTAAACATTACAACAAAGATCAGTTCATACAAAATCTAGATGACATCAACTGGTCAGATGTATTTAGTTGTGATAATATCGATAATGCTTGGAACAAATTTAAATCAGCATTGTTATCAGTTCTTGATAAAGTGGTACCTTATAAGGAGGTTCGGGTTAAACGGAGGACAAAACCTTGGATGTCCGGCGAAATATGTCCATTTTAATGCAGTTAAATGCAAGCTATTAATTGTTATACGTGGACGACTAAGTCTTGCTTGCCTCAGGAAAGGACTTAGTAGGAATCGAGGCAACTTTAAGTTCTGAACTGGAATCCGTGAATGACTGGTTAATCAACAACAAGTTGTCGCTCTATTTGGGTGAAACACAATCCATTGGGTTTGGAAGGAAGAGAAAATCAAGCACATGTAAAACCATTAATATTGTATGTAATGAAAATGTAATTGAATCAAAGTCAACCGTCACCTATTTAGGCGTAACGTTAGATCAGCCTCTTTCTGGTGATGCCATAGCCTCTGATGACATTTCGAAAACGTAAAATAAACTAAAGTTTTTGTATAGGAACGGCAGAAAGTTTAATATAAAAACAAAAACAAAATGCTGATTTCATCTTTGACGCAATATAATTTTGATTACACATG
>CBDHHR010000859.1:0-2500 GCA_965263245.1 Metamycoplasmataceae bacterium | reverse complement strand
GTGCGTGTGCGTGTGCGTGTGCGTGTGCGTGTGCGTGTGCGTGTGCGTGTGCGTGTGCGTGTGCGTGTGCGTGTGCGTGTGCGTGTGCGTGTGCGTGTGCGTGTGCGTGTGCGTGTGCGTGTGCGTGTGCGTGTGCGTGTGCGTGTGCGTGACACAACGTTTGAACAAACCACAACATGTAACTTAACATATCAACGTATTCAATTAGGAGAAAACTAAATGCAAATATACTCTGTACTTTTAATGTAACACGTTATTGAGTCAAACAATTAAATTAAAAATTAGTTACCATAGTACGATTCCCTCAGGCATGCAGATAATATGATGTTATTAGAATATCTCCCGTCAGTGCTAACATGTGTCTATGATCGACTGAATAATATGTATGTGACAGTCACATCTAGGTCGACATAATTTCTAATGAAACCTACAGTTTACTCGGCGAAATTAGTTATTGCAACTATGCACCCAACCGATGCAAACAAAGTGAAATCATGCTGCAATCCTAACGTTTATACAGAAAATAATAAATTATGCAAATATCTTATTGAACATACCAAACCGAGAAGCGTGATGCACCGCTGTTGCCTACTGTCATCAGGTCCACATTACCTAACGTGGAAATGACACCCTCAAGAAAACAAGACGTTCGCGTTACACCTTTTGAAATATGTTGGCTACGTGTCAGCTCCTCCGTGACAACCGTTGCGTGTTTGCGTCACCTGTTTACACAATGACCATTAGACGGTGCATCTGTGAATAAGCACAGCTACCGTTCCACCGACAGACACGCCGACATACGAGGTTATAGAGAACACGTCGGTCATGCACGCAAGTCAACTGTACATAAAAGCGAACATAAAATGTATTGCAGAGGAACGTGTTCGAGATGTCGCCAACTGTTGGCCATGCTGGGATGCAACGATGTCAAGCCGTGCCGGAACAAAGGACACCTGGCGTTATTGAGAAAACGTCGTTATTTATAAAGAGCGTAATAGATTATACCGCTCGGCCGGCGCGACGAGAACCAAAACAGGAGTGTCTCACTTCAACTAGTGAGTTCTACGCACGCACTAGTATCAGACATAATATGGTTCGACCCGCAATAACGCGATATACTAGGCACCTCTGTGCATTCAGTGCACTGTGCTATTGCGTGATTGCGTTTGACGTTTGAAGAACATACGCCTACACTATCACCGATGGGTCGCCAGTTGGAATATAACCTGATAGATAATGTTCACACGTAATGTGTTATTGTTCGCGCTATTACTCCCGGGATGTAATTTTATTTGACAAAGAAGTCGGTTAGAAGGAAGAGCATGTAGGCGGAACAAGTAGAACGTTTGGGAAAGAACGCTTAGTCAAGAAAAAGCAATGCTCCGTGAGTAGAAGGGACAAGGGAAAGAGGAGTGCATTAGGGGGTTGCATATGGAGATGCTCGGAAGAAGAGACAGAGAAATGTAGAGTGAAATGGAAATTTGAAGCAGTGGAAGCGGTGGTGGAGAAAGAAAGGAAAACAGTATATTTCCCTATCTGTGTCTCCTCCGTGTTACATGGCCTACCTCTTCGCCTCTTCCCTGGGGGTCCATGTGATGGCATGACAGGTGACGGTTTATTCAGGTTTCCTGAGGGTGTGTCCTATCCACCTCCATTTTCTCTTCTTTATTTCATTTTCAATGGGTAGTTGTTTGGTCATTTTTCAGAGTGTAGTGTTGGATACCTTGTATGTCCTCTTCAGGTGTAGGATTCTACGCAGGCATTTGTTGATGAAGGTCTGTATTATAAATATATATTTAATAAGAAGTTTCATATATGTATGTATATATATATATATATATATATATATATATATATATATATATATATATATATATATATATATATATATATATATATAGCTGTGAGGGAACAATCTACAACATGACGAACGACACGGCTTGGCGAGCAAAGTGTCAACACATTGTGAGGTAAGACTTCCCCTTTATTACCTCCATTGCGTTGCGCATCAAATTTACCGATGACGGGGCCGGGACGACCTTATAATATGCACACGTGTGCGTGTGTATGTGTATGTGTGGGTTTTGTTGTGTATGTATTTGTGTATGTGTGTATGTGTTAAGCTGCAAAAACAATACGGACGACAACATATCGTCTTGGAAGACTTTTATTAATTGTGACGTTTCACATATTTCCCATCATCCTTACCCGACGAAGCGACCAAGGAACAGGATTGATCCGGTCGATTTGTGTCGGAGCAAGAAGAAGAAAGGATGATCGGCGAGGAACTGAGCTTTCACCGGCGGCATCAGTGCTGTCGTGAAGAAGATGACTGCTGTAGCGGCGGCGGCTTCAGTTCCTGTTTCGTTGACGTTGATGAACGCCTTGTGGATGACATCGTGCACGTAGATCCGCGGAACATTGGCGCTGATGCCTCCAAAATCTGCATTCTTAGCGGAGAACGCACGATTAATACCCATACTGCGCAGTATAGGTACTA
>CBDHHR010000858.1:35000-42658 GCA_965263245.1 Metamycoplasmataceae bacterium | reverse complement strand
TGCCTGCCTGCCTGTCTGTCTGTCTGTCTGTCTGTCTGTCTGCCTGTCTGTCTGTCTGTCTGTCTGTCTATCTGAATCTCTCTCTCTCTCTCGCTCTCTCTCTCTCTCTCTCTCTCTCTCTCTCTCTCTCTCTCTCTCTCTCTCTCTCTCTCTCTCTCTCTCTCTCTCTCTCGCTCTCTCTCTCTCTCTCTCTCTCTTTCTCTCTGTCTCTCTCTCTCTCTCTCTCTCTCTCTCTCCTCTCTCTCTCTCTCTCTCTCTCTCTGTCTTTCTTTTTCTCTTTCTCTTTCTCTCTCTCTCTCTCTCTCTCTCTCTCTCTGTGTGTGTGTGTGTGTGTGTGTGTGTGTGTGTGTGTGTGTGTGTGTGTGTGTGTGTGTGTATGTGTGAGAGAGAGAGAGAGACAGGTGTATGTGTGGGGTGCGCATATGTGTGAATTTGTATATGTGTACGTGTGTGTATGCGTGCGTGCGTGCATGCGTGCGTGTGTATGTGAATGTTTATGTGTATAAGTGATCCGCAGTACGTTCGCCTATCGTTTAGTCGGCATTCAGTTTTGAGCGACCCTATGACGAGGGTCGTCTGACGTCACACCGTACCTGGCTGAGACTGACACCACTCGTATCTGAAGCATGGACTGTGAGTCCCCGCGTGAATACAACTTCACAATTCAATAGCATGTAGTTTTTCAAGTTGATCGAGTAAACATTGCACCGATTCTTGGCATTAGTTGAATGTCTCTGTCCTGATGGTAAACAACATCACACAGTGTCACACAGTAACGACAAATATTCAAGTACTCCTCAAGTAACCGACTTTCTTTTAGTTCTCTGGAAATTCTACCAATGTTGGTTCACGAACTATGGTTCCACACAAACAAATGTGCAAACACTGGTCTCCAGGCCTTTTTATGAATCACCCGGGCCCCCAGAATATATGTAAATATCCAGGATTTTTGTTCCAAATCTCTTTCATCTGTTCCTCGTGTCTTCCGATGTCTAGTCCAACAGAAACTGCCTCTCGTTTTTCGATTAAACATTCCAACAACACTCCACTCACTCCACGAAACAACCCAACATCATCGTACTGTTGAAATTAACGAACAGTCTCCAAAAATACCACCTGAATTTGTGTTTCCAAATTCATTCTAACAGTACCGAATTGTTGAAACTGACGAAATAACTGGAATCTCCTGGATTTAGAAATGCGCATGGCTGAATCAAATGTTGCTTATAGTGATTTCGATCACATCTCATGAAATTAATCCGCTTCGTAAAAAGCGCAAGTGCACGAAATACACCCCAGTTATTAACATAACATTGTTATATCACTCGTATTACATATAGCATGGTTAAACCAATTCTTCACGAAGTCTTAGTAACGTTCTGTGAAATAAAATAAATTACACTTCGTGTTATTCTGTTTAAAGTGTATAATATCATAGGCAATATGCTTAAAAAAATTATATTTATGCAACATTTTTGTCCAAGTGTCATTCGAGTGCCAAACACGAATGTGTGAACGAAACAACAAAATATTCTATTTTAGCGTTCAGTTAGCATGTGATATTAAAATGCGCACACGCGTTGAGTGGCCAATCGTCAACGTTTCACTCACGAAACAAGTGGTTGTTTAATTCGAGTGTTACATAGAAAACTTACCGTATTAGTAATACGAAATTTAAATTTTGTCGAGTCGTCGATTGGCAGATGTGCACACTTGTTGACTGCCCAATCGTCATCGTTTCATTCACGAAACAAGTGGTTGTTTGATTCGAGTGTTTACCGAGAAAGCTGACCTTATTAGTAATAGGAAATTTGACCTTTGTCCAGTCGTCGCAAATATCAACAATCATCAATTAACATCAATGAATACAAAAACTTGAACTGGTTCTTTTTGGGGTAATCATTAATGGAATTGAATATGTTACTGTGGTCGGTGCAAGGGACTTTATCGCGTCTTATGGGTTCGGGTTTGAATATGTAAGGGATTATTATTAGCATGCCGACATGTCCGTGTTTGCTTTTGCTGTCTATCAATGTTTGGAGATGGTAATCCAAGTGCAATGAGCGAGTGAAGTAATGTGACGAAGTCTACTCATAATATTATTAGGTCGTCAGTTGGCTGTGGCGGCGTCTTCTTTCAGATGTCCGCGCGGCAGCCATCTTGTTTTATCCGTTTGAAATGCGTCGGAAACAGTAACACGGTTTTACGGTGAGTATCACAAAAATACCGACGATGAGTCAACGATTGTTGCTCTAATCATTGCACTTCTAACTACTTTATCTTGTCGTGCGCATGTGTGGTGCCAAACTCGTCTACGACGGTCGAAATAATCGTGTCTTCGAAATTCGAATACAATTCAAAACATACCTGTCAAATTGAAAACATTCATCAATCATGTGCGACATTCATATTTTCATAATATAAACGCTTTTGGGTATCGCATCGATGTATAGACTGGCAGCTAATACATCGTACTTTTGAATTAAATAGAACCGTAATTGAATTAAACGGAACCGTAATATAATCATTATTAATGGCAATCTACGTATTTAAGCTACTTTAATTGTAACCGTGTCTTGTCGATGCTTGTTTTAAAGAAGCACGTTTATTTTTAGTTAATTTAAGAAGTAGAATATGACTAAAATGCACTCAGTGTTCACACCGGATTTATCCACATCTATAAACTAATAAACTTATGAATATTTTTTTATGAACCAACGTTGTTCTGATGGGCATATCGTTAAAGTGTAATTTATTTTTTAATAAATATTGTTTATTGTTTATTAAATAGTTTTGCCGTTTCTAGGAGAGAACCCCGCATCTGAACACACACGTGGTCTAGTCGTGCATAAGAGGATGTCTCGCGCAGGCGCTATGGCGTCTCTCTTCCTGGCGCCCCTTCTCTTTGTCGTCACATCCACCCACGCTGGCCCTCTCGGCTACGTTCCTGATAGTCACGATCAAAGGCCGAGGGAAAAAGAACAGTGTAAGATGTTATTTCAAGGCATTTTTGTCCGTCCGTCCGTTCGTTCGTTCCGTTCCGTTCCGTTCCGTTCCGTTCCGTTCCGTTCCGTTCCGTTCCGTTCCGTTCCGTTCCGTTCCGTTCCGTTCCGTTCCGTTCCGTTCCGTTCCGTTCCGTTCCGTTCCGTTCCGTTCCGTTCCGTTCCGTTCCGTTCCGTTCCGTTCCGTCCCGCCCGCCCGCCCGCCCGCCCGCCCGCCCGCCCGCCCGCCCCCGCCCGCCCGCCCGCCCGACCGACCGACCGACCGACCGACCGACCGACCGACCGACCGACCGACCGACCGACCGACCGACCGACCGACCGACCGACCGACCGACCGACCGACCGACCGACCGACCGACCGACCGACCGACCGACCGACCGACCGACCGACCGACCGACCGACCGACCGACCGACCGACCGACCGACCGACCGACCGACCGACCGACCGACCGACCGACCGACCGACCGACCGACCGCCACTACCACTACCACTACCACTACCACTACCACTACCACTACCACTACCACTACCACTACCACTACCACTACCACTACCACTACCACTACCACTACCACTACCACTACCACTACCACTACCACTACGAACACCACCACCAGTTAGCGTAGGGAATCATGATTTTCCTGTTGTGACGATTGTAACTGTCGTACAACGGTTCTGTTCTGACGAGTGTAATTATCTTACAACGGTTCTGTTCTGACGATTGTAACTATCTTACAACGGTGCTGTTCTGACGATTGTAACTGTCCTACAACAGGTATGTTCTGACGATTGTAACTGTCTTACAACGTTTCTGTTGTGACGATTGTAACTGTCTAACAACGGTTCTGTTGTGACGATTGTAACTGTCTTACAACGGTTCTATTGTGACGATTGTAACTGTCTTACAACGGTTCTGTTGTGACGATTGTAATTGTCTTACAGCGTTTCTGTTGTGACGATTATAACTGTCTTACATCGTTTCTGTTGTAACGATTGTAACTGTCTTACAACGGTTATGTTCTGACAATTGTAACTGTCTTATAACGGTTCTGTTCTGACGATTGTAACTGTCTTGTTCTGTTCTGACGATTGTAACTGTCTCAAACGGTTCTGTCGTGACGATTGTAACTGTCTTACAACGGTTCTGTCGTGACGATTGTACTTGTCTTACAACGGTTCTGTTGTGACGATTGTAACTGTCTTACAACAGTTCTGTTCTAACGATTGTAACTGTCTTACAACGGTTCTGTTGTGACGATTGTAACTGTCTTACAACGGTTCTGTTGTGACGATTGTACCTGTCTTACAACGGTTCTGTTGTGACTATTGTAACTGTCTTACAACGGTTCAGTTGTGACGATTGTAACTGTCTTACAACGGTTCTGTTGTGACTATTGTAACTGTCTTACAACGGTTCTGTTGTGACGATTGTAACTGTCTTACAACAGTTCTGTTCTAACGATTGTAACTGTCTTACAACGGTTCTGTTGTGACTATTGTAACTGTCTTACAACAGTTCTGTTCTAACGATTGTAACTGTCTTACAACGGTTCTGTTGTGACTATTGCACCTGTCTTACAACGGTTCTGTTGTGACTATTGTAACTGTCTTACAACGGTTCTGTTGTGACGATTGTAACTGTCTTACAACAGTTCTGTTCTAACGATTGTAACTGTCTTACAACGGTTCTGTTGTGACTATTGCACCTGTCTTACAACGGTTCTGTTGTGACGATTGTAACTGTCTTACAACAGTTCTGTTCTAACGATTGTAACTGTCTTACAACGGTTCTGTTGTGACGATTGTAACTGTCTTACAACGGTTCTGTTGTGACGATTGTAACTGTCTTACAACAGTTCTGTTCTAACGATTGTAGTTGTCTTACAACGGTTCTGTTCCAACGATTGTAACTGACTTACAACGGTTCTGTTCTAACGATTGTAACTGACTTACAACGGTTCTGTTCTAACGATTGTAACTGACTTACAACGGTTCTGTTCTAACGATTGTAACTGTCTTACAACAGTTCTGTTCTAACGATTGTAACTGTCTTACAACGTTTCTGTTGTGGCGATTGTAACTGTCTTACAACGGTTCTGTTGTGACGATTGTAACTGTCTTACAACAGTTCTGTTGTGCTAATAACGATTATGTTCTGCCATTGACTAAACGAAACGAAAGTCAAACAAAACGTCTGCTGCATGTTGGTTCCTGCAGACGCCTTCGCTGACACGACGACTATCGCCAGGATAATTACTTCCTCTTCCGGCGGAAGCGATGGGAAGCTGCATACTTCTGGCTCCGCAGATGCTCCGGCTGATAACACGGAGGATGATGCCTGGGCAGCGTTCCTCGTCGACGTCAACACGACTGCTGCACCGAGCTCTGGCGGAGAAGGGACGCATGCTCCGTCTGAAGGTAGTCAGCATATTGCCACTAGTGCACGCTACTGTAGCGTGACATTACCGCAACATTAATCAATCAAAGTTACCGCAACTCGCGCGGATAGAGGTAGACCTGTCAGACTTATCATATCGTAGTTTAACATTTTTGTTTATTAGTTTACATTTATTAATTTACCGCATCTTCTTTCCAGATGTCCATTTTTATATGGCACTGGGGGTGATCGGCGGCTTCACGGGCCTGTCTGTGTTACTCGGGCTCTACTACATGTGCAGGTGAGACACTCCAGTCACGTGTTCACATTATTATCTCATTAATTACCCGACATATGATGGCGGAAGCTAAGTTTCTTGCGATGGCATGTAGGATAATTATCGAACTCCAATTGCATATTAATACCAACCACTCAAATAAGTAAAGATTACTTCAAACAGAATATCTTTAGATAACAACAACTGCGTCTAGTTCCACCGGTCTCCGTTCTCACAAGGCGGCATCTGGTCAGTACTGGTAATGCTCATACGTTGTTTTTGTAATAGCAGTTATTTTTGAAAATTCAGTAACATGTGAAATGCCCCGGACCGATTACGATAACTTGCATCATAGAGATCGATTCACCGAGTAAATTCTATTGAACTAATCTACCAGTTGTCAATATACGTCTGGTGGATTATGTGGACGATAGCATCATCCAAAACCTTGGGTCGAAATACGAACAGTCCGCAATGATGGCCTTGGAATGATGCTTAGTACTATGTCAAGTACTCCAATCAGTCTGATTGTGACCTTTGTTAATGATGGCGCTTTTCAGTCGCTTTGTCTCCGTGTCTACTCTACTATATTCACATGTGTAAACAGTTGGATTATATATTTTGTTCATATTATGTTTCGTGATATTTTTCTCATTGCCGGAATACACCCTGTAAAATCTGTGACTCATCTTATTGTTGTTTTACTGCAGACGGTCGAGGTCGTTCTCCAAGACACTGTACCTTGTGCAAGAGCTAGAAGCCGAGGCGCCCATTAACTGTCTCGTCAGCCGCCGCAAACTCTCCAACCCCGCCGAGGTCACCAGAGGGCGCCTCCAGATAGTCGCGTGACACGTGACCACTTTCAGACGGCTGCACGAGGTCCGTTGGTACCCTAAGCGCAGTTGTTGTATGGAGGAACAGAGTAGTCTGGGCCGGGCAGTAAAAACCCTTGTAATCCTTATGTCGGTTGCAAATGGAATAGCGTCCTTTTTATATGTTGTATAGTCTACAAGGTCGTGGCCAGTTTTCATGAGTCCGTTTTTGCAAAGTATTTCACAAAAAGATAGGGCAGAATGATAAATCAAATGACGATGCTTGTATAGTGTCCTTCGGTTTTATGTAGTGTCGGTTATTCACAACCCGCTTATATAATTAAAGCACCGATTGAAAGGCTGCCATTGCATATATATTGTGATATGATTTACAAGTGATTTAACTGTGGGTTTATAATGTAATGTATCATATTAAGGAGACAATTCACATAAAACGTGAAACTTGGTAAGTTAGGCTGTTTGGGGCAGACTGAATTATATATCCGTGTAAAGTGTGTGCCCCTACACACACACACACACACACACACACGCACGCACGCACGCACGCACGCACGCACGCACGCACGCACGCACGCACGCACGCACGCACGCACGCACGCACGCACGCACGCACGCACGCACGCACGCACGCACGCACGCACGCACGCACGCACGCACGCACGCACGCACGCACGCACGCACGCACGCACGCACGCACGCACGCACGCACGCACGCACGCACGCACACACACACACACACACACACACACACACACATGTGACACTTAGCTTGTCAATGTAACCGTTCTTAGTTACGGTGCACATATCACACCGACACCACATGACACGGTGAACGTATTTTCGGCGTTTGGTTTGTGAGGCAGTATTTGCTGTCAACGAAGCCGACCGTGTCGTAGTGTATTAATCGACATTGTTTAGGCCTACATCACAGGCAATGTATCATTATATTTCATTTGCCGATTTCATTAGCATGTTATAAATATGTTACAACGATGTATATATTTACCGACTGCGACAGTGTGTGGCTTATGCTGCCACATTAAAGACGTCTTTACACAAAATACAGTCATTTATTAAGTGAAGTTCCATTAGTTGTGTTAACATTTCAAACATCACACAAGGAACAGGAAGCAGGTTAGCATTATACGCGGACAGGTCGTTTCTTTC
>CBDHHR010000858.1:5000-12500 GCA_965263245.1 Metamycoplasmataceae bacterium | reverse complement strand
ACGTTGCTATGCGAGTGGGTTATTAACAACGGACGTCGCTAAGCGACAGAGTTCGACCTTAGCTCTCTAACGCACCCGTCCCTTTGTTGACAACTTTAACTAATACTGCTCTTAGATTTTAATACTCACTATATACAGACCACGTCTTTTGATACGCTCATGAATTTAGTTTTCATTAATTTTATTAGTAGATTCATACAAGTTGTCGCCGTCGTCAGTGTCATATTGTTTTATTGATATTGTTATAATAATTATTATTATCATTATTATTACTCTACCGGGACTTCTAACACAAGCAAGAGTCTGTCATCTTTTGAATGTGAACAATTGCGTCATACTTCTGCTCGGCCACGCGACTCGCTTGGAGTACTCACTCGTCGTCTCGCGCTAACAGAGCAGCCGGCGTAACTCACGCGGCGCCCCACGGCCGGCCAGACGCCCGCTGTCGGGACTGGGTCCACCTGCTCATGTGATCAACATAGCAACCACCTGAGCTACTTACTTCTGTCAGCTGACTGAACCCATGGGCCCAGGCCTTCTCTTGGTATGGGTCGGTTGGGTAGGCGCGCAACGGACTTCGGTCGCCATGGTGATATAACTGAAAACAAAAACGACTACACGTTGACATTTTAACGAATGTCAAAATACGTCGACTACGGCAAAATACATCATTGTATTGATTGGAAACATATCGAGGAGACTCGATGGTAAACTCGTTGCCACGATTACTTTGTAATCGTCATGCAGATAGTTTGTGGTGTGAGTGTGTGTGTGTGTGTGTGTGTGTGTGTGTGTGTGTGTGTGTGTGTGTGTGTGTGTGTGTGTGTGTGTGTGTGTGTGTGTGTGTGGTGTGTGTGTGTGCGTGTGTGCGTGCGTGCGTGCGTGCGTGCGTGTGTGTGTATGTGTGTGTGTGTGTGTGTGTGTGTGTGTGTGTGTGTGTGTGTGTGTGTGTGTGTGTGTGTGTGTGTGATAATGTGAGTGTGTGTGTGTGCGTGTGTGAGTGTGTGTGTGTGTGTGCGTGCGTGCGTGTGTGTGTGTGTGTGTGTGTGTGTGTGTGTGTGTGTGTGTGTGTGTGTGTGTGTGTGTGTGTGTGATAATGTGAGTGTGTGTGTGTGCGTGTGTGAGTGTGTGTGTGTGTGCGTGCGTGCGTGCGTGTGTGTGTGTGTGTGTGTGTGTGTGTGTGTGTGTGTGTGTGTGTGTGTGTGTGTGTGTGTGTGTGTGTGTGTGATAATGTGTGTGTGTATGTGTGTGTGTGAGTGTGTGAGTGTGTGTGTGTGCGTGCGTGCGTGCGTCCGTGCGTCCGTGCGTCCGTCCGTGCGTCCGTGCGTCCGTCCGTGCGTCCGTCCGTGCGT
Source organism: Metamycoplasmataceae bacterium (assembly GCA_965263245.1). Taxonomy (GTDB): domain Bacteria; phylum Bacillota_I; class Bacilli_A; order Mycoplasmatales; family Metamycoplasmataceae; genus DT-68. Next base: position 11,148 of record CBDHHR010000858.1, on the reverse strand, counting down.
CCGTGAGTGCTGGCACGGAGCGGGATTTACAGCCCTGCCACAACACTCACGTATCGGTTGTCTGCGACTCAAAAAGTTCTAAGAAATATTGGGTAAACTCGTTCATTTTACCACACGGTTTATCCTGTCAGTAGGAGCGTTGCAATTTGCCAAAGGCAGCCCGGACACCGCCACTTACAACCACTAGGCCCTGTGAGCACCGACCTGGTACATGAGCGCCCCTGCGACTGTGCAACGGCCTGATGCTCACAAACAAACTGTGTGTTCTTCCACGCTTCACTCTCAAGCACTTGTCGCAGGAATTACGAACGATGTACGACCTTGTTAAATGTAACAATTACTCTAAATTAATGGTAGTCGATTGGCGTTTAGAGGCGAAACGTTTACTCGTCAACTTCACAACGTTTCGGAGGTAATGTGTATCGATATCAGTGGCGTAGCCAGAGGGGGGCCAGGAGGTCATGGCCCCCCAATCCCCGAAAATGTGAAACAATTGAAACGCCACTTGCTGCTGACACAAATCGGAGCACTATTTTGGGTCTCAAAGTGTGAACAAAACGAAATATTTTAAAACATAAATATGCCTGGGACTGATGAATTATTATCATTTGAGTTAGGTTTAGTATGACCTATCTAGTGTAGGCAAATATACACTTATAGCGACAACATTGAGGCGGGTTCCAATTATACTCAAGTGCCAAAATATGTTATCGTTCAAATTTGATTCAGTTATCCAATGTGGAGGAATCCTCCACTTCTGTCATAGGCGATAAGCATCCGGCTGGCCTAATAGGTGACAGGGCAACGAAAACGTCATCATTCTTAATGCGGGTGATGGTTGTTAATATATCAACATAATGATGCAAAATAATAGTTGTCTGACAAAGGTCACATTACACGTAACCAATTTATTTGGCGGTAGTCGATTTTCTATTGTGTAGTTGGAACTTCCTATCGAAAATTTAGACATTTTAATAAGCCACAACATTACACGTTGTGAAGTGTCTGGTTGAACGTGAGCACGTCATCATTCACGTTAAGGTACAATTGTTTAATTATTGTTTCATCACGCACACGCGCACGCGCACGCGCACGCGCACGCGCACGCGCCCGCGCACGCGCACGCGCACGCGCACGCGCACGCGCACACGCACACGCACACGCACACGCACACGCACACGCACACGCACACGCACACGCACACGCACACGCACACGCACACGCACACGCACACGCACACGCACACGCACACGCACACGCACACGCACACGCACACGCACACGCACACGCACACGCACACGCACACGCACACGCACACGCACACGCACACGCACACGCACACGCACACGCACACGCACACGCACACGCACACGCACACGCACACGCACACGCACACGCACACGCACACGCACACGCACACGCACACGCACACGCACACGCACACGCACACGCACACGCACACGCACACGCACACGCACACGCACACGCACACGCACACGCACACGCACACGCACACGCACACGCACACGCACACGCACACGCACACGCACACGCACACGCACACGCACACGCACACGCACACGCACACGCACACGCACACGCACACGCACACGCACACGCACACGCACACGCACACGCACACGCACACGCACACGCACACGCACACGCACACGCACACGCACACGCACACGCACACGCACACGCACACGCACACGCACACGCACACGCACACGCACACGCACACGCACACGCACACGCACACGCACACGCACACGCACACGCACACGCACACGCACACGTACATAGTTTGCCAGGATGCCGGATGGCCCCCTCCAATTGAAAATCCTGGCTACGCCACTGATCGATATTCAACTGCATATTCGTCATCGTCATTGTCGATGGAATTAGGTGTTGACATTTGTATTTAAATGTAAATGTCAACCGAAAGTGTCGACATCAAATGTCGACTGCAGGTGCTGACCGAAAATATCGGCTTGGCTATTCGCCGACATTACTGAACTGGCTAGTCGGTGTTAATGGCAACAATTGATGTCAGGTCGTCGTTAGATCAGCAGCTGGCGCCAGACATCGATGAGCGGCCGGCCACCCGCCGCAGTCGGCCCGCGTCGGTCCGTGTACAATCGGCGGCAGGCGGATGTATCGCCAATTTGAGACGTAATAGCCGCTCCAGCTGGCGGTCTCGATACGGGCTAATGCGGGGAGGAAGTCGCAACGTGCACCTACTGTTGGTATAGCTGGACGACCGGCTCGGCATGCACACACACATGCATGTTCGCACGTGCTGACACGCGTATACGTGGACGCACGCGGACTGCACCGGTGTAGTGTGCACATCACACGCACGCAAGCATGCACGAGCACACAATCGCTCGTGCACCCGCATACGCACTCCGCGCGCGCACCCTGCACCGGTGTAGTGGTGCGGCGGCAGACATTCCATAACAAGCCTGTGCATACACGTAATGAGAAATACGCGCGTGCGTGTGTTCGTACGTGTTGTGTGCGTATGTGCTTGCGTATGTTGTGTGGATGGATGGGTGCGTGCGTGATGTGTATTAAGCGCTATGACCGCTCTGAATATGGTGCTATACGAAATAAACATTATTATTTTACTATTATTATTATGTGTGTGTGTGTGTGTGTGTGTGTGTGTGTGTGTGTGTGTGTGTGTGTGTGTGTGTGTGTGTGTGTGTGTGTGTGTGTGTGTGTGTGTGTGTGTGTGTGTGTGTGTGTGTGTGTGCGTGCGTGCGTGTGGGCGTGCGTGCGTGCGTGCGTGCGTGTGTGTATGTGTGCGTTCGTATGTGTGTCTGTGTGTGCGTGGGCGTATGTGTGTGCATGCGTGCGTGTGTGTGTAGCCCTAATTGTCTTTGTTCGGGTCCTGGTGGTTGAGCCTGCATTAAAACCATTACGTCACACTGACGATAGCATCTACGGAACTGGATGTCACGTATACGTGACTGGCATGATTATTCTGCCATGAGCGTTAATCGGCAGTCTCATTTACATGTAATTGCAGCGCGATATTGCGGGCGGTAATAAATGGCAATTTTCACGGTGAACGGACAGGAAAATCATCGGTGTGCCCTCGGTACTGTAGGGAGAGACCACGTTGATGTAGGAGTGCGGCCTCTTGTCCCGTTGTCGTTCTTTATCACCGCGACACACCTGCTGCTGGAGCACGAAGGGCACCTGTAGACGCGTTGCATCACGACCTCTACTTTCCTAGTTCACGAATCTCAGCTGCAGACATTGCGCGGAAAGTGAGAGCGACAGAAGAACACAGGCAAATAAACAACGCTGTATAGAGCGGAACAACATCCGACAGACGAGTTCAGAGGGCATACACGCCCTGTGATCCTATAACCATGTTAAAACTCCTTGTCTCCCTCCTTCACATAAACTGTTGCGAAAGACAATTTGAAATGATCATGAAAATGTAACCGTCGGAATCACTCGGATGAAAATGTAAAAGAATAAAACTACTGAGAAACATCACAGTAACGTTTGTCACAGGAACGAGTCTAATGTCTATCGACACGACACACGTGAACATTCAGTCGCCTCTCGAGAACGCAGATATTGATTTAAAGATACAACACCGACGGCGTTGATAATCGAGGCACCAGAAAATTACAATGCCAGGTCTACACAACTGTAGCATTTCCCTCTTAGATGGATCTGAAACGTGGACACCATACAGCAAACACCGTACCATACATACGGCTCAGATAAAAAAATATCTCGCGAATCATCTGACAGGACGACAGGACAAAGACCAGTGTCCTAGAGGCTGCCGTGAGGTCACGTGTCAAGCAGTGACGCCGGCTGAGTTGAGTCGGTCATGTAGTACGCGCAGCGGTGAAGAGATTTATCCAAACGAAGTCATAGACTGAAGTTATATAGTAATGTCTCTACTAATTTGACGTGAACTCCATCGGAGCTCCCGGCACTCGTGTCTTGTCAACGTGTTACTAGGATCACACAAAAGGACACTAATTATACTTTGAGACCAACAGGCTAAATCAACTGTTGCCAAACTGCGAGAGGACAAGGACGGTGAGAGCAAGGAAACGTCTACAACATCCAAGTCCAATGTGTATGTGTATGTGTATGTGTATGTGTATGTGTATGTGTATGTGTATGTGTATGTGTATGTGTATGTGTATGTGTATGCGTATGCGTATGCGTATGCGTATGCGTATGCGTATGCGTATGCGTATGCGTATGCGTATGCGTATGCGTATGCGTATGCGTATGCGTATGCGTATGCGTATGCGTATGCGTATGCGTATGCGTATGCGTATGCGTATGCGTATGCGTATGCGTATGCGTATGCGTATGCGTATGCGTATGCGTATGCGTATGCGTATGCGTATGCGTATGCGTATATGCTCGAGTGTTGTACTAAGCGGTGCTGTATGAGCCCAAAAGCGACACCGTCCCTGGATGCGCCTGTTTAACATGCTTGAACTTAATGCAACGAACACATCATCATATATCTAAGACACGCATGAGTGCAAAACAGGCGCCATGAAAACGCTTGTTAAAACTTTCAACGCACCAGGTCGTTGCTGTATAATAACTACAACACAACAACGACTCAATTTGGATACACGGCACGTCGACTGCACTTATATTATAACGATGTCGACATAAACAGAAGCCAAACAACAACTGCATTCATCCGCACCCGGGGTCGAGATAATAGAGAGACCAGCAGGTGTAGACCCTTTCAATACAGTTGTCGTAGTGTGACCCTAATGTCGGTAAGTGCCAGGTCAAACTCTGGGACGGTCAGGGTTGTTTATAAAGCCCGAGCATATGAAACGTGGTCGGTCGTGCATGACGGAATGGTAATTTGCTTGTTGCTTTAGATGCTATGTTATTATAACACAGATATAGAAGCACACTTAATACTGTACGTGGGTGTAAAGCAGATCTAGGCATACACACCCTAAACTGTTTCGGTGTGTGAATAATGACATCGTGGTCATGAACTATACGGTCAGAAAGAACCTCGTAGAAGCAACGGAATTGATCAGACTGCTAAGAATATAATAAATAGAACATATAAAACATATTACAACACTTACAGCTAACATAATACGTTCAGTCATGTTCAAAATCAGAAAACGACAACAAGGATTTATACGCCATAATATGGAAATGAGAAGACCACTGCATCTTGAGACAACGAGAACAGTTTAGGGGATTTATAAATAATACACTTTTTAGCAATCTGACTATAAGAATGAGAGCAGCTGCAACAACGCAGTTATGATCGTGAATACTGGAGAATGACGGTCTACTGTGTTGACCTGCAATATCAGATGGTGATGACGACAGAAATACATGAAACAGCCGGTGCGTGTGAGTGTGTCTGTCTAGGACGACACGGAAACGTTCTATCACAGGTCAGCAAAGGCGTGCAGTGAAATAAACCCGGAGAACAACAGCCTAATAACCCAGCTTCGTTCACAGATGGTTCGAATGAAAATTGGATGAAAGCACCGACATGATGCCAGGAAGCTTGTAACGACGTGGGACGCGAAATACAATTGTTACGGGTATTGATGGTGATTGATTGTGGTGGTGATGTTAGTTGTGGGCGTGTAGTGGCGGATGTTGTTGATACAAGGCACACATTCATTATCAACATCTAAGTCGCTTTCGTCGTCGTCGTTATCATCATTGTCATCATCATCATCGTCACAGTCATAGTAATAGTAACAATAATAATCATCATTTCTATAGTACTACCATCTGCTATCATCATCACTACACTCATGATCGTTGTCATCACCATCACCATCACCATCACCATCACCATCACCATCACCATCACCATCACCATCACCATCACCATCACCATCACCATCACCATCACCATCACCATCACCATCACCATCACCATAAGGCATAACCATCGTCATCATAATTGGAGTGTCTGTGCTATGTTTCTAAGAAAACATTTCACACAAATAATCTGTTTTGTTTGTAGACAATTAGCTAAAAAGAACCGAACTGTTGCCACTCACTACGTTGACGAGCGTGAGAGAGTCTGACGTCTGAGCTGAGACGAGGTGCAGGAGCATGGTGACCGCGGCTGTCAGTCTCCGCCACGTCG
>CBDHHR010000857.1:25000-32500 GCA_965263245.1 Metamycoplasmataceae bacterium | reverse complement strand
TTCGCTTCTGTCTCGCTTAGCGCAATTACGCGGTCGATCCAACGCGCAAACAAAAACAGTGCGTATAAATACATCGCGTTTACTGCCAATTTTAACCGGCTTTCGTTAACCGCGTGGAAATTACGCAAATCGAATGTAAGCGTGCGAGTCAATACGTGATCGCAACAGCGAATTACTCGCGTCGAATCAATGTCACTCGAATAGAGAATGGCATGCGTAAGGGTAACGGAATACGGATAACGTAACGGTATACGGACAATGTAGCGGTATACGAATTATATTTTCGCACCACACAAGGAGCCGGTTCACAAAGATAGTTCTATAAATAGGTCAGTAAAATGATATTCATCAATATGTATTTAATTTCAACTACATCGGGAATGATAATGTGCTAATCGCATATAAAATGCAAATGCACGATTATCCGCGCCACGAAAAATCCAGTACAATAATATTCTAAGGCTTGCAAGAGAATTATCAGTAAACAGTTCGAATCTTCAAGTGCGGTCTTAGATTATTAAAGTGGATATGTACATTATAATTCCTAACTATTTGATGCACACTCTGAGAAGTTCACTTCTGTATCCTAAACGGACATAACCTTTGACACAAACATCCGACATTATAACTTCCCCACCTTCAAGTTAACGAAGTATTCGAACTATTTACTGACACAATTCTGTTGCAAGCCAATCGACCACGTTAACGCACCGATAACTTTCCAATCTGGCGTGGACTTCGTTCCTCGCAATACCGTCACGTGACCACCGTACTTACGACCAAACGCGGCCATGTTGCACGCGACTTCTTCGCCAGTTTGCCCCCGATTTCACGCGCACTCTTTGATCTCGATGCGACGAACAAATCAGATCTTCCTTAATCAATTTGTTTCGGCTATTTTCCGCCACGTCGAGTCACGTGACGTTGCGTGACTCGACGCGAAACACGCGGATTATCGGGTTAGCTCAAAGATGTCAACTTATCGAATCATGTGGGCCGTGTTAATTTGATCAGTGACGGAAGACGATGCCGACTGCAAGATCTGGAGTTTGCAGGAGGGACGATGCGCGATGCGGTATGAAAGGGTCAGCGATTGCCATGCTTCAAGACCGCTCTGCATCGCTTGAGTGGCACCCAGAGTACTAATTGGTGAAATCTCGTTAAGTCCCGAACAGAGCCCGCAATTAGCTCAAAGCTCGCTCAAGTATCTCGCTGGTCGTTACACGCGGCCATTTTGTCGAGCGAGTGTTGGAAAGTTCGGGAAGCGTGCGGTATTCCGTGGGTTTCGGTTTGCATTCCTGTCTAGCCTAAAGGCATGTTTGAGTGCTCGACGTTTTAGGCGAGACCTGTATATCTTTGTTTTCATTTGTGCTAGTTGCGAATGTCGGCTTTATACTGCTAAATTATTGTATTAAAAATACTATTCTTTTTTATTGTTGAATATTTGGTTTATTGTATTCGATATTTGCCATGTGTGGACAACTTATATTGGCGTTTCGTCAAATAAGTAGTATATATGAAGTACTTGGTAGGTATTAACAATAATCATATATGCTAGGGGTACAAGAACAGTACACAGTACATATAAACATATATATATATATATATATATATATATATATATATATATATATATATATATATATATATATGTATATTACGTTAAACATATGTTAAACAAGTTAAAGTTAATACATTTTACTGATTTACAACGCAACTCATTTGTCTTGCAAATATCGAACCGTTTTCGTGCATACGTGCGTGTGAACATTTATATTTAAATATTATAAACTGCGTATTGCGTCACTTCCCCCCAAATAACTAAGCAGGCGTTGCTACCGCGCGTGACGTCTTCCCGGGGAAGTGAACAATCAAACCACCCACGGGGGAGCGGAGACAGTACAGCACATGTGCGTGTCGAGCACATTTCCCCACCCAAATAATACACCAATACCAGGGATAATGAACCCTTTTTCCATCCCTCCCGTCGACGCGAAGAAAGAGCGTAGACCGGTGCAATGACAGGGCCTCGGTCCCGCTGGGCGTCAATCGGGAAACCGTCGACCTTGTCTACATTGTCTGCGGTCTTTGTTCGGCAATCCGGCGTCTGAAAGAGTGAAATTAGTCGCAATTACGCGTCGTTATTTCGTAACGTAACTTCAGACATCGGCCACACACGAATCGCGCGTCTTTCGCGCCGCTTTCGAAACCGATGCGAAATGTCGTCTGCTCGCTGCGGCGCGGAACAGCTGTTGCTTTTTAGCTTACGTTCTGCGGAGTAATTACAGCGCATTTGAGCTGAACGGAGGCGGATAAAGCTTTTTAAGATCAAAAGCTCATGATTGGTGTCAAAGTCAACGAAGAGAGGCGGCTAATTAATGCAACAATTGGGCGGCGCGCTCAAGTAACAGTCGGAATGATAATGGGTACGGTTGTCTCAACGGCAAATGGAGGTGCACGGGGCAATCTATTTGCTAGACATTAAATGCAAAGTGTGTGGTAAATCTGATCACTTCCGTCAAATCCGTCATCGTAATGCCTAAGAAAATATTCATACTTCGGTAGTTTTGTCAGTGGCGTATCTAGGATTTTGAAGGGTGGAATATTCGAGCATGTAAAGCCATTAATTTTAGTTTGCCATGTAATGGTCCAGTACGTTATTAAAAAGTATAAAATATTATATATATATATATATATATATATATATATATATATATATATATATATATATATATATATATATATTACGGTAAGCATTATATATATTAGGTTAAACACGTATTAAACATGTTAAAGGTAATACATTTTACTGATTTTCAACGCAACTCATTTGTCTTGCAAATATCGAACCGTTTACGTGCATATGTGCGTGTAAACATTTATATTTAAACATTATAACCATGACGTATTGCGTCACTTCCTTCCAAATAACTAAGCAGGCGTTGCTACCGCGCGTGACGTCTTCCCGGGGAAGTGAACAATCAACGCACCCACGGGGGAGCGGAGACAGTACAGCCCAATTATATATAATATATATGTATATATGTATATATGTATATATGTATATATGTATATATGTATATATGTATATATGTATATATGTATATATGTATATATGTATATATATATATATATATATATAATAATATATATATATATATATATATATATATATATATATATATATATAATTATTATTATATATATAATATATATATATATATAATAATATATATATATATATATAATTATTTGTATATATATATATATATATATATATATATATATATATATATATATATATATATATACACACACACACACACACACACACACACACACACACACACACACACACACATATGTCGTTACTGTATCTCAGCACTGCCAATTCACATCCAACCGGAATTCGTTTAGCGACGTTGTTCATTTCGCGCCCTGGCGACAGTTGAGCCACGAGTGTCCCGCTGTGGAAATTAGACCAAATCAAATCTGGCCGCAGAAACCGTATTGTACATCGTCAGGAGGCGAGTGTGGGAGCCGCTCGTTTGTGGCACCCTTTGTGTCGGTGGCAGGTCGTCTAAAGTGGATGTCTTGCTGGTTTCGGACAGTTTCTGGAGAAACATTAAAATGTTTGATGCAACTTGTAACTGCATAGGAACACGCAAAATATTATATGCACATTCGACAAATAAAATAGAATATATCCTATTTGTTGAATGTGCACATTTGTATTTTGTACTCTTTTCCAATCACATCAGTTATTGTGTGATTGTAAACGAGTACAAAATATAAACAAAGGACAGTAGAAATAACTACAACACAACGTAGTTCAGAAGATTTACGGAGCTATTTCGTGTCCCTAAATGGATTAAGACAACGACAACAAATAGACCTTTACATTTTAGCGTGGAATATATTGTAAAAAGCATCTTTGTGTTCTTTATATGTGCGTAAATGCGCGCACGTGTGTACGCACGTGTATGTGCCGGTGTGTATGTGTGCGTGCGTGCGTTCATGCGTATGTGTATATATAAACATTGGTTATATAACGACACGTGGATATTGAAGATGTCGTGTTGTCGTCATCTCCAATTATTTTCGAGTAACATTCAAATCTCGATTTCGTTCTACATGTATGCAAATGATACCTGGTACTCAGGTATTATCCGAATAAAATATAAAACTGTCACAAGTCGATTCTAAATACTTTAAAACGATATGTGGCTTAGATAGTGTGCGATTGGTCGCCTCATCATTGCAAGACATTTTTATAGAGGGATTTCAAAGAAAACATAACAATTATAATAAAAAATATTTTCTCACAATTCGCATCCAAAACTATCCATGCACATTTGAAATCTTTCTCTGCAATGTCCTAACTCCCGTATAAAACAATAACACCGAGAATAGTAAATAAAAATACAACGAACGAAATTATATTTCACCAGACAAAATAATGACGTCACGTGTTCCTCTCCTTTGTGTCATTTCTTCCCTGTTCTATTCGTCTCTCCCGTCGCTGTAATCACTACGACAATTACGAAACTACGACGTCGGTCGAACAGAATTCTGGGCACTTTGTAAAAGCAGCGACCACAGAGTTGCTGAGATAGAACATGGATTAATCGATATCAAACGACCAATGAAGCCAATAAAAGTATTTACCGATCTTATTAAAATCGCCCCAAACCGGCGCAGTGCACACTACATTAATCGCTTTCAGCCGAACATCTGTAATGGCTGCCAATTACAATTGCAAATGAACGACACTAACAATGTGTTGATTAATTAGAATAATCTCGGCGCGCGTCGTCGCTGCCTCAGATAAGACGCGACGGACAGGTGCCGCTTCAGCAATCGACCGCGGGGCAGATCTGCATATTGCGTTGACTGACGGCAGGGAAGAGATGAAAGTCGGGCGCAAAGGAGGCTCGGAGACGTGGAGGGAAGGAATAAAGATGTGTGGGACAATAGCGAAGTAACAAAGAAAGACGTAGAAACGACTGAACGCGCGAAAGTGCAAAAGAAGAAACAGACTGCGCAGCCGGAAGTAGTCATTAGATACCTTTAAAAGACTTGAGCACGTTTGTGAAAGTCTATGTTGGAGTTATATTTTCGCCGATAGTTCAATGATGCATTAGTTGTACTGTTGTTTTACTTGAATACCGAACATTATAATGAATACGTAACTAATTGCTAAATAAATAAATAAAAATAAAGTAATAAAATAAGTAATATAAACGAATATTATACAAATACACGTTATTCGACGCGTTATATATATATATATATATATATATATATATATATATATATATATTTATTATAGAGTAGTTAAGAATATATATAACAGAATACAAAAGAATTGTGTAGATTGTGTGATTGTGCGGCGCTCCCAAACAAAAAGTATATTAAGTAATACTACTCATAATAGATGACATAATAGTGTATGAAATTCTATTTGACCATCGTTAGTCCATGCAGTGTTTTACATATGACTTGCAGAGCCGATGAGTGACGCTTAAATGGTGTCAACTGCGCAGCATCAAAACAGGAAAATGGCAGTTTATTCCGAGATATTGAATTGGTTGTTCCAAATACACTTCTTTCGATGAACTTGGATTAGAATCCAATGTGACCATTAGTAATTGCTACATGTTTTATGAGCTTACATATTTCAAGTGCACAACAATGCCGTGTTGTTCGGTTAACGTTGCGACTGCACGCGAGTATCGTGATGAGGGAAATGTACAAGTGGTCATCACATATCAACTGGACACGGTTCGGTACGTTCGTCTTCCACTCGAGCGGGCCGGTTGAAGACGACGACGCGGTGAGGCGGACGTCGGTGAAAGCCGACGATAGTCTCCGTCATTGAAGATATGCTAAACGCTGCTACTACAATCTCCGTCGTCTGGTGATCTGTCTTCATCGAAGGCATCAACGACGTTAGTGTTCTCGGCGTTAAGTGGAGAGCGCACGTCGATTGAATCAATTAAATACACCCGCTGGAAAGAGACACCGTCGGATGGTCGCTGGGACAGGACGGTTGCAAACTAACGACCAAGTAGGAAGAAATATGCAAATGAATATATTTGTTTAGAACTTCGGATGCCAACAATGTTGATCATAACAATGGAAACGTGCCCGTGGTTGGAGAGTTGTTCTGTATTTCATATAATTCAAATATCGTTAATTTATGTAGGATTATTTCATGAAATTGACAAGTTAAACTTAAATGTCTACGGTGGGTTGAAAGTAAAGTATATATAAGTGAACACAAAAGTGTATCAGATTAAAAAAAAAACAGCCCCACGTCATAGCTATTGAATAATTCACATTTTAGGGTAGACATTTTATGTCAAATGATAAGTTTCAGCACTTGTAAATCAATTCTTTAACACACGAGCAATTATCACCATCACTACCATGAATTCCGCCAGCCGTGCAAATACAGGTGCTGTAAATGTGCGATAAAATCGAAACCTCAACAATTTGATACCCAACAAGAGTAGCTATTTTATAGACACATGTAAACATTAAGAAATACCTGTGTGACCGTCAAAACAGCATCCCCGTGCAAACCTTCTTCAGCAAAACCGATGACTCTCAGTTCGTAATAAAACACAGAGACTTATACACTGAATTGCACGATCTAACGGTAAAGGTATTCTTCTCCACTATTACTTATGTCCTAGTTGAAACTAAAATTAATTGTTTTATTATAAGGATATTTATGATGCGGGTATTTAATGCAAATCATCACAGGAATGAATATTCGCGTAATTATTATTCATGATATAATAGAATGATTCATTTAATTCTGCACGCGACACAGATTCACTTTCGCTATGTTGATGTATAATGAGTAAGCTGTCGAGATTGCTACATAGATTTGGAGATTTGCATACACACACACATACACATACACACACACACACACACACACATATATATATATATATATATATATATATATATATATATATATATATATATATATATATATATATATATATTAATGGGGTAGTATTAGAGATTTTTCAGGTTGAAAGGAGTTGTTGTTTTACACGATGGATATGCTAGTGGCTGATATTAAAACTACTTAACCTATTAAATTCAAGCACAAATATTTCCCTGGAAGCAGAACAACTTTTCTCAAGCGGAACTATTTTCCCCAAGCTCGGATGCGTTCGCCCCCGATCACACCCAGGGTAGTTGGACTTGGATATTTACATAGGCTCTAAGCCAAGAAAACAACAGCTGAACATTGACTATCCAGTCTCAGTTTCGCCGTCGCTACTAACCCACCGTCTAAGCCTTGTCGTGAGCGCTGCAACCATCAACGCACTGGTGCTGCACTAAGACAATGCACCAGCACTAGCTGTTTGATATGGACAAGGGAGTTCGACCAGACACACTGGCGCATAGCTATGCATGGCTTCGTCAATAAAAACGCTTTGGTTGATATTGTGGGCGACTTTGCATGCATCGAGC
>CBDHHR010000857.1:0-15000 GCA_965263245.1 Metamycoplasmataceae bacterium | reverse complement strand
ACTAACCACAAAACAAATATCGGTTTGTTGATATTCAAAGAATGTCATTTTATGAGTTTTGTGTAGACATAGCTGATAAATAATAAATATATAATAAATATCTAGCCAGCGATGAGCATTACGGCTGAGTTCGTGCGGCGAACGTCACATATTTCTCTTAAGAAATCTTATTGGCTGTTTCTATAAACACAATAATAAAATCATATTATCCTCATATATCTATTATATATTCGAATACGTCGAACCCAGACCGTGTCCCATCGATGATTATTGGACATATTATATTTTGCAAAACATGTTCTTTTCATTACTAACGTTTTCTTGGAATTGGCAGCTCTATCATGTTTCATCTGGAAATTACACAACGCTGACGCCAGTTGCGTCTATTTTGTTACGCATTAGGATAACGGTGACATCGATTGTTGGTGTGTACTTTGTGACTTCATACATCAATGTCAACGGAGATGGTGACGGACCGTTTTATACTACCTTGATTACGCATGTCTGATGATGATGTGCAAACACTACTACCTGTATGTTTATTTTTTTATGTATCGTCGGCTGACGAGCTAGTTGAAATATAGTATTATAATGTAATCAATTAAGTTCATGGGTTGCGCCAGTTATAACGTTTGGAAAATGAAATATTTAGATCAAACTATATTATTATAACTTATTAAAACGCAGTGCTTTAATTAGATCTGACTTGTCTCAAGTGACTTTGATTTCTTAATGGTCATATGCTGTGTGTATGCATATTATATATATATATATATATATATATATATATATATATATATATATATATATATATATATATATATATAACCGGACGTACTCGATTACGACGGAAGTATTTGATTAGGTGATAACGCGCGCTATGACGACAATTGTTTTACAAAAAAAATAAAAATAATTCGGATGTCCCCCAAATTTCGATATATATATATATATATATATATATATATATATATATATATATATATATATATATATATATATATATATATATATATATATTTATATATGTATATATATATATACATATATATAAACACACACATACACACACACACACACACACACACACATATATATATATATATATATATATATATATATGTATATATGTATATATATATATATATATATATATATATATATATATATATATATATATATCGAAATTTGGGGGACATCCGATTTTTTTTAAGACCTACGATGGGCGACGTCTCGCCATATATACGACCAGAAATAAGTTTTGTTTGAAAGGTCAGCGGTCCAAACCCCACCGGAGACACTGTGACAGGTCGCGGTGATGTCCAACATGCGTGGACGAAATCAGGCGGACATGATCATCTGTCGGAGAAATGACGCAACGCAAAGTCATTACTGTAAGCCTGTTGAAATATCGCCGCTTGACCGCCGAAGTATAGACGCTCGTTTCAAGTGCTTCCGTTTCACTTATTATACAGGAATATTACGTTTCCCGGTCGCAACACAATAATAAATTTCAATTTTCGCGTGTACACAGTATACGCGATCCAATTATAAATCTATCAGATGAGCTGGATTAAAAGACCGGGGTTAATAGGTATTAACTACCATTCTGGTCACGATATAGTAAACATCATGAACCGAAAAGCCATTGTAACTGATTAGCTTAGTCCGCAGATCTTTCAAGAAGCTGAATTCACATGTTCCATTCAGACGTCTTGAACAATATCACAAGCTTGGAAAACGTCAACGGCTTTAACGTGATACAAAACAGACTTAATTCCATGCACAGAACGATGGACGTTATGGCACTGCAGAGAAACGAATTCCCTTTTACTCCTCGATAACTAATTGAAAACGAATTAGCTTACGAGAATAAGAGACGTGTTTTGTGTGATTTGGACACATGTTTTGATTACTGGTCCAGCCTACAATACGTGGACGTGTCCAGTCAGACGGACCGCCGCAATTACACGTGTAACAATAACTGCTATATACACGTTGTAAGAAGGTTGGCACAGAAAGGCCCCCCTAAGCGGCGTTATGGGTGGCGATAATAGGGGATGGCAACAATGAAAGGCGATGCGAAATTGTCGGTAATTAATGTCGATTTCAAAGAAAGATGCAGACGTGACACCAACAATGCGAGTTGAGCATTCTTTGTGCACACTGATAATTTGATACATTTTTAAGTGCATGAATGTTTGTGCATAATGCGTGCGTCTATGTAGCAATATGTTTTATAGGCATATATACACGCTTACACTGAACTAAATATATATAAAAACATTTTGTTTCACTCAATTTGGCTGATCCCAGAGTGACATTCAGTCTCTGCGCGCATGTCGTCACTTCCACTTTCATCTCCCCGACCTGAGCCCTGCCAATCTCTTGTATCAATTTCACTGGTTAATTTCAGCAAGTCATAGGGTGTACGTCATCGCCAACGATGCAACAAGTTTTGTTGACGCTCCTAAGTTCGCCCAAATCTCGGACAGGCGTGATTTCTGGCTGGCGCTTGTGAGCGTTTCGCGGACATTAACCTCTTTGTTCTCAGGGCACGGCTCAAATCAGCGTCCATCAGCGATTCACAACGCCACGTCCTTGCTCCCGAAGTTACGTCGACTGTCGTAACACCCTTGGGACGGGTGGCGTCCTCTGCTTACGACCCTTACGAGCCTTCTGCTGGGTGGGGAGGCCTTGGGGGCAGACAGCGCTAGGGGAAGCGAAAGAGACAGAGAAACACGACATTTTGTTGCGGTATTTGAAGAGGTTTTGTAAACAAACACAACATTCCAATACAAAATGGGTGTGGGTGGATGAAGGGATCATTTAGAATAAAATGGAAACAACGAGTTTAGTATTCCACAGTGAACACAGCGTGTAGACACGGTCTGCTCTATACACATGTTCACCGGCGCCTATAGAAGTGTGGTTAGTTTGTGATATAATAAACCAGTTGCGATTTAATGGCGTATAGTGCGGTGGTTTAATTACTCTTTTCACTAGAAAGAATTACATTGGTTGCTTTAGCAATTATATCACGGAAGGACACACACACACGCACACACACACACACACACACACACACACACACACACACACACACACACACACACACACACACACACACACACACACACACACACACACACACACACACACACACACACACACACACACACACACACACACACACACACACACACACACACACACACACACACACACACACACACACACACACATACACACACACACACACACACACTCACACACACACACACACACACACACACACACACACACACACACACACACACACACACATACACACACACATACACACACATGTTAATGTATCACCGCATGTTATTTGTCTTTCCGGTATTTTTGGAGGATGAAGGGTCGGTTGATGGGCGGCATCGACCCTATCAAAATGTTTTGAATTATAGGATCTTTATATTTACAAAGCCCATAAACAAATCCGTCACGATAATAACACTCGCGTGCTCCTTAACCGGACGTACTCGATTACGACGGAAGTTTTTGATTACGTGATGACGCGCGCTATGACGGCAACGCTATTGTTTCTATCGTCGAGTACAAGATGGCGGAACGACAACCAACTGCTCGATTGTTCCCAATATAAGATCATTAGGAATATACAGTAAGTATAAGATCGGAGTACAGGGAATATATATATATATATATATATATATATATATATATATATATATATATGTGTGTGTGTGTGTGTGTGTGTGTGTGTGTGTGTGTGTGTGTGTGTGTGTGTGTGTGTGTGTGTGTGTGTGTGTGTGTGTGTGTGTGTGTGTGTGTGTGTGTGTGTGTGTGTGTGTGTGTGTGTGTGTGTGTGTGTGTGTGTGTGTGTGTGTGTGTGTGTGTGTGTGTGTGTGTGTGTGTGTGTGTGTGTGTGTGTGTGTGTGTGTGTGTGTGTGTGTGTGTGTGTGTGTGTGTGTGTGTGTGTGTGTTTGTATGTGTGTGTGTGCAATGCCTATGCGATCGTATATTACTATTTCGTCGCTTCGCAACCAATAGTGATGTCGCCATCACGGGCAATACTTTGCACACGCTGTGTTATGCCAAAAATAGTTGTATGGTGACGGACACGTCCGACTTTAAAATCGTAATTTGCATAATATCATTTTTATATGCGTGTCAAATTTATAACGTCAAGCTATTATTTCCTGTGCAAATACATTGCGTTTTCACCTACTACTGAGTGACGTAGTGCAGGAAGTATTACGTCCGTGCCCAGTGAAACGGAAGTAAATTTGCGACATGCGCGTTGTCGCCCGGCGAGATGTTCGTTGGACGTAGTACATTATTGGCGCTTGTGGACGCGCTCTGCCGTAAACGACGGAATCGACTCGTATCGGACAGGTATCATCAATTCGATGAAGCAGACTGTCGCGTCAAGTGAATAATGTCGTGTCTCTTCGGTTTATGGTCCTCGTTCTTCACGCTCGATCGTTGTATTTGGGCGTGACGCTCGTCGATTATACGGCAGATTAGCCCCGGCAGGCACTGGGGGCGGAAGTCGACGTGACCAACGCAATCTGGGTATGAAATCGTTACGCGTTGTACGCACGCGCGGTGAAGCGCGGCTTGGAACGTCGCCGGACGCGCGTGCGCAATCGGTGACACCGGATCGCGAAGTCTCGGTGGAATTGTGGGGAAATAAATGTGACGCGTTTGCGTTTTCCGTACGATTAAACGGCTGTTAATTCATCACGGTGGGCGATGTTTCATATGGCATATTTATGGCCGTTGTGGAGAGACCGGAAGAACTGTTGGAGCGTACATGCGCAATGTCCCTTTAACGAGACTCCATGCACGACGGTTCATGTGCTGGGGCGGGCCGATTTACTATGGCGTCGTTATGCCATTAATTAAGACTTACTAATTTAATTTTCACTCAGTATGGCTTCGTCTGAAGGCTGGTCTATTCGAAATAGAGATTATGGGTACCTACGTGAGTGAGTGAATGAGTGAGTGAGTGAACCAGTCAGCAAGTTAACGGGTGAACGAGTGAACGAATGAATGAGTGAATGGATGGATGAATGAATGAATGAATGAATGAATGAATGAATGAATGAATGAATGAATGAATGAATGAATGAATGAATGAATGAACGAATGAACGAATGAACGAATGAACGAATGAACGAATGAACGAATGAACGAATGAACGAATGAACGAATGAACGAATGAACGAATGAACGAATGAACGAATGAACGACGGACGGACGGACGGACGGACGGACGGACGGACGGACGGACGGACGGACGGACGGACGGACGGACGGACGACGGACGGACGGACGGACGGACGGACGGACGGACGGACGGACGGACGGACGGACGGACGGACGGACGGACGGACGGACGGACGGACGGACGGACGGACGGACGGACGGACGGACGGACGGACGGACGGACGGACGGACGGACGGACGGACGGACGGACGGACGGACGGACGGACGGACGGACGGACGGACGGACGGACGGACGGACGGACGGACGGACGGACGGACGGACGGACGGACGGACGGACGGACGGACGGACGGACGGACGGACGGACGGACGGACGGACGGACGGACGGACGGACGGACGGACGGACGGACGGACGGACGGACGGACGGACGGACGGACGGACGGACGGACGGACGGACGGACGGACGGACGGACGGACGGACGGACGGACGGACGGACGGACGGACGGACGGACGGACGGACGGACGGACGGACGGACGGACGGACGGACGGACGAACGGACGAACGGACGGACGTGACGGACGGACGGACGGACGTGACGGACGAACGAACGTGACGTGACGAACGAACGACGAACGAACGAACGAACGAACGAACGAACGAACGAACGTCCTCTATCATATCCACCTCCCCAGACGTCTACGGACGGACGAACGGACGAACGAACGAACGAACGAACGAACGAACGAACGAACGAACGAACGAACGAACGAACGAACGAACGAACGAACGAACGAACGAACGAACGAACGAACGAACGAACGAACGAACGAACGAACGAACGAACGAACGAACGAACGAACGAACGAACGAACGAACGAATGAATGACTAAGTGCATGGTTGCATGCTTGAATGGATGAATAAGTGAATGAGTGAATTGGAGAATGGGTGATCAAGAATCTCCAAACAAATGTCCTCTACCATCTCCACCTACCCCAGTCTCTACCATATCCATTTCCCCAGAGTCCTCTACCATCCCCACCTCCCCCAGTCCTCTACCATCTCCACCTCCCCCAGTCCTGTACCATCTCCACCTCCCCCAGTCCTCTACCATATCCACCTCCCCAGTCCTCTACCATCTCCATCTCTCCCAATCCTTTACCGTCTCCACCTCCCCCAGTCCTCTACTATCTCCACCTCCCCAGTCCTCTACTATCTCCACCACCCCAGTCCTCTACCATCTCCACCTCCCCCAGTCCTCTACCTTCTCCACCACCCCAGTCCTCTACCGTCTCCACCACCCCCAGACCATCTGACCTCCCCAGTCCTCTACCATCTCCATCTCCCCAGTCCTCTACCATCTCCACCTCCTTCAGTGACTACCATCTCCACCTCCCCAAGTCCTCTACCATCTCCACCTCCTCCAGTCCTCTACCATATCCATTTCCCCAGTCATCTACCATCTCCACCTCACCCAGTCCTCTACCATCTCCACCTCCCCCAGTCCACTACCATCTCCACCTCCCCAAGTCCTCTACCATCTCCACCTCCTCCAGTCCTCTACCATATCCATTTCCCCAGTCATCTACCATCTCCACCTCACCCAGTCCTCTACTATCTCCACCTCCCCGTACTCTACCATCTCCACCTCCTCCAGTCCTCTACCATATCCATTTCCCCAGTCATCCACCATCTCCACCTCCCCCAGTCCTCTACCATCTCCACCTCCTCCAGTCCTCTACCATCTCCACCTCCCCCAGTCCTCTACCATCTCCACCTCCCCAGTCCTCTACCATATCCACCTCCCACAGTCCTCTACCATCTCCACCTCCCCCAGTCTCTACCATCTCCACCTCCCCCAGTCCTCTACCATCTCCGCCTCCCCCAGTCCTCTACCATCTCCACCTCCCCCAGTCCTCTGCCATCTCTACCTCCCCCAGTCCTCTACCATCTCCACCTCCCCCACTCCTCTACCATCTCCACCTCCCCCAGTGCACTACCATCTCCACCTCCCCCAGTCCTCTACCATCTCCACCTCCCCCAGTCCTCTACCATCTCCACCTCCCCCAGTCCTCTACCATCTCCATCTCCCCCAGTCCACTACCATCTCCACCTCCCCCAGTCCTCTACCATCTCCACCTCCCCCAGTCCTCTACCATCTCCACTTCCCCCAGTCCTGTACCATCTCCATCTCCCCCAGTCCACTACCATCTCCACCTCCCCCAGTCCTCTACCATCTCCACCTCCCCCAGTCCTCTACCATCTCCACCTCCCCCAGTCCTCTACCATCTCCATCTCCCCCAGTCCACTACCATCTCCACCTCCCCCAGTCCTCTACCAACTCCACCTCCCCCAGTCCTCTACCATCTCCACCTCCCCCAGTCCTCTACCATCTCCACCTCCCCCAGTCCTCTACCATCTCCACCTCCCCCAGTCCTGTACCATCTCCACCTCCCCCAGTCCACTACCATCTCCACCTCCCCCAGTCCTCTACCATCTCCACCTCCCCCAGTCCTCTACCATCTCCACCTCCCCCAGTCTCTACTATCTCCACCTCCCCAAGTCCACTACCATCTCCACCTCCCCCAGTCCACTACCATCTCCACGTCCCCCAGTCCTCTACCATCTCCACCTCCCCCACTCCACTACCATCTCCTCCTCCCCCAGTCCTCTACCATCTCCATCGGCACCACGACCGTCAACAGCCGGCCACGACTTTCCAATCAGTCCCTTCTGGCGGCCGTTCACGCTTCACCGTCAGCAGAAGCTCATCGGAGGATGTAATCACGGAACATTATAATTACACAGGTTCGTGTTTGCCTTCGTAGAGGCGACCGATTCGCACGAACCAACATCGAACCATCGGACGGACAGTTTAGGCGTCGATAACAACTAGATATACTAGTCTAAATAGTCTTTGTATACGGAAAGGTGATCTCATACTAATGGCACAAGCCCATTGAAAAAATATATACACATATATATTTGTTATTTGTGGTTATTTAGGCAATTACCGAAGTAAAAATCTGGTATATATATATATATATATATATATATATATATATATATATATATATATATATATATATATATATATGTATGTATGTATATAGTATTCAGATTGTTTGTTTGATTGTGATTACTTAGGCAATCACCGAAGCAAAGCTGATCCAAATGATATAAATAAAGTAAATACATGCAAAGCATTGTTACGAAAACATCACCAGGCGCTAACTGAAATATTGAAACTATTTCGCGCACGTGCGGCTATATTCATTATATATATATATATATATATATATATATATATATATATATATATATATATATATATATATATATATATATATATATATATATATTCAGAATGACGAATATATGAATATACAATGGGTATACTGCCATAGATTTATAAAGAGTATTTAGAAAAGATCATGGTCCTACTTCGTATCTGTGTGGCCTCAGATTAAACGTTTGCTGTACGAGGTCCCAGCCATCTATGCTATTATATAGGACGAAACAGCAAACGCGATTATAGTCAGATTCATCACAACCTTATCAGCACAGGAAATGAATCCATAAATACACTCAAAAACGATAATTCCCAAATTCATCGCGAATAGACTCACGCTAACGCTGGAACATTCGTACTCTCACACGCCCGCACGTACTCCCGCACACACGCAGCAACGTCTCCTTCGATCGCTCTTTCATGTCGTCGGACAGCGAGCTGATGATTACGGGGCATTTCACGCGTGGCTGAACCGGTCGCGCAGCTGGAAAATTGGTCTGATTTGAGCGCCGTGTTTTGCCGGCGGCCCAGGAAGATCGTATCTCGCCCACCTGTACCTAGAGTCGACGGCGATCCTATTAGCTTCGTTTAGTATGCTTCCATTTCGATTTCATTAGCCAACAGTCGTCAGGTGTCCGATACGGTGGCCGATAGCGGGCGACACACCGAGCGCAGCCTGTAATTACCGCTCGGCAGCGGCGAAAACAACACGAACGAGTCGGTAGACACCGCCGCGAGTTCTACACGACGAGGGTTGTAAGATCTGCTTGTTTCCACTTCTGTATGTGTTATCATATAAGAAAAATATCAATACAATTTTACTTCAACTATCTTAAAATGGTTAATTTGTTTTTCATATTTCGGCTGTGTATGTCGTCAATACATGTTTACTTCAACCATTTTAAAACGCTAAATGAGTATTGTTGTCAAATTGTGGCTGCATGTAAAATCCGTATTGGTCAGAAAGGTCCCGTTGGTCGTTGACCTGTTTCGGCGTTAATATATGATACAGTTACTTGTAATGTGGACATTTAGAAAATCACTATAATGTAAGTATTATGCATAATATTATCTTCAAACATAGGTTTTTTCGGTCTCTGACAGTGTAAAATATTGGAGTATATTTACAGTATTACACAAAACACACCACAGTCTATTGTAATTATATATCACAAATTCAAGATGGACTGGGTGTAATTTCGAACTCCCAGATGGCAATACATATAAGATAAGATAATATAAATGTTATTATGTGGCAACTTTACAGTTGGATTGTATATGTACATTCATACTAAAATCAATAATTCCATACAATATCATATTAATGTACAATGTTAGCATATCTAATTAAAAATTTAAATCATCTTTGGTAATCTACGTAATAAATTTAAAATATATACATTAAAATATACTATACATAAACATTGTTATAAAATAAGAATAAATAAAAAGTTAAATACAATTAAATTGTCTGTTAAAATACATGTACATTACTAGCCTATCTGAAAATGCTCTAAACACCACGGAATTAAGGAATATTTGTAGCGATTAGTTTATGCCCTTGGGATAGGTAGCTTGTTACACAACCTCAAGGCATATGGCACACTTCGACCATTTGGTACTAACGCATTCAGTACATGAATGCCACGGCATGTCGGACGAATATCATTTGCTACAGAGAACAGCGGACAAGTGCAACAGCAGCACAGATAAACGTTTGTACATCGGGAGTGGAGAGGCACAGACGTAAATGAAGATTGTACAACTCGCTGTCGACACTCAATAGGAAGCTTGTTGTAGGAAAAAGACATTGGTGTAACACTGTCTTATTAATTAATTTTATTTTGGATCAGTCAACTTGTTTAATCAGATATAATGTTAATCGTGATACACCAACCACTACAGCGAACATCTTGGCTAAAGGATTCAGCAAAGTCCTCCATTATAACACATTACTAAAACATCAAGCCGCCCAATTTACGCATCTCTTGAGGCAAAAGGTCTTATTTTATTTCCAAGGAGCTGAAGTGTTCCGTACTGAATTCATGGTTTTTGTTTATTCACATCGTTAGCATGAATGCATTCAACGCGTTGACTGCGACACCCAAAACCGCCAGGCTATGTTTTATGCAATAAACATATAGCTATGCAGTCAAACGGCTGTCGGAAACCAGTTTTTGACAGCACTATTAATGACGTCATCACATACCACAAGTCCAAAAAAACAATCTCTGCCTCGACTGATTATTTTATGCATAATTTGGAGTAAGTACTGTTATTATGTCACGCGTTATATAACAAATTGCTTATTTTACAGCAAAGGACTTATTTACCTGTATACAGATATATATATATATATATATATATATATATATATATATATATATATATATATATATATATATCGAGGTATGTATTGTTCATATATAATATGACATACAGGCTGAATAAAAATTTTATAAAGTATATATATATAATTATTTATGTCTCATGATGCTTACTGTTTTATTTAAATGTTATGAAAAATTATATATATATATATATATAATAATTTATTTAAAGTAACATATGCTATATAATATCATATATATATATATATATATATATATATATATATATATATACATATACATATACATATACATATACATATACATATACATATACATATACATATACATATACATATACATATACATATACATATACATATACATATACATATACATATACATATACATATATACATATATATATATATAATATATATATAAATATAAATATATTATATAACATTTTATTGTAAATTATTTATAATATATATATATATATATATATATATATATATATAAATTATTATTATATTATTATATATATATATATATATATATATATATATACAGGTGTTGTATATATAATGTACATGTTATGTTTTATTTATACATATATTATCAATTATGTACACCTGTATACATGCAGTGTTGTATGTCCATGTGCGGTGAGCGCGCTGACAGGGCTTACACGGGTGCATGCAATAGTGTGCATGTATGTGAGTGCATGCGAGTGGAGGCGTGTGTGTGTGTTCTGTTTCACGTTTACTAGTAGAACACCTCTCAGATGGCCACCACACCGTGCGCGTGTGTCACCCAGCGATGAGTAACTACGGATATTGTCCATTTCGTGTCCCCAGTCCACCACCACTGTCCACTGCTCGCTTGACCGCCTCAGACTCCGTTCCTTCACAGTCCGCTGACTTCTCATTCATCTTCTCAAATGATCTTCTCCGCCAAGTTCCGCGGCTCGGGTCACCGCCTAACTCGGCTCAATAACAACATCGCACGTGCATCAGTACTTCAAATCTACTATGCGCGGAATTAGTGCGCCTAATTTGATTAACCCGCGTATGTTGTCTTGAACTCTTGTACCTTTGCATGTTTACTTGTAAACACCATAATCACATATGACGGATGGCCGGACTGTAATGTAATGTCATAATTGTAAAACGTTTTCGGCGGATCAAAGGAGAGTGCAGACTGTGTAGGGATGTAGATGGCGTGGCATCCACCGACTGCGTCCCCGTCTTGTCACTCTTGTCGCCACTGACAAATGGTTAGGATACGGACACCAACTAGGTCGTTGCGACATTGTCTCTTATTCATAACACATACATAGTTTATCACACACTTACTGCTAGGTTTGTACACAAGAATCCACAATGTAGAGACAGTTAATCTTTATCGAGGTGTCTACGTCAACACAACAAATAAACAAAGAAATATTAAAATGAAAGTTTCTGCTTAGTTTATTGTGGACAGTGTGTATTCACAGATTCCTTAGTCACACGTGCACCCTACACTTTTTTTTTACCTTGGAGTGTGTTTAAGAGGTTTTCGATATATTATACATTTATCATAGAGAAATAACGGTTAGAAATGCGAACAAATCAGCCAGTTTATTTCATAAAATTTATCTACAGAACCTGAACAAGATATATATATATATATATATATATATATATATATATATATATATATATATATATATATATATATATATATTACATATATAGCTAGCCGACGGTCCATTTGTCTTGTGAAAAATATAATTGTAATTTTTGTATGGTATATATATATATATATATATATATATATATATATATATATATACATATATAATACATTTTATGTACCTATGTATGTAAGTATAAAAATAACAACAAAATAATCGAAATCAATGACAACAATATAATATACATATGTATATATGTATACATGTATATATGTATATATGTATATATAATTATATATATATATATACATATATATATATTTATAATATATATATATATATATATATATATATATATATATATATAGTATATTTATATAGTGTATATATATATATGCATTTTAATTTGTTGTCATTGGTTTCTATTCGTAAATGTTGTTGAAGCCATGACCGAACGTGATGTCAACAAGTCGCTCCCTCCTGTAGGCGACACTAGCTGACCGACCACAAACATCAGTCGTACCCTGTTTTTCTGTTCGATCAGGAAAGCACCCTATAACAATGTAGTCGGCGCTGTCGTTGCAATGAACCGACGGAGCGTGCGAGGACAGGCTACGCACTTGTGTCAACGACAGACACGAACCGGGTCTGAAAGAAACCAGTTTAAGCAGATAACATGACTTACAAACGCTTCGCCTTTGACGTTTGTTTCATCCGCAGGCACGTCGGTCAAAAAAGTCGCTCGATTGAAGTAGCGATAACTGCCACACAGAGGCGCGCCTGTGTGACAACTCTGTCGTGAAGACGACGAGCTTTTTGTCGCTTATTGTCAACACTTCATTAAAACATCACTCGACATGAAATCGTCACCATGAACACTGCGATATTGGTAGACGCTTTTTTGTACAAAGATCCCCCGATAATGAACCAGCACATGGTTGGATGAGAGTCGATCTCACCTGGGAATGACCGAGAAGTAGGCGGCTATTATCACCAGTTATTCCACTTGGTCGAACATAAAATCACCCTATATGTAATTTCCTTTCAAATCGACGACTAAACGTCGCCACCTACGGACGATGAACCGACGTTCTAGACGGAGTCGATCCGCACATTCCGCGGACAAACACGTAACCAACAATTACTTCACAAAACCCTATCAGGCATGAAACGTCTTAAATTGTCACGACTTGTGCTAATACCAAAGCAGGGTAACCTTGTAGAGGTCGAGTTATGTATAAAACAGTTTGATCAAAGGTATCCGTTGCATGTTTTCTTTCGGTATTCACAATAGTGTTTATGGACA
This sequence comes from Metamycoplasmataceae bacterium, assembly GCA_965263245.1. Taxonomy (GTDB): domain Bacteria; phylum Bacillota_I; class Bacilli_A; order Mycoplasmatales; family Metamycoplasmataceae; genus DT-68. The sequence goes on along the minus strand of CBDHHR010000857.1, from coordinate 1,154 downwards.
TTGGAAAATACAACGGACACACAACTAACAAGGATTGGTCATGCACGGACAAATGTGTGACACGATTTCTGTGTAACATTGCCAAACACGAAGCACAGCTTCGCTGTTATCTGATATGATTAAGTCTGCTATTTGTTACCTTTCATCGACCAAAAACAATTCCGTGAACATAGAAATCATTAGTTTCTGATTAAGACCACAACTGATTCGTTCAGTTGCCCACAGATGCTATCGTCCGAGAATCGGTGCAATTAGAGACACTGGAATCATTCTCGGAATACCCTCGGCTGGGCGGTTTTTTAGTGTCGTGACGTCATCGACTGTCTATATTTATCCAGATACGCGTACGTGTGTGTATTTCGGTTAATTTTGTTTGTTCGATATATATAATATTATAAATATATGTATATGTATATGTATATATATATATATATATATATATATATATATATATATATATATATATTATTATATATATATACCTACATGTATATATGTATATATATACATAATACATATGCAAATTTACAAACATACATCCACACATACATAAACGCTCATATACACACATACATACACACACACGTATACACCTACACCTACACCTACACCTACACCTACACCTACACCTACACCCTACACCTACACCTACACCACACCCACACCCACACCCACACCCACACCCACACCCACACCCACACCCACACCCACACCCACACCCCACCCCACCCACACCCACACCCACACCCACACCCACACCCACACCCACACCCACACCCACACCCACACCCACACCCACACCCACACCCACACCCACACCCACACCCACACCCACACCCACACCCACACCCACACCCACACCCACACCCACACCCACACCCACACCCACACCCACACCCACACCCACACCCACACCCACACCCACACCCACACCCACACCCACACCCACACCCACACCCACACGCACACGCACACGCACACGCACACGCACACGCACACGCACACGCACACGCACACGCACACGCACACGCACACGCACACGCACACGCACACGCACACGCACACGCACACGCACACGCACACGCACACGCACACGCACACGCACACGCACACGCACACGCACACGCACACGCACACGCACACGCACATGCACA
>CBDHHR010000856.1:0-7500 GCA_965263245.1 Metamycoplasmataceae bacterium | reverse complement strand
AGGATGATGACAGGAAGAAAAGAAACAGGAAAGAAAGGAACAACAGAGAAAGCGGCAGGAGGAAAAGTCAGCAACCAGGGAGATGCAAAACGGAGGAGCTACTCTGAAGCAGTGATCGAGGGGGCATTGAGAACAGAAAGGGTATTTATGGGAGACTCCATTTTGCGAAAGACAGACAGGACATTAAGCAAAGGAGAAGACGTTGTTGTTTGTCTTCCGGGGGCTAGGATAGAGCATGTGACTGAACGGGTAGAGAACGTATTGGGGCATGGCCAAGGGGGGTCTATATTAGTACCTGTAGGGACGAACAATGCCGACAAGGATGGAACAACCAGGATAGTAAAGAGATACAGAGAGTTGGTAGAGACACTGAAGAAGACGATAGTTGAACAGATTATTCTCTTAGGAATCTTGCCAGTGATGAGGGGAAGGGGAGCAACATATAAAAACTGCAAGAGGATGGCAATTAACGCACTAGTAGAGCAGATGTGTGAAGAAAAGGAGTTGTATTTGTAGATTTGTGGGGATAGTTTGTTGGGAAAGAAGACATTTATATGAGCGATGGCCTCCATCTAAGCGGAAAGGGCGCAGCAGTGTTCTCCGAGAACCTGCTTCGATCGGTGAATAATGGAACAGGTTGCAACTTTTTAAACTAGTTTCGCAGGGGGGATACACAGAGAAGCCAAATACTAGAGGCATAGATAAAGACAGCAAAAAGAAATCAGCAAAGAACAAATGATGTGGAAGACATATAGACATACCGGAAGTGAAGAAGACTATAGCATTTATAAAGAAGCACTTAATCAAGCTACAGATGAAATAAGAAATTCAAAGAGAAGCTACGAACACAAAATAGCTTTTAATATAAAACATGACAGCAAGAGTTTGTATGCGTATGTTCGAAGTAAACAGAACATTCAGGATAAGGTATATATTATTGACCTCATCTTCTTCAAATAAGTCGTGTCACGTTTTGTAAAAGTTAATATGCTAACTAGTCTGATCTTACATGCATATTATGCATTTCGTATTATTTACCGCCAACGCCATAGCAAATATTGCTTTTTCGACCACGTGCACTACGCGTGCTTCTTAACTCATCTTCTCGATTAGTTTTCCTCATATATATATATAGGCATGTTCATCGGATTGAGTAGAACACATTTGATAAGAGAAAGCAATTTCGCCAAACGGAACACAGGAGCCTGTGGTAACATCAGCCAAACTATGCGTAGCATTAAAGGTATGTGTAGTTCCATTTTTTATCTGTAAATGTTTCACCGTAGTTAGTGCAGTTAATATTAGTTACTTCTAATGAAACACACGTTATGTGTCCAAGGTCTGAACCATGCAGTTTAGAGTGTACGAGCTGACAATTTATTGAAAACCTAACGGTTCTATGACGGTTACTGCATAATATATATACCAACACATGTGTAGATGACAGCGAGTCAGTCTAGTGGCATAGTGGCTAGTGCACCAGCTGTCAATCTATTCATATAAGGGCAACACTCCCCTGTGCAGTTAGCAGGGTTTGGCTTCCCTTCTGGGGTGTACCAGGGGTTAACTGATGGGGTGATTAATTGACCAGTGGTTGGAGTTGCCCTCAGGAGTAAAGATTTGGTAACTGGTCAATTTACCCCCTTGGGAGGTATTTACGCTAGAGAACATAGTTTGGTTTAATGCATTTAATACTGAAGGTTTATGTGTATTGTATTGATTATTGTTACACTTTGTTTATCTTTTAGATGAATATTAACCTTATGTGCATGTATTAGCACTTTAAACCATTCGTATTCAAATGTGTGACTTAAGTAGAGTAGGAACACATTCCATCAGACAAGTAATCCGTCCCTCTCCCCTTTCTAAAATCGGCTTGACGCCCCTGCCTACAACACTATCAGATGGCAGATTCAACATCCACAGAGAGAGGAGATATATAAGAATACCAAGCCGCATAGACGGGACGAGTTTTTAGTGTACCGTGGGCCACATAATCATGGACGACAACGTCTCTTTTTACTACAGATGTTTAATAACACTGTAAACACTGCGAACAGAAATTACTCTGGGCAAGTTCTGTACCAAAGATACCCTCGATCGGGGAGATGGAAGTAAATCTTGTGCAAGGGTTGCAGGAGATTGAACGCATCTATGAAGAAATGAAGATGCTATCGCCGCTGCATCTGATCAAACCATCCTGTGGCGACAGATCGAGCCACATCAGGTGTGATAATACACACCACAGGGTGCAATCTATATAGCCTTTAATTACCATTCAGTTACTGTATGCGTTGAATTTGCATATAGGGACTATAATGTTATTGTAGTATTTTACAAGAGATCAGCAATGGATATGTATTATCACATGTATAATTATTATGTCATTGTGTTAGTACAACTGTTATGTTAGTATATAAATGGTGTGTTACTGAGCCAATGTATTCATGCACTCTAGAATAGTATGTTATACGACACATATAGTATAGTTATTGTTAGCAGTTTAGATAATAGTTTGTAATTTCTGTTCGCAGTTTTTACGGTGTTATTAAACATCTGTAGTAAAATAACACGTTATCGTCCATGCTTACGCGGCCCACGGTACAACATGTTTTTGTTTTATGTTTTTCTGTCTTTTCTCGGAAGAAATCAGATTAAAATGATGCTATGTAAATGGAACATCAGTATAAGTTGTTTGCTGTTCGAATGTTTGTTTGTTTGTTGTTTACAGGGCTTGTAAACATTGTCGGACAAAGCCTAATATCGGTCGTGTTGGTGATGCTTTGCATGGATATGGCCTATGGTGTTGACAACGGCTTTGCTTGTACGTAGACTATTTAATGTGAAACATACAAAAGCCCCTCTCCCTTTATTTTTAAACTCTTTCTCCTTTTTGGTACCACACATATTTTATATTCACAATGATTGTTTTCTCTCTTTGTCAATAATTGCCTGACATATAAACGCTCAGTCTGTCCATGAAATGATATCGCAAGTGAAACATTAACTAATTAACTGTCTTATTCATAAAACGATAATAATAGTCATACCAACCTGTCAATTCAATTGTTGCATTTGTATTCGAATGTTCATGATAGGCGTTATTTGCTCATGCGATATCTACATTATGATTTCAGCAAACGAACATCTCACTTGCACAAGCCAAATAACAGATGTCAACGATGCAACCATAACGATGAAAACAACCGCTTCAATGACTTGTCAATGCAACGTCTTCTGCAAGAGAATGCCGTGGATGGACTTTGCATTTCAACTCAAAGTAAAGGTGGATGGATTTGAACCCAACGTTTGTATATCCTCTGTTGGTAGACGCAATAACTTGAAAACACCGAGGAAATCCGAATGCATGTACAGAGACACCGCCTTCAGTAGAGATGTGATGTTCTGTGGAGCTTACATTTGTATCCGGGGTTTCCGGGCTGTTTTCAAGGAAGGCGGCTTCTGCGCAGTTCGTCTAAGAGGTCAGTTGCGACTTGTTTCTACTCTGCTGCGAAGGAAATGTCCATATACAGAGTTTACATACCGACATATTGTTTACGCTTTCGCGCTCTCAGAAAGGCACGCAAACAGCATATATAGGTATACATGAGTGAGCGATATCCTAGTCTGGAAGAAGGAGCGCAGTGGCTCACGGGTAGGCTCCATGGTCTTGCGCCTTCACATTTATCAGCACTTCTCCCGCTATTGCCCGACACTCAGTTTACGCTTTTCTGATCAGTTACTTCTTCAACAGCCCACTTCCCGAACTAAAATCGGCGAACGATCCTTCTCCTGTGCAGCTCCAAGGGCATGGAACCAGCTACCCCTTATAGTGCGCCAATGTACGATTATTAACCAGTCTAAGGTTGCACTCGAGACACATCTTTTCACAGATTATTATTTTGACAATCGACGATCGTAATTAATTACTCAGCTATTCATCCATTTATTTTAATTAATTAATTTAATGATTTTAAATACTAGATATCTTTACTATTTTATTTATCACATATTTATACTATTTTTGTTTTGATACACTGTATAGTTGTGTGCTAATTTATGTTGGTATTTTAAGGGAACATGATTGTCTGTATTTGCATTTGCATATCTTATCAAAATAGTATTGTATTAGCGTTTTATTTATTTATTTATTTATTATTAGTATTTGTTTAACTCAGTTCGGAAAAATCATTGTAAAGCGCCCCAAAACAATTATTTGGATGGGGTGCTGTATCGGAAAACCATTATTATTATTATTATTATTGTTATTGTTATTATTATTATTATTATTATTATTATTATTAGTATTAGTATTAGTATTAGTATTAGTATTAGTATTAGTATTAGTATTAGTATTAGTATTAGTATTAGTATTATTAGTATTATTATTATTATTATTATTATTATTATTATTATTATTATTATTAGTATTGTTAGTATTGTTAGTATTGTTAGTATTGTTAGTATTGTTAGTATTATTAGTATTAGTATTAGTATTAGTATTAGTATTAGTATTAGTATTAGTATTAGTATTAGTATTAGTATTAGTATTAGTATTAGTATTAGTATTAGTATTAGTATTAGTATTAGTATTAGTATTATTATTATTATTATTATTATTATTATTAGTATTAGTATTAGTATTAGTATTAGTATTAGTATTAGTATAAGTATTAGTATTAGTATTAGTATTAGTATTAGTATTATTATTAGTATTAGTATTAGTATTAGTATTATTATTATTATTATTATTATTATTAGTATTAGTATTAGTATTATTATTAGTATTATTATTATTATTATTATTATTATTATTAGTATTATTATTATTATTATTATTAGTATTAGTATTAGTATTAGTATTAATATTAATATTAGTATTAGTATTAGTATTAGTATTAGTATTAGTATTAGTATTATTATTATTATTAGTATTATTATTAGTATTAGTATTAGTATTAGTATTAGTATTAGTATTAGTATTAGTATTAGTATTAGTATTAGTATTAGTATTAGTATTAGTATTAGTATTACTATTAGTATTAGTATTAGTATTACTATTAGTATTAGTATTAGTATTAGTATTAGTATTAGTATTAGTATTAGTATTAGTATTAGTATTAGTAGTATTATTAGTAGTATTAGTATTAGTATTAGTATTAGTATTAGTATTAGTATTAGTATTAGTATTAGTATTAGTATTATTAGTATTATTAGTATTATTAGTATTATTAGTATTATTAGCATTATTAGTATTATTAGCATTATTAGTATTATTATTATTATTATTATTAGTATTATTATTAGTATTATTATTATTAGTAGTATTATTATTATTAGTATTATTATTAGTATTATTATTAGTATTATTATTAGTATTATTATTAGTATTATTATTAGTATTATTATTATTAGTATTATTGTTATTGTTGTTGTTGTTGTTGTTGTTGTTGTTGTTGTTGTTGTTGTTGTTGTTGTTGTTGTTGTTGTTATTGTTATTGTTATTGTTATTGTTATTATTATTATTATTATTATTATTATTATTATTATTATTATTATTATTATTATTATTATTATTATTAGTATTAGTATTATTATTATTATTATTATTATTATTATTATTATTATTATTATTATTATTATTATTATTATTATTATTATTATTATTATTATTATTACAGTTCCAGATTGGTGTTCGATTGAACAGGTCTGCCAGGGTAGTAAAATATAACGCACTTTGAGCAATCCTGAGAATTGGATACTGAGCTATGTGCTATGTAAGAACTTGCCTTTTTACGCTTCCAGTTTTTCAAAGCTGGACTGGAAAGACAGCAATTGACTGTGGGAGAGTTCACGGCCGGACGACTACACCTCGAATCACTACAAGCACGACTAAAGCAACAGCGACAAAGGAGACTGTTGCACGAATGACAACAGGAGTGACAACCAAAAAGCAGTCGACGTCACATGGAGTAGCAGCATTGACTGCCGAGAACTTGTCAACTGCACCAGTCTATGATGCAACGACAACAACGACGACGACGACAGAAACAACTGAGTCACCCACGACGACACCACAACGTGCGATTACTCATTTCCCAACACCGACTACAACAACTACCACTGCTACAGATGAGACCGCGTCAACAACATCACAAATTCCTCTAAAAACTACCACGAGCTTCACTCGACCTGAGACAACGACAACGACCGTGCATCCAGCCACATCTACACCTTCTCCAGCAACGACTGAGCAGACAGACTCGGTGGACGTGTTAAGGGGAGGTGACTTGATTTTGATCATCCTGCATCGATGTGGCCACCACGCACACGAGTGACCAACAACAGAACCTACACACGCCGGACTTTGACAAGTTCCTGGACGTAAAACAGTCTTGTGTCTCTATGATAAAATAAGGCAACCGATTCTTCGAACAAGATCATATTTGTGTATGCGTCCGTGGGTGTAAATGTGGCATATACGTTGTCTTACATACATGTGATACGTGAATTGCTAGTTAGATCGTAATTGTTCTGCTTGCTTTGTTATAGATTCTGACATATTAATAGTATAGTGTTTGTTTAATATGTATGCACTCACACACGCGCATGCGCACGCGCACGCGCGCGCATGCAAGCGCTCACGCACTCATGCTAACTCACACACACACACACACACACACACACACACACACACACACACACACACACACACACACACACACACACACACACACACACACACACACACACACACACACACACACACACACACACACACACACACACACACACACACACACACACACACACACACACACACACACACACACACACACACACACACACACACACACACACACACACACACACACACACACACACTTCTGTATTACATTTGCAGTAGGGTAACACATTGTGTTTAAATTATGTGTCCTATTGGACTTTTGCTTCTTTCGCAATTTATGAAAATTGGAAATTGTGACACCTGTTTGCGCTTGTAGGTTGTGTGAGTTCTTGTCTTGTAGGTTACTGTACATGCACCTGTATTGGGTTAGGCACCTTTTGCGATGTAGTTATAATTTTTTTTTTCTCTAGCTAATTACGATGTTGCGTTATCTAAACTTGACAACAAAGTATTTAGCTTTGGGTGTTTCATAGCGCTCAGCTACTTAATTCCGGTTCAGCTAACTTATTATTGGTCTCTGCGCATGCGTGTACTATTCTTTATTAAATGCAAGGTATGGCAATAAATATAACATTGTTTCCGTTGCTAAATTGTTTCTGTGGAGAATACTCGCCCACAGGCACGCACGCACATACGCACGCAATCATACATACACTTTTGCAGGAACAAGAATTTTTTTTATAAATGCAGACATCTACTTTTAAAAATAAAAAATGCAACTGCTTTCGCACTGAGCAACAAATCATTAAAACAGTCTGCAATTCAATAATTTCGCAGACACGCAAAATTACCCGCACACTTTACATATTCAG
>CBDHHR010000855.1:22500-27552 GCA_965263245.1 Metamycoplasmataceae bacterium | reverse complement strand
ACAATCTCTCGATACTGGTCAGTGAGTAAACAAATAAATACAGTCTTTCGATACTGGGCAGTGAGTAAACATATAAATACAGTCTTTCGATACTGGTCAGTGAGTAAACATATAAATACAGTCTCTCGATACTATTCAGTAAGTAAACATATAAATACAGTATGTCGATACTTGTTAGTGAGTAAACATATAAATACAGTCTTTCGATACTGGTTAGTGAGTAAACATGTAAATACAGTCTTTCGATACTGGTCAGTAAGTAGACAAATAAATACAGTCTTTCGATATTGGTCAGTGAGTAAACATATAAATACAGTCTCTCGATACTATTCAGTAAGTAAACATATAAATACAGTATGTCGATACTTGTTAGTGAGTAAACATATAAATACAGTCTTTCGATACTGGTCAGTGAATAAACATATAAATACAGTCTTTCGATACTTGTGAGTGAGTAAACATATAAATACAGTCTTTCGATACTGGTTAGTGAGTAAACATGTAAATACAGTCTTTCGATACTGGTCAGTAAGTAAACAAATAAATACAGTCTTTCGCTACTGGTCAGTGAGTAAACATATAAATACAGTATTTCGATACTGGTCAGTGAGTAAACATATAAATACAGTCTTTCGATACTGGTCAGTGAGTAAACATATAAATACAGTCTCTCGATACTGGTCAGTGAGTAAACAAATAAATACAGTCTTTCGATACTGGGCAGTGAGTAAACATATAAATACAGTCTTTCGATACTGGTCAGTGAGTAAACATATAAATACAGTCTTTCGATACTGGTCAGTGAGTAAACATATAAATACAGTCTCTCGATACTGGTCAGTGAGTAAACAAATAAATACAGTCTTTCGATACTGGGCAGTGAGTAAACATATAAATACAGTCTTTCGATACTGGTCAGTGAGTAAACATATAAATACAGTCTCTCGATACTATTCAGTAAGTAAACATATAAATACAGTATGTCGATACTTGTTAGTGAGTAAACATATAAATACAGTCTTTCGATACTGGTCAGTGAATAAACATATAAATACAGTCTTTCGATTCTGGTTAGTGAGTAAACATAAATACTGTCTTTCGATACTTGTGAGTGAGTAAACATATAAATATAGTCTCTCGATACTATTCAGTGAGTGAACATATAAATACAGTCTCTCGATACTGGTCAGTGAGTAAACATAAATACAGTATTTCGATACTTGTGAGTGAGTAAACATATAAATATAGTCTCTCGATACTATTCAGTGAGTGAACATATAAATACAGTCTCTCGATACTGGTCAGTGAGTAAACAAATAAATACAGTCTTTCGATACTGGGCAGTGAGTAAACATATAAATACAGTCTTTCGATACTGGTCAGTGAGTAAACATATAAATACAGTCTTTCGATACTGGGTAGTGAGTAAACATATAAATACAGTCTTTGGATACTTGTGAGTGAGTAAACATATAAATACAGTCTTTCGATACTGGTCAGTGAATAAACATATAAATACAGTCTTTCGATACTTGTGAGTGAGTAAACATATAAATACAATCTTTCGATACTGGTTAGTGAGTAAACATGTAAATACAGTCTTTCGATACTGGTCAGTAAGTAAACAAATAAATACAGTCTTTCGCTACTGGTCAGTGAGTAAACATATAAATACAGTATGTCGATACTGGTCAGTGAGTAAACAAATAAATACAGTCTCTCGATACTGGTCAGTGATTAAACAAATAAATACAGTCTCTCGATACTGGTCAGTGAGTAAACAAATAAATACAGTCTCTCGATACTGGTCAGTGAGTAAACATATAAATACAGTCTCTCGATACTGGTCAGTGAGTAAACAAATAAATACAGTCTTTCGATACTGGGCAGTGAGTAAACATATAAATACAGTCTTTCGATACTGGTCAGTGAGTAAACATATAAATACAGTCTCTCGATACTATTCAGTAAGTAAACATATAAATACAGTATGTCGATACTTGTTAGTGAGTAAACATATAAATACAGTCTTTCGATACTGGTTAGTGAGTAAACATGTAAATACAGTCTTTCGATACTGGTCAGTAAGTAAACAAATAAATACAGTCTTTCGATACTGGTCAGTGAGTAAACATATAAATACTGTCTTTCGATACTGGTCAGTGAGTAAACATATAAATACAGTCTCTCGATACTATTCAGTAAGTAAACATATAAATACAGTATGTCGATACTTGTTAGTGAGTAAACATATAAATACAGTCTTTCGATACTGGTCAGTGAATAAACATATAAATACAGTCTTTCGATACTTCTGAGTGAGTAAACATATAAATACAGTCTTTCGATACTGGTTAGTGAGTAAACATGTAAATACAGTCTTTCGATACTGGTCAGTAAGTAAACAAATAAATACAGTCTTTCGCTACTGGTCAGTGAGTAAACATATAAATACAGTATTTCGATACTGGTCAGTGAGTAAACATATAAATACAGTCTTACGATACTGGTCAGTGAGTAAACATATAAATACCGTCTTACGATACTGGTCAGTGAGTAAACAAATAAATACAGTCTTTCGATACTGGGCAGTAAGTAAACATAAATACAGTATGTCGATACTTGTTAGTGAGTAAACATATAAATACAGTCTTTCGATACTGGTCAGTGAGTAAACATATAAATACAGTATGTCGATACTGGTCAGTGAATAAACATATAAATACAATATCTCGATACTGGTCAGTGAGTAAACATATAAATACAGTGTGTCGATACTGGTCAGTGAGTAAACATATAAATACAATATCTCGATACTCAAGAGTCCAGACGACTCGTGAATGACCAACTCGTTACACGATATACCGCTCGCCAGACGGCACCACTTGTCCCAGATGGGGCGTTGTTACTGCGATATGCTTCGGGAAACCGTGTTATATTATAACAGAAGATAACAACTCAAAAATGTTGTTGTTATGTATTTGGTTAAAATTATAAATTAATTTTAAGTATAAATTATATTGTTATTCGGCACTAATCACAGTTAACTATTTGGTACAGTATTTAATTAAAGTACTACTAATACGTGATGCGCGACTGATGACAAGTGACAAAACTGTTGACAACGTGACATCTAAGTGTCGTAATTCCCACGACTATTCCTACAGTCCTACACGAGCCAAACGAACCATACTTCTTACTTTAACTGACAAAACAAAGCTATTTCGGGACATTTTATTGCCCAATAAAGACTTGTTTGACGGAGCGTGTTTTTGTGTGTCCATCCATCCACCCACCCACCCATCCACCCACCCACCCATCCACCCACCCACCCATCCTCCAGCCACCCACCCATCCATCCTCCCACCCGCGTACAATCATGTCCACTGTGATTACGGCCAACAGATCACGTGTGTTCCCACGCGAGTAATTAGGAACGTGGACTGGCAGTCAGACGGGCCGGTTGCTTTCGTAGTCTGACAGTCGACGAGGTGACGAGATTGTCTGTCGCGGCGAGACAATTGTACGCCGTGGAAAACGTTTACGTTTCATCGCCGCATGGTCGGCGCCGTTGGGGGGCGCTTCTGTGTCACCAGGGGGCGCTTTGCGGGTGCAGGTAAATTACGAGTTGCTTGGACGGGTGGATGGATGGTTGGTCCAGTGAGTCTTAAGATGTACTCTATAAATTATGGGAAGATGTGGGGTGGGAAGGCATTGTATACGTATGACCTGGTGGATGAATGGATGGATGAATGGATGGATGGATGGTTGGATGGATGGATGGTTGGATGGATGGATGGATGGATGGATGGATGGATGGATGGATGGACGGACGGACGGACGGACGACGGACGGACGGACGGACGACGACGGACGGACGGACGGACGGACGGACGTGGACGGAAACGTTTACGGACATCGCCGCATGGACGGACGCCGTTGGACGGGGGACGGACGGGACGGACGCTTCTGACGTCACCAGGGGGCGCTTTGGACGGGTGCAGGTAAATTACGAGTTGCTTGGACGGACGTGGATGGATGGTTGGTCCAGTGAGTCTTAAGGAACGGACGGACGGACGGACGGACGGACGAATTATATAATAATAAATAATAAATAACTGTGACACTTCTATAGCGTCTACATCTACATCAAATTAAGCTCACAGGCGCAGCAAAAAATATTATTTCGTTAATCATAAACGGAGACAAAACAAAGTTATCATTGGATCATGGAACCGCCGAACATTTGTGGTGAAAAAGGCCAATTTAAACTGCATTCGATTTAAAGCTGGAAGACAGTGTGGAGACCAAGATCGAGTATCGACTTTCTCCAACAACTAGGCCACTTTCACCCATAACACTTCCCTTGCGTTGCCATTAGTTACCTGTGCTTCATTCGCATTCGAAATTAAACAATAATAAAGCGACACTCCGCTCTAAGCTGACAATAGGACGACGACGTAAAACAAACACCATCGACCACCGACCTAAGGTAAACAGTCGTCCCCTTTCACGGAGACCTCCGTCTGGAATCGCAGTTAAGCAATTATTTATTTTTACCTAGCTGACCGTGGACGGGATAGGGTTTAATCTTCCCCGGGGACAATCCGGGGTAACACGATCACCGTTTCACGTCGCTGTGATTGTGTCGCTCCGGTGACCCCGTGTGACATCCCGGAAGGACGACCATTACAAAATGATGACGACAAAAGCCGGCGCGTCACAGAAACCTCGCGCCAACTCCACAGCGTTGATTCAACGACGCGTAATTGTTATAATTCCGGCTCGACGCCCGCTGTAGAGAGTCTCCACTGACATCTCGTGACGACACGTAGCGGGAGACAATGGCACCGAGTAATGTGCTTTATCTCTTAGACAGCGACGTGATGTCATCGGGAATTAGCGCACTTACTAAACACTCTCCTTAAGGCATGAGACCACTTACCGTGTGAATCATTTTTAAATTGTTATAGGATCATTTTGAAGAACCACTGACAATGAAGCATCGACGTGTTTGATATGTGTGGCTTGTAAAATATATAATACAAATTA
>CBDHHR010000855.1:12500-17500 GCA_965263245.1 Metamycoplasmataceae bacterium | reverse complement strand
GTGTCTGCTGAGAGACAGAAGGAAGCTGCAAGTAACAATTAAATAACCTGTCTAGCACAATTTAGTATTTTAGTACTTTGAAATTACAAATATTTTGTATTAGGACTATTTCTACTGGTATACATTTCTGAAGTTTCCTGTGGGTTTATAAATGCGTAACGAACAACGCGTGATGCAAAATTATGTAGAATACAATCCGACATTTCTCAGAACGCTGCAATACACAACAAACTCCCACTATGTAAATTGTTGACAATATCGCACGACACAATGTGTATATATTTTAAAAATTAGAATGAACACAATTATCAATGTGTTCAAACCATCAGGCCACTGAACCCTTCACGTATTACGGAGTACCAGACAACATTCCCCACGAAAGAACTACATTTATCAAACAGCATTACTAATTATGATAACAATAAAGGAAATGCGAAGTATGTATATACCATAGCCTGTCTGTGATCGCGCCTGCGTAACTATTGTTAGGAAAACTCATTTCCATAATAATGATGATTGTTCATGTCTTTATGTATATAAGTATAGCATATCTATCATGCGTACATGTTTTTAGTCAAATTCGCTTCTTCAAGTTTCTTACGATCACACATAACCTGGTTCCTTTGTCTGTCTCACCTGTCGTTTTTATTCTGATTGCCATAAGGACAACAATGCCAGAACACAAAACAACAACTATTTGATGTGTTATTATACCCCAATGAATATGGAGCTGTTTAATGTAACATGTACACTGTGTACACAACATGTACACTGTGTACACAACATGTACACTATGTATACAACATGTGCATTGTGTACACAACATGGACATTATATTATGTACATCATGTAATATGGAGCTGTTTAATGTAACATGTACACTGTGTACACAACATGTACACTATGTATACAACATGTGCATTGTGTACACAACATGGACATTATATTATGTACACAGCATGTACATGGTGTATATGGTAACCGTGTATACACAACATGTACACTGTGTACACAACATGTACACTTTGTACACAACATGTACACTATGTACATAACTTATACACTGTGTACACAACATGTACACTGCATACACGACCTGTATAATGTGTACACAACCTGCATACGGTGTAAACAACTTGTGCACTGTGTACACAACATGTACACTGTATACACAACTTGTACACTGCTTACACGACATGCCCACTGTGTACACAACATGTACAATGTGTACACAACATGTACACTGTGTACACAACCTCCTGTACACAACCTCCTCGTCGTGTCTCACACGCCCGACCGTGAAACTATTCCGGTAACTGGGAGCAAGATCCAACGGAATAGAGAGAGGGGGAGGGACGGAGAGAGAGAGGGGGGGGAGGGCGGGAGAGAGAAAGAAAAAGAGAGGGGGAGGGAGAGAGAGGGGAGGGTGAGAGAGAGAGGCAGGGAAAGAGAGATATAGGAGAGGGAGAGAGAGGGTGAGAAGGAGGGAGAGAGATGGAGGGAGGGAAAGAGAGGGAGGGAGAGAGAGGGGGTGAGGGGAGGGCTGGAGAGAGAGACAGGGAGAGAGATATATAGGAGAGGGAGAGCGAGGGTGAGAAGGAGTGAGAGAGAGGGGGAGGGAGGGAGGGAGAGAGAGAGAGAGAGAGTGAGAGAGAGAGAGAGACATGGAGGGTAAGAAGGGGGAGAGATGGGGAGTGAGAGGCCCGCCACTCTGTGAGTTCATGAAAGGTTACATTGTGTTGGATCTTTTACGCCTTCTGTCATGGTCACGGAGATAATGACCAGTTGCGTTTAGCGTCCCTTCCGAAAGACAAATCCAACTATGATGTGAACGAAATTAGCTGGGTTTCAAAACAAAGACAAACTATCGTCCCTTTCGATTGACAGACCGGCGCTCTACCGCGCCCCACTTTATAAACAATTATAGCTACCATGGGCTCCTGACAACCCTCCACAATACTCCGGAATCGAAGCAAATTTCCCGTAATTCAACACCCGCCACAAGACAGTACAGGTTATTATTATTTCATTCCAACAGGACCGAACTGCTCGGCCAAACAATAGACTCAATATATTATCTAAAATCGCCGGGATTTCGAAAATCAAAAGTCTTTGCGCTAATGCCGAATCCCGCCCAGTATATCACCTTGTGCATCTGATTGACCCGCTCTCTGAATGACACACGGTAATATCATCGTCAATGGCGTCTACACCCAAACTCAGTCTCCGACAACAATTACATCGGAGTCAGCCTACGGAGACCAGTCTCACACCCAACGCAGCTGCCGCCTCCTAAACGCCCATATAAACCCTGCAACGCCAATGGCGTACCAAGGTGTTCAAATCACGCCGCGCAGATGAAAGAGTGCGACACTGCGGCTGGAGGCATGCGGCTAACTCCGCCCAAGTCTGTCGTCTGCTGAAAGGACAAATGCCGCGAAAACGACTTTCATGCCGCTTACGTCAGCGGCGCGTTGCCATACATCTAATTAATGCGCTTCAATTGGATAATTCCCGAGGCATTGTCGGTAAACGTGTATGCCTAGTTATTGCCTACTGATCATCGGCTTAAAGCGATTGAGAAATTTGAAAGTTAACATGCTTAGTGACAATTGGCAATTGATTAGAACGTTGCGAAACAAATGGTTAGTATTTTTACGGAATGTTGCGAAGAGAAACAAGGTGTATATGTCAATAAATAGATCAGTATAATTGTGATTTATCATTTGATGATGATCATGAAATAGTAAACTGCATGCATGAACTATTGTAGGATTCAAGATCGCATGCTCTGAACGTTTCACGGGTTTATGACGTTGTCGCGTATATATTCATTTTATCCGGACTAATATTTAATCCGGGTGATGTTTATGTGGATACGTAAAAATAATATTTGGCGCCCGTTGAACAGGCGGTGATCAATAATATCCATTAATTAAATATGTGTCGTTTGTTGGTGAAACACGAGTGTTATAATTAAAGTATAGTATTTTAATTTGCTGTTTTAGATTATCAATCAATTACAAGAGGCGATGTATGCATGGAGAGGAAACTGTTTTACGGCTGAAATTGTTTATGTCTGCAGAAGCAAATGGTTTATAATGTATTCGCATAACCACCACCCAGCTAAAAATAACGCTCGGATAAATATAATCGCGACAGTCGTAGTTGGTGCTAAATATTAATGCCGCCGTAGATACGAGCATGCGCAGAAATGTTCCTCGGATATTATATGATGCCAGAAAAAAACGCAAAGTTCATTCCGAAGAAATTATTACGAAGCATTGAATGCATTCATGTTTGGGATGAATACGATTTCATAAAAGCAATTAACGGCGACGAAACCGAAATCTAAAAAGGCAGTTCCAAATAGGATCAGATCAACACGTGAGCATTGGTAGGCGACATACACTACATAATATCTGTATCGAAATGTGGCCATAAGTTGGTCTTCAAAGCTCCACGGCCGTGGCAAACAATATAAAGCCTCGATGAAATGAATACAACAAACCGATTGTATTTATTGATTACGAACATTTTCGCGATTTAGAATAGACGACATATATTACTATTATGTGAATGTCGTTAACTTTGTATGAGCCGCTTTGGCTCATACAAAGTTAACGACATTCACATAATAGTAATATATGTCGTAGGCCTCTCAATCGTTGATTCTTATTTCTTTCAAACGATCGAACTCCCTGAAACATATCTTGCTTCCGTGGTGAACTTTCCCACTGGCGGGCATGTTGACGTTTTATCAGATTATTATGTACCTGAGAAACATTTGAAATATCTACAAAGTCACTGCAATCATGTCATTGATATGCTGATCAAATTTGGCCAATATCACGTGGGGCTGCCAATCAATACTGACCAAAACGTAGTATCTTTTTCTGCATCCGCATGGTCACGTCAACAAAATTGGGTAAAAATCACTACGTTAATTACCCTCTTCCTAACACGTCTCTTTAAACGGCAGACACATCATAGCACTGAGTCTACTAGAAAGCATGCTATATTGTACTAATGTCACATAAATAAATTTTCAAAATTTCAAATAACACAATTCATATGGCACTACATTCGTATGGATCAAACCAGGAAGTGTAACTGTGCTCTGACCTCTATAGCGCCTGTGTCACGTGGTAAGTAAAACGGCCAAGGTCACTACAAGACAGTTGACAAGAACATAAAGTTCTTTGTATACAAAGATATGTGACACTGTGGATCTAGTGATCGTTTTCTTATATGGCGCCTGTTTGTCGTTTTCCGTGAAACAAAGGCCCGTCTGTAAGTCTGGCAGCGAGTAATCAGCCACTTAAAAGTCTAGTAACGAAATCCCGTAATAGCACTTTAATGTTAAAATAACATCGAAATCCTCTGTGTCCTCGCCACCGACACGCCACGCTGTCCAGCGACCTGCACCAGGGATTCGAGAGAACGGATTATCTTTTCATTTGACTCGCTCAAGTGTGAAACGCCATTAACGTAGCTAAGTTGACGTTAAGCGAGTTTAATCAACGTTCGACCAATGGCGCGTGTGATCTGGTTTTTACAGCACGCTACGTCGGCGGTTCGCCAGCGCTGCGCCCGGAATCAAGAACGGTAATCGGTGGCGTCGCGACATGCACTGGCGCCAGATTCTTAGTTTTCGTCAACCGAGCGTGTAATCAGCGTCGCTTACTGGCCGCAGTTGCTTCTTACAACTTGCACCGTCATGGCGAACTCGGACAGTGGGTCGGTGGAATTAATATTTGGTAACAACCAGAGTGGACTTGTAGGCAGCGCACGGCAGCAGAATACGGGATGACCCAGGGACAGCGCGTGTCACCGTCTGGAATCACTTCGAAAGGAAAGACCTAGAGGAAGGCCGGCGAGACGTTGGAGAGACGAACTAGGCGACTAGAGGAAGGGTACCATCTGGCAGAGGATAGCGCAAGACAGGCAGGTGTGGAAGCAGCATGCTGAGGCCTTCGCCCAACCACGGGACACTACGG
>CBDHHR010000855.1:0-5000 GCA_965263245.1 Metamycoplasmataceae bacterium | reverse complement strand
GGTAACATTGTGACCCAGTGATGACACACCACAACATTTATATTGTGTGTTGAACGGTAACATTGTGACCCAGTGATGACACACGACAACATTTATATTGTATGTTGAACGGTAACATTGTGATTCAGTGATGTCACACTACAATATTTATATTGTGTGTTGAACGGTAACATTGTGATGCAGTGATGTCACACCACAACATTTATATTGTGTGTTAAACGATAACATTGTGATGCAGTGATGTCTCACCACAACATTTATATTATATGTTGAACGGTAACATTGTGATGCAGTGATGTCACACCACAACATTTATATCGTATGTTGAACGGTAACATTGTGATGCAGTGATGACACACCACAACATTTATATTGTGTGTTGAACGGTAACATTGTGATGCAGTGATGACACACCACAACATTTATATCGTATGTTGAACGGTAACATTGTGATGCAGTGATGTCACACCACAACATTTATATTGTGTGTTGAACGGTAACATTGTGATGCAGTGATGTCACACCACAACATTTATATTGTATGTTGAACGGTAACATTGTGATGCAGTGATGTCACACCACAACATTTATATTGTATGTTGAACGGTAACATTGTGATGCAGTGATGTCACACCACAACATTTATATTGTATGTTGAACGGTAACATTGTGATGCAGTGATGTCACACCACAACATTTATATTGTATGTTGAACGGTAACATTGTGATGCAGTGATGTCACACCACAACATTTATATTGTATGTTGAACGGTAACATTGTGATGCAGTGATGTCACACCACAACATTTATATTGTATGTTGAACGGTAACATTGTGATGCAGTGATGTCACACCACAACATTTATATTGTATGTTGAACGGTAACATTGTGATGCAGTGATGTCACACCACAACATTTATATTGTATGTTGAACGGTAACATTGTGATGCAGTGATGTCACACCACAACATTTATATTGTATGTTGAACGGTAACATTGTGATGCAGTGATGTCACACCACAACATTTATATTGTATGTTGAACGGTAACATTGTGATGCAGTGATGTCACACCACAACATTTATATTGTATGTTGAACGGTAACATTGTGATGCAGTGATGTCACACCACAACATTTATATTGTATGTTGAACGGTAACATTAAGATTCGAGAGGACGGATAATTTTTTAATAATTACACGCTATTTAGTTTATGCTAAATATCACATGACTTTACAATGAAATGATCTCTGTACATTTAGCGTCACCTTCGGCTAATCGTAAACAGGAAGCTACATCTGAAGCACGTTCACGTTCCCGTCTCTAGTGACACTGTACAGCAGACGGGTGACGGTCTCCAGAACTACTGCGGAGACATGGTCTGCATTCACACGTGACCTTTAACAACTTGAATTGGAGCAATATAAGTAAAGGTCCCAGACACATCTGACAAAGGGTTTTTTAAAATACCGAATATAAAATAACAACAAGACTTATTTCTGAAACAGTTTGCATTTTATATAAATGAGATGTTGCGCAAAATGTAAAAACCCTGTAGTGCTTTAAATAGTAATACAAAATTTATTCAATGTATTGAAACAAACTTTTCTGTTTATTGTTTTCATGACCCAATTTTTTTTTTATATAGAAAACTTGCCAAGTAAATCAAATATGTTTGGAGGAAAAAGAAATCACCGCTTGAAATGTGCGATCCGGACACACGCACACCCGCACGAACGCACATACACATACTCGCGGTGTCAAGTTCGTGCTGCAAATATATTGCGAGGAGACAACTCGTTCAATTATACTGCATATAACCAGTGCCTACAGCCACCATCTCAAGTATTGTGCTGAATGCACTGAGGCAATGGAGACCAAACGAAACACCCCACGCGTAGAAGCGACTGTCCGTTTTTTTTCAGGTGGTCAGATTGCGTCATCGGTGTCGTCTGAGGTTTTTGGACGCCATGTTGCCCACATGACCTATCGAGTGAGCGAGTCAACGTCAGCGATGATACGACACTCACCGTATCGACGTTGCCACGTGAACGTAAGACACCTTCCAGGAACTGTGAGAAAACAACATCTCTAAAGAGCAATCACGTGTCGTGTTCAGTACGTTCGTCTAACGTAGCCGGCGGCCATCTACCGGCACGTTTCTTAGTCAGGCCGATAGTTTTGACATTCATCGCTAAAGTAAAGCACGCTTATCTTGTTTACGCGTGGCAGCGTGGTAAGTGATCACGCGTTGCCACCGTTAATACAGTTCAATTTATGTAACAATCGCTAAGTTTTGCTTTGTACAAAGATGGAAAATGTTTTTCATAAAAAATGTCAGTCAGTCAGTCAGTCAGTCAGTCAGTCAGTCAGTCAGTCAGTCAGTCAGTCAGTCAGTCAGTCAGTCAGTCAGTCAGTCAGTCAGTCAGTCAGTCAGTCAGTCAGTCAGTCAGTCAGTCAGTCAGTCAGTCAGTCAGTCAGTCAGTCAGTCAGTCAGTCAGTCAGTCAGTCAGTCAGTCAGTCAGTCAGTCAGTCAGTCAGTCAGTCAGTCAGTCAGTCAGTCAGTCAGTCAGTCAGTCAGTCAGTCAGTCAGTCAGTCAGTCAGTCAGTCAGTCAGTCAGCCAGCCAGCCAGCCAGCCAGCCAGCCAGTCAGTCAGTCAGTCAGTCAGTCAGCCAGCCAGCCAGCCAGTCAGCCAGCCAGCCAGCCAGCCAACCAGCCAGCCACACGCACGCACGCACGAACACACACACACACACACACACACACACACACACACACACACACACACACACACACACACACACACACACACACACACACACACACACACACACACACACACACACACACACACACACACACACACACACACACACACACACACACACACACACACACACACACACACACACACACACACACACACACACACACACACACACACACACACACACACACACACACACACACACACACACACACACACACACACACACACATAAGCACACAAACAAACAAACAAATACATTCAAGAGACTGGGCCAAAGTGATCTAAATGTCAACGGGAACATATTACCGGGACTTGTATATACTTTACCTACACACGAATACATTAGCGCCCTCTGAGTACGATGGCTGCACTATCGAAGTAATCGTGAAAGTAAAACTGAAACAAGTCGACACAAAACGAGCAATGGATTGACAAAGCACTCAATCCATAACTAGCGAGCCGCGTGCATCAACGCGGGTTATACAGTATGCCGTCGGAGTAGTCGCAATTATGTAAAATTATAATTGCTCCTGTCTCTCCGACGGTGATTCTCAGTGGCTTAATTCGGCGAGTTGACGTGACTGTGAATGCACGTGAGCTTATGACAGCGCCAAGTGAGCCAAATCCCGGAGGTCGTTGAAATGACTGTCACTTTCATAGACGAGTGCTTGTACGCTATTATCGCCAGTGCCTGCTGAGACATGAGCCACAGGCCGGGGGTCGTATCAATGTGGTATTTTATAATTATATTTAAAATATTATGTTTCTTTTGCTGTTTTAATGTAAGATGTATTTATATTTTAAATTATTTTGTCGGTTACAGGAGAAATGTTTAAAAACAATACGATGCAGCTGCTGTCATGGATTATGTTTAGGTCTACGCGAATGATGTCTTAAACAGGTGACCTGTTTTTCTTTCTCAGAAGGTAGACTTTATTTGTTTTTAATGTTAGAAAGATGTTATATTTCTTGAGGAAATATGAGAATGTCGAAGTGGCCGTAATTTCGAGGTTATCGTATTAGCTGTTTACTTGTAACAAACTGCTCTGTCGCTGTTTACTTGTAACAAACTGGCTGTTTACTTGTAACAAACTGCTCTGTCATCGCAGTCAATTGTCATGCTGGTTTGAAACAGTCGAATTGCAAAATAGTGTTATGTTTACTTATGGGAAACTGTCGCATCTTCATACATAAAAAAATCAAAGCTTACAAAAATCACCTTTTTTCTCCGATCGTGAGTGTGAATATGTTCTGTCCGGCTGTGGGGCCAATAGCGCGGCGCTGAATATTTAATGCGTGCGTAATAAATAGTGCAATCGTAGAAAACCGCAACGAAACCGAGGTCCCAGCACGCGCGTTGCTAAGTGGCCGACGTCAGACGTATGACATCACTACGAGATGACGTTAAGCGCTCGACGTCGGATATATGACGTCCGCCGGGACCTCGCTGTTACGTCACACAACACCACTTACAGGGCTGCCAAATGAAATCGCGACTATCCTCCTAATTTGCGGCCAGTTGCGTTTGAACCGCTGTTATCGAGAAATGGTGATTAAGGATCGTGGTAAAATCGGCTGTCGCGTACGATTACGCCTGCCCGCGCAGAGCCGTGTAGATGTCTACTCGAGGGACTTGGAACTGCCGTAAGTCGCCACAGATCGCCGGCGTTAAAGAGCGCTAATTTGCTGAAGCGTATTCGTTGCTGAGCGTGCAGATTATTGCGCGCTTTGCCACTCGCGTTTCTGTAATGCACGACTAACTGGCGACTAGTGCTTATTGGACAACCTTATCGATTAATGGGCAGTGTCAACAACTGTGTGTGTGTGTGTGTGTGTGTGCGTGTGCGTGCGTGTGCGTGTGCGTGTGCGTGTGCGTGTGCGTGTGCGTGTGCGTGTGCGTGTGCGTGTGCGTGTGCGTGTGCGTGTGCGTGTGCGTGTGCGTGTGCGTGTGCGTGTGCGTGTGCGTGTGCGTGTGCGTGTGCGTGTGCGTGTGCGTGTGCGTGTGCGTGTGCGTGTGCGTGTGCGTGTGCGTGTGCGTGTGCGTGTGCGTGTGCGTGTGCGTGTGCGTGTGCGTGTGCGTGTGCGTGTGCGTGTGCGTGTGCGCGTGCGCGTGCGCGTGCGCGTGCGCGTGCGCGTGCGCGTGCGCGTGCGCGTGCGCGTGCGCGTGCGCGTGCGCGTGCGTGCGTGCGTGCGTGCGTGCGTGCGTGCGTGCGTGCGAGCGTGCGTGC
>CBDHHR010000854.1:0-2500 GCA_965263245.1 Metamycoplasmataceae bacterium | reverse complement strand
CGAGTACATTGTCGATCCAAAATCGACCGTTTTGCTTCTATTACTCCATTTGATGCATTCGAAATAAACTCCCAAGGCATGTTCGCTGTCGAAGATATATCATGCTAACTGTTTACTGAAATTATTACAACATAATCCGAGTATTTAGCAATGTTTTGTAGCAGCGACCCGATCAATTCCACGTTGTTTACGGCTAGCGAGAGCGCACTGCGCCTGCGCGCACAGCTCTAAGCCAATCAGGGGCACGCTGTCAGCTCCTCGCGGCGTCTAGTGACGTTTGTTCACAGATAGGCCTCTCGCATTAAATGCTGCTATTGGCTTACAATGACGTCAGTGGGAATTTCTACTACAAGAATCCGAAAGAGGGCGTCCAGGGCTTTCCTGTAGTACCAAATAACTCCGCCATGCGTTGAGGGAAACCCCAAAGAATGCGACTTGAACTAGTGCGATTTATCGGTTCTGTTTTACGAAATTCATGCGTGAAATGTTACGTAGTGTGTCTAAAAAGGCTATAAAATGTACTAAATAATAATGTAAACGAGAAATAAGCATTGCCAATTGACAAAAAAGATGCAAAAGTAGACTTTGGTGACAAAAAGTCAAAATCGTCGAAATTCATCGTTACATGTTTATGCGGTGTTTTCTCGAAATCAAGTTCGCTGACATACGACTCATTTCGTTAGAACACGTCACATATGTATATGCCAGTTAATCAAATACATATGGTATGGAAAGTCAAGCACCACATTCGTTTATAATTGGGTTGCTGAGGCTTAAGGATATAATTAGTTTGGTTGATATATACAGCTGAAAGTGAGAAATTAGCACCAGAAATGAGGCGACATTTTACCAAATTTTAGTATCATTTGTGTTTGTGTCAATGCTGGTTTCCAATGCATGTGTACGTACACCTGCGAAGCCCAAGTCAAACTGTTGCGTCACCGACAAGAACGATGTATGTGTGGTTTACTGATATGTTAAAAACGGTGTTGTCCTTGCTTTGTGTATACGAACTTCCGGCTGCTCACTGGACCGTAACCCACGTGCGCAATCATGTATTAGGCCTGTCAATTGTGTATTCACTGTTACTCGTCACAGGGAAGACCGAAACGTGGAGGACCTTCGTTGTTCTTCATATTGTTGCGTGGTTTGCAACAATATGCGACTGACATTTGTGTGTCTAAATGAATATATTATGATTTTGAGAATGAATATATCAAGACGTTTGTAGGAAATGCTGTACTGGCCAAAAAGAGTCACATTGGCGTACAAATTCAGCCATTGACTTTCTACACGTTGCCTAAAAATGTCAGCATTTATAAACGCGAGTTGCAGATAAATCCATCTCTTCTTATTAACACGAAGAGCATCCTTGAAAATGGATGTAGAAGCAGTCAAAGAGACAAGAAGCAGACTATTACAAATAGCAATTATTCAGATTAAATGGGAACCATTCCATAACAGTTTTATAAGTCGTATTTGCGATGGTCTGTCGGGCCAACGTTTCAGTCGACTACTTGCCTTAGGGTTAAGTTTATTGTTACGGCTAGGGATAGGGTTAAGGTTAGGATTAGTGTTAGTATTAAGGTTAGTGTTAAGATTGGAGAAACGTAAACTGATAACGGTGACGAGTTATTTCAGTAGGTTGCGGAAGACTTGTTACAATGATTATACTCTACACGGCCAAGAAACGAACCATGTGATTATTGTAATAACTTACCAAAAGATGATCCACGTAACGATCTACACAAGACAGTTAGCATGTAGGTAATTTCGGCAACATCAAACACAATAAAGGTAACCTGGTAAGAAACGATGGCTAAAATCCATCTTCAGGCATTCAAACCTGTATAGCTACTCGTTATTATAAAACTACTAAAACTACTACTAATTACTATTTTTATTTTAGTCAGAGAAACTGTTTCAAGATATGGGCAGTATTTGTGATGTTGTGTTGTCTGCGAATCACATTTTCGACGTGTCGACACAGCCGAAGGCTAATATCATTGTGTTGCATTACTATGAATGTCTACCATATGAATTTCCGATTGTTGACCATTAAAGAGTATTATATTGCAATATATTGTATTCCATGAATATTTCAAACTTCGAGACAAAGACAGTTTTCATTAGAGACGGTACGTAAGTTTTTCCGGGTCAAAGTCAATAATTTATATTGCATATATGTGAATGTATATATATATACATATATATATATATATATTTATTTATTTATTTATATATATAATATATATATATATATATATATATATATGTTACAATAGAGGTATATATATAATATATATATATATATATATATATATTATATATATATATAATATATATATATATATATATATATATATATATATATATACATATATGTATATATACATACACATATGTGTGTATGTGTTAGTGTGTGCGTGTTTGTTTATGTGTGTGTGTATGTGCGTTCGTGCATGTGTGTTTATGCCCGCATGCTCGTGAACGTGAACAT
>CBDHHR010000853.1:0-8661 GCA_965263245.1 Metamycoplasmataceae bacterium | reverse complement strand
AAATGCTAGGTTTGAAGGCACTTAGGTCTTTGTTCCCACCATCCACTTTAAACACAAATAGGGGTTCTTTATCACAAGTGTCCTTTGGTTGTTAGCTCAATGCTACAAAATAGGAATTGTACACTTGAAACAATGCGGTGACCTCTGACAGTAATTGACAGTCTATGGGTGTTGGTCCCATTAAAAAAGTGTTTAGAGATTGTCTGGTATCATGCTTGTGTACGGCTGCAGTTGGTTCAAAAACACGACCTTCTAAACAGTGGTTGTTTGCTTGAAGTTTAAAAATGTGTGAGCTGTGAAAAAAATGCAGATATATGACTATGGTAATCAATGCTAGAGATTATATGTATAGCTTTTTTCTGTAACAGAGAGAGTTTTCTTACTCTAGACGGAAACGTATTTCCCAAGATTTCACAGCAATCAGATATATATATATATATATATATATATATATATATATATATATATATATATATATATATATATGTATATATGGTTCACCAAGTGATTGGTAACGTACGTAATGCTTGCATGTCAAGAACATCCTTTGTTTTATACAAAACGGCTATGCTTTTTGATACCTTCGTTTCAACCGTTTTTGTCTGCTCTCTCCACGTTAAGTTTTCATCATTGATTACACCAATGAATTGTGTATGTGACACCTGCGCAATGTTCGTTCCATTCAAAGTGATGTTTACTGCTTTTTATTTGCAAACATGATCAAATTGGTGTTGTTCACATTAAGCGATAATTTTCTAGTTCGTTACTAACTGTACATGCTATATCCACAATATTCCTAGTTGAGTAGAAAATGCTAGTGTCATCTGCAAACAAGATAATATTAAGGAATTTTTACACTTCATACATGTCATTTATGTATAAAATAAATTGTACTGGGCCCAGCATTGATCCTTGTGGAACTCCACACTTGATATTCTTTAGCACTGAATTACTGTTGTTATAACACACATACTGACTACGATTGGCTAAGTAACTTTTAATCCAATTCAGAGCCAAACTCCTTATTCCATAACATTGTAACTTACTTAGCAGTATTTTATGATCAACGGTGTCAAATGCTTTCTTCAGATCAATAAAGACCCCAATAGTGCTTTCTTGTTTATCTATTGCTGAAGTTACCTTTCCGAAAAAAATAGTTAACTCTAGTGAAGTTGAGTGATTACTTCTGAAGCCGTATTGCCTATCAGTCAATATGTGATGTTTTCAATGAATGACATTAACCTTTTGTTAAATATTTCTAAGTATTTTGAAGATTTGGGGTAACAGTGATATACGTCTATAGTTAGAAAATTGGAGACGATCTCCTGATTTAAAAACAGGAATAACTTTTCTGTTTTCTTGTCATTTGGAAATATACCGGTGATTAATGATCTGTTAAAAATATAGGTTGAAGGTCTTACAATTTGCTTTATTACATGTTTAACAGTTTTCATGCTGATTTCGTCGTGCACATACGAAGTCGTGCTTTTGCACCCTGACACAATTTCAGTTACTTCTTTCTCAGTAACGAGATACATATACGTTGACTTGTTTTTTTTATAGAAAGCCAGTCGGTTGTGTTCCCTGGCAAGGCACTATACTGTTAGATAAAATTGTACCTATGTTAACAAAGAAGTTATTGAAATAATTAGCAATTTCGGCATTATTATGTTACTCGATCGATATCAACAATGAAGTAATTTCAATATTTTGCTTACGACTTTCTTTTGTCAATCATAATGTTAAGAATTGTCCACGTTTCACTATTGTTGGTCTTCCACTCTTCGAATTTTTTTACCTTGTTTTTGTAGTTTTTGTAGCGACTTTCTGTTAATAATGACCTCCGTTTTAGAAATGCTAAGTACAAGTAATTTTTTTATGCAAGCATTTTTAGGCCACTTTATAACCAAGCATTCTCCTTCCGTTTATTGTTTTCTGGATATATTGTTATTTTTACAGGACAAACATCGGTGTAGGTGTTACTTACTATTTGCATAAATTGCAAGTATGCTAAAATGGGGTTTCATTCGTTCAGTACAGTTTTCCAATTTTTATGGCTTAAGTCTTGTTCAAGTTTTTGGTAAAGCTTCACCGTCTAATGTTCTGTTATATTTCACTTTTGGATTATTATTATAAGCCACGTAAGTACTATAATCACACCAAATGAAAATTGGCATATGATCCGTAGGATCGCTTAAAACAATGCCGCACATTTTGTTTCTGCATAGCTCAGAACAAACAAACAAATTATTTAGTATAGTTGCAGTCGTGTCTGTTATTCTTGTTGGCCTGGTGGTCAAAGAATACACTCCAGAACTGAAGATTTGATTAAGGAAATGTTTCGACTCAGTTTGTTCCTCACAATGTAATAGATCTATGTTAAAATCACCACATATGTA
Organism: Metamycoplasmataceae bacterium; assembly: GCA_965263245.1. GTDB lineage: Bacteria > Bacillota_I > Bacilli_A > Mycoplasmatales > Metamycoplasmataceae > DT-68. Next base: position 6,262 of record CBDHHR010000853.1, on the reverse strand, counting down.
AACCAATTTACTGGTGAGTATATATGATAAATGTTAATTATATTTGCTAATGCTAGTATTCGGTGCTCTAAGCCGACTTTGATTTTTTTAATCTTTACTGATGTGTAGTTCAATAAAAAATACTTTCGAAATATTCATCGATCGTATCTGATATGTTACGTAGGCAAATATTATACAAATAAGTAGAGCCTCTACGAGGAGTCGCGACCACCTCTACTAGAGACGGTGGCGTAACGACGGTGGCTTGATTCGGACACTCGCTATTTTTCAGTTGTGGCATTTATAGGGTGTGGACTATTGTTGGGGCGTAATGCGGTCTTACCGTGCATGTGTATTGTGCAGCGTATATCCGGACTATTTTCATGTGTGCTCCGCACTACAAAGGTAGGCCGTCATCAGTCCCATTCTGTCACTCAGGTCAAACTGTCAGCCATCACAACGTCATTTGGGAGGAGATGGTCGAGAAAACCACAATATTCCAAAAGGTCACTTGCATTGACTCGGCCAGCCCAATCTCTCGATAAGAAGGAAATGGTCCATTGTTGTATGAGTCCAGTGAGGAACTTCACTGTAGTATGGTGTATGTAGGTTGCCCAAGTCGGTGACCTTGCTTCCAGGTTTGATGGTGTCTCAATAAATACCTCGAAATTGTCGGACGATGACAACCACTTTTGAATCGAGATAACGTCTAACCTCCATCGGCATCGTCTTCTTTAGTTCACTTCGGCCTGGCCATATAATCATCTGCTGCTCAATGCCATATAGAATGTCGAGTGTGTTTAAGAAGATTCTTGAGACGGTCGACTGTCTGACGTTGAACATGAAATCCAACAGTTCGTTCGACACATTCAAGCGGAGTTTCATCAGTGTCATCAACAATTATTAACACTTGCTGCTGAAGGAAGATATGTGTGTCTCGCGTGTACAGCTGCATAAATGTGTAGTGCGTTGGTAGGCCGGAGAGGAAATTCACGTTGTCGCCAGGTAAGCCGGACTCGGTCAACTTTGCTGATGAAAACTCAGTTTTAAGGTGCTGTTTTCTAGCGTCAGCCTCCTCATCTCTTCTTCCATTCCACACAGCTCAACACCACCCATATCAGGCTGACACAATCCTCCGGATCATCAGTTGCTGGTGATATAACGTCACGTCTTCCACTAAGGTAGTCTGCATGGGCAGTAGTGTGTTGGCCATGTCTAGACGAGCCTTGTTTGCAACTCGATCAACAGTACGTTCGTATCGTGCCAAACGTGTTTCTTCATGTGACTGTCTGACGTTGAACATGAAATATATATATATATATATATATATATATATATATATATATATATATATATATATATATATATATATATATATATATATATTTGTGTATATACGTGCATGTGTACATACAATCACTCTCGAGCTAGTATCTTGCTTACGGTCCGAAGATACGTTGTGACAGGAGTCGTTGTCATTGTCTCCTTGATGCTGTTGCACTACTACTAGTGCCGTCAACACTAGTGCCACCACCAGTTGTACCATACTTTTCTACCACCATCACCACTAGCACTATTACAACTAGCACAATCACCACTAGCACCTTCACCACTAGTAACAACTAGTACCATCACTCCAAGCACAATAACCACTAGCACCATCACAACTAGTATCATCACCACTAGTATTGTCACCACTAGTATTGTCACCACTAGCACTATCACAACTAGCACAATCACCACTAGCACCATCACCACTAGTACTGTCACCACTAGCACTATCACAACTAACACTATCACAACTAGCACTATCACAACTAGCACAATCACCACTAGAACCATCACCACTAGTAACAACTAGCACTCCAAGCACAATAACCACTAGTACCATCACCACAACTAGCATCACGACTAGCACCATCAACACTAGAATCATCAACACTGGCACCATCAACACTAGCACCATCAGCACTAGTACCATCACCACAACTATCATCACCACTAGCACCTTCACCAATAGCACCATCACCACTAGTACCATCACCGCTAGTTCCATCATCTCTAGCACCATCACCACTAGTACCATCACCACAACTATCATCACCACTAGCACCTTCACCACTAGCACCATCACCACTAGTACCATCAACAATAGTACCATCAACACTAGCACCATCACCACTAGCACCATCACCACAAGTACCGTCATCACTAGTACCGTCACCACTAGTACCATCAACACTAGTACCATCACCGCTAGTTCCATAAACACTAGCACCTTCACCACTAGAACCATCAACATTAGTACCATCAACACTAGCACCATCAACACTAGAACCATCACCATTAGAAACATCACAACTAGTACCATCAACACTAGCACCATGACCACTAATACCATCTACACTAGTGCCATCACCACTAGCACCATCACCACTGGTACCATCATCACTAGTACCATCACCGCTAGTACCATATCTCCAAGCACAATAACCACTAGCACCATCATCACTAGTACCATCACCACAACTATCATCACCACTAGCACCATCAACACTAGTACCATCAACACTAGCACTATCAACACTAGCACCATAACCACTAGCACCTTCACCACTAGTACCATCAACACTAGTACCATCAACACTAGCACCATCAACACTAGCACCATCACCACTAGCACCATCACCACTTGTACCATCATCACTAGTACCATCACCACTAGTACCATGAACACTAGCACCATCGCCACTAGAACCATCAACATTAGTACCGTCAACACTAGCACCATCAACACTAGTACCATCACCATTAGAAACATCACAACTAGTATCATCAACACTAGCACCATGACCACTAATACCATCTACACTAGTGCCATCACCACTAGCACCATCACCACTAGTACAATCATCACTAGTACCATCACCACTAGTACCATCACCTCTAGCACCATCACCATTAGTATCATCACCACTAGTACCAACACCATTAGTACCATCACCACCAGCACCATCACCACTAGTACCATCACCACTAGTAACATCACCACTAGTACCATCATCACTAGCGCCATCACCAGTAGTACCGTCACCACTAGTACAATCACAACTAGTATCATCATCACTAGTACCGTCACCACCAGCACCACCATCACTAGTACCATCACCACTAGTACAATCACCACTAGCACCATCACCACTAGCACCATGGTCTCTAGAACCATCACCACAAGTACTTTCACATATAGTACCATGAACATTAGTACCATATTCACAAGTACCATCACCACTAGTACCACCATCACTAGTACCATCACCACTAGCACCATCACCACGAGTACCTCATCACTAGTATTTTCACCTATAGTACCATGATCATTAGTACCATCTTCACAAGTGCCATCACCACTAGTACCATCACCACTAGCACCATCACCACTGGTACCATCATCATTTGTACCATCACCACTAGCACCATCACCACTAGCACCATGGTCTCTAGAACCATCACCACAAGTACTTTCACATATAGTACCATGAACAAGTACCATCACCACTAGTTCCATCACCACTAATACCATCATCACTAGTACCATCACCACTAGCACCATCACAACTAGCACCATCACCACGAGTACCATCATCACTAGTACCATCACCACTAGTACTTTCACCTATAGTACCATGAACATTAGTACCATATTCACAAGTACCATCACCACTAGTACCATCACCACTAATACCATCATCACTAGTACCATCACCACTAGCACCATCACCACTGGTACCATCATCACTAGTACCATCACCACTAGCACCATCACCACTAGCACCATGGTCTCTAGTACACTCACCACTAGTACCATCGCCATCTCCTCTACTAACACTGCCGTCACCAACACGTCTTCTATCCTAACCATCATCATCATCAATATCATCTTCGTCATCATCGTCATCATCATCTTCATCAATATCACCAACATCACCACACCACAATTACATTCTTACCTACAACTAGGGGAATATCTGTCACCTCCATTATCAACATAGCAACAGCAATATCATCACCGTAGCCATTTCCACTGTCAACAATTGTCCGAATACCCCAAAACTAAAACAATAATATTATCCATCCATCAATTACCAGTAGCCCCATCACCACTAGCACCAACACCACTAACACCATCACCATTAGCACCATCAGCACTATTTTCATCTGCACTAGTAAAATCTACACTAGTAACATCAACATTTGTACCATCAACACTAGCAACATCACCACTAGCACCATCACCACTAGTACTTTCAACAATAGTACCATCAACACTAGTACCATCTTCACTTGTATTATCACCATGATTACCATCACCACTAGTATCATCACCACTAGTACTACTAACACTGTACTGTCATAAGTAGCAATACCATTGTACTGTCATCACTAGTATCTTCGTTACTAGTACCATCACCACTCGTAGCATCACCACTAGTACCATCTGCACTGGTACCATCACCACTATTATCATCATAACTTGTACCATCAACACTAGCACCATCAGCACTAGTACCATCACCACAACTATCATCACCACTAGCACCTTCACCAATAGCACCATCACCACTAGTACCATCACCGCTAGTTCCATCAACTCTAGCACCATCACCACTAGTACCATCACCACAACTATCATCACCACTAGCACCTTCACCACTAGCACCATCACCACTAGTACCATCAACAATAGTACCATCAACACTAGCACCATCACCACTAGCACCATCACCACAAGTACCGTCATCACTAGTACCGTCACCACTAGTACCATCAACACTAGTACCATCACCGCTAGTTCCATAAACACTAGCACCTTCACCACTAGAACCATCAACATTAGTACCATCAACACTAGCACCATCAACACTAGAACCATCACCATTAGAAACATCACAACTAGTACCATCAACACTAGCACCATGACCACTAATACCATCTACACTAGTGCCATCACCACTAGCACCATCACCACTGGTACCATCATCACTAGTACCATCACCGCTAGTACCATATCTCCAAGCACAATAACCACTAGCACCATCATCACTAGTACCATCACCACAACTATCATCACCACTAGCACCATCAACACTAGTACCATCAACACTAGCACTATCAACACTAGCACCATAACCACTAGCACCTTCACCACTAGTACCATCAACACTAGTACCATCAACACTAGCACCATCAACACTAGCACCATCACCACTAGCACCATCACCACTTGTACCATCATCACTAGTACCATCACCACTAGTACCATGAACACTAGCACCATCGCCACTAGAACCATCAACATTAGTACCGTCAACACTAGCACCATCAACACTAGTACCATCACCATTAGAAACATCACAACTAGTATCATCAACACTAGCACCATGACCACTAATACCATCTACACTAGTGCCATCACCACTAGCACCATCACCACTAGTACAATCATCACTAGTACCATCACCACTAGTACCATCACCTCTAGCACCATCACCATTAGTATCATCACCACTAGTACCAACACCATTAGTACCATCACCACCAGCACCATCACCACTAGTACCATCACCACTAGTAACATCACCACTAGTACCATCATCACTAGCGCCATCACCAGTAGTACCGTCACCACTAGTACAATCACAACTAGTATCATCATCACTAGTACCGTCACCACCAGCACCACCATCACTAGTACCATCACCACTAGTACAATCACCACTAGCACCATCACCACTAGCACCATGGTCTCTAGAACCATCACCACAAGTACTTTCACATATAGTACCATGAACATTAGTACCATATTCACAAGTACCATCACCACTAGTACCACCATCACTAGTACCATCACCACTAGCACCATCACCACGAGTACCTCATCACTAGTATTTTCACCTATAGTACCATGATCATTAGTACCATCTTCACAAGTGCCATCACCACTAGTACCATCACCACTAGCACCATCACCACTGGTACCATCATCATTTGTACCATCACCACTAGCACCATCACCACTAGCACCATGGTCTCTAGAACCATCACCACAAGTACTTTCACATATAGTACCATGAACAAGTACCATCACCACTAGTTCCATCACCACTAATACCATCATCACTAGTACCATCACCACTAGCACCATCACAACTAGCACCATCACCACGAGTACCATCATCACTAGTACCATCACCACTAGTACTTTCACCTATAGTACCATGAA
>CBDHHR010000852.1:0-10282 GCA_965263245.1 Metamycoplasmataceae bacterium | reverse complement strand
CCATTTGTGGACTAACAAAGATTATTCTATTATACCCAAGCAACGCAAACACGCAACGCAACGCAACGCAACGCAACGCAACGCAACGCAACGCAACGCAACGCAACGCAACGCAACGCAACGCAACGCAACGCAACGCAACGCAACGCAACGCAACGCAACGCAACGCAACGCAACGCAACGCAACGCAACGCAACGCAACGCAACGCAACGCAACGCAACGCAACGCAACGCAACGCAACGCAACGCAACGCAACGCAACGCAACGCAACGCAACGCAACGCAACGCAACGCAACGCAACGCAACGCAACGCAACGCAATGCAACACAACACAACACAACACAACACAATACAATACACGCATAACCGGTCAATATGCGTAAACATGTATATCCGTCTCACTGACAGGAGTCGACGTCGAGTCAACTGAACACAAGAAATACATCGAGCGCTTGTGCGACGACTTCGAGACGCAACGCAACGCAACGCAACGCAACGCAACGCAACGCAACGCAACGCAACGCAACGCAACGCAACGCAACGCAACGCAACGCAACGCAACGCAACGCAACGCAACGCAACGCAACGCAACGCAACGCAACGCAACGCAATACAATACAATACAATACAACACAATACAACACAATACAATACACGCATAACCGGTCAATATGCGTAAACATGTATATCCGTCTCACTGACAGGAGTCGACGTCGAGTCAACTGAACACAAGAAATACATCGAGCGCTTGTGCGACGACTTCGAGACGCAACGCAACGCAACGCAACGCAACGCAACGCAACGCAACGCAACGCAACGCAACGCAACGCAACGCAACGCAACGCAACGCAACGCAACGCAACGCAACGCAACGCAACGCAACGCAACGCAACGCAACGCAACGCAACGCAACGCAACGCAACGCAACGCAACGCAACGCAACGCAACGCAACGCAACGCAACGCAACGCAACGCAACGCAACGCAACGCAACGCAACGCAACGCAACGCAACGCAACGCAACGCAACACAACACAATACAACACAACACAATACAATACAATACACGCATAACCGGTCAATATGCGTAAACATGTATATCCGTCTCACTGACAGGAGTCGACGTCGAGTCAACTGAACACAAGAAATACATCGAGCGCTTGTGCGACGACTTCGAGACGCAACGCAACGCAACGCAACGCAACGCAACGCAACGCAACGCAACGCAACGCAACGCAACGCAACGCAACGCAACGCAACGCAACGCAACGCAACGCAACGCAACGCAACGCAACGCAACGCAACGCAACGCAACGCAACGCAACGCAACGCAACGCAACGCAACGCAACGCAACGCAACGCAACGCAACGCAACGCAACGCAACGCAACGCAACGCAACGCAACGCAACGCAACGCAACGCAACGCAACGCAACGCAACGCAACGCAACGCAACGCAACGCAACGCAACGCAACGCAACGCAACGCAACACAACACAACACAACACAATACAATACAATACACGCATAACCGGTCAATATGCGTAAACATGTATATCCGTCTCACTGACAGGAGTCGACGTCGAGTCAACTGAACACAAGAAATACATCGAGCGCTTGTGCGACGACTTCGAGACGAGAGTGAGGCACCTGATTGAGATGAACATTGCCGAGAGGCGGCGCCACGAGGTCTGCGACGAAGCCTACAACGAGGCTATACAACATGCCGTCTTCGGCCGTAGCAAGTGTCAGCTGTTCCACGGCAGAGAGGAGATCCTCGCAGTACGTCACCGTCTACGTCACCGTCTACGTCACCAGTCACAACTCATTTGTCTGCAATGTGTGTGATGTGTTTTGTATCCGAGTGATGTGTGTGATGTGTTTTGTATCCGAGTGATGTGTGTGATGTGTTTTGTATGCGAGTGATGTGTGTGATGTGTTTTGTATCCGAGTGATGTGTGTGATGTGTTTTGTATCCGAGTGATGTGTGTGATGTGTTTTGTATCCGAGTGATGTGTGTGATGTGTTTTGTATCCGAGTGATGTGTGTGATGTGTTTTGTATCCGAGTGATGTGTGTGATGTGTTTTGTATGCGAGTGATGTGTGTGACGTCTTTTGTATGCGAGTGATGTGTGTAATGTTGTGTTTTGTATGCGTGTGATGTGTGTAATATTCTACCTTGTAAGCGTGTTACGTATATGATGTTTTACGTTGTCTGTATGTAATGTGTGTGATTGTTTTCAGTATAAGCATGTGATGTATGTTTTATGCCACAAAAGCCTTTCAGTTGATTTTTTTCTATAATGTTCCTTCAAATATAGATGTTTTCACATCCAAAATCTCAACAACCGTTTAAAAAAAAAATTCAACAAAATCAGAGCTTCATAAATGTGCAGTCCTAACATTTACCAGAACATCCATGATTATTTTAGGTAACCAAATAATTACTTCTTTATTATATATTTCTTTAAATAACTGTTTTCGGATCTATTAACTGTAGAACACATGTAGCATCCTTAGTCGAGAATGAATAAACCTAACTGTTATTCATGTCTATGTATTTTTTTGTAATGTGGTTGAAGGTTGATTTTATGATCATTGGTCACTATTGCGTCTTGCAGACCTTTGAGCGCTACTTGAAGGGCAGCAGTTGCCTGCCGCTCATTGTCTATGGCGGTTCGGGTAGTGGCAAGACGTCACTAGTTGCCATGGCAGCCAGGGCATCATGGGATTGGATGGAGGGGGCCGGGGCTCTTGTCTACAGGTAATCACCTCTTAGCGTTCGTCCATTATTGAATTTCACTAGCATGACGTTTGTACACACACACACACACACACACACACACACACACACACACACACACACACACACACACACACACACACACACACACACACACACACACACACACACACACACACACACACACACACACACACACACACACACACACACACACACACACACACACACACACACACACACACACACACACACACACACACACACACACACACACACACACACACACACACACACAAAAGATAGATACATTAAGTAAAATTAACAACATTTTCTATCGTCTGTTTATGTGTTCTTGCAGTGGAAATGATCATTGTTTTGTAACGAGGAAAATGTCGTTCGTTGTCAGGTTCATCGGAACGTCACAGAACAGCTTTGCTCTTCGGCAACTGCTGAACAATGTCAACCAGCAGCTGCGACACATCTACGCCCCCCACAGAGAGAGGCCCAAGAGTGATAATGTAAGTGACATATATATGTCCCCTAGATAAAGAGCGAGGAGGGAGTGATGGAGGGAGACAGCGAGAGAGAGAAAGAGAGAGAGGACGAGAGAGAGAGAGAAAGAGAGAGAAAGAGAGAGAGGACGATATATATATATATATATATATATATATATATATATATATATATATATATATATATATATATATATATATAGAGAGAGAGAGAGAGAGAGAGAGAGAGAGAGAAAGAGAGACGGGACGAAAAGAGAGCGAGAAAGCGAGAGAGCGAAAGAGAGAAACCGAGAGAGAGGGAGGGCGAGAAAGTGAAAAAGCGAAAGAGGGAGGGAGGGAGGGAGGGAGGGAGGGAAGGAGAGAGGGAGGGAGGGCGCAGGAAGGGAGGAGGGAGGGAGAGACAGTAAATAAAGCATGAAAAAGATAGGGCAACGGAAGATCAAAGTCATCGTAAGTTCACCAGTGGCTACACTACACAGTATTGCGTTTGTTGCGTAGGAACTGAAAGGACTGATTGACGAATTCGCATACTACCTGAAGCTTGTGCCGAAGCAGCGTCCTTTGGTGCTGATGTTTGACTCGTTGGACCAGCTGGACACCGCAGACGGCGCAAGACAATTGGACTGGTTGCCACGTAAACTGCCTAAACATGTCAAGATGATATTGTCAACTCTGCCTGACGAAAAGTATGGTTGTCTGCCTCGCTGCCAGGTTAGTTGACACTGTAACACACATGGACATATGACCTTGTAAGACATAAGAAACGTTCTCATTCTCTCAACCACAATACAGATATCTAACTCTTTCTAGTTACATCCTTAATGTAGAATTTGTTGTATGAAAATTACCATTAATAAGATCCAGGTAATCCGAATCAGTCCTACGAAGGCACTTTCTGTTTACAGATTCTCTATCCGAAAGACAACTGCTACGTGCATGTGAAAGCCTTGAAAAAGGAGGACATAAACGGCATCCTTGACAAATGGCTAGCGACATCAAAGAGATCCCTGACAAAACCACAGCGAAGTCATGTGGTCAGCGTAATCGAAAAGAGCCCGCAGCCGCTATATTTGAAGCTCTGCTTTGATGAGGCCCTACGCTGGCATTCATACGACCATGTCAATGTGACCAGACTGGAGGCCACCGTCGAAAAGATGATCAACGCCTTGTTTCAGCGGGTAGAGAAGACCCATGGGACTTTGATGGTCTCTCGGGCACTCTCCTACTTGACTGTAGGTAGGATTACATTTCTTATGATACATGTCAAACCAGATCAAACAGATGGCACTGTAGGTAGTACCGCGTTTCTCTGTGACATATCATTGTCCTGATACACCTAGGTAGGACAACACATCAGTGATATTGATGGCTACGGGTTCGTTTTTTGTTGTTGTTACATTTTGCATTTCACTTATCTTCTTTGGCAAAGTTTTACATAATTTAAATAAGATCAGGAGATGTTTGATGAATATCCTTCTTAAGACAATAAAGTAAAATGAACTGTTAAAGTTGATCTTAGTGTATTATTAAAATTTGGGCTTGGCCCAATATGTAGGCCTACATATGTTCAGATTACTGATTCCCGGCTTTACAAAAACAAGAAACAGAATCTGACATTTCATGAAAAGTACTATAAGCATAACGTACTCAAATTGGCAGATTCTAGTGGATTCAAAACCAGAGGGTGTCTGAATACTAGCCACGGCCTTGCTAGACTTGTAACATCCTGCAGTCTCCGTCTCTATTATACACTCTGACAGACATCTCGCGTGAACTGTCTGAACTATTTGAGAACATCTGACGTCGATGGATGAGATGTTAATACTTGCTGTCAATGACGTTTGCAGCTGAGAATGGTATCACAGAGGTGGAGATGGAGGACATGTTGTCGCTCGACGATGACGTTCTCAATGACGTGTACCAGTACTGGACGCCACCGATCAGACGTCTGCCGCCCCTGCTGTGGGTCCGTGTACGGAACGACTTGAGCGAGTACTTGGTGGACAGGTATGACTTATGACATCACTTCTTGCGACCACTATGATTTCTTACGTCAACCGAGTAGGGACTAAATTAACATGTGTCGTTCTTGCTAAAAGAAACGCACAACAAAGTCTTATGTTTTTTAAATTATAATTTTTTTTTTATCAATTGAGACAATAGTCTTTATATATATATATATATATATATATATATATATATATATATATATATATATATATATATATATATATATATATATATATATATGATTTAGTTAAGTAAGCACTATGTACTATTTTAACGTAACATTTAAATAAATTATACAACATAAATGGAGTATGTTTAATAATATAATTATAAACATAATACCAATGTCCATGTGACTCTAGAGCCTACATTATCCCAGTCATCGTTTTATAGATATCACTTTGTGCTTCATATTACAAATGTAAGATTACTTACATGTATATTAAATGTGGACATTCCGAGGGAGTATTCCAATGATACATTTTACGAGTAGCCGTTTAATGTGTTGTGTGTGTTAACACAGGGGAAGTGACGGCTTCCAACTGATCTACTGGTATCATCGACAATTCATTGAGACTGCAAAGCATCGCTACCTCAGCGATGAAGATTACCGTGGTTTCTGCCACGACATGTTTGCAGACTACTATCTCGGCACCTGGTCCAGTTAGTGTCATCTAGATTCGTTCAAGTAACTTTTAAACAACTTGGAAATTGTTTCACTGTCTACGCCGAGCAGTAAAATGCATTCTTCAGAACTGTGATAATAAAAATTATGCTATTTTAAGCTATTACTGTGCTGGCAATAGCTCCCAGGTCCATGATTTGCCTGAGTGCGAACAGCTTTTAATTTCGATTTTTAGATTTGACCTTAAAACTTGTCGTCTACTTGACCGCTAGATGTAATTCATCAACACTAGAAGCATTCACAGCAGGTGCTTATGACGTGTTGTAGACAAACGAAAGCCCTACGAAACAAAAGACGGCAAGGAGGCGACAGCGCTACGCTACGTCTCTGTGCAGCCTCTGGTCTTCCCCAATGGACAATACAACACTCGCAAGCTGACACAGCTGCCGTACCACCTGATACACGCAGGCGACAAGAATCCCCTCAAAGACGAAGTTCTGTGCAATTACGAGTTCCTGCTTGCCAAAATGACTTCACTTGGTCTCAGGTAAGTAATAATAGTGAGTTCTTTTCAACAATCACAACAATGACAATACTAGATGTTCAAATGTAAATACGTTATGAAATTGAAAAGGAAAAGAAAAAGCGTGTCACTTATAGCCCAAATTACGAAGTATATAACCAGAAATAAGTACAACAAGCAGCATGCGTGATTGCAACATAATCTTTCTATTTTTAACAGAGTTAATATCACTATATAGATCACAAAATACTGTGATATGGAATATCAACTTGAGAGACAATACATTTCAGTAACTTAACAAAACATTATCAGTGTATTTGTGTTTCTTTGTAAAGCTATGGATATTTCTAGAACATTTTTGAGAGAGATACATTAGAAAGCAAACAACGTTTGTATAAGCCTGTTTATACGGCTAGACAAACCCAACTCTTAAACAACATTTTGCTCACACCAATTTAACGTTAAGTACACAACACGGTCTTCTTGTTGTCCAATCTGATGTTACGTGTTAGCTAAGGCCACCTCACTTCCAAAAAACCGAATACTTAGATAACGTTAGGACTTGTAAAAGTGCATTACATTTTACATGCAGGTGTGACTATTCCCTGAATATACCACCGCGAGTTGTCTGTTGTTCTTGACCTCTGGTTCACGATGACGTTTGCTGGTGTCACACACGCATGTTGATTAACAATTTATATCCCCGTGTTAACTGTTGTTTGTAGTTAGTTACTGTACTTGTCTGTACATGTTAGTTAGTAAGTAGTTTTTGACTTGTGAATCACATATATGTTATCTTGGAAATGTGTGCCTTTGGGAAATCGCATTGTTATGATCTGTATACAATTGCATACATATATGGTGATTATTACATAACATTAAAACAATGCCGATCTGTAGTTCATCCACGACTCTCTGTCACTTGTTTTTTCGTTTATGTTTATTGTAGACCTACCGACTCAAAGGGCGGTTTCATTATTAAATGCATGACTAACTGACCACTTGCACGTGTCCTGTAGTTCGGTGCTCCATGACTTCCGGTGGACGCAGACTACATCTCTCCGAGACAGGGACATCTCAATCATCCTCGAAACCCTTCAGCTCTCCCAGGACGCCCTCGAGACTCACCCGACAGAACTGGCCGGTCAGCTGATAGGTCGTATCCATGGTTACGGCGCTGCGACGGTTTCCATGGTGAATCAAGCGAAGGAGAGACTGCGAGAGGATGGCGACAACGCGGAGTTTGTGTCAGTTGTGACGACACTGATACAGATGCTGGAGAGACTGATGCAGCAGGCAGACAAGAAGAACGCGGTATGGCACTTATCCAGCATCAATGCCTAACCATGGACGTATGAACACAGAAGGTGTGCTTCCTGCGTAGTCCTCGTCGTACCCGCTGGCACAAAGGGCAGGAACACGGGTCCTTCACCTCATTCTGTCTGTAGTCTACTTTGCAGCCCGACTTCACCTTAGACATAGCCGCTTGAGTTCCCCTTCTGTGTCTTTTTCTATTGATGTCCATCTGAGTGATCGTTTGGCGAAACGCTCGTCTTTCTTTCTTAAAATATGGCCTAGCCATCTCCGTCTTCTAGTGGCCAGTACGTTGTTCATACTGTCTTGTCTGGTAAATCTGAGCAGATGCTTGTTTGAATGTTTCGTGGCCAGACTATTCCACTGTGGTTCGACGGCATATTATAGAAATTAGAAAGGTGTCTGGTGTCAGATTCTGCCCGCTTTCTGAGCCATATAGAAGAGTAGCAAAGACACAGGCAGCTGTGGTATAGCTTCAGTTTTGTTCACAGAACAGAGAAAATGATGTATGTTATTTTCGATGTGATATGTTCCACGATACGTGTCATGCTGTCCAGATTATGTCTCTTAACAGTAATATCGTATATATTTTGATACATACACATACTTACCACATTTGACTAAACCATCTTAAGTTGGCATATTGGCAAACCATAAATGTATAAACCTACATCTCTAAATGACATACTATCACATTACAATGTTAAATCCGTCATATCAAGAGGTCATACTGAAAGGTGTTGTGTTATATTATATTATATTGTCGTGTACACTTTGCTGTTCGAAACTACCATGTCTACGCGGCAAACTGTAGATGACATAATATCACATAACACATTTCACAACCACCATCTTGGCATGCTGCTGTCACATCACAGTCAAAGCTGTCGTGTTGACTGTCACACCACACCTGTGGAAACTACTGCATCCAGACGACATACTGTCCCACAATACTAGTTTAAATCAAACCATTGCGCGAAATGGTATCCTGCCACACCATGCTTGCTTAAAATATTACCACTTCTATATGATATACTAACATGCCACTCCTCTCTAAACAACCACCTCTAGACGGCATACTATCACACCTACTTGTCAAAACCCTCATATCTAGATGGCAAGCTATCTCACTGTCCTCAATTCGTCTCACTGTGTCTTCTCTTCAGGTGCTGAATCGCGTACTACAACAAGCGCGGGTCTCCAGCGTGCCTGTGCTAATTCCTCATACCGGGTTCCTGATGCCCCCTGGCGGCCAGCTCAAACACAAGTTGTCAGGACACTTTGATAAGGTCAATGACATTGATGTCACACCAACTGGGAAAATCATTGCCACAGGTATGTCAACCAGTTGTAGTTGGTTTCTAAGAATAGGTGCACCCACACACGCCCATATCCACACCCAAACACACCCACACACCCACACACCCACACACCCACACACCCACACACCCACACACCCACACACCCACACACCCGCACACCCGCACACCCACACACCCGCACACCCGCACACCCACACACCCACACACCCACACACCCACACACCCAAACACCCACACACCCACACACCCACACACCCACACACCCACACACCCACACACCCGCACACCCGCACACCCGCACACCCACACACCCACACACCCACACACCCACACACCCACACACCCCCACACACACACACAGACACACACACACACACACACACACACACACACACACACACACACACACACACACACACACACACACACACACACACACACACACACACACACACACACACACACACACACACAACTACACTACACACACCCACTCGGACGGACGGACGGACGGACGGACGGACGGACGGACGGACGGACGGACGGACGGACGGACGGACGGACGCGGACGGACGGACGGACGGACGGACGGACGGACGGACGGACGGACGGACGGACGGAACGGACGGACGGACGGACGGACGGACGGACGGACGGACGGACGGACGGACGGACGGACGGACGGACGGACGGACGGACGGACGGACGGACGGACGGACGGACGGACGGACGGACGGACGGACGGAAGGACGGAAGGACGGAAGGACGGAAGGACGGAAGGACGGAAGGACGGAAGGACGGAAGGACGGAAGGACGGAAGGACGGAAGGACGGAAGGACGGAAGGACGGAAGGACGGAAGGACGGAAGGACGGAAGGACGGAAGGACGGAAGGACGGAAGGACGGAAGGACGGAAGGACGGAAGGACGGAAGGACGGAAGGACGGAAGGACGGAAGGACGGAAGGACGGAAGGACGGAAGGACGGAAGGACGGAAGGACGGAAGGACGGAAGGACGGAAGGACGGAAGGACGGACGTATTATTGGGAACTTGTGTTTGTAGCATCTGATGATCGCACTGTGAAACTGTGGGATGTCCTGTCTGGGGAACTGGCGCATACCGTCGACCTGCCGATAGGGCAGCCGATGTTCCTTGGATTCACCCAGGATGCTGAGTATCTGGTTGTCAGCGCCACGGAAAAGATGTTGTACATTGTGAAAACAGTAGGCGGA
>CBDHHR010000851.1:0-57776 GCA_965263245.1 Metamycoplasmataceae bacterium | reverse complement strand
AGCTAGTTAGGGGGTTATTGACATACAGCTAGTTGGGGGGTCATTAACATGCAGCTAGTTGGGGGGTCATTGACATGCAGCTAGTTGGGGGGTCATTGACATGCAGCTAGTTGGGGGGTCATTGACAAGCAGCTAGTTGGGCGGTTACTGACATGCAGCTAATTGGGGAGTCACTGATATGCAGTTAGTTGGAGGGTCACTGACATGCAGCTAGTTGGAGGGTCACTGACATGCAGATAGTTGGAGGGTCACTGACATGCAGATAGTTGGAGGGTCACTGACATGCAGATAGATGGAGGGTCACTGACATGCAGATAGTTGGAGGGTCACTGACATGCAGCTAGTTGGAGGGTCACTGACATGCAGATAGTTGGAGGGTCACTGACATGCAGCTAGTTGGAGGGTCACTGACATGCAGATAGTTGGATGGTCACTGACATGCAGCTAGTTGGATGGTCACTGACATGCAGCTAGTTGGAGGGTCACTGACATGCAGCTAGTTGGAGGGTCACTGACATGCAGCTAGTTGGAGGGTCACTGACAGGCAGATAGTTGCAGGGTCACTGACAGGCAGATAGTTGGAGGGTCACTGACATGCAGATAGTTGGAGGGTCACTGACATGCAGATAGTTGGAGGGTCACTGACATGCAGCTAGTTGGAGGGTCACTGACAGGCAGATAGTTGGAGGGTCACTGACATGCAGCTAGTTGGAGGGTCACTGACATGCAGATAGTTGGATGGTCACTGACATGCAGCTAGTTGGATGGTCACTGACATGCAGATAGTTGGAGGGTCACTGACATGCAGATAGTTGGATGGTCACTGACATGCAGATAGTTGGATGGTCACTGACATGCAGATAGTTGGAGGGTCACTGACATGCAGATAGTTGGAGGGTCACTGACATGCAGATAGTTGGATGGTCACTGACATGCAGATAGTTGGATGGTCACTGACATGCAGATAGTTGGATGGTCACTGACATGCAGATAGTTGGAGGGTCACTGACATGCAGATAGTTGGATGGTCACTGACATGCAGATAGTTGGATGGTCACTGACATGCAGATAGTTGGATGGTCACTGACATGCAGATAGTTGGGGGGGGGGGTCATTGACATACAGCTAGCTGGGGGGGTCATTGACATGCAGCTAGTTGGGGGTCATAGACATGCAGCTAGTTGGGGGGTCACTGACATACAGCTAGTTGGGGGGGTCATTGACATGCAGCTAGTTGGGGGGTCATTGACATGCAGCTAGTTAGGGGGTTATTGACATACAGCTAGTTGGGGGGTCATTAACATGCAGCTAGTTGGGGGGTCATTGACATGCAGCTAGTTGGGGGGTCATTGACATGCAGCTAGTTGGGGGGTCATTGACAAGCAGCTAGTTCGGCGGTTACTGACATGCAGCTAATTGGGGAGTCACTGATATGCAGTTAGTTGGAGGGTCACTGACAGGCAGATAGTTGCAGGGTCACTGACATGCAGATAGTTGGATGGTCACTGACATGCAGATAGTTGGAGGGTCACTGACATGCAGATAGTTGGAAGGTCACTGACATGCAGCTAGTTGGAGGGTCACTGACAGGCAGATAGTTGCAGGGTCACTGACAGGCAGATAGTTGGAGGGTCACTGACATGCAGATAGTTGGAGGGTCACTGACATGCAGATAGTTGGAGGGTCACTGACATGCAGCTAGTTGGAGGGTCACTGACAGGCAGATAGTTGGAGGGTCACTGACATGCAGCTAGTTGGAGGGTCACTGACATGCAGATAGTTGGATGGTCACTGACATGCAGCTAGTTGGATGGTCACTGACATGCAGCTAGTTGGAGGGTCACTGACATGCAGCTAGTTGGAGGGTCACTGACATGCAGCTAGTTGGATGGTCACTGACATGCAGCTAGTTGGAGGGTCACTGACATGCAGCTAGTTGGATGGTCACTGACATGCAGCTAGTTGGAGGGTCACTGACATGCAGATAGTTGGATGGTCACTGACATGCAGATAGTTGGAGGGTCACTGACAGGCAGATAGTTGGATGGTCACTGACATGCAGATAGTTGGATGGTCACTGACATGCAGATAGTTGGATGTTCACTGACATGCAGATAGTTGGATGGTCACTGACATGCAGATAGTTGGATGGTCCCTGACATGCAGATAGTTGGATGGTCACTGACATGCAGATAGTTGGATGGTCACTGACATGCAGATAGTTGGATGGTCACTGACATGCAGATAGTTGGAGGGTCACTGACATGCAGATAGTTGGAAGGTCACTGACATGCAGCTAGTTGGATGGTCACTGACATGCAGATAGTTGGAGGGTCACTGACATGCAGATAGTTGGATGGTCACTGACATGCAGATAGTTGGATGGTCACTGACATGCAGATAGTTGGAGGGTCACTGAAATGCAGATAGTTGGAGGGTCACTGACATGCATCCAACTATCTGATAGTTGGATAGTCACTGACATGCAGATAGTTGGATGGTCACTGACATGCAGATAGTTGGATGGTCACTGACATGCAGATAGTTGGAGGGTCACTGACATGCAGATAGTTGGATGGTCACTGACATGCAGATAGTTGGATGGTCACTGACATGCAGATAGTTGGAGGGTCACTGAAATGCAGTATAGTTGGAGGGTCACTGACATGCAGATAGTTGGATGGTCACTGACATGCAGATAGTTGGATGGTCACTGACATGCAGATAGTTGGATGGTCACTGACATGCAGATAGTTGGAGGGTCACTGACATGCAGATAGTTGGATGGTCACTGACATGCAGATAGTTGGATGGTCACTGACATGCAGATAGTTGGAGGGTCACTGACATGCAGATAGTTGGAGGGTCACTGACATGCAGCTAGTTGGAGGGTCACTGACATGCAGATAGTTGGATGGTCACTGACATGCAGATAGTTGGAGGGTCACTGACATGCAGATAGTTGGAGGGTCACTGACATGCAGATAGTTGGATGGTCACTGACATGCAGATAGTTGGAGGGTCACTGACATGCAGATAGTTGGAGGGTCACTGACATGCAGATAGTTGGAGGGTCACTGACATGCAGATAGTTGGATGGTCACTGACATGCAGATAGTTGGATGGTCACTGACATGCAGATAGTTGGAGGGTCACTGACATGCAGATAGTTGGATGGTCACTGACATGCAGATAGTTGGATGGTCACTGACATGCAGATAGTTGGAGGGTCACTGACATGCAGCACTGACATGCAGATAGTTGGATGGTCACTGACATGCAGATAGTTGGATGGTCACTGACATGCAGATAGTTGGATGGTCACTGACATGCAGATAGTTGGATGGTCACTGACATGCAGATAGTTGGATGGTCACTGACATGCAGATAGTTGGACACTGACATGCAGATAGTTGGATGGTCACTGACATGCAGATAGTTGGATGGTCACTGACATGCAGATAGTTGGATGGTCACTGACATGCAGATAGTTGGATGGTCACTGACATGCAGATAGTTGGATGGTCACTGACATGCAGATAGTTGGATCACTGACATGCAGCTAGTTGGATGGTCACTGACATGCAGATAGTTGGATGGTCACTGACATGCAGATAGTTGGATGGTCACTGACATGCAGATAGTTGGATGGTCACTGACATGCAGATAGTTGGAGGGTCACTGACATGCAGATAGTTGGATGGTCACTGACATGCAGATAGTTGGATGGTCACTGACATGCAGATAGTTGGAGGGTCACTGACATGCAGATAGTTGGATGGTCACTGACATGCAGCTAGTTGGATGGTCACTGACATGCAGATAGTTGGATGGTCACTGACATGCAGATAGTTGGAGGGTCACTGACATGCAGATAGTTGGATGGTCACTGACATGCAGATAGTTGGAGGGTCACTGACATGCAGATAGTTGGAGGGTCACTGACATGCAGATAGTTGGAGGGTCACTGACATGCAGATAGTTGGATGGTCACTGACAGGCAGATAGTTGGATGGTCACTGACATGCAGCTAGTTGGAGGGTCACTGACATGCAGATAGTTGGATGGTCACTGACATGCAGATAGTTGGATGGTCACTGACATGCAGATAGTTGGAGGGTCACTGACATGCAGATAGTTGGATGGTCACTGACAGGCAGCTAGTTGGAGGGTCACTGACATGCAGATAGTTGGATGGTCACTGACATGCAGATAGTTGGAGGGTCACTGACATGCAGATAGTTGGAGGTCACTGACATGCAGATAGTTGGAGGGTCACTGACATGCAGATAGTTGGAGGGTCACTGACATGCAGATAGTTGGAGGGTCACTGACATGCAGATAGTTGGAGGGTCACTGACATGCAGATAGTTGGAGGGTCACTGACATGCAGCTAGTTGGAGGGTCACTGACAGGCAGATAGTTGGAGGGTCACTGACAGGCAGATAGTTGGAGGGTCACTGACATGCAGATAGTTGGAGGGTCACTGACATGCAGATAGTTGGAGGGTCACTGACATGCAGCTAGTTGGAGGGTCACTGACAGGCAGATAGTTGGAGGGTCACTGACATGCAGCTAGTTGGAGGGTCACTGACATGCAGATAGTTGGATGGTCACTGACATGCAGCTAGTTGGATGGTCACTGACATGCAGCTAGTTGGAGGGTCACTGACATGCAGCTAGTTGGAGGGTCACTGACATGCAGCTAGTTGGATGGTCACTGACATGCAGCTAGTTGGAGGGTCACTGACATGCAGATAGTTGGAAGGTCACTGACATGCAGCTAGTTGGATGGTCACTGACATGCAGATAGTTGGAGGGTCACTGACATGCAGATAGTTGGATGGTCACTGACATGCAGATAGTTGGATGGTCACTGACATGCAGATAGTTGGAGGGTCACTGACATGCAGATAGTTGGAGGGTCACTGACATGCAGATAGTTGGATGGTCACTGACATGCAGATAGTTGGATGGTCACTGACATGCAGATAGTTGGATGGTCACTGACATGCAGATAGTTGGAGGGTCACTGACATGCAGATAGTTGGATGGTCACTGACATGCAGATAGTTGGATGGTCACTGACATGCAGATAGTTGGAGGGTCACTGACATGCAGATAGTTGGAGGGTCACTGACATGCAGCTAGTTGGAGGGTCACTGACATGCAGATAGTTGGATGGTCACTGACATGCAGATAGCTGGAGGGTCACTGACATGCAGATAGTTGGAGGGTCACTGACAGGCAGATAGTTGGATGGTCACTGACATGCAGATAGTTGGAGGGTCACTGACATGCAGATAGTTGGAGGGTCACTGACATGCAGATAGTTGGAGGGTCACTGACATGCAGATAGTTGGAGGGTCACTGACATGCAGCTAGTTGGAGGGTCACTGACAGGCAGATAGTTGCAGGGTCACTGACAGGCAGATAGTTGGAGGGTCACTGACATGCAGATAGTTGGAGGGTCACTGACATGCAGATAGTTGGAGGGTCACTGACATGCAGCTAGTTGGAGGGTCACTGACAGGCAGATAGTTGGAGGGTCACTGACATGCAGCTAGTTGGAGGGTCACTGACATGCAGCTAGTTGGAGGGTCACTGACATGCAGCTAGTTGGATGGTCACTGACATGCAGCTAGTTGGAGGGTCACTGACATGCAGCTAGTTGGATGGTCACTGACATGCAGCTAGTTGGAGGGTCACTGACATGCAGATAGTTGGATGGTCACTGACATGCAGATAGTTGGAGGGTCACTGACAGGCAGATAGTTGGATGGTCACTGACATGCAGATAGTTGGATGGTCACTGACATGCAGATAGTTGGATGGTCACTGACATGCAGATAGTTGGATGGTCACTGACATGCAGCTAGTTGGATGGTCACTGACATGCAGATAGTTGGAGGGTCACTGACATGCAGATAGTTGGATGGTCACTGACATGCAGATAGTTGGATGGTCACTGACATGCAGATAGTTGGAGGGTCACTGACATGCAGATAGTTGGAGGGTCACTGACATGCAGATAGTTGGATGGTCACTGACATGCAGATAGTTGGATGGTCACTGACATGCAGATAGTTGGATGGTCACTGACATGCAGATAGTTGGATGGTCACTGACATGCAGATAGTTGGATGGTCACTGACATGCAGATAGTTGGATGGTCACTGACATGCAGATAGTTGGATGGTCACTGACATGCAGATAGTTGGAGGGTCACTGACATGCAGATAGTTGGAAGGTCACTGACATGCAGCTAGTTGGATGGTCACTGACATGCAGATAGTTGGAGGGTCACTGACATGCAGATAGTTGGATGGTCACTGACATGCAGATAGTTGGATGGTCACTGACATGCAGATTGTTGGAGGGTCACTGACATGCAGATAGTTGGAGGGTCACTGACATGCAGATAGTTGGATGGTCACTGACATGCAGATAGTTGGATGGTCACAGACATGCAGATAGTTGGATGGTCACTGACATGCAGATAGTTGGAGGGTCACTGACATGCAGATAGTTGGATGGTCACTGACATGCAGATAGTTGGAGGGTCACTGACATGCAGATAGTTGGAGGGTCACTGACATGCAGATAGTTGGAGGGTCACTGACATGCAGCTAGTTGGAGGGTCACTGACATGCAGATAGTTGGATGGTCACTGACATGCAGATAGTTGGAGGGTCACTGACATGCAGATAGTTGGAGGGTCACTGACAGGCAGATAGTTGGATGGTCACTGACATGCAGATAGTTGGAGGGTCACTGACATGCAGATAGTTGGAGGGTCACTGACATGCAGATAGTTGGAGGGTCACTGACATGCAGATAGTTGGATGGTCACTGACAGGCAGATAGTTGGATGGTCACTGACATGCAGCTAGTTGGAGGGTCACTGACATGCAGATAGTTGGATGGTCACTGACATGCAGATAGTTGGATGGTCACTGACATGCAGATAGTTGGAGGGTCACTGACATGCAGATAGTTGGATGGTCACTGACAGGCAGCTAGTTGGAGGGTCACTGACATGCAGATAGTTGGATGGTCACTGACATGCAGATAGTTGGATGGTCACTGACATGCAGATAGTTGGATGGTCACTGACATGCAGATAGTTGGAGGGTCACTGACATGCAGATAGTTGGATGGTCACTGACATGCAGATAGTTGGAGGGTCACTGACATGCAGATAGTTGGAGGGTCACTGACAGGCAAATAGTTGGAGGGTCACTGACAGGCAGATAGTTGGATGGTCACTGACATGCAGATAGTTGGAGGGTCACTGACAGGCAAATAGTTGGAGGGTCACTGACATGCAGATAGTTGGATGGTCACTGACATGCAGATAGTTGGATGGTCACTGACATGCAGATAGTTGGATGGTCACTGACATGCAGATAGTTGGAGGGTCACTGACATGCAGATAGTTGGAGGGTCACTGACAGGCAGATAGTTGGAGGGTCACTGACATGCAGCTAGTTGGAGGGTCACTGACATGCATATAGTTGGATGGTCATTGACATGCAGCTAGTTGGATGGTCACTGACATGCAGCTAGTTGGAGGGTCACTGACATGCAGCTAGTTGGAGGGTCACTGACATGCAGCTAGTTGGATGGTCACTGACATGCAGCTAGTTGGAGGGTCACTGACATGCAGCTAGTTGGATGGTCACTGACATGCAGCTAGTTGGAGGGTCACTGACATGCAGCTAGTTGGATGGTCACTGACATGCAGCTAGTTGGAGGGTCACTGACAGGCAGATAGTTGGATGGTCACTGACATGCAGATAGTTGGAGGGTCACTGACAGGCAGATAGTTGGATGGTCACTGACATGCAGATAGTTGGATGGTCACTGACATGCAGATAGTTGGATGGTCACTGACATGCAGATAGTTGGATGGTCACTGACATGCAGATAGTTGGATGGTCACTGACATGCAGATAGTTGGAGGGTCACTGACATGCAGATAGTTGGAGGGTCACTGACATGCAGATAGTTGGAGGGTCACTGACATGCAGATATTTGGATGGTCACTGACAGGCAGATAGTTGGATGGTCACTGACATGCAGCTAGTTGGAGGGTCACTGACATGCAGATAGTTGGATGGTCACTGACATGCAGATAGTTGGATGGTCACTGACATGCAGATAGTTGGAGGGTCACTGACATGCAGATAGTTGGATGGTCACTGACAGGCAGCTAGTTGGAGGGTCACTGACATGCAGATAGTTGGATGGTCACTGACATGCAGATAGTTGGATGGTCACTGACATGCAGATAGTTGGATGGTCACTGACATGCAGATAGTTGGAGGGTCACTGACATGCAGATAGTTGGATGGTCACTGACATGCAGATAGTTGGAGGGTCACTGACATGCAGATAGTTGGATGGTCACTGACATGCAGATAGTTGGAGGGTCACTGACATGCAGATAGTTGGAGGGTCACTGACAGGCAAATAGTTGGAGGGTCACTGACAGGCAGATAGTTGGATGGTCACTGACATGCAGATAGTTGGAGGGTCACTGACATGCAGATAGTTGGAGGGTCACTGACAGGCAAATAGTTGGAGGGTCACTGACATGCAGATAGTTGGATGGTCACTGACATGCAGATAGTTGGATGGTCACTGACATGCAGATAGTTGGATGGTCACTGACATGCAGATAGTTGGAGGGTCACTGACATGCAGATAGTTGGAGGGTCACTGACAGGCAGATAGTTGGAGGGTCACTGACATGCAGCTAGTTGGAGGGTCACTGACATGCAGCTAGTTGGATGGTCACTGACATGCAGCTAGTTGGAGGGTTACTGACATGCAGCTAGTTGGAGGGTCACTGACATGCAGCTAGTTGGATGGTCACTGACATGCAGCTAGTTGGAGGGTCACTGACATGCAGCTAGTTGGATGGTCACTGACATGCAGCTAGTTGGAGGGTCACTGACATGCAGATAGTTGGATGGTCACTGACATGCAGATAGTTGGAGGGTCACTGACAGGCAGATAGTTGGATGGTCACTGACATGCAGATAGTTGGATGGTCACTGACATGCAGATAGTTGGGGGGGGGGTCATTGACATACAGCTAGTTGGGGGGGTCATTGACATGCAGCTAGTTGGGGGTCATAGACATGCAGCTAGTTGGGGGGTCATTGACATACAGCTGGTTGGGGGGTCATTGACATGCAGCTAGTTAGGGGGTTATTGACATACAGCTAGTTGGGGGGTCATTAACATGCAGCTAGTTGGGGGGTCATTGACATGCAGCTAGTTGGGGGGTCATTGACATGCAGCTAGTTGGGGGGTCATTGACAAGCAGCTAGTTGGGCGGTTACTGACATGCAGCTAATTGGGGAGTCACTGATATGCAGTTAGTTGGAGGGTCACTGACATGCAGCTAGTTGGAGGGTCACTGACATGCAGATAGTTGGAGGGTCACTGACATGCAGATAGTTGGAGGGTCACTGACATGCAGATAGATGGAGGGTCACTGACATGCAGATAGTTGGAGGGTCACTGACATGCAGCTAGTTGGAGGGTCACTGACATGCAGATAGTTGGAGGGTCACTGACATGCAGCTAGTTGGAGGGTCACTGACATGCAGATAGTTGGATGGTCACTGACATGCAGCTAGTTGGATGGTCACTGACATGCAGCTAGTTGGAGGGTCACTGACATGCAGCTAGTTGGAGGGTCACTGACATGCAGCTAGTTGGAGGGTCACTGACAGGCAGATAGTTGCAGGGTCACTGACAGGCAGATAGTTGGAGGGTCACTGACATGCAGATAGTTGGAGGGTCACTGACATGCAGATAGTTGGAGGGTCACTGACATGCAGCTAGTTGGAGGGTCACTGACAGGCAGATAGTTGGAGGGTCACTGACATGCAGCTAGTTGGAGGGTCACTGACATGCAGATAGTTGGATGGTCACTGACATGCAGCTAGTTGGATGGTCACTGACATGCAGATAGTTGGAGGGTCACTGACATGCAGATAGTTGGATGGTCACTGACATGCAGATAGTTGGATGGTCACTGACATGCAGATAGTTGGAGGGTCACTGACATGCAGATAGTTGGAGGGTCACTGACATGCAGATAGTTGGATGGTCACTGACATGCAGATAGTTGGATGGTCACTGACATGCAGATAGTTGGATGGTCACTGACATGCAGATAGTTGGAGGGTCACTGACATGCAGATAGTTGGATGGTCACTGACATGCAGATAGTTGGATGGTCACTGACATGCAGATAGTTGGATGGTCACTGACATGCAGATAGTTGGGGGGGGGGGTCATTGACATACAGCTAGCTGGGGGGGTCATTGACATGCAGCTAGTTGGGGGTCATAGACATGCAGCTAGTTGGGGGGTCATTGACATACAGCTAGTTGGGGGGGTCATTGACATGTAGCTAGTTGGGGGGTCATTGACATGCAGCTAGTTAGGGGGTTATTGACATACAGGTAGTTGGGGGGTCATTAACATGCAGCTAGTTTGGGGGGTCATTGACATGCAGCTAGTTGGGGGGTCATTGACAAGCAGCTAGTTGGGCGGTTACTGACATGCAGCTAATTGGGGAGTCACTGATATGCAGTTAGTTGGAGGGTCACTGACATGCAGCTAGTTGGAGGGTCACTGACATGCACATAGTTGGAGGGTCACTGACATGCAGATAGTTGGAGGGTCACTGACATGCAGATAGTTGGAGGGTCACTGACATGCAGATAGTTGGAAGGTCACTGACATGCAGCTAGTTGGAGGGTCACTGACAGGCAGATAGTTGCAGGGTCACTGACAGGCAGATAGTTGGAGGGTCACTGACATGCAGATAGTTGGAGGGTCACTGACATGCAGATAGTTGGAGGGTCACTGACATGCAGCTAGTTGGAGGGTCACTGACAGGCAGATAGTTGGAGGGTCACTGACATGCAGCTAGTTGGAGGGTCACTGACATGCAGATAGTTGGATGGTCACTGACATGCAGCTAGTTGGATGGTCACTGACATGCAGCTAGTTGGAGGGTCACTGACATGCAGCTAGTTGGAGGGTCACTGACATGCAGTTAGTTGGATGGTCACTGACATGCAGCTAGTTGGAGGGTCACTGACATGCAGCTAGTTGGATGGTCACTGACATGCAGCTAGTTGGAGGGTCACTGACATGCAGATAGTTGGATGGTCACTGACATGCAGATAGTTGGAGGGTCACTGACAGGCAGATAGTTGGATGGTCACTGACATGCAGATAGTTGGATGGTCACTGACATGCAGATAGTTGGATGGTCACTGACATGCAGATAGTTGGATGGTCACTGACATGCAGATAGTTGGATGGTCACTGACATGCAGATAGTTGGATGGTCACTGACATGCAGATAGTTGGATGGTCACTGACATGCAGATAGTTGGATGGTCACTGACATGCAGATAGTTGGAGGGTCACTGACATGCAGATAGTTGGAAGGTCACTGACATGCAGCTAGTTGGATGGTCACTGACATGCATATAGTTGGAGGGTCACTGACATGCAGATAGTTGGATGGTCACTGACATGCAGATAGTTGGACTGGTCACTGACATGCAGATAGTTGGACATGCAGATAGTTGGTCACTGACATGCAGCAGATAGTTGGATGGTCACTGACATGCAGATAGTTGGAGGTCACTGACATGCAGATAGTTGGAGGGTCACTGACAGGCAGATAGTTGGATGGTCACTGACATGCAGATAGTTGGACTGGTCACTGACATGCAGATAGTTGGACTGGTCACTGACATGCAGATAGTTGGACAGGCAGCTAGTTGGGTCACTGACATGCAGATAGTTGGATGACATGCAGATAGTTGTCACTGACATGCATGCAGATAGTTGGAGGGTCACTGACATGCAGATAGTTGGAGGGTCACTGACAGGCAAATGGAGGGTCACTGACAGGCAGATAGTTGGATGGTCACTGACATGCAGATAGTTGGAGGGTCACTGACATGCAGATAGTTGGAGGGTCACTGACAGGCACTGACATGCAGATAGTTGGACATGCAGATAGTTGGATGGTCACTGACATGCAGATAGTTGGATGGTCACTGACATGCAGATAGTTGGAGGGTCACTGACACTGACATGCAGATAGTTGGATGGTCACTGACATGCAGATAGTTGGAGGGTCACTGACATGCAGATAGTTGGAGGGTCACTGACATGCAGCTAGTTGGAGGGTCACTGACATGCAGCTAGTTGGAGGGTCACTGACATGCAGCTAGTTGGAGGGTCACTGACATGCAGATAGTTGGAGGGTCACTGACATGCAGCTAGTTGGATGGTCACTGACATGCAGCTAGTTGGAGGGTCACTGACATGCAGCTAGTTGGAGGTCACTGACATGCAGCTAGTTGGAGGGTCACTGACAGGCAGATAGTTGGATGGTCACTGACATGCAGATAGTTGGAGGGTCACTGACATGCAGATAGTTGGATGGTCACTGACATGCAGATAGTTGGATGGTCACTGACATGCAGATAGTTGGATGGTCACTGACATGCAGATAGTTGGAGGGTCACTGACATGCAGATAGTTGGATGGTCACTGACATGCAGATAGTTGGATGGTCACTGACATCAGATAGTTGGATGGTCACTGACATGCAGATAGTTGGAGGGTCACTGACAGGCAGATAGTTGGATGGTCACTGACATGCAGATAGTTGGATGGTCACTGACATGCAGATAGTTGGATGGTCACTGACATGCAGATAGTTGGATGGTCACTGACATGCAGATAGTTGGAGGGTCACTGACATGCAGATAGTTGGATGGTCACTGACATGCAGCTAGTTGGATGGTCACTGACATGCAGATAGTTGGAGGGTCACTGACATGCAGATAGTTGGATGGTCACTGACATGCAGATAGTTGGAAGGTCACTGACATGCAGATAGTTGGATGGTCACTGACATGCAGATAGTTGGAGGGTCACTGACATGCAGATAGTTGGATGGTCACTGACATGCAGATAGTTGGATGGTCACTGACATGCAGATAGTTGGATGGTCACTGACATGCAGATAGTTGGAGGGTCACTGACATGCAGATAGTTGGATGGTCACTGACATGCAGATAGTTGGATGGTCACTGACATGCAGATAGTTGGAGGGTCACTGACATGCAGATAGTTGGAGGGTCACTGACATGCAGCTAGTTGGAGGGTCACTGACATGCAGATAGTTGGATGGTCACTGACATGCAGATAGTTGGAGGGTCACTGACATGCAGATAGTTGGAGGGTCACTGACAGGCAGATAGTTGGATGGTCACTGACATGCAGATAGTTGGAGGGTCACTGACATGCAGATAGTTGGAGGGTCACTGACATGCAGATAGTTGGAGGGTCACTGACATGCAGATAGTTGGATGGTCACTGACAGGCAGATAGTTGGATGGTCACTGACATGCAGCTAGTTGGAGGGTCACTGACATGCAGATAGTTGGATGGTCACTGACATGCAGATAGTTGGATGGTCACTGACATGCAGATAGTTGGAGGGTCACTGACATGCAGATAGTTGGATGGTCACTGACAGGCAGCTAGTTGGAGGGTCACTGACATGCAGATAGTTGGATGGTCACTGACATGCAGATAGTTGGATGGTCACTGACATGCAGATAGTTGGATGGTCACTGACATGCAGATAGTTGGAGGGTCACTGACATGCAGATAGTTGGATGGTCACTGACATGCAGATAGTTGGATGGTCACTGACATGCAGATAGTTGGAGGGTCACTGACATGCAGATAGTTGGAGGGTCACTGACATGCAGCTAGTTGGAGGGTCACTGACATGCAGATAGTTGGAGGGTCACTGACATACAGATAGTTGGAGGGTCACTGACATGCAGATAGTTGGAGGGTCACTGACATGCAGATAGTTGGAGGGTCACTGACATGCAGATAGTTGGAGTCACTGACAGGCAGATAGTTGGATGGTCACTGACATGCAGATAGTTGGAGGGTCACTGACATGCAGATAGTTGGAGGGTCACTGACAGGCAGCTAGTTGGACACTGACATGCAGCTAGTTGGAGGGTCACTGACATGCAGATAGTTGGAGGGTCACTGACATGCAGCTAGTTGGATGGTCACTGACATGCAGCTAGTTGGAGGGTCACTGACATGCAGATAGTTGGAGGGACATGCAGCTAGTTGGATGGTCACTGACATGCAGATAGTTGGAGGGTCACTGACATGCAGATAGTTGGATGGTCACTGACATGCAGCTAGTTGGAGGGTCACTGACATGCAGATAGTTGGAGGGTCACTGACATGCAGATAGTTGGAGGGTCACTGACAGGCAGATAGTTGGATGGTCACTGACATGCAGATAGTTGGATGGTCACTGACATGCAGATAGTTGGATGGTCACTGACATGCAGATAGTTGGAGGGTCATTGACATGCAGCTAGTTGGATGGGTCACTGACATGCAGCTAGTTGGATGGTCACTGACATGCAGCTAGTTGGAGGGTCACTGACATGCAGCTAGTTGGAGGGTCACTGACATGCAGCTAGTTGGAGGGTCACTGACATGCAGCTAGTTGGATAGCTGGCAGATAGTTGGGGGGTCACTGACATGCAGATAGTTGGAGGGTCACTGACATGCAGATAGTTGGAGGGTCACTGACATGCAGATAGTTGGAGGGTCACTGACATGCAGATAGTTGGACTGACATGCAGCTAATTGGAGGAGTCACTGACATGCAGCTAGTTGGAGGGTCACTGACAGGCAGATAGTTGCAGGGTCACTGACAGGCAGATAGTTGGATGGTCACTGACATGCAGATAGTTGGAGGGTCACTGACATGCAGATAGTTGGAGGGTCACTGACATGCAGCTAGTTGGAGGGTCACTGACAGGCAGATAGTTG
Organism: Metamycoplasmataceae bacterium; assembly: GCA_965263245.1. GTDB lineage: Bacteria > Bacillota_I > Bacilli_A > Mycoplasmatales > Metamycoplasmataceae > DT-68. The sequence goes on along the minus strand of CBDHHR010000851.1, from coordinate 42,836 downwards.
TCACTGACATGCAGCTAGTTGGAGGGTCACTGACATGCAGCTAGTTGGAGGGTCACTGACATGCAGCTAGTTGGAGGTCACTGACATGCAGCTAGTTGGAGGGTCACTGACATGCAGCTAGTTGGAGGTCACTGACATGCAGCTAGTTGGAGGGTCACTGACATGCAGATAGTTGGATGGTCACTGACATGCAGATAGTTGGAGGGTCACTGACAGGCAGATAGTTGGATGGTCACTGACATGCAGATAGTTGGATGGTCACTGACATGCAGATAGTTGGATGGTCACTGACATGCAGATAGTTGGATGGTCACTGACATGCAGCTAGTTGGAGGTCACTGACATGCAGATAGTTGGATGGTCACTGACATGCAGATAGTTGGATGGTCACTGACATGCAGATAGTTGGATGGTCACTGACATGCAGATAGTTGGAGGGTCACTGACATGCAGATAGTTGGAGGGTCACTGACATGCAGATAGTTGGATGGTCACTGACATGCAGATAGTTGGATGGTCACTGACATGCAGATAGTTGGATGGTCACTGACATGCAGATAGTTGGATGGTCACTGACATGCAGATAGTTGGATGGTCACTGACATGCAGATAGTTGGATGGTCACTGACATGCAGATAGTTGGATGGTCACTGACATGCAGATAGTTGGAGGGTCACTGACATGCAGATAGTTGGAAGGTCACTGACATGCAGCTAGTTGGATGGTCACTGACATGCAGATAGTTGGAGGGTCACTGACATGCAGATAGTTGGATGGTCACTGACATGCAGATAGTTGGATGGTCACTGACATGCAGATAGTTGGAGGGTCACTGACATGCAGATAGTTGGAGGGTCACTGACATGCAGATAGTTGGATGGTCACTGACATGCAGATAGTTGGATGGTCACTGACATGCAGATAGTTGGATGGTCACTGACATGCAGATAGTTGGAGGGTCACTGACATGCAGATAGTTGGATGGTCACTGACATGCAGATAGTTGGAGGGTCACTGACATGCAGATAGTTGGAGGGTCACTGACATGCAGCTAGTTGGAGGGTCACTGACATGCAGATAGTTGGATGGTCACTGACATGCAGATAGTTGGAGGGTCACTGACATGCAGATAGTTGGAGGGTCACTGACAGGCAGATAGTTGGATGGTCACTGACATGCAGATAGTTGGAGGGTCACTGACATGCAGATAGTTGGAGGGTCACTGACATGCAGATAGTTGGAGGGTCACTGACATGCAGATAGTTGGATGGTCACTGACAGGCAGATAGTTGGATGGTCACTGACATGCAGCTAGTTGGAGGGTCACTGACATGCAGATAGTTGGATGGTCACTGACATGCAGATAGTTGGATGGTCACTGACATGCAGATAGTTGGAGGGTCACTGACATGCAGATAGTTGGATGGTCACTGACATGCAGATAGTTGGAGGGTCACTGACATGCAGATAGTTGGATGGTCACTGACATGCAGATAGTTGGATGGTCACTGACATGCAGATAGTTGGATGGTCACTGACATGCAGATAGTTGGAGGGTCACTGACATGCAGATAGTTGGATGGTCACTGACATGCAGATAGTTGGAGGGTCACTGACATGCAGATAGTTGGAGGGTCACTGACAGGCAAATAGTTGGAGGGTCACTGACAGGCAGATAGTTGGATGGTCACTGACATGCAGATAGTTGGAGGGTCACTGACAGGCAAATAGTTGGAGGGTCACTGACATGCAGATAGTTGGATGGTCACTGACATGCAGATAGTTGGATGGTCACTGACATGCAGATAGTTGGATGGTCACTGACATGCAGATAGTTGGAGGGTCACTGACATGCAGATAGTTGGAGGGTCACTGACAGGCAGATAGTTGGAGGGTCACTGACATGCAGCTAGTTGGAGGGTCACTGACATGCATATAGTTGGATGGTCATTGACATGCAGCTAGTTGGATGGTCACTGACATGCAGCTAGTTGGAGGGTCACTGACATGCAGATAGTTGGAGGGTCACTGACATGCAGCTAGTTGGATGGTCACTGACATGCAGATAGTTGGAGGGTCACTGACATGCAGATAGTTGGATGGTCACTGACATGCAGATAGTTGGAGGGTCACTGACATGCAGATAGTTGGATGGTCACTGACATGCAGATAGTTGGAGGGTCACTGACAGGCAGATAGTTGGATGGTCACTGACATGCAGATAGTTGGAGGGTCACTGACAGGCAGATAGTTGGATGGTCACTGACATGCAGATAGTTGGATGGTCACTGACATGCAGATAGTTGGATGGTCACTGACATGCAGATAGTTGGATGGTCACTGACATGCAGATAGTTGGATGGTCACTGACATGCAGATAGTTGGAGGGTCACTGACATGCAGATAGTTGGAGGGTCACTGACATGCAGATAGTTGGAGGGTCACTGACATGCAGATAGTTGGATGGTCACTGACAGGCAGATAGTTGGATGGTCACTGACATGCAGCTAGTTGGAGGGTCACTGACATGCAGATAGTTGGATGGTCACTGACATGCAGATAGTTGGATGGTCACTGACATGCAGATAGTTGGAGGGTCACTGACATGCAGATAGTTGGATGGTCACTGACAGGCAGCTAGTTGGAGGGTCACTGACATGCAGATAGTTGGATGGTCACTGACATGCAGATAGTTGGATGGTCACTGACATGCAGATAGTTGGATGGTCACTGACATGCAGATAGTTGGAGGGTCACTGACATGCAGATAGTTGGATGGTCACTGACATGCAGATAGTTGGAGGGTCACTGACATGCAGATAGTTGGATGGTCACTGACATGCAGATAGTTGGAGGGTCACTGACATGCAGATAGTTGGAGGGTCACTGACAGGCAAATAGTTGGAGGGTCACTGACAGGCAGATAGTTGGATGGTCACTGACATGCAGATAGTTGGAGGGTCACTGACATGCAGATAGTTGGAGGGTCACTGACAGGCAAATAGTTGGAGGGTCACTGACATGCAGATAGTTGGATGGTCACTGACATGCAGATAGTTGGATGGTCACTGACATGCAGATAGTTGGATGGTCACTGACATGCAGATAGTTGGAGGGTCACTGACATGCAGATAGTTGGAGGGTCACTGACAGGCAGATAGTTGGAGGGTCACTGACATGCAGCTAGTTGGAGGGTCACTGACATGCAGATAGTTGGATGGTCACTGACATGCAGCTAGTTGGATGGTCACTGACATGCAGCTAGTTGGAGGGTCACTGACATGCAGCTAGTTGGAGGGTCACTGACATGCAGCTAGTTGGATGGTCACTGACATGCAGCTAGTTGGAGGGTCACTGACATGCAGCTAGTTGGATGGTCACTGACATGCAGCTAGTTGGAGGGTCACTGACATGCAGATAGTTGGATGGTCACTGACATGCAGATAGTTGGATGGTCACCGACAGGCAGATAGTTGGATGGTCACTGACATGCAGATAGTTGGGGGGGGGGGGGGGGGTCATTGACATACAGCTAGTTGGGGGGGTCATTGACATGCAGCTAGTTGGGGGTCATAGACATGCAGCTAGTTGGGGGGTCATTGACATACAGCTAGTTGGGGGGGTCATTGACATGCAGCTAGTTGGGGGTCATTGACATGCAGCTAGTTGGGGGGTCATTGACATACAGCTAGTTGGGGGGTCATTGACATGCAGCTAGTTGGGGGGTCATTGACATGCAGCTAGTTGGGGGGTCATTGACATAGCAGCTAGTTGGGGGGTCATTTGGGGAGTCACATATGCAGCTAGTTGGGGGGTCACTGACATGCAGCTAGTTGGGGGGTCATTGACATGCAGCTAGTTGGAGGGTCACTGACATGCAGCTAGTTGGAGGGTCACTGACATGCAGATAGTTCACTGACATGCAGATAGTTGGAGGGTCACTGACATGCAGCTAGTTTGAGGGTCACTGACATGCAGATAGTTGGAGTCACTGATATGCAGTTAGTTGGAGGGTCACTGACAGGCAGATAGTTGCAGGGTCACTGACATGCAGATAGTTGGATGGTCACTGACATGCAGATAGTTGGAGGGTCACTGACATGCAGATAGTTGGAAGGTCACTGACATGCAGCTAGTTGGAGGGTCACTGACAGGCAGATAGTTGCAGGGTCACTGACAGGCAGATAGTTGGAGGGTCACTGACATGCAGATAGTTGGAGGGTCACTGACATGCAGATAGTTGGAGGGTCACTGACATGCAGCTAGTTGGAGGGTCACTGACAGGCAGATAGTTGGAGGGTCACTGACATGCAGCTAGTTGGAGGGTCACTGACATGCAGATAGTTGGATGGTCACTGACATGCAGCTAGTTGGATGGTCACTGACATGCAGATAGTTGGAGGGTCACTGACATGCAGATAGTTGGATGGTCACTGACATGCAGCTAGTTGGATGGTCACTGACATGCAGATAGTTGGAGGGTCACTGACATGCAGATAGTTGGATGGTCACTGACATGCAGATAGTTGGAGGGTCACTGACATGCAGATAGTTGGATGGTCACTGACATGCAGCTAGTTGGAGGGTCACTGACATGCAGATAGTTGGATGGTCACTGACATGCAGATAGTTGGATGGTCACTGACATGCAGATAGTTGGATGGTCACTGACATGCAGATAGTTGGATGGTCACTGACATGCAGATAGTTGGATGGTCACTGACATGCAGATAGTTGGAGGGTCACTGACATGCAGATAGTTGGATGGTCACTAGACATGCAGGTAGTTGGAGGGTCATTGACATGCAGCTAGTTGGAGGGGTCACTGACATGCAGCTAGTTGGAGGGTCACTGACAGGCAGATAGTTAGGATGGTCACTGACATGCAGCTAGTTGGAGGGTCACTGACATGCAGATAGTTTGGAGGGTCACTGACAGGCAAATAGTTGGAGGGTCACTGACAGGCAGATAGTTGGATGGTCACTGACAGGCAGATAGTTGGATGGTCCCTGACATGCAGATAGTTGGAGGGTCACTGACAGGCAAATAGTTGGAGGGTCACTGACAGGCAGATAGTTGGATGGTCACTGACATGCAGATAGTTGGATGGTCACTGACATGCAGATAGTTGGAGGGTCACTGACATGCAGATAGTTGGAGGGTCACTGACATGCAGATAGTTGGAGGGTCACTGACAGGCAAATAGTTGGATGGTCACTGACATGCAGATAGTTGGATGGTCACTGACATGCAGATAGTTGGATGGTCACTGACATGCAGATAGTTGGAGGGTCACTGACATTCAGATAGTTGGATGGTCACTGACAGGCAGATAGTTGGAGGGTCACTGACATGCAGCTAGTTGGAGGGTCACTGACATGCAGATAGTTGGATGGTCACTGACATGCAGCTAGTTGGATGGTCACTGACATGCAGCTAGTTGGAGGGTCACTGACATGCAGCTAGTTGGAGGGTCACTGACATGCAGTTAGTTGGATGGTCACTGACATGCAGCTAGTTGGAGGGTCACTGACATGCAGCTAGTTGGATGGTCACTGACATGCAGCTAGTTGGAGGGTCACTGACATGCAGATAGTTGGATGGTCACTGACATGCAGATAGTTGGAGGGTCACTGACAGGCAGATAGTTGGATGGTCACTGACATGCAGATAGTTGGATGGTCACTGACATGCAGATAGTTGGATGGTCACTGACATGCAGATAGTTGGATGGTCACTGACATGCAGATAGTTGGATGGTCACTGACATGCAGATAGTTGGATGGTCACTGACATGCAGATAGTTGGATGGTCACTGACATGCAGATAGTTGGATGGTCACTGACATGCAGATAGTTGGAGGGTCACTGACATGCAGATAGTTGGAAGGTCACTGACATGCAGCTAGTTGGATGGTCACTCTATATGCATGTCAGTGACCCTCCAACTAGCTGCATGTCAGTGACCCTCCAACTATCTGCCTGTCAGTGACCCTCCAACTATCTGCATGTCAGTGACCCTCCAACTATCTGCATGTCAGTGACCATCCAACTATCTGCATGTCAGTGACCATCCAACTATCTGCATGTCAGTGACCATCCAACTATCTGCATGTCAGTGACCCTCCAACTATTTGCCTGTCAGTGACCCTCCAACTATCTGCATGTCAGTGACCATCCAACTATCTGCCTGTCAGTGACCCTCCAACTATTTGCCTGTCAGTGACCCTCCAACTATCTGCATGTCAGTGACCCTCCAACTATCTGCATGTCAGTGACCATCCAACTATCTGCATGTCAGTGACCCTCCAACTATCTGCATGTCAGTGACCATCCAACTATCTGCATGTCAGTGACCATCCAACTATCTGCATGTCAGTGACCATCCAACTATCTGCATGTCAGTGACCCTCCAACTAGCTGCCTGTCAGTGACCATCCAACTATCTGCATGTCAGTGACCCTCCAACTATCTGCATGTCAGTGACCATCCAACTATCTGCATGTCAGTGACCATCCAACTATCTGCATGTCAGTGACCCTCCAACTAGCTGCATGTCAGTGACCATCCAACTATCTGCCTGTCAGTGACCATCCAACTATCTGCATGTCAGTGACCCTCCAACTATCTGCATGTCAGTGACCCTCCAACTATCTGCATGTCAGTGACCCTCCAACTATCTGCATGTCAGTGACCATCCAACTATCTGCCTGTCAGTGACCCTCCAACTATCTGCATGTCAGTGACCCTCCAACTATCTGCATGTCAGTGACCATCCAACTATCTGCATGTCAGTGACCCTCCAACTAGCTGCATGTCAGTGACCCTCCAACTATCTGCATGTCAGTGACCCTCCAACTATCTGCATGTCAGTGAACATCCAACTATCTGCATGTCAGTGACCCTCCAACTATCTGCATGTCAGTGACCATCCAACTATCTGCATGTCTGTGACCATCCAACTATCTGCATGTCAGTGACCATCCAACTATCTGCATGTCAGTGACCCTCCAACTATCTGCATGTCAGTGACCCTCCAACAATCTGCATGTCAGTGACCATCCAACTATCTGCATGTCAGTGACCATCCAACTATCTGCATGTCAGTGACCCTCCAAGACATGCATATAGTTGGATGGTCATTGACATGCAGCTAGTTGGATGGTCACTGACATGCAGCTAGTTGGAGGGTCACTGACATGCAGCTAGTTGGAGGGTCACTGACATGCAGCTAGTTGGATGGTCACTGACATGCAGCTAGTTGGAGGGTCACTGACATGCAGCTAGTTGGATGGTCACTGACATGCAGCTAGTTGGAGGGTCACTGACATGCAGCTAGTTGGATGGTCACTGACATGCAGCTAGTTGGAGGGTCACTGACAGGCAGATAGTTGGATGGTCACTGACATGCAGATAGTTGGAGGGTCACTGACAGGCAGATAGTTGGATGGTCACTGACATGCAGATAGTTGGATGGTCACTGACATGCAGATAGTTGGATGGTCACTGACATGCAGATAGTTGGATGGTCACTGACATGCAGATAGTTGGATGGTCACTGACATGCAGATAGTTGGATGGTCACTGACATCCAGATAGTTGGATGGTCACTGACATGCAGATAGTTGGATGGTCACTGACATGCAGATAGTTGGATGGTCACTGACATGCAGATAGTTGGATGGTCACTGACATGCAGATAGTTGGATGGTCACTGACATGCAGATAGTTGGATGGTCACTGACATGCAGATACTTGGAGGGTCACTGACATGCAGATAGTTGGAAGGTCACTGACATGCAGCTAGTTGGATGGTCACTGACATGCAGATAGTTGGAGGGTCACTGACATGCAGATAGTTGCATGGTCACTGACATGCAGATAGTTGGATGGTCACTGACATGCAGATAGTTGGAGGGTCACTGACATGCAGATAGTTGGAGGGTCACTGACATGCAGATAGTTGGATGGTCACTGACATGCAGATAGTTGGATGGTCACTGACATGCAGATAGTTGGATGGTCACTGACATGCAGATAGTTGGAGGGTCACTGACATGCAGATAGTTGGATGGTCACTGACATGCAGATAGTTGGATGGTCACTGACATGCAGATAGTTGGAGGGTCACTGACATGCAGATAGTTGGAGGGTCACTGACATGCAGCTAGTTGGAGGGTCACTGACATGCAGATAGTTGGATGGTCACTGACATGCAGATAGTTGGAGGGTCACTGACATGCAGATAGTTGGAGGGTCACTGACAGGCAGATAGTTGGATGGTCACTGACATGCAGATAGTTGGAGGGTCACTGACATGCAGATAGTTGGAGGGTCACTGACATGCAGATAGTTGGAGGGTCACTGACATGCAGATAGTTGGATGGTCACTGACAGGCAGATAGTTGGATGGTCACTGACATGCAGCTAGTTGGAGGGTCACTGACATGCAGATAGTTGGATGGTCACTGACATGCAGATAGTTGGATGGTCACTGACATGCAGATAGTTGGAGGGTCACTGACATGCAGATAGTTGGATGGTCACTGACAGGCAGCTAGTTGGAGGGTCACTGACATGCAGATAGTTGGATGGTCACTGACATGCAGATAGTTGGATGGTCACTGACATGCAGATAGTTGGATGGTCACTGACATGCAGATAGTTGGAGGGTCACTGACATGCAGATAGTTGGATGGTCACTGACAGGCAGATAGTTGGATGGTCACTGACATGCAGATAGTTGGAGGGTCACTGACATGCAGATAGTTGGAGGGTCACTGACATGCAGCTAGTTGGAGGGTCACTGACAGGCAGATAGTTGCAGGGTCACTGACAGGCAGATAGTTGGAGGGTCACTGACATGCAGATAGTTGGAGGGTCACTGACATGCAGATAGTTGGAGGGTCACTGACATGCAGCTAGTTGGAGGGTCACTGACAGGCAGATAGTTGGAGGGTCACTGACATGCAGCTAGTTGGAGGGTCACTGACATGCAGATAGTTGGATGGTCACTGACATGCAGCTAGTTGGATGGTCACTGACATGCAGCTAGTTGGAGGGTCACTGACATGCAGCTAGTTGGAGGGTCACTGACATGCAGCTAGTTGGATGGTCACTGACATGCAGCTAGTTGGAGGGTCACTGACATGCAGATAGTTGGAAGGTCACTGACATGCAGCTAGTTGGATGGTCACTGACATGCAGATAGTTGGAGGGTCACTGACATGCAGATAGTTGGATGGTCACTGACATGCAGATAGTTGGATGGTCACTGACATGCAGATAGTTGGAGGGTCACTGACATGCAGATAGTTGGAGGGTCACTGACATGCAGATAGTTGGATGGTCACTGACATGCAGATAGTTGGATGGTCACTGACATGCAGATAGTTGGATGGTCACTGACATGCAGATAGTTGGAGGGTCACTGACATGCAGATAGTTGGATGGTCACTGACATGCAGATAGTTGGATGGTCACTGACATGCAGATAGTTGGAGGGTCACTGACATGCAGATAGTTGGAGGGTCACTGACATGCAGCTAGTTGGAGGGTCACTGACATGCAGATAGTTGGATGGTCACTGACATGCAGATAGCTGGAGGGTCACTGACATGCAGATAGTTGGAGGGTCACTGACAGGCAGATAGTTGGATGGTCACTGACATGCAGATAGTTGGAGGGTCACTGACATGCAGATAGTTGGAGGGTCACTGACATGCAGATAGTTGGAGGGTCACTGACATGCAGATAGTTGGAGGGTCACTGACATGCAGCTAGTTGGAGGGTCACTGACAGGCAGATAGTTGCAGGGTCACTGACAGGCAGATAGTTGGAGGGTCACTGACATGCAGATAGTTGGAGGGTCACTGACATGCAGATAGTTGGAGGGTCACTGACATGCAGCTAGTTGGAGGGTCACTGACAGGCAGATAGTTGGAGGGTCACTGACATGCAGCTAGTTGGAGGGTCACTGACATGCAGCTAGTTGGAGGGTCACTGACATGCAGCTAGTTGGATGGTCACTGACATGCAGCTAGTTGGAGGGTCACTGACATGCAGCTAGTTGGATGGTCACTGACATGCAGCTAGTTGGAGGGTCACTGACATGCAGATAGTTGGATGGTCACTGACATGCAGATAGTTGGAGGGTCACTGACAGGCAGATAGTTGGATGGTCACTGACATGCAGATAGTTGGATGGTCACTGACATGCAGATAGTTGGATGGTCACTGACATGCAGATAGTTGGATGGTCACTGACATGCAGCTAGTTGGATGGTCACTGACATGCAGATAGTTGGAGGGTCACTGACATGCAGATAGTTGGATGGTCACTGACATGCAGATAGTTGGATGGTCACTGACATGCAGATAGTTGGAGGGTCACTGACATGCAGATAGTTGGAGGGTCACTGACATGCAGATAGTTGGATGGTCACTGACATGCAGATAGTTGGATGGTCACTGACATGCAGATAGTTGGATGGTCACTGACATGCAGATAGTTGGATGGTCACTGACATGCAGATAGTTGGATGGTCACTGACATGCAGATAGTTGGATGGTCACTGACATGCAGATAGTTGGATGGTCACTGACATGCAGATAGTTGGAGGGTCACTGACATGCAGATAGTTGGAAGGTCACTGACATGCAGCTAGTTGGATGGTCACTGACATGCATATAGTTGGAGGGTCACTGACATGCAGATAGTTGGATGGTCACTGACATGCAGATAGTTGGATGGTCACTGACATGCAGATTGTTGGAGGGTCACTGACATGCAGATAGTTGGAGGGTCACTGACATGCAGATAGTTGGATGGTCACTGACATGCAGATAGTTGGATGGTCACAGACATGCAGATAGTTGGATGGTCACTGACATGCAGATAGTTGGAGGGTCACTGACATGCAGATAGTTGGATGTTCACTGACATGCAGATAGTTGGAGGGTCACTGACATGCAGATAGTTGGAGGGTCACTGACATGCAGCTAGTTGGAGGGTCACTGACATGCAGATAGTTGGATGGTCACTGACATGCAGATAGTTGGAGGGTCACTGACATGCAGATAGTTGGAGGGTCACTGACAGGCAGATAGTTGGATGGTCACTGACATGCAGATAGTTGGAGGGTCACTGACATGCAGATAGTTGGAGGGTCACTGACATGCAGATAGTTGGAGGGTCACTGACATGCAGATAGTTGGATGGTCACTGACAGGCAGATAGTTGGATGGTCACTGACATGCAGCTAGTTGGAGGGTCACTGACATGCAGATAGTTGGATGGTCACTGACATGCAGATAGTTGGATGGTCACTGACATGCAGATAGTTGGAGGGTCACTGACATGCAGATAGTTGGATGGTCACTGACAGGCAGCTAGTTGGAGGGTCACTGACATGCAGATAGTTGGATGGTCACTGACATGCAGATAGTTGGATGGTCACTGACATGCAGATAGTTGGATGGTCACTGACATGCAGATAGTTGGAGGGTCACTGACATGCAGATAGTTGGATGGTCACTGACATGCAGATAGTTGGAGGGTCACTGACATGCAGATAGTTGGAGGGTCACTGACAGGCAAATAGTTGGAGGGTCACTGACAGGCAGATAGTTGGATGGTCACTGACATGCAGATAGTTGGAGGGTCACTGACAGGCAAATAGTTGGAGGGTCACTGACATGCAGATAGTTGGATGGTCACTGACATGCAGATAGTTGGATGGTCACTGACATGCAGATAGTTGGATGGTCACTGACATGCAGATAGTTGGAGGGTCACTGACATGCAGATAGTTGGAGGGTCACTGACAGGCAGATAGTTGGAGGGTCACTGACATGCAGCTAGTTGGAGGGTCACTGACATGCATATAGTTGGATGGTCATTGACATGCAGCTAGTTGGATGGTCACTGACATGCAGCTAGTTGGAGGGTCACTGACATGCAGCTAGTTGGAGGGTCACTGACATGCAGCTAGTTGGATGGTCACTGACATGCAGCTAGTTGGAGGGTCACTGACATGCAGCTAGTTGGATGGTCACTGACATGCAGCTAGTTGGAGGGTCACTGACATGCAGCTAGTTGGATGGTCACTGACATGCAGCTAGTTGGAGGGTCACTGACAGGCAGATAGTTGGATGGTCACTGACATGCAGATAGTTGGAGGGTCACTGACAGGCAGATAGTTGGATGGTCACTGACATGCAGATAGTTGGATGGTCACTGACATGCAGATAGTTGGATGGTCACTGACATGCAGATAGTTGGATGGTCACTGACATGCAGATAGTTGGATGGTCACTGACATGCAGATAGTTGGAGGGTCACTGACATGCAGATAGTTGGAGGGTCACTGACATGCAGATAGTTGGAGGGTCACTGACATGCAGATATTTGGATGGTCACTGACAGGCAGATAGTTGGATGGTCACTGACATGCAGCTAGTTGGAGGGTCACTGACATGCAGATAGTTGGATGGTCACTGACATGCAGATAGTTGGATGGTCACTGACATGCAGATAGTTGGAGGGTCACTGACATGCAGATAGTTGGATGGTCACTGACAGGCAGCTAGTTGGAGGGTCACTGACATGCAGATAGTTGGATGGTCACTGACATGCAGATAGTTGGATGGTCACTGACATGCAGATAGTTGGATGGTCACTGACATGCAGATAGTTGGAGGGTCACTGACATGCAGATAGTTGGATGGTCACTGACATGCAGATAGTTGGAGGGTCACTGACATGCAGATAGTTGGATGGTCACTGACATGCAGATAGTTGGAGGGTCACTGACATGCAGATAGTTGGAGGGTCACTGACAGGCAAATAGTTGGAGGGTCACTGACAGGCAGATAGTTGGATGGTCACTGACATGCAGATAGTTGGAGGGTCACTGACATGCAGATAGTTGGAGGGTCACTGACAGGCAAATAGTTGGAGGGTCACTGACATGCAGATAGTTGGATGGTCACTGACATGCAGATAGTTGGATGGTCACTGACATGCAGATAGTTGGATGGTCACTGACATGCAGATAGTTGGAGGGTCACTGACATGCAGATAGTTGGAGGGTCACTGACAGGCAGATAGTTGGAGGGTCACTGACATGCAGCTAGTTGGAGGGTCACTGACATGCAGCTAGTTGGATGGTCACTGACATGCAGCTAGTTGGAGGGTTACTGACATGCAGCTAGTTGGAGGGTCACTGACATGCAGCTAGTTGGATGGTCACTGACATGCAGCTAGTTGGAGGGTCACTGACATGCAGCTAGTTGGATGGTCACTGACATGCAGCTAGTTGGAGGGTCACTGACATGCAGATAGTTGGATGGTCACTGACATGCAGATAGTTGGAGGGTCACTGACAGGCAGATAGTTGGATGGTCACTGACATGCAGATAGTTGGATGGTCACTGACATGCAGATAGTTGGGGGGGGGGGGGTCATTGACATACAGCTAGTTGGGGGGGTCATTGACATGCAGCTAGTTGGGGGTCATAGACATGCAGCTAGTTGGGGGGTCATTGACATACAGCTGGTTGGGGGGTCATTGACATGCAGCTAGTTAGGGGGTTATTGACATACAGCTAGTTGGGGGGTCATTAACATGCAGCTAGTTGGGGGGTCATTGACATGCAGCTAGTTGGGGGGTCATTGACATGCAGCTAGTTGGGGGGTCATTGACAAGCAGCTAGTTGGGCGGTTACTGACATGCAGCTAATTGGGGAGTCACTGATATGCAGTTAGTTGGAGGGTCACTGACATGCAGCTAGTTGGAGGGTCACTGACATGCAGATAGTTGGAGGGTCACTGACATGCAGATAGTTGGAGGGTCACTGACATGCAGATAGATGGAGGGTCACTGACATGCAGATAGTTGGAGGGTCACTGACATGCAGCTAGTTGGAGGGTCACTGACATGCAGATAGTTGGAGGGTCACTGACATGCAGCTAGTTGGAGGGTCACTGACATGCAGATAGTTGGATGGTCACTGACATGCAGCTAGTTGGATGGTCACTGACATGCAGCTAGTTGGAGGGTCACTGACATGCAGCTAGTTGGAGGGTCACTGACATGCAGCTAGTTGGAGGGTCACTGACAGGCAGATAGTTGCAGGGTCACTGACAGGCAGATAGTTGGAGGGTCACTGACATGCAGATAGTTGGAGGGTCACTGACATGCAGATAGTTGGAGGGTCACTGACATGCAGCTAGTTGGAGGGTCACTGACAGGCAGATAGTTGGAGGGTCACTGACATGCAGCTAGTTGGAGGGTCACTGACATGCAGATAGTTGGATGGTCACTGACATGCAGCTAGTTGGATGGTCACTGACATGCAGATAGTTGGAGGGTCACTGACATGCAGATAGTTGGATGGTCACTGACATGCAGATAGTTGGATGGTCACTGACATGCAGATAGTTGGAGGGTCACTGACATGCAGATAGTTGGAGGGTCACTGACATGCAGATAGTTGGATGGTCACTGACATGCAGATAGTTGGATGGTCACTGACATGCAGATAGTTGGATGGTCACTGACATGCAGATAGTTGGAGGGTCACTGACATGCAGATAGTTGGATGGTCACTGACATGCAGATAGTTGGATGGTCACTGACATGCAGATAGTTGGATGGTCACTGACATGCAGATAGTTGGGGGGGGGGGTCATTGACATACAGCTAGCTGGGGGGGTCATTGACATGCAGCTAGTTGGGGGTCATAGACATGCAGCTAGTTGGGGGGTCATTGACATACAGCTAGTTGGGGGGGTCATTGACATGTAGCTAGTTGGGGGGTCAACATGCAGCTAGTTGGGGGGTCATTGACATGCAGCTAGTTGGGGGGTCATTGACATGCAGCTAGTTGGGGGGTCATTGACAAGCAGCTAGTTCGGCGGTTACTGACATGCAGCTAATTGGGGAGTCACTGATATGCAGTAGTTGGAGGGTCACTGACAGGCAGATAGTTGCAGGGTCACTGACATGCAGATAGTTGGATGGTCACTGACATGCAGATAGTTGGAGGGTCACTGACATGCAGATAGTTGGAAGGTCACTGACATGCAGCTAGTTGGAGGGTCACTGACAGGCAGATAGTTGCAGGGTCACTGACAGGCAGATAGTTGGAGGGTCACTGACATGCAGATAGTTGGAGGGTCACTGACATGCAGATAGTTGGAGGGTCACTGACATGCAGCTAGTTGGAGGGTCACTGACAGGCAGATAGTTGGAGGGTCACTGACATGCAGCTAGTTGGAGGGTCACTGACATGCAGATAGTTGGATGGTCACTGACATGCAGCTAGTTGGATGGTCACTGACATGCAGCTAGTTGGAGGGTCACTGACATGCAGCTAGTTGGAGGGTCACTGACATGCAGCTAGTTGGATGGTCACTGACATGCAGCTAGTTGGAGGGTCACTGACATGCAGCTAGTTGGATGGTCACTGACATGCAGCTAGTTGGAGGGTCACTGTCATGCAGCTAGTTGGATGGTCACTGACATGCAGCTAGTTGGAGGGTCACTGACATGCAGATAGTTGGATGTTCACTGACATGCAGATAGTTGGATGGTCACTGACATGCAGATAGTTGGATGGTCCCTGACATGCAGATAGTTGGATGGTCACTGACATGCAGATAGTTGGAGGGTCACTGACAGGCAGATAGTTGGATGGTCACTGACATGCAGATAGTTGGATGGTCACTGACATGCAGATAGTTGGATGTTCACTGACATGCAGATAGTTGGATGGTCACTGACATGCAGATAGTTGGATGGTCCCTGACATGCAGATAGTTGGATGGTCACTGACATGCAGATAGTTGGATGGTCACTGACATGCAGATAGTTGGATGGTCACTGACATGCAGATAGTTGGAGGGTCACTGACATGCAGATAGTTGGAAGGTCACTGACATGCAGCTAGTTGGATGGTCACTGACATGCAGATAGTTGGTCAGGGTCACTGACATGCAGATAGTTGGATGGTCACTGACATGCAGATAGTTGGATGGTCACTGACATGCAGATAGTTGGAGGGTCACTGAAATGCAGATAGTTGGAGGGTCACTGACATGCAGATAGTTGGATAGTCACTGACATGCAGATAGTTGGATGGTCACTGACATGCAGTGACATAGTTGGATGGTCACTGACATGCAGATAGTTGGAGGGTCACTGACATGCAGATAGTTGGATGGTCACTGACATGCAGATAGTTGGATGGTCACTGACATGCAGATAGTTGGAGGGTCACTGACATGCAGATAGTTGGAGGGTCACTGACATGCAGCTAGTTGGAGGGTCACTGACATGCAGATAGTTGGATGGTCACTGACATGCAGATAGTTGGAGGGTCACTGACATGCAGATAGTTGGAGGGTCACTGACAGGCAGATAGTTGGATGGTCACTGACATGCAGATAGTTGGAGGGTCACTGACATGCAGATAGTTGGAGGGTCACTGACATGCATATAGTTGGAGGGTCACTGACATGCAGATAGTTGGATGGTCACTGACAGGCAGATAGTTGGATGGTCACTGACATGCAGCTAGTTGGAGGGTCACTGACATGCAGATAGTTGGATGGTCACTGACATGCAGATAATTGGATGGTCACTGACATGCAGATAGTTGGAGGGTCACTGACATGCAGATAGTTGGAGGGTCACTGACATGCAGCTAGTTGGAGGGTCACTGACATGCAGATAGTTGGATGGTCACTGACATGCAGATAGTTGGAGGGTCACTGACAGGCAGATAGTTGGATGGTCACTGACATGCAGATAGTTGGATGGTCACTGACATGCAGATAGTTGGATGGTCACTGACATGCAGATAGTTGGATGGTCACTGACATGCAGATAGTTGGATGGTCACTGACATGCAGATAGTTGGATGGTCACTGACATGCAGATAGTTGGATGGTCACTGACATGCAGATAGTTGGATGGTCACTGACATGCAGATAGTTGGAGGGTCACTGACATGCAGATAGTTGGAAGGTCACTGACATGCAGCTAGTTGGATGGTCACTGACATGCAGATAGTTGGAGGGTCACTGACATGCAGATAGTTGGATGGTCACTGACATGCAGATAGTTGGATGGTCACTGACATGCAGATAGTTGGAGGGTCACTGAAATGCAGATAGTTGGAGGGTCACTGACATGCAGATAGTTGGATGGTCACTGACATGCAGATAGTTGGATGGTCACTGACATGCAGATAGTTGGATGGTCACTGACATGCAGATAGTTGGAGGGTCACTGACATGCAGATAGTTGGATGGTCACTGACATGCAGATAGTTGGATGGTCACTGACATGCAGATAGTTGGAGGGTCACTGACATGCAGATAGTTGGAGGGTCACTGACAGGCAGATAGTTGGATGGTCACTGACATGCAGATAGTTGGAGGGTCACTGACATGCAGATAGTTGGAGGGTCACTGACATGCAGATAGTTGGAGGGTCACTGACATGCAGATAGTTGGATGGTCACTGACAGGCAGATAGTTGGATGGTCACTGACATGCAGCTAGTTGGAGGGTCACTGACATGCAGATAGTTGGATGGTCACTGACATGCAGATAGTTGGATGGTCACTGACATGCAGATAGTTGGAGGGTCACTGACATGCAGATAGTTGGATGGTCACTGACAGGCAGCTAGTTGGAGGGTCACTGACATGGAGATAGTTGGATGGTCACTGACATGCAGATAGTTGGAGGGTCACTGACATGCAGATAGTTGGATGGTCACTGACATGCAGATAGTTGGAGGGTCACTGACATGCAGATAGTTGGATGGTCACTGACATGCAGATAGTTGGAGGGTCACTGACATGCAGATAGTTGGAGGGTCACTGACAGGCAAATAGTTGGAGGGTCACTGACAGGCAGATAGTTGGATGGTCACTGACATGCAGATAGTTGGAGGGTCACTGACATACAGATAGTTGGAGGGTCACTGACAGGCAAATAGTTGGAGGGTCACTGACATGCAGATAGTTGGATGGTCACTGACATGCAGATAGTTGGATGGTCACTGACATGCAGATAGTTGGATGGTCACTGACATGCAGATAGTTGGATGGTCACTGACACGCAGATAGTTGGAGGGTCACTGACAGGCAGATAGTTGGAGGGTCACTGACAGGCAGATAGTTGGAGGGTCACTGACATGCAGATAGTTGGATGGTCACTGACATGCAGCTAGTTGGATGGTCACTGACATGCAGCTAGTTGGAGGGTTACTGACATGCAGCTAGTTGGAGGGTCACTGACATGCAGCTAGTTGGATGGTCACTGACATGCAGCTAGTTGGAGGGTCACTGACATTCAGCTAGTTGGATGGTCACTGACATGCAGCTAGTTGGAGGGTCACTGACATGCAGATAGTTGGATGGTCACTGACATGCAGATAGTTGGAGGGTCACCGACAGGCAGATAGTTGGATGGTCACTGACATGCAGATAGTTGGATGGTCACTGACATGCAGATAGTTGGGGGGGGGGGTCATTGACATACAGCTAGTTGGGGGGGTCATTGACATGCAGCTAGTTGGGGGTCATAGACATGCAGCTAGTTGGGGGGTCATTGACATACAGCTAGTTGGGGGGGTCATTGACATGCAGCTAGTTGGGGGGTCATTGACATGCAGCTAGTTAGGGGGTTATTGACATACAGCTAGTTGGGGGGTCATTAACATGCAGCTAGTTGGGGGGTCATTGACATGCAGCTAGTTGGGGGGTCATTGACATGCAGCTAGTTGGGGGGTCATTGACAAGCAGCTAGTTCGGCGGTTACTGACATGCAGCTAATTGGGGAGTCACTGATATGCAGTTAGTTGGAGGGTCACTGACAGGCAGATAGTTGCAGGGTCACTGACATGCAGATAGTTGGATGGTCACTGACATGCAGATAGTTGGAGGGTCACTGACATGCAGATAGTTGGAAGGTCACTGACATGCAGCTAGTTGGAGGGTCACTGACAGGCAGATAGTTGCAGGGTCACTGACAGGCAGATAGTTGGAGGGTCACTGACATGCAGATAGTTGGAGGGTCACTGACATGCAGATAGTTGGAGGGTCACTGACATGCAGCTAGTTGGAGGGTCACTGACAGGCAGATAGTTGGAGGGTCACTGACATGCAGCTAGTTGGAGGGTCACTGACATGCAGATAGTTGGATGGTCACTGACATGCAGCTAGTTGGATGGTCACTGACATGCAGCTAGTTGGAGGGTCACTGACATGCAGCTAGTTGGAGGGTCACTGACATGCAGCTAGTTGGATGGTCACTGACATGCAGCTAGTTGGAGGGTCACTGACATGCAGCTAGTTGGATGGTCACTGACATGCAGCTAGTTGGAGGGTCACTGACATGCAGATAGTTGGATGGTCACTGACATGCAGATAGTTGGAGGGTCACTGACAGGCAGATAGTTGGATGGTCACTGACATGCAGATAGTTGGATGGTCACTGACATGCAGATAGTTGGATGTTCACTGACATGCAGATAGTTGGATGGTCACTGACATGCAGATAGTTGGATGGTCCCTGACATGCAGATAGTTGGATGGTCACTGACATGCAGATAGTTGGATGGTCACTGACATGCAGATAGTTGGATGGTCACTGACATGCAGATAGTTGGAGGGTCACTGACATGCAGATAGTTGGAAGGTCACTGACATGCAGCTAGTTGGATGGTCACTGACATGCAGATAGTTGGAGGGTCACTGACATGCAGATAGTTGGATGGTCACTGACATGCAGATAGTTGGATGGTCACTGACATGCAGATAGTTGGAGGGTCACTGAAATGCAGATAGTTGGAGGGTCACTGACATGCAGATAGTTGGATAGTCACTGACATGCAGATAGTTGGATGGTCACTGACATGCAGATAGTTGGATGGTCACTGACATGCAGATAGTTGGAGGGTCACTGACATGCAGATAGTTGGATGGTCACTGACATGCAGATAGTTGGATGGTCACTGACATGCAGATAGTTGGAGGGTCACTGAAATGCAGATAGTTGGAGGGTCACTGACATGCAGATAGTTGGATGGTCACTGACATGCAGATAGTTGGATGGTCACTGACATGCAGATAGTTGGATGGTCACTGACATGCAGATAGTTGGAGGGTCACTGACATGCAGATAGTTGGATGGTCACTGACATGCAGATAGTTGGATGGTCACTGACATGCAGATAGTTGGAGGGTCACTGACATGCAGATAGTTGGAGGGTCACTGACATGCAGCTAGTTGGAGGGTCACTGACATGCAGATAGTTGGATGGTCACTGACATGCAGATAGTTGGAGGGTCACTGACATGCAGATAGTTGGAGGGTCACTGACAGGCAGATAGTTGGATGGTCACTGACATGCAGATAGTTGGAGGGTCACTGACATGCAGATAGTTGGAGGGTCACTGACATGCAGATAGTTGGAGGGTCACTGACATGCAGATAGTTGGATGGTCACTGACAGGCAGATAGTTGGATGGTCACTGACATGCAGCTAGTTGGAGGGTCACTGACATGCAGATAGTTGGATGGTCACTGACATGCAGATAGTTGGATGGTCACTGACATGCAGATAGTTGGAGGGTCACTGACATGCAGCTAGTTGGAGGGTCACTGACATGCAGATAGTTGGATGGTCACTGACATGCAGATAGTTGGAGGGTCACTGACAGGCAGATAGTTGGATGGTCACTGACATGCAGATAGTTGGATGGTCACTGACATGCAGATAGTTGGATGGTCACTGACATGCAGATAGTTGGATGGTCACTGACATGCAGATAGTTGGATGGTCACTGACATGCAGATAGTTGGATGGGCAGATAGTTGCATGGTCACTGACATCACTGACATGCAGATAGTTGGATGGTCACTGACATGCAGATAGTTGGATGGTCACTGACATGCAGATAGTTGGAGGGTCACTGACATGCAGATAGTTGGAAGGTCACTGACATGCAGCTAGTTGGATGGTCACTGACATGCAGATAGTTGGAGGGTCACTGACATGCAGATAGTTGGATGGTCACTGACATGCAGATAGTTGGATGGTCACTGACATGCAGATAGTTGGAGGGTCACTGAAATGCAGATAGTTGGAGGGTCACTGACATGCAGATAGTTGGATGGTCACTGACAGGCAGATAGTTGGAGGGTCACTGACAGGCAGATAGTTGGATGGTCACTGACATGCAGCTAGTTGGAGGGTCACTGACAGGCAGATAGTTGGATGGTCACTGACATGCAGATAGTTGGAGGGTCTCTGACAGGCAGATAGTTGGATGGTCACTGACATGCAGATAGTTGGAGGGTCACTGACATGCAGATAGTTGGAGGGTCACTGACATGCAGATAGTTGGAGGGTCACTGACATGCAGATAGTTGGATGGTCACTGACAGGCAGATAGTTGGATGGTCACTGACATGCAGCTAGTTGGAGGGTCACTGACATGCAGATAGTTGGATGGTCACTGACATGCAGATAGTTGGATGGTCACTGACATGCAGATAGTTGGAGGGTCACTGACATGCAGATAGTTGGATGGTCACTGACAGGCAGCTAGTTGGAGGGTCACTGACATGCAGATAGTTGGATGGTCACTGACATGCAGATAGTTGGATGGTCACTGACATGCAGATAGTTGGATGGTCACTGACATGCAGATAGTTGGAGGGTCACTGACATGCAGATAGTTGGATGGTCACTGACATGCAGATAGTTGGAGGGTCACTGACATGCAGATAGTTGGATGGTCACTGACATGCAGATAGTTGGAGGGTCACTGACATGCAGATAGTTGGAGGGTCACTGACAGGCAAATAGTTGGAGGGTCACTGACAGGCAGATAGTTGGATGGTCACTGACATGCAGATAGTTGGAGGGTCACTGACATGCAGATAGTTGGAGGGTCACTGACAGGCAAATAGTTGGAGGGTCACTGACATGCAGATAGTTGGATGGTCACTGACATGCAGATAGTTGGATGGTCACTGACATGCAGATAGTTGGATGGTCACTGACATGCAGATAGTTGGAGGGTCACTGACATGCAGATAGTTGGAGGGTCACTGACAGGCAGATAGTTGGAGGGTCACTGACATGCAGCTAGTTGGAGGGTCACTGACATGCAGATAGTTGGATGGTCACTGACATGCAGCTAGTTGGATGGTCACTGACATGCAGCTAGTTGGAGGGTTACTGACATGCAGCTAGTTGGAGGGTCACTGACATGCAGCTAGTTGGATGGTCACTGACATGCAGCTAGTTGGAGGGTCACTGACATTCAGCTAGTTGGATGGTCACTGACATGCAGCTAGTTGGAGGGTCACTGACATGCAGATAGTTGGATGGTCACTGACATGCAGATAGTTGGAGGGTCACCGACAGGCAGATTGTTGGATGGTCACTGACATGCAGATAGTTGGATGGTCACTGACATGCAGATAGTTGGGGGGGGGGTCATTGACATACAGCTAGTTGGGGGGGTCATTGACATGCAGCTAGTTGGGGGTCATAGACATGCAGCTAGTTGGGGGGTCATTGACATACAGCTAGTTGGGGGGGTCATTGACATGCAGCTAGTTGGGGGGTCATTGACATGCAGCTAGTTAGGGGGTTATTGACATACAGCTAGTTGGGGGTCATTAACATGCAGCTAGTTGGGGGGTCATTGACATGCAGCTAGTTGGGGGGTCATTGACATGCAGCTAGTTGGGGGGTCATTGACAAGCAGCTAGTTCGGCGGTTACTGACATGCAGCTAATTGGGGAGTCACTGATATGCAGTTAGTTGGAGGGTCACTGACAGGCAGATAGTTGCAGGGTCACTGACATGCAGATAGTTGGATGGTCACTGACATGCAGATAGTTGGAGGGTCACTGACATGCAGATAGTTGGAAGGTCACTGACATGCAGCTAGTTGGAGGGTCACTGACAGGCAGATAGTTGCAGGGTCACTGACAGGCAGATAGTTGGAGGGTCACTGACATGCAGATAGTTGGAGGGTCACTGACATGCAGATAGTTGGAGGGTCACTGACATGCAGCTAGTTGGAGGGTCACTGACAGGCAGATAGTTGGAGGGTCACTGACATGCAGCTAGTTGGAGGGTCACTGACATGCAGATAGTTGGATGGTCACTGACATGCAGCTAGTTGGATGGTCACTGACATGCAGCTAGTTGGAGGGTCACTGACATGCAGCTAGTTGGAGGGTCACTGACATGCAGCTAGTTGGATGGTCACTGACATGCAGCTAGTTGGAGGGTCACTGACATGCAGCTAGTTGGATGGTCACTGACATGCAGCTAGTTGGAGGGTCACTGACATGCAGATAGTTGGATGGTCACTGACATGCAGCTAGTTGGAGGGTCACTGACATGCAGATAGTTGGATGGTCACTGACATGCAGATAGTTGGATGGTCACTGACATGCAGATAGTTGGATGGTCACTGACATGCTAGTTGGGGGGGTCATGACATGCAGCTAGTTGGATGGTCACTGACATGCAGCTAGTTGGAGGGTCACATGAGCTAGGGAGGGGTCAGACATGCAGCTAGTTGGATGGTCACTGACATGCAGCTAGTTGGATGGTCACTGACATGCAGCTAGTAGGATGGGTCATTGGATGCAGCTAGTTGGAGGGTCACATGCAGATAGTTGGATGGTCAGACATGCAGTAGTTGGATGACAGGCAGATAGTTCGATGGTCACTGACATGCAGATAGTTGGATGGTCACTGACATGCAGATAGTTGGATGGTCACTGACATGCAGATAGTTGGATGGTCACTGACATGCAGATAGTTGGATGGTCACTGACATGCAGATAGTTGGAGGGTCACTGACATGCAGATAGTTGGAAGGTCACTGACATGCAGCTAGTTGGATGGTCACTGACATGCAGATAGTTGGAGGGTCACTGACATGCAGATAGTTGGATGGTCACTGACATGCAGATAGTTGGATGGTCACTGACATGCAGATAGTTGGAGGGTCACTGACATGCAGATAGTTGGAGGGTCACTGACATGCAGATAGTTGGATGGTCACTGACATGCAGATAGTTGGATGGTCACTGACATGCAGATAGTTGGATGGTCACTGACATGCAGATAGTTGGATGGTCACTGACATGCAGATAGTTGGATGGTCACTGACATGCAGATAGTTGGATGGTCACTGACATGCAGATAGTTGGATGGTCACTGACATGCAGATAGTTGGAGGGTCACTGACATGCAGCTAGTTGGAGGGTCACTGACATGCAGATAGTTGGATGGTCACTGACATGCAGATAGTTGGAGGGTCACTGACATGCAGATAGTTGGAGGGTCACTGACAGGCAGATAGTTGGATGGTCACTGACATGCAGATAGTTGGATGGTCACTGACATGCAGATAGTTGGAGGGTCACTGAAATGCAGATAGTTGGATGGTCACTGACATGCAGATAGTTGGATGGTCACTGACATGCAGATAGTTGGATGGTCACTGACATGCAGATAGTTGGATGGTCACTGACATGCAGATAGTTGGATGGTCACTGACATGCAGATAGTTGGAGGGTCACTGACATGCAGATAGTTGGATGGTCACTGACATGCAGATAGTTGGATGGTCACTGACATGCAGATAGTTGGAGGGTCACTGACATGCAGATAGTTGGAGGGTCACTGACATGCAGATAGTTGGATGGTCACTGACATGCAGATAGTTGGATGGTCACTGAAATGCAGATAGTTGGAGGTCAGGTCACTGACATGCAGATAGTTGGATGGTCACTGACATGCAGATAGTTGGATGGTCACTGACATGCAGATAGTTGGATGGTCACTGACATGCAGATAGTTGGAGGGTCACTGTCATGCAGATAGTTGGATGGGTCACTGACATGCAGATAGTTGAACATCCAACTATTGGATGGGTCACTGACATGCAGCTAGTTGGAGGGTCACTGACATGCAGATAGTTGGATGGTCACTGACATGCAGCTAGTTGGAGGGTCACTGACATGCAGATAGTTGGAGGGTCACTGACATGCAGATATGGTCACTTGGATGGTCACTGACATGCAGATAGTTGGAGGGTCACTGACATGCAGATAGTTGGAGGGTCACTGACATGCAGCTAGTTGGAGGGTCACTGACATGCAGATAGTTGGATGGTCACTGACATGCAGATAGTTGGATGGTCACTGACAGGCAGATAGTTGGATGGTCACTGACATGCAGATAGTTGGATGGTCACTGACATGCAGATAGTTGGATGGTCACTGACATGCAGATAGTTGGATGGTCACTGACATGCAGATAGTTGGAGGGTCACTGACATGCAGCTAGTTGGAGGGTCACTGACATGCAGATAGTTGGATGGTCACTGACATGCAGATAGTTGGAGGGTCACTGACAGGCAGATAGTTGGATGGTCACTGACATGCAGATAGTTGGATGGTCACTGACATCACTGACATGCAGATAGTTGGATGGTCACTGGTCACTGACATGCAGATAGTTGGATGGTCACTAGTTGGATGGTCACTGACATGCAGATAGTTGGATGGTCACTGACATGCAGATAGTTGGATGGTCACTGACATGCAGATAGTTGGATGGTCACTGACATGCAGATAGTTGGATGGTCACTGACATGCAGATGCAGATAGTTGGAGGGTCACTGACATGCAGATAGTTGGAAGGTCACTGACATGCAGATAGTTGGAGGGTCACTGACATGCAGATAGTTGGATGGTCACTGACATGCAGATAGTTGGATGGTCACTGACATGCAGATAGTTGGAGGGTCACTGACATGCAGATAGTTGGATGGTCACTGACATGCAGATAGTTGGATGGTCACTGACATGCAGATAGTTGGAGGGTCACTGACATGCAGATAGTTGGAGGGTCACTGACAGGCAGATAGTTGGATGGTCACTGACATGCAGATAGTTGGAGGGTCACTGACATGCAGATAGTTGGAGGGTCACTGACATGCAGATAGTTGGAGGGTCACTGACATGCAGATAGTTGGATGGTCACTGACAGGCAGATAGTTGGATGGTCACTGACATGCAGCTAGTTGGAGGGTCACTGACATGCAGATAGTTGGATGGTCACTGACATGCAGATAGTTGGATGGTCACTGACATGCAGATAGTTGGAGGGTCACTGACATGCAGATAGTTGGATGGTCACTGACAGGCAGCTAGTTGGAGGGTCACTGACATGCAGATAGTTGGATGGTCACTGACATGCAGATAGTTGGATGGTCACTGACATGCAGATAGTTGGATGGTCACTGACATGCAGATAGTTGGAGGGTCACTGACATGCAGATAGTTGGATGGTCACTGACATGCAGATAGTTGGAGGGTCACTGACATGCAGATAGTTGGATGGTCACTGACATGCAGATAGTTGGAGGGTCACTGACATGCAGATAGTTGGAGGGTCACTGACAGGCAAATAGTTGGAGGGTCACTGACAGGCAGATAGTTGGATGGTCACTGACATGCAGATAGTTGGAGGGTCACTGACATGCAGATAGTTGGAGGGTCACTGACATGCAGATAGTTGGAGGGTCACTGACAGGCAGATAGTTGGATGGTCACTGACATGCAGATAGTTGGAGGGTCACTGACATGCAGATAGTTGGATGGTCACTGACAGGCAAATCACTGACTAGTTGGAGGGTCACTGACATGCAGCTAGTTGGAGGGTCACTGACATGCAGATAGTTGGAGGGTCACTGACATGCAGCTAGTTGGATGGTCACTGACATGCAGCTAGTTGGAGGGTCACTGACATGCAGATAGTTGGAGGGTCACTGACATGCAGCTAGTTGGATGGTCACTGACATGCAGATAGTTGGAGGGTCACTGACATGCAGATAGTTGGATGGTCACTGACATGCAGATAGTTGGAGGGTCACTGACATGCAGATAGTTGGAGGGTCACTGACATGCAGATAGTTGGAGGGTCACCGACATGCAGATAGTTGGATGGTCACTGACATGCAGATAGTTGGATGGTCACTGACATGCAGATAGTTGGATGGTCACTGACATGCAGATAGTTGGAGGGTCACTGACATGCAGATAGTTGGATGGTCACTGACATGCAGCTAGTTGGATGGTCACTGACATGCAGATAGTTGGATGGTCACTGACATGCAGATAGTTGGAGGGTCACTGACAGGCAGATAGTTGGAGGGTCACTGACATGCAGATAGTTGGATGGTCACTGACATGCAGCTAGTTGGAGGGTCACTGACATGCAGATAGTTGGAGGGTCACTGACAGGCAGATAGTTGGATGGTCAGACAGGCAGTAGTTGGAGGGTCACTGACATGCAGATAGTTGGAGGGTCACTGACATGCAGATAGTTGGAGGGTCACTGACATGCAGATAGTTGGAGGGTCACTGACATGCAGCTAGTTGGAGGGTCACTGACAGGCAGATAGTTGCAGGGTCACTGACATGCAGATAGTTGGAGGGTCACTGACATGCAGATAGTTGGAGGGTCACTGACATGCAGATAGTTGGAGGGTCACTGACATGCAGCTAGTTGGAGGGTCACTGACAGGCAGATAGTTGGAGGGTCACTGACAGGCAGATAGTTGGAGGGTCACTGACATGCAGATAGTTGGAGGGTCACTGACATGCAGATAGTTGGAGGGTCACTGACATGCAGCTAGTTGGAGGGTCACTGACATGCAGATAGTTGGATGGTCACTGACATGCAGCTAGTTGGAGGGTCACTGACATGCAGATAGTTGGAGGGTCACTGACATGCAGATAGTTGGATGGTCACTGACATGCAGCTAGTTGGAGGGTCACTGACATGCAGATAGTTGGAGGGTCACTGACATGCAGCTAGTTGGATGGTCACTGACATGCAGCTAGTTGGAGGGTCACTGACATGCAGCTAGTTGGATGGTCACTGACATGCAGCTAGTTGGAGGGTCACTGACATAGTTGGAGGGTCACTGACATGCAGATAGTTGGATGGTCACTGACATGCAGATAGTTGGAGGGTCACTGACATGCAGATAGTTGGAGGGTCACTGACATGCAGATAGTTGGATGGTCACTGACATGCAGATAGTTGGATGGTCACTGACATGCAGATAGTTGGATGGTCACTGACATGCAGATAGTTGGATGGTCACTGACATGCAGATAGTTGGATGGTCACTGACATGCAGATAGTTGGATGGTCACTGACATGCAGATAGTTGGATGGTCACTGACATGCAGATAGTTGGAGGGTCACTGACATGCAGATAGTTGGAAGGTCACTGACATGCAGCTAGTTGGATGGTCACTGACATGCAGATAGTTGGAGGGTCACTGACATGCAGATAGTTGGATGGTCACTGACATGCAGATAGTTGGATGGTCACTGACATGCAGATAGTTGGAGGGTCACTGACATGCAGATAGTTGGAGGGTCACTGACATGCAGATAGTTGGAGGGTCACTGACATGCAGATAGTTGGATGGTCACTGACATGCAGATAGTTGGATGGTCACTGACATGCAGATAGTTGGAGGGTCACTGACATGCAGATAGTTGGATGGTCACTGACATGCAGATAGTTGGAGGGTCACTGACATGCAGATAGTTGGAGGGTCACTGACATGCAGATAGTTGGAGGGTCACTGACATGCAGATAGTTGGATGGTCACTGACATGCAGATAGTTGGAGGGTCACTGACATGCAGATAGTTGGAGGGTCACTGACATGCAGATAGTTGGATGGTCACTGACATGCAGATAGTTGGAGGGTCACTGACATGCAGATAGTTGGAGGGTCACTGACATGCAGATAGTTGGAGGGTCACTGACATGCAGATAGTTGGAGGGTCACTGACATGCAGATAGTTGGAGGGTCACTGACATGCAGCTAGTTGGAGGGTCACTGACATGCAGATAGTTGGATGGTCACTGACATGCAGATAGTTGGATGGTCACTGACATGCAGATAGTTGGAGGGTCACTGACATGCAGATAGTTGGATGGTCACTGACATGCAGATAGTTGGAGGGTCACTGACATGCAGATAGTTGGAGGGTCACTGACATGCAGATAGTTGGATGGTCACTGACATCACTGACATGCAGATAGTTGGATGGTCACTGACATGCAGATAGTTGGAGGGTCACTGACATGCAGATAGTTGGATGGTCACTGACATGCAGATAGTTGGATGGTCACTGACATGCAGATAGTTGGAGGGTCACTGACATGCAGATAGTTGGAGGGTCACTGACATGCAGATAGTTGGATGGTCACTGACATGCAGATAGTTGGAGGGTCACTGACAGGCAAATAGTTGGAGGGTCACTGACATGCAGATAGTTGGATGGTCACTGACATGCAGATAGTTGGATGGTCACTGACATGCAGATAGTTGGATGGTCACTGACATGCAGATAGTTGGAGGGTCACTGACATGCAGATAGTTGGAACTGGTCACTGACATGCAGATAGTTGGAGGGTCACTGACAGCTAGTTGGATGGTCACTGACATGCAGATAGTTGGAGGGTCACTGACATGCAGAGTTGGAGGGTCACTGACATGCAGATAGTTGGAGGGTCACTGACATGCAGATAGTTGGATGGTCACTGACATGCAGATAGTTGGAGGGTCACTGACATGCAGATAGTTGGATGGTCACTGACATGCAGTAGTTGGAGGGTCACTGACATGCAGATAGTTGGATGGTCACTGACATGCAGATAGTTGGAGGGTCACTGACATGCAGATAGTTGGATGGTCACTGACATGCAGATAGTTGGAGGGTCACTGACATGCAGATAGTTGGATGGTCACTGACATGCAGATAGTTGGATGGTCACTGACATGCAGATAGTTGGATGGTCACTGACATGCAGATAGTTGGAGGGTCACTGACAGGCAGATAGTTGGATGGTCACTGACATGCAGATAGTTGGAGGGTCACTGACATGCAGATAGTTGGAGGGTCACTGACATGCAGATAGTTGGAGGGTCACTGACATGCAGATAGTTGGATGGTCACTGACAGGCAGATAGTTGGATGGTCACTGACATGCAGCTAGTTGGAGGGTCACTGACATGCAGATAGTTGGATGGTCACTGACATGCAGATAGTTGGATGGTCACTGACATGCAGATAGTTGGAGGGTCACTGACATGCAGATAGTTGGATGGTCACTGACAGGCAGCTAGTTGGAGGGTCACTGACATGCAGATAGTTGGATGGTCACTGACATGCAGATAGTTGGAGGGTCACTGACATGCAGATAGTTGGATGGTCACTGACATGCAGATAGTTGGAGGGTCACTGACATGCAGATAGTTGGATGGTCACTGACATGCAGATAGTTGGAGGGTCACTGACATGCAGATAGTTGGATGGTCACTGACATGCAGATAGTTGGAGGGTCACTGACATGCAGATAGTTGGAGGGTCACTGACAGGCAAATAGTTGGAGGGTCACTGACAGGCAGATAGTTGGATGGTCACTGACATGCAGATAGTTGGAGGGTCACTGACATGCAGATAGTTGGAGGGTCACTGACAGGCAAATAGTTGGAGGGTCACTGACATGCAGATAGTTGGATGGTCACTGACATGCAGATAGTTGGATGGTCACTGACATGCAGATAGTTGGAGGGTCACTGACATGCAGATAGTTGGAGGGTCACTGACAGGCAGATAGTTGGAGGGTCACTGACATGCAGCTAGTTGGAGGGTCACTGACATGCAGATAGTTGGATGGTCACTGACATGCAGCTAGTTGGATGGTCACTGACATGCAGCTAGTTGGAGGGTCACTGACATGCAGCTAGTTGGAGGGTCACTGACATGCAGCTAGTTGGATGGTCACTGACATGCAGCTAGTTGGAGGGTCACTGACATGCAGCTAGTTGGATGGTCACTGACATGCAGCTAGTTGGAGGGTCACTGACATGCAGATAGTTGGATGGTCACTGACATGCAGATAGTTGGAGGGTCACCGACAGGCAGATAGTTGGATGGTCACTGACATGCAGATAGTTGGATGGTCACTGACATGCAGATAGTTGGGGGGGACATGCAGGTTGGGGGGGGGGTCATTGACATACAGCTAGTTGGGGGGGTCATTGACATGCAGCTAGTTGGGGGTCATAGACATGCAGCTAGTTGGGGGGTCATTGACATACAGCTAGTTGGGGGGGTCATTGACATGCAGCTAGTTGGGGGGTCATTGACATGCAGCTAGTTAGGGGGTTATTGACATACAGCTAGTTGGGGGGTCATTAACATGCAGCTAGTTGGGGGGTCATTGACATGCAGCTAGTTGGGGGGTCATTGACATGCAGCTAGTTGGGGGGTCATTGACAAGCAGCTAGTTCGGCGGTTACTGACATGCAGCTAATTGGGGAGTCACTGACATGCAGCACTGACATGCAGATAGTTGGAGGGTCACTGACATGCAGATAGTTGGAGGGTCACTGACATGCAGATAGTTGGAGGGTCACTGACATGCAGATAGTTGGAGGGTCACTGACATGCAGATAGTTGGAAGGTCACTGACATGCAGCTAGTTGGAGGGTCACTGACATGCAGATAGTTGGAGGGTCACTGACATGCAGATAGTTGGAGGGTCACTGACATGCAGAGTTGGAGGGTCACTGACATGCAGATAGTTGGAGGGTCACTGACATGCAGCTAGTTGGAGGGTCACTGACAGGCAGATAGTTGCAGGGTCACTGACAGGCAGATAGTTGGAGGGTCACTGACATGCAGATAGTTGGAGGGTCACTGACATGCAGATAGTTGGAGGGTCACTGACATGCAGCTAGTTGGAGGGTCACTGACAGGCAGATAGTTGGAGGGTCACTGACATGCAGCTAGTTGGAGGGTCACTGACATGCAGATAGTTGGATGGTCACTGACATGCAGCTAGTTGGATGGTCACTGACATGCAGCTAGTTGGAGGGTCACTGACATGCAGCTAGTTGGAGGGTCACTGACATGCAGCTAGTTGGATGGTCACTGACATGCAGCTAGTTGGAGGGTCACTGACATGCAGCTAGTTGGATGGTCACTGACATGCAGCTAGTTGGAGGGTCACTGACATGCAGATAGTTGGATGGTCACTGACATGCAGATAGTTGGAGGGTCACTGACATGCAGATAGTTGGATGGTCACTGACATGCAGATAGTTGGATGGTCACTGACATGCAGATAGTTGGATGGTCACTGACATGCAGATAGTTGGATGGTCACATGCAGCAGTTGGGGGTCAGACATGCAGTTTGGAGGGTCACTGACAGGCAGATAGTTGGATGGGTCACTGACATGCAGATAGTTGGAGCTAGGTCACTGACATGCAGATAGTTGGATGGTCATTACATGCACAGTGCAGATGCAGTAGTTGGATGACATGCAGCTAGTTGGGGGGTCACTGACATGCAGATTGGGCGGTCACTGACATGCAGATTGGTCACTGACATGCAGATAGTTGGAGGGTCACTGACATGCAGATAGTTGGAGGGTCACTGACATGCAGATAGTTGGATGGTCACTGACATGCAGATAGTTGGAGGGTCACTGACATGCAGATAGTTGGAAGGTCACTGACATGCAGCTAGTTGCAGTTGGAGATAGGTCACTGACATGCAGATAGTTGGAGGGTCACTGACATGCAGATAGTTGGATGGTCACTGACATGCAGATAGTTGGAGGGTCACTGACATGCAGATAGTTGGAGGGTCACTGACATGCAGATAGTTGGAGGGTCACTGACATGCAGATAGTTGGATGGTCACTGACATGCAGATAGTTGGATGGTCACTGACATGCAGATAGTTGGATGGTCACTGACATGCAGCTAGTTGGAGGGTCACTGACATGCAGATAGTTGGATGGTCACTGACATGCAGATAGTTGGATGGTCACTGACATGCAGATAGTTGGAGGGTCACTGACATGCAGCTAGTTGGAGGGTCACTGACATGCAGATAGTTGGATGGTCACTGACATGCAGATAGTTGGATGGTCACTGACATGCAGATAGTTGGAGGGTCACTGACATGCAGATAGTTGGATGGTCACTGACATGCAGATAGTTGGATGGTCACTGACATGCAGATAGTTGGATGGTCACTGACATGCAGATAGTTGGATGGTCACTGACATGCAGATAGTTGGATGGTCACTGACATGCAGATAGTTGGATGGTCACTGACATGCAGATAGTTGGATGGTCACTGACATGCAGATAGTTGGAGGGTCACTGACATGCAGATAGTTGGAGGGTCACTGACATGCAGATAGTTGGATGGTCACTGACATGCAGCTAGTTGGAGGGTCACTGACATGCAGATAGTTGGAGGGTCACTGACATGCACTGACATAGATAGTTGGAGGGTCACTGACATGCAGATAGTTGGATGGTCACTGACATGCAGATAGTTGGATGGTCACTGACATGCAGATAGTTGGAGGGTCACTGACATGCAGATAGTTGGATGGTCACTGACATGCAGATAGTTGGATGGACAGGCAGATAGTTGGAGGGTCACTGACATGCAGATAGTTGGATGGTCACTGACAGGCAGATAGTTGGATGGTCACTGACATGCAGATAGTTGGAGGGTCACTGACATGCAGATAGTTGGATGGGTCACTGACATGCAGATAGTTGGATGGTCACTGACATGCAGATAGTTGGATCACTGACATGGTCACTGACAGATGCAGATAGTTGGATGGTGACATGCAGATAGTTGGAGGGTCACTGACAGGCAAATAGTTGGAGGGTCACTGACATGCAGATAGTTGGATGGTCACTGACATGCAGATAGTTGGATGGTCACTGACATGCAGATAGTTGGAGGGTCACTGACATGCAGATAGTTGGATGGTCACTGACATGCAGATAGTTGGATGGTCACTGACATGCAGATAGTTGGAGGGTCACTGACATGCAGCTAGTTGGAGGGTCACTGACATGCAGCTAGTTGGAGGGTCACTGACATGCAGATAGTTGGATGGTCACTGACATGCAGATAGTTGGAGGGTCACTGACATGCAGATAGTTGGAGGGTCACTGACATGCAGATAGTTGGATGGTCACTGACATGCAGATAGTTGGAGGGTCACTGACATGCAGATAGTTGGATGGTCACTGACATGCAGATAGTTGGAGGGTCACTGACATGCAGATAGTTGGATGGTCACTGACATGCAGATAGTTGGATGGTCACTGACATGCAGATAGTTGGATGGTCACTGACATGCAGATAGTTGGATGGTCACTGACATGCAGATAGTTGGATGGTCACTGACATGCAGATAGTTGGATGGTCACTGACATGCAGATAGTTGGAGGGTCACTGACATGCAGATAGTTGGATGGTCACTGACATGCAGATAGTTGGATGGTCACTGACATGCAGATAGTTGGAGGGTCACTGACATGCAGATAGTTGGATGGTCACTGACATGCAGATAGTTGGATGGTCACTGACATGCAGATAGTTGGAGGGTCACTGACATGCAGATAGTTGGATGGTCACTGACATGCAGCTAGTTGGATGGTCACTGACATGCAGATAGTTGGATGGTCACTGACATGCAGATAGTTGGATGGTCACTGACATGCAGATAGTTGGAGGGTCACTGACATGCAGATAGTTGGAGGGTCACTGACATGCAGATAGTTGGATGGTCACTGACATGCAGATAGTTGGAGGGTCACTGACATGCAGATAGTTGGATGGTCACTGACATGCAGATAGTTGGAGGGTCACTGACATGCAGATAGTTGGAGGGTCACTGACATGCAGATAGTTGGAGGGTCACTGACATGCAGATAGTTGGATGGTCACTGACAGGCAGATAGTTGGAGGGTCACTGACATGCAGATAGTTGGATGGTCACTGACATGCAGCTAGTTGGAGGGTCACTGACATGCAGATAGTTGGATGGTCACTGACATGCAGATAGTTGGATGGTCACTGACATGCAGATAGTTGGATGGTCACTGACATGCAGATAGTTGGAGGGTCACTGACATGCAGATAGTTGGAGGGTCACTGACATGCAGATAGTTGGATGGTCACTGACATGCAGATAGTTGGAGGGTCACTGACATGCAGATAGT
Organism: Metamycoplasmataceae bacterium; assembly: GCA_965263245.1. GTDB lineage: Bacteria > Bacillota_I > Bacilli_A > Mycoplasmatales > Metamycoplasmataceae > DT-68. Next base: position 7,623 of record CBDHHR010000851.1, on the reverse strand, counting down.
TGGATGGTCACTGACATGCAGCTAGTTGGAGGGTCACTGACATGCAGATAGTTGGAGGGTCACTGACATGCAGATAGTTGGAGGGTCACTGACATGCAGATAGTTGGATGGTCACTGACATGCAGATAGTTGGAGGGTCACTGACATGCAGATAGTTGGATGGTCACTGACATGCAGCTAGTTGGAGGGTCACTGACATGCAGATAGTTGGATGGTCACTGACATGCAGATAGTTGGAGGGTCACTGACATGCAGATAGTTGGATGGTCACTGACATGCAGATAGTTGGAGGGTCACTGACATGCAGATAGTTGGATGGTCACTGACATGCAGATAGTTGGAGGGTCACTGACATGCAGATAGTTGGATGGTCACTGACAGCAAATAGTTGGAGGGTCACTGACATGCAGATAGTTGGATGGTCACTGACAGGCAGATAGTTGGATGGTCACTGACATGCAGCTAGTTGGAGGGTCACTGACATGCAGATAGTTGGAGGGTCACTGACATGCAGATAGTTGGAGGGTCACTGACATGCAGATAGTTGGAGGGTCACTGACATGCAGATAGTTGGAGGGTCACTGACATGCAGATAGTTGGAGGGTCACTGACATGCAGCTAGTTGGATGGTCACTGACAGGCAAATAGTTGGATGGTCACTGACATGCAGATAGTTGGAGGGTCACTGACATGCAGATAGTTGGATGGTCACTGACATGCAGATAGTTGGAGGGTCACTGACATGCAGATAGTTGGATGGTCACTGACAGGCAGATAGTTGGATGGTCACTGACATGCAGATAGTTGGAGGGTCACTGACATGCAGGTTGGACTGACATGCAGCTAGTTGGAGGGTCACTGACATGCAGCTAGTTGGATGGTCACTGACATGCAGCTAGTTGGAGGGTCACTGACAGGCAGCTAGTTGGAGGGTCACTGACATGCAGCTAGTTGGATGGTCACTGACATGCAGCTAGTTGGAGGGTCACTGACATGCAGATAGTTGGAGGGTCACTGACATGCAGCTAGTTGGAGGGTCACTGACAGGCAGATAGTTGGAGGGTCACTGACATGCAGATAGTTGGAGGGTCACTGACATGCAGATAGTTGGATGGTCATTGACATGCAGCTAGTTGGGGGGTCATTGACATGCAGCTAGTTGGAGGGTCACTGACAGGCAGCTAGTTGGGGGGTCATTGACATGCAGCTAGTTGGGGGGTCACTGACATGCAGCTAGTTGGATGGTCACTGACATGCAGCTAGTTGGATGGTCACTGACATGCAGCTAGTTGGAGGGTCACTGACATGCAGCTAGTTGGATGGTCACTGACATGCAGCTAGTTGGAGGGTCACTGACATGCAGCTAGTTGGAGGGTCACTGACATGCAGCTAGTTGGAGGGTCACTGACATGCAGCTAGTTGGAGGGTCACTGACATGCAGATAGTTGGAGGGTCACTGACAGGCAGATAGTTGGAGGGTCACTGACATGCAGATAGTTGGATGGTCACTGACATGCAGATAGTTGGAGGGTCACTGACATGCAGATAGTTGGAGGGTCACTGACATGCAGATAGTTGGATGGTCACTGACATGCAGATAGTTGGATGGTCACTGACAGGCAGATAGTTGGATGGTCACTGACATGCAGATAGTTGGAGGGTCACTGACATGCAGATAGTTGGAGGGTCACTGACATGCAGATAGTTGGATGGTCACTGACATGCAGCTAGTTGGAGGGTCACTGACATGCAGCTAGTTGGATGGTCACTGACATGCAGCTAGTTGGATGGTCACTGACATGCAGCTAGTTGGATGGTCACTGACATGCAGCTAGTTGGAGGGTCACTGACATGCAGCTAGTTGGATGGTCACTGACATGCAGCTAGTTGGATGGTCACTGACATGCAGCTAGTTGGATGGTCACTGACATGCAGCTAGTTGGATGGTCACTGACATGCAGATAGTTGGATGGTCACTGACATGCAGATAGTTGGAGGGTCACTGACAGGCAGATAGTTGGATGGTCACTGACATGCAGATAGTTGGATGGTCACTGACATGCAGATAGTTGGATGGTCACTGACATGCAGATAGTTGGATGGTCACTGACATGCAGATAGTTGGATGGTCACTGACATGCAGATAGTTGGATGGTCACTGACATGCAGATAGTTGGATGGTCACTGACATGCAGATAGTTGGATGGTCACTGACATGCAGATAGTTGGAGGGTCACTGACATGCAGATAGTTGGAAGGTCACTGACATGCAGCTAGTTGGATGGTCACTGACATGCAGATAGTTGGAGGGTCACTGACATGCAGATAGTTGGATGGTCACTGACATGCAGATAGTTGGATGGTCACTGACATGCAGATAGTTGGAGGGTCACTGACATGCAGATAGTTGGAGGGTCACTGACATGCAGCTAGTTGGAGGGTCACTGACATGCAGATAGTTGGATGGTCACTGACATGCAGATAGTTGGATGGTCACTGACATGCAGATAGTTGGAGGGTCACTGACATGCAGATAGTTGGATGGTCACTGACATGCAGATAGTTGGAGGGTCACTGACATGCAGATAGTTGGAGGGTCACTGACATGCAGATAGTTGGAGGGTCACTGACATGCAGATAGTTGGATGGTCACTGACATGCAGATAGTTGGATGGTCACTGACATGCAGATAGTTGGAGGGTCACTGACATGCAGATAGTTGGATGGTCACTGACATGCAGATAGTTGGAGGGTCACTGACATGCAGATAGTTGGATGGTCACTGACATGCAGATAGTTGGAGGGTCACTGACATGCAGATAGTTGGAGGGTCACTGACAGGCAGATAGTTGGATGGTCACTGACATGCAGATAGTTGGAGGGTCACTGACATGCAGATAGTTGGAGGGTCACTGACATGCAGATAGTTGGAGGGTCACTGACATGCAGATAGTTGGATGGTCACTGACATGCAGATAGTTGGATGGTCACTGACATGCAGCTAGTTGGAGGGTCACTGACATGCAGATAGTTGGATGGTCACTGACATGCAGATAGTTGGATGGTCACTGACATGCAGATAGTTGGAGGGTCACTGACATGCAGATAGTTGGATGGTCACTGACATGCAGATAGTTGGATGGTCACTGACATGCAGATAGTTGGAGGGTCACTGACATGCAGATAGTTGGAGGGTCACTGACATGCAGATAGTTGGATGGTCACTGACATGCAGATAGTTGGATGGTCACTGACATGCAGATAGTTGGAGGGTCACTGACATGCAGATAGTTGGATGGTCACTGACATGCAGATAGTTGGATGGTCACTGACATGCAGATAGTTGGAGGGTCACTGACATGCAGATAGTTGGAGGGTCACTGACATGCAGATAGTTGGATGGTCACTGACATGCAGATAGTTGGATGGTCACTGACATGCAGATAGTTGGAGGGTCACTGACATGCAGATAGTTGGAGGGTCACTGACATGCAGATAGTTGGAGGGTCACTGACAGGCAGATAGTTGGATGGTCACTGACATGCAGCTAGTTGGATGGTCACTGACATGCAGATAGTTGGAGGGTCACTGACATGCAGATAGTTGGATGGTCACTGACATGCAGATAGTTGGATGGTCACTGACATGCAGATAGTTGGAGGGTCACTGACATGCAGATAGTTGGAGGGTCACTGACATGCAGATAGTTGGATGGTCACTGACATGCAGATAGTTGGATGGTCACTGACATGCAGATAGTTGGATGGTCACTGACATGCAGATAGTTGGAGGGTCACTGACATGCAGATAGTTGGATGGTCACTGACATGCAGATAGTTGGATGGTCACTGACATGCAGATAGTTGGATGGTCACTGACATGCAGATAGTTGGAGGGTCACTGACATGCAGATAGTTGGATGGTCACTGACATGCAGATAGTTGGAGGGTCACTGACATGCAGATAGTTGGATGGTCACTGACATGCAGATAGTTGGAGGGTCACTGACATGCAGATAGTTGGATGGTCACTGACAGGCAGATAGTTGGAGGGTCACTGACATGCAGCTAGTTGGATGGTCACTGACATGCAGATAGTTGGATGGTCACTGACATGCAGATAGTTGGATGGTCACTGACATGCAGATAGTTGGAGGGTCACTGACATGCAGATAGTTGGAGGGTCACTGACAGGCAGATAGTTGGAGGGTCACTGACATGCAGATAGTTGGATGGTCACTGACATGCAGATAGTTGGAGGGTCACTGACATGCAGATAGTTGGATGGTCACTGACATGCAGATAGTTGGAGGGTCACTGACATGCAGATAGTTGGATGGTCACTGACATGCAGATAGTTGGATGGTCACTGACATGCAGATAGTTGGATGGTCACTGACATGCAGATAGTTGGAGGGTCACTGACATGCAGATAGTTGGAGGGTCACTGACATGCAGATAGTTGGAGGGTCACTGACAGGCAGATAGTTGGATGGTCACTGACATGCAGATAGTTGGAGGGTCACTGACATGCAGATAGTTGGAGGGTCACTGACAGGCAGATAGTTGGAGGGTCACTGACAGGCAGATAGTTGGATGGTCACTGACATGCAGATAGTTGGAGGGTCACTGACATGCAGATAGTTGGAGGGTCACTGACAGGCAGATAGTTGGAGGGTCACTGACAGTGCAGATAGTTGGAGGGTCACTGACAGGCAGATAGTTGGATGGTCACTGACATGCAGATAGTTGGATGGTCACTGACATGCAGATAGTTGGAGGGTCACTGACATGCAGATAGTTGGAGGGTCACTGACATGCAGATAGTTGGAGGGTCACTGACATGCAGATAGTTGGAGGGTCACTGACATGCAGATAGTTGGATGGTCACTGACATGCAGATAGTTGGATGGTCACTGACATGCAGATAGTTGGATGGTCACTGACATGCAGATAGTTGGAGGGTCACTGACATGCAGATAGTTGGATGGTCACTGACATGCAGATAGTTGGAGGGTCACTGACATGCAGATAGTTGGATGGTCACTGACATGCAGATAGTTGGAGGGTCACTGACATGCAGATAGTTGGAGGGTCACTGACATGCAGATAGTTGGAGGGTCACTGACAGGCAGATAGTTGGATGGGTCACTGACAGGCAGATAGTTGGATGGTCACTGACATGCAGATAGTTGGAGGGGGCAGATAGTTGGATGACATACAGCTAGTTGGGGGGCAGATCATTGCAGACATGCAGCTAGTTGGGGGTCACTGACATCATAGTTGACATGCAGCTAGTTGGGGGGTCATTGACATGACAGCTAGTTGGGGGGACATGCAGATCATTGACACTGACAGCAGCTAGTTGGAGGGGTCACTGACATGCAGCTAGTTGGAGGGTTGACAGGGATAGTTGGATGGTCACTGACAGGCAGATAGTTGGATGGTCACTGACATTAGTTGGAGGGTCACTGACAGTTGGAGGGTCACTGACAGGCAGATAGTTGGAGGGTCACTGACATGCAGATAGTTGGAGGGTCACTGACATGCAGATAGTTGGAGGGTCACTGACATGCAGATAGTTGGAGGGTCACTGACATGCAGATAGTTGGAGGGTCACTGACAGGCAGCAGATAGTTGGATGGTCACTGTCACTGACATGCAGATAGTTGGAGGGTCACTGACATGCAGATAGTTGGAGGGTCACTGACATGCAGATAGTTGGAGGGTCACTGACATGCAGATAGTTGGATGGTCACTGACATGCAGATAGTTGGAGGGTCACTGACATGCAGATAGTTGGAGGGTCACTGACATGCAGATAGTTGGATGGTCACTGACATGCAGATAGTTGGAGGGTCACTGACATGCAGATAGTTGGATGGGTCACTGACATGCAGATAGTTGGAGGGTCACTGACATGCAGATAGTTGGAGGGTCACTGACATGCAGATAGTTGGAGGGTCACTGACATGCAGATAGTTGGATGGTCACTGACATGCAGATAGTTGGAGGGTCACTGACATGCAGATAGTTGGATGGTCACTGACATGCAGATAGTTGGAGGGTCACTGACATGCAGATAGTTGGAGGGTCACTGACATGCAGATAGTTGGATGGTCACTGACATGCAGATAGTTGGATGGTCACTGACATGCAGATAGTTGGAGGGTCACTGACATGCAGATAGTTGGAGGGTCACTGACATGCAGATAGTTGGAGGGTCACTGACATGCAGATAGTTGGATGGTCACTGACATGCAGATAGTTGGAGGGTCACTGACATGCAGATAGTTGGAGGGTCACTGACATGCAGATAGTTGGATGGTCACTGACATGCAGATAGTTGGATGGTCACTGACATGCAGATAGTTGGAGGGTCACTGACATGCAGATAGTTGGATGGTCACTGACATGCAGATAGTTGGAGGGTCACTGACATGCAGATAGTTGGAGGGTCACTGACATGCAGATAGTTGGATGGTCACTGACATAGATAGTTGGAGGGTCACTGACATGCAGATAGTTGGATGGTCACTGACATGCAGCTAGTTGGATGGTCATGCAGCTAGTTGGGGGGTCATTAACATGCAGCTAGTTGGATGGTCACTGACATGCAGATAGTTGGAGGGTCACTGACATGCAGATAGTTGGAGGGTCACTGACATGCAGATAGTTGGATGGTCACTGACATGCAGATAGTTGGAGGGTCACTGATGCAGATAGTTGGATGGTCACTGACATGCAGATAGTTGGATGGTCACTGACATGCAGATAGTTGGATGGTCACTGACATGCAGATAGTTGGATGGTCACTGACATGCAGATAGTTGGAGGGTCACTGACATGCAGATAGTTGGATGGTCACTGACATGCAGATAGTTGGAGGGTCACTGACATGCAGCTAGTTGGAGGGTCACTGACATGCAGATAGTTGGATGGTCACTGACATGCAGATAGTTGGAGGGTCACTGACATGCAGATAGTTGGAGGGTCACTGACATGCAGATAGTTGGAGGGTCACTGACATGCAGATAGTTGGAGGGTCACTGACATGCAGATAGTTGGAGGGTCACTGACATGCAGATAGTTGGAGGGTCACTGACATGCAGATAGTTGGATGGTCACTGACAGGCAGATAGTTGGATGGTCACTGACATGCAGCTAGTTGGAGGGTCACTGACATGCAGATAGTTGGATGGTCACTGACATGCAGATAGTTGGAGGGTCACTGACATGCAGATAGTTGGAGGGTCACTGACATGCAGCTAGTTGGAGGGTCACTGACATGCAGATAGTTGGATGGTCACTGACATGCAGATAGTTGGAGGGTCACTGACAGGCAGATAGTTGGATGGTCACTGACATGCAGATAGTTGGATGGTCACTGACATGCAGATAGTTGGATGGTCACTGACATGCAGATAGTTGGATGGTCACTGACATGCAGATAGTTGGATGGTCACTGACATGCAGATAGTTGGATGGTCACTGACATGCAGATAGTTGGATGGTCACTGACATGCAGATAGTTGGATGGTCACTGACATGCAGATAGTTGGAGGGTCACTGACATGCAGATAGTTGGAAGGTCACTGACATGCAGCTAGTTGGATGGTCACTG
>CBDHHR010000850.1:0-5000 GCA_965263245.1 Metamycoplasmataceae bacterium | reverse complement strand
GGTGTACACTATTATATCATGCAAGTATTACATATAACATTCTTGCACTTGTTTCCATTGTAGTCAATGATGCATGGCTGTCGTCTATGTACCTGGTACCTTTCAACTCACACGTGCCAGCTGTTTTCAAACATTTATCAACATTGTCATCACAGCAGTATATGAATGCATAATATATTCGAATTATAATATTGCTACAGGCCACACTACAATGCAAAAGTGAGACAAGGCAGAGGAGGGGCTAAGATTAAGGCAGTCACATGGGTATGGCAGATGCCGCGAAGATACGTAGTCTGCGGGAGGCTCACATCTGATCAATCCAGGTAATTTAAACATTTTAACAATCAACAACGTATAAATTATCAAAATATTTTAATATGTCCATTTAAATACGCATTGTTTTCATTCACATATTATCTTGAACATGGAAAATTAGAATGACCTTTGCTCTTGTTAGTCTTGTATAATGCATATTATACCCAGTGTGTCAACACAGACATTAATGCACATACACTATGTGAGTCGGGGGGCATGGCTACGTAGATCACTTTTTTAAATTACCTTCCATTCTGAAGGATGTTTTAACTTATTCCCTGGGAAATAGAGAGGAAACAAATGCACAGCTACAAGTGTAAACATGTTTATAGCAAGAAATACTTATGAGGTGGCCATCCTGGCATATTTTGAGTAAATTGGCTTAGAAAAAAACCGAGGTGGTCCACCTCACTCAACATATAGCAAGGGAAATACGGCAGCGATGACTAAAAAAATCAATAATACAGTGTTGAAGAAGGTAGACATACATATTATGAATGCTTGAATATTTTCTAATGGAAGGTGCTGTTGGCATCACATTAACCTTATTTTGTCATTTCCAACATTTGCTTTCACCAGACAACCTAACATATTCATGTTTGACATAAAATGTCAAAAATGAATATGTGTACACCATGTAATAGTTATTACATGGCATCATTATTTACTCCCATCTCCACTACCATGATGCATGTTTTTTGTTTATTAAAATTGAATACATGCTTTTCTTTACAGGTCAACAAGAAATTGAACAATGCTTACTACCACTAGTTCAACATCACTAATATAGGTTTTGGTTTGTAGAAAATACGAAGACACTAATTTTCGTTCATATGTATATCTCACCCGCGTGTGTTTATATTTTGCCCCTTTGGGCCCCACGAAAACTTTCAATAAATATATGAAAAATGTGTATTCAAACAAATCAACACAATGATAATAATAATAACACACGTTTTATTAGCAACTCAACTGAGTTGGATTGACATTACAATAGGTTACAATTAACTCATCAAAACATCATACAAATACAATAGAAATACATTTGATACCGCAAATATACCATATTAATAGCCTTTTTACTGACAGTTGTATAAAGCCCAAGGTATAAAGGAGTTACGGAATCTATTCGTTCTAGTAACTGGTAACGGGTACACATTTTGTTGTCTAACAGTGTATTTGATATGTCTTTTGTCAGGCAGCAGATAATTTAATATGTGTGTGCCGACTTAAATTTTATCAAAATATTTTTGACAAATGCTGTCCCGTCTTACATTCAACGTATCCAGGTTAACACGTCTAAGTATTTACGCGTAACCCAATCCAGGAAAAATACATTTTAGTGCCCTTTTTTGTATAACTTCAATATTGTCAGACAAATATTGGGGCAAGTTAGTGTGCCATACAGGACATGCATATTCTAGAACTGGTCTCACCACACTAACATATACACTGACCAGATCTTTCTGGGTAATCCCTGCACGCTTTAACTGATATAACATGTACAAGCGTTTACCAGCCTTTTTCACAGTATTATCCACGTGTTTGTTCCATGTCAGATCCTGAGAAATGGTCACACCTAATAGTTTCGCATGGCAAACTTGTGCTATATCCATCCCATCAATCTTTATATTCGGAATAGTGCTTCTGAAATTGCCATCTTGTGCAAAACTAATGATTATTTCTTTTGATTTTTCCGAATTAATTTTCATATCATTCTGTTCTGTCCATCTAGCAGCAATATCAACCGACTCTTGTATAACAGATACATCATTTCTGTCGCATATTTCAAATAACGTACTGTCATCTACATACTTATATAATGGAACAGTCGTTCTTAAATCATTTATATAAACAAGGAAACATTTAGTTCCAGACAATGCCCTTTGCAGTACTCCCCCATTGGGATGACCAGAATGGGAATATTCATTTCCTATTTTTACTCGTTGAGTACTAATAGAAATGTTGCCATCCATCTTAAAATATGTGCGGGCAATCCATACGACTGTAGCTTATCTAGCAACAAATGATGATTAATAAGATCAAACGCTTTGCTAAAGTCTAGCATTACAACTCTGACATAAGAATTCAATTTATCTGTCGCCTTATACCACATATGAACCAGTTCGACAAGAACGTCTGTTGTGGACGTTCCGCTAATTCCCCCAAATTGCTTAGCATCAATTTCACCTTCAACTGTGTCATCCACCCATTTCATTATTATTGATTCAAACACCTTGGCAGCTATTGGAGTTAGTGAAATTGGTCTAATGTCTTTTTCAATCGACACAGGGGGGCTTGTTTTTGGCAACGGTATTACATTGGCCTTTTTCCATTCCATGATATGATAATGATGAATTTGTTGATTAGATTATGGACATGGCCGCATTGATTTAATGCTTTTATCTATTGGAAAATCTACAGTACGTTCAATTGCTAACATCCGCGCGCTTTCTCTTTCTCTCTCTCTCTCTCTCTCTCTCCTCCCTCTCTCTCTCTCTCTCTCTCTCCTCTCTCTCTCTCTCTCCTCTCTCTGTCTCTCTCTCCTCTCTCTCCTCTCTCCTCTCTCTCCTCTGTCTCTCTCTCTCTGTGTGTGTGTGTGTGTGTCTCTCTCTCTCTCTCTCTCTCTCTCTCTCTCTATATATATATATATATATATATATATATATATATATATATATATATATATATTCATAACGACGGTTATAGAAAATCACCACGAGCCTCATGCACAGAACCTAGAACTAACGCACCAAACGCCGATGACCTAGGTGTTATACCTTGAATTGTCAAAAGAAACGGAAATACAATTGTATCAGCCATGTGAAACGTCGGTATACCCGGAATAATTACTAAAATGAAATATATATGTATATATATATATATATATATATATATATATATATATATATATATATATATATATAAACAAACTGAATTATGCGGGTAAACGGCGGGATTAACTATGACTATTTTAATTCTCACAATAATGTAGAATTAGTGGCATAGACGGTCTATTAATTGATGTACAGGCTGGGAAACCTTTCAATATTCTACCATAATTTAGTCATCATTGTAATTCAAGAACACCCGTCCACTTGACATATTAATGAAGTAGTGTGCGAAGAAATAACACGGGGATTACAGGCGTGACAATATTGGGAGGGTCCTACTTAAGTGTGTTTAAACAATACGCCCTGCGTTGACCCTATCTGGGGCATCACAGTTTGCCTACACTGCAGTTGGCAAATGTCATCTTGTAATGTATTTCCACACGGAGGAGAATTTATCTGACACTTTCAACATTTTTGACGTTACAGCTCGTTAGAGTGTTCTCCTTGACGCCCGGTATGTACAGCGAACAAAGCCTAAAAAGCGAATTTCACTGGCACACTCCTTTCTGGAATTTCTGTAAAATATATTTGGTAATGATTACACAACAAAATGACAGCACCACAGATTGTATGATGTGTATGCGCGCGTGCGTGGACGTGCACGTGCGCGATCGTGTGTATATGCGTTTGTGTGGCCAGTTTTAACACTGCATATTAAACCTAATCAACATTACAATATACTATTATTTATTCATGCACTAGATGATAACTACAGGGTTATAAAATCAATCACATTTCCAACACTATTTTCGTTACACATAGTTCGATGCGATATCTATGTCTTTCAAGTCAAGCACTGCACGCAACACGGGAGTCGCGATTTCCGATAATGTTTTCCGTTGTCTGAGAATGACACCCTCACGCGCCAGGGGTTGCTGCGGCTGATTACGTCAGTACCACTTCTTCTCTAGCCTGGCACACCCCTTTCAAAAACTCCACTTTTAACGTCAGCCAATGTAATCGCCCGCGAAGAGTATGGTCAGTCTTCGGTCATGTGATAGCATGTGACAGCCACACGCTGCTCGTGTTGCATGCTAACTCAAGTACTTCTCATAGTGGATTTGCCAAGGATAGCTTGCGTGGCAAACAGCCCTGGCTTGCGAAGATGGTATTGTCCTCGCTTCTATGTTAACGAGACAAAATAGACTCGTTTTTACATCTGCCGCCAGCAACAAGTCTTTCTTGATGTTTGTTTATTTCAAAGTACCCCGTCCGTCTTCGTCTGAAACACAAAATATTTGTTTTTATCATAAAGTATTTTACGCAGTCACCAACATAAGTGCAGTGTAATTTTTGAGAATGAAATTGGTCAAACGATGACTATTAGTTTTAGTGGAAAATGGGTTGCTTCCAATAAGCAATAGATACAATCAATATATCCGCATCTTTCTGATGCAGCCACTTTTAGGCATACATATAGTAGAACTGTAATGCCCGTCATGGAGACCAGACGATAAACTGAACACGTTTATGACCCCGTCAATATATCTCTGGCACACATTCATACAGCATGATAATATCCCATATATTCATTATTTGTCGCTACAGAGGTATAAATCCCCGCCCGATAAAACCACTGAGTATAAACCTAAGCAAACTATACGACTGTTCAACCACCAGTAGACACATGTAATTACACAAAGGTGAGACCATTCCACCTTTCCTACATAAACATGAGGAAAACATCGTACCATTTGCAAAGGAAAAAGCCTGTTAATGCACCAAACCACAACACATTTAAAAAGTGCAGATAAGCCCTTGTGTCCAAATCGAAATTTGGTGAAGCGATGC
>CBDHHR010000849.1:2500-7500 GCA_965263245.1 Metamycoplasmataceae bacterium | reverse complement strand
CACGCGTGCCTCGACAGATCTTCGCACAATTAATGTCGCCGTCGCCGTCGCCGTCGCCGTCGCCGTCGCCGTCGCCGTCGCCGTCGCCGTCGCCGTCGCCGTCGCCGTCGCCGTCGCCGTCGCCGTCGCCGTCGCCGTCGCCGTCGCCGTCGCCGTCGCCGTCGCCGTCGCCGTCGCCGTCGCCGTCGCCGTCGCCGTCGCCGTCGCCGTCGCCGTCGCCGTCGCCGTCGCCGTCGCCGTCGCCGTCGCCGTCGCCGTCGCCGTCGCCGTCGCCGTCGCCGTCGCCGTCGCCGTCGCCGTCGCCGTCGCCGTCGCCGTCGCCGTCGCCGTCGCCGTCGCCGTCGCCGTCGCCGTCGCCGTCGCCGTCGCCGTCGCCGTCGCCGTCGCCGTCGCCGTCGCCGTCGCCGTCGCCGTCGCCGTCGCCGTCGCCGTCGCCGTCCTACACCAAGCTCACGTTATGCACCTAGTGTACCAGGTTATACACCTAATTTACCACGTTATGCACCCATGTGTATTACGTTATACACCTGGTGTGCCTGGTGTGCCATGTTATACACCCGGTGTACCACGTTATACACATGGTGTACCACGTTATAAACCTGGTGTATCATTTATACACCTGGTGTACCGTGACCCAGCTGTTCGTTCTTTATAGGAATCAGCGTGACCCAGGACGAGTTGTGCGTCAGCCTGTCTGTCACTGCCTCGTGGCTGCGTGCTCGGGCATGGATTAAATGACGCCACGGGTGTCTTGTTTCAGTCTCGATTTCGTCGCACGACATCTCATATCACGTTTCGTCCAGCTTGTCGTCGATAGTCTAGACATAGTCGATTGTTTAACTCGCCACTTGCACGCTACGGTTCTCCCCTTTACGTAAGTTACCTCCACTCCCGTCCCCATCTTGTGTCTCTGTGGCTGTCCCTTCGTGTACTCACACAATAGTCTCCACCACTTGGCGTCCAAGCCGTCGGGACCACGAGCGTGACAGGATTACTATCGCAATAGCAATTGATCACGGGCATGCATTCTTGACAGTTCCGACAGTGCACGCAGATTATATAAACAAATATTAACAACCATCAACGTTCGTAGAATATTTAAAAGAAGTTAACCACGCGAACCTGAACTAATGATCGATAACAACATCTTAATCCCCACACCACGTTTCCATGGGTTATGCAACAGTTTATGTCCCACGGGAAGTGACATAATAGGCAAGACAACGTCATAGATGATACATGGTAATTTACTGTTCTACGTTATTCGACGAGAGAAAGGTCAGAAGTGGCCGATGGCCTTTGGATTCCAGCTGGTGCAGGCAGTGCAAAGGTAGACGATTACAGGATACTGTAATAGCAATGCTGATATACACATACATCACCAAAAGTACGGTATTGCCAGCCAGATGGGTCGAGTAATATGTACTCGCATGTCGCGTTCGTAACTGCCAAATCGCTGCTAGATATCGCCTGTAAGATGTGACTGGCTCGAGAGACGAGAGGGTGAGAGGGGACGGCGTAAAGACGGGTGTCAGAAAGATAGAATAAAGGGGAACGTGTAGACGGAGAGAGGAGTGCTTGTCTGGAGCAGTGGAGCAACAAGTGCCGTGTAGCAATAGAGCAAACAGACGTGTCAAGTCTACCGCACTGGCTAAAGAACTTGCGCTATTTTCATCGTTGGGGGTAATATTATAACATATACTGCTTTAAAGCCGAAATCTTCCGCCAGACTGATAATTCATAGTTAACAAATAAGTACTCTTTTAGAATCCAACTATCCTACCTGACCAACATTTCACGTAGAACATGTGCCAAGATGATATCGTAAGATTGACCAAATAGCCAATGGCCATGTAATGATTACCATTTCGTCACGCGCCCTCCTCCCGTCTTTGTGGCGCCAGATCCTCGTCTACTGTCACGTCATCATGAAAATGGACATATCTACCGCTTTTCTTTAAATAAAAGGGAAACAAAACTCAATGTTTTGGTGATATGGGCCTAACAGAGTTAATAAAAAGTAACAACTTCCAACAATCACATTTTAACGTCAGCGGTTTACCAGAAAAATGTTAGAACACATAGCCATAATAAGTCTATGGACTACGCCATTTTAAAACAGAATGACGTAGTCGAGTCTACTTGGTCGGCATGAACTGTGCATATTAGCTTTTACTTTTTCTGACCTAATCATGAAAACGACCACCAACAGCCGCCAAACTTCTCCTCACATATCATAAATACACTACATTATAAAATAAAATCACTTGCATTCTTCCAACGAAGAAAATTCACACACAAAAAAGTGCGAATCTCGAAGGACGGCTATTGTATATATTCGGCTACACGCACCTCAGACGGTATCGTAAACTCGCTACACAAAATGACGGCGCGTTTGTGTTAGCGAATATTTATAAACATTAATTACGCATTCGCACGCGTGAAATTGTTTAATTAATTAAAAAATTTATAATAATAAATAAATTATTATCATCACTATGATGTGCATTAAATTATAAGTTTTATTATAATATAATAATAATATTTTATTTCATATATAATTGTTTGTGGCGCGTTACAACATACTGCTATTAAACAAAATTACAATAAGAAGTAATAGTTTAAGATAAGTATAAAAATACATATGTCTATATAATTAACTAAAATGTCCTATTAATCATAAAAATACATAATAATAATAAATTTGTAAATACAGTAACATCTGTCTTTGGCGACGTCTGTCGTGAGCGACCACTCGCCTTGAGCCACCGCTTTCCTAGCCACGGGTCGTTTCTGATTAAAATGTACCTGATGTCACAATGAACGACTACTTGACAAACGCAACCAGCGACCACACAAACTGTTGACGCGATTGTTGCTTTCACCTGTAGCAGCGACCGGATCTGATGCTGAACTGAGACATGTGTTGGTCAAACAGTCTTTACGTCGTTCACTCTTCGTTAAATAGTACACATTTAATATCACTAAAACGGCAGCATAGTATTCTTTACAATGGCATAAGTATTCAAATGGGTTGTATTTTTATTTGGTGACCTATCGTTCGTGATTTAGTGAAAATTCGCGCTGAAAATAACAAGTCAGCGGCCCACGCTACGGATGTCGCCGACACAGATTGTAGCAAATCAAAAACCCGCTCTTGTAAACATATTTGGATACTCGTGATTTCTAGTCAATTAGAAAATGTTTTGGTTTGTCCTGCAGATGTAGCAACAAATCAATGACACAAGAGAGACGAAAGTTACAATGAATGTAGGGCGTAAAGCATGTTGACTCACTCATGTTGTCGCCCGAAATATAATATGATTTATAAGTATGGACATAACGTTTTGTTCGACGATGTTACATTGTTGTTTTTACAATATTTCTATAAACGTCCCGCGTGTGCTGCGAGTACGCAAGCTTATATTACCTGAACGATGTTTTTAACAATACTAACTAAAACAATAACATATTAATATTATTTTTTAAATGCTTTTCTTACTACCACTATTCATAGTCAGTGATACTTTTTTCCGATAATTGATAAAGTGTTTTGTTCAAAATTAATATTACATATCTGGTGGTGGAAATATAATTCATAAATAAAAACAATAGATTTAATAATATTTTTTAATGCATAATTAATTACTTTAATTATTTTACCATTTTAATTATTTATTAATATTAACCATACCTTTACATTCATTTATCACTATTGCTGTTATGGAATTTGCATATATATTTTTTATTTATATAATAAAATTATTCCCTGTGGGTAGTATTCTTCTTATTGTATACTGTTTTAATAGCAGTAGGTTGCGAAGCGTCACAAACAATTATGGATGTGGCGCTATATGAAATAAAATATTATTATGTTACTATAATAAAACCTATTGTTTCCTGCAGATCATAGTGATAATAATAATTATTATTATGTTATTATTTATAAGTAATTAAACTATTTCGCGCGTGCGAATGCAGTAAGTAAAGTTTATAAATATTCGCGCGCACAAACGCGCCGTATAAAGGTATTTTGTGTAAAGCTAACTTATATAGCGATGTTACGGTAACGGAGGCTGTTACTGTCAGTCCCTGTACTGTTGCTACAACCGTATGAGGATCAGTGTGGCATGTTGCTGTCGCGATTTCGTTGTAAACCGACGTAAGGCGCCGCTTGGGCCTTGGCTCTCCTTTGTTATGACAGCTGAACCAGCAGTCGACTCGGTGACGTAGTATTTTTCCAAAGTGTAATAGGAGCTGGTTTTTGATTGGCTGCAGCGACTAATATGGTCCCGTTCATGGTGTCGGTGGTTTTGCTAGATTTTTCCACTATAATACCACTTTCTGTGTAAACCACTCATGTGAAAAATGTGATTGTAGATGCAAATGGTTAGTTTGTGTTAACTCGTTTAGGTACATAACACGAAACAGTTGCCTTTTTCAATCTTTAATACTTATGCATGTCATATACATTGTCAACCTAGATATCATGCATACTATGGCGCGGTTGTCTTTCGTCACCATGACCGCATTGTCACGTTGTCACGCCGGTTAAATTACGGGGAAACACGCAAATTCGCGTAAAAACAAATGCAACATCACATAATAACGGCCCTCGTTAGTAGCATAGTATCTGTATATATAGTATCTATACTACTCTCGTTCTTTACTCTGTAAAGCGGTACCGGTTTTAATGTACAGTGCAGTAGTAACTTACACCTTTTGTGCAAGCAAACAAGACCCCTACATAATGAAAGAAAAACAACAACGCACATTCTCGCATTAACATACGCCGTGTGCTGGCTAACTACAATGCCTCAGATGTACCCTGTTAGAAATGATGTGATCAGAGCTTGAGCCATCTGCTCCCGAGGGATTCACTCGTCTACGCAAAACATCGGCCTTTCCCGTCATCCGTCCACTCCTGACATTTGTAAAAACCTTTTATTATCTCCAACAGCGCGACATGTTACGAAACCCCGAGTTCATCCCGGTGCTTG
>CBDHHR010000848.1:0-2500 GCA_965263245.1 Metamycoplasmataceae bacterium | reverse complement strand
CAGACAATAATATCCATTGTTCTAGCGTTGACACCAGGCAGACAACAAGATCAATTGTTCTAGCGTCGACACCAGGCAGACAATAAGATCAATTGGTCTATCGTTGACACCAGGCAGACAACAAGATCAGTTGGTCTAGCGTTGACACCAGACAGACAACAAGATTAACTGGTCTAGCGTCGATACAGGGATAAAACTGGACCATACGGTTATAATATCGAAACATGTCTAAAGGTGAGACCAAGTCTAGTGCTAACGGGGACACATATGACGATGCACTCACCAGGTCCCCGATGATGGGCAGCAGGAGAGACGACGTGGCCGTGTTGCTCGTGAACTCGGTGAGTCCGGCGACCAGAGCAACAACTAGCACTACCACGAGCCAACCAGGAAGACTCTTGAACACCACCAAACTGCCTCCAATCAACTGCGACAGTCCAGACTCCTGTGAAAGGAACGCGCACAACACAGTCAACTTAAACCCAATCCTACATACTTATACGACAGCAGTCGGGTAGGAATCCATTTGGCATTACGTGTTCTAAGAATAAGTGTTATCGTATTTAATAATGCAGCCGCTTCGAAATGAATACCAACAATAGTGACTTGTTATGCGCCAATATCCTCGAAGATCAAGCGCAATGGCGCGATGCAATGTGCTAGTCGACAACGGAAGGATGAAAGAGCTAGGAAGCTAAGGAGGGTAGGCAGCATTAAAGAGAAGGGATTTTAGACGCCGCGGAATGAAGCTATAGTTCGTTCTAATTTAACCCTGGCAGGAAACGAATTCCACAGAGTTGGTGCAGCAACAGAGAAAGCTCGGGTTCTTGCTTTCGTTATCGTCCGAGGAATGTGAAGAGGATTACTACTGAGTGATCGTCCATGAACAGAAGGACTGCTTCAAAGCCACATTATGTATTCGTCGAATCACCGTATGGGACAACTGTTATTATGTATGTGGCTGTGGTACATGGAAGTGGCCAATGTCCAGGAGAACATGGCTGTCTTGTGACGGCGTGATATGTCACATGGGTATTTGATCGACCCACCATCGTTGTTGTTCTCCTGTTTCCCTGTCTGTCATAACCAGTCAATTAGATATGCTTCAGTGTTGTTTCTGGGCTTTGGCTGACATATGTCACCATCTAATGAGCAATACACATTTAAGACATGCTTTCGTTCGTTCCCACCTTGCTGACGTCAGCCAGGGCGAAACCTCCGCCAAGCAAGAGAATGACACTCCACGGAAACCTCTCTGTTACGCTCTTCCAGTCCAGTAAGGCTGTCGATACAAAATATCGGCGTTAAACCATGGCGTGCGTGTCAGAAATGGGTTAATATGAAAGGTTATAAGACATAATCCCCAGGGCAACATACCATGGACAGTATCCCGTATAATATACACACATGCACGCCCATACATGCACACATACGCGTGCACCATCACACATCAACATATGCACAAGCAACGTTGCACACACGCACACGCACACGCACACGCACACGCACACGCACACACACACACACACACACACACACACACACACACACACACACATATACATACACACACACTCACACACATACACACACACACACACACACACACACACACACACACACATACACACTCACACACTCACACACATGCACACGCACACACACACACACATACACATACACACACGCGCGCACACACACACACGAGCGCACGCACACACGCACACGCACATGTACATGTACATACACACGCAAGCGCGCGCACACACAAACACACACAATTATTTTTTGCCGTAAAGTAGACTAGTCGTGTTGTTTAAAAAAAGTATTACAATATATATTACAACGTTTGCACTGGTTGTCCGTTTATTTGTGACACTACAAGGGCCAGTGTGGTTGGAGTAGCATCGCGCCGGTACAGTTGGCTGAGTGAATCATATTTACCTCCAGTAGATTTACTTCCGTCGAACCGTGGGAAGTGTTTAGGGAAGGCAAACAGGATAACACATACGAAGATAGCGCTACTGGCATCTGTGACGAATCTGTGAAAATAATATATATATATATATATATATATATATATATATATATATATATATATATATATATATATATATATATATATATATATATATGTATATGAACAGTGTTGAGCAATAACTGTGTATCAACGGAACGCTCTTCGG
This sequence comes from Metamycoplasmataceae bacterium, assembly GCA_965263245.1. GTDB lineage: Bacteria > Bacillota_I > Bacilli_A > Mycoplasmatales > Metamycoplasmataceae > DT-68. Next base: position 314 of record CBDHHR010000848.1, on the reverse strand, counting down.
TTTGCCCATTGGAAGTGATTGCATTGATTTTCTGATACGGTATTTTCCAGTTCTTCTTATCCGTCTACACTCGTTGTGGTGACCCGGTGGATGATTCGCCAGCGCTGCCAGACTTCCGCCATGCGCAGCAACCGGGCCGGGGGCTGTTTCGTCCAGTCTTTAATATTGTCCAACCAGGACTTCATTGGTCGGTCTCTGCGTTATTTACCTTCTACTGTTCCTTGCAAAATGGTCTTGGCCAGGGAGTCCTGACGGGAGATGTGGCCATACCAAGCCAGTCTCCGTCGCCTGACCGTGGCAAGGAGTGGTTCCTG
>CBDHHR010000847.1:12500-15727 GCA_965263245.1 Metamycoplasmataceae bacterium | reverse complement strand
AAATCGTAACGTCCACGTTTGAGATAATCTCCGGACATTACGCGTGTACTACAGCGAGGTGACCCTACCACTGACCTGGCCGTGTCCCGCAGCACGATGTTGAGTGTCTTGTGTTTGAAAGGTGCCGCGTATCCTTTGTTCTCAAACTCCATATACACGCAGAATCTACCTCCTTGCTGGAGAGTGTTTGGTAGGATTGCCTGGTGAATAAGACACAGTAGCGTATTCATTTAGGTAGGGGAATCGGGCTATGGCTACCATTGGCTATGGCAAGATATTCGTAACAACACATTGCACCTCTACAAAGAATACTAATCATGATTTAGCACTCTTGAATGTGTTGCCTCCTTTCCGACATCCCAAATGAGAAAAATCATGATTGAAATACGTGTGTGCACCAAACGTCGTGTAAGAATATATTATATCACAAGTCTTGTATGATGGTATTGGTGAATAAATGTTTCTATACTCATTTATTTCATCAACTGATTCCACATTGTCAGTCCAGACACAATATTAGGATTTATGTGGCATACTTCCTTTCTCACGTTCACAAACAGTGTCTCACATCTGCATGTTTTGGGAAGTAAGTTCAAACATCAACATTACAAACATTATGAATGTTTAATAAATATGGGCCACCGTAAGGGTATTATTTGTTCATTGTCTCTTTATTATGTTGTTCTCATTTTATTTATTACAAGCTCAGTTACCCTGTGATGTTTGGGGAAATGGCCGTCACCTGCGCTCATATGTACGATGTAACAAAATGTCAGGCACAGTTGGTACTTGTGTCAAGCGGTGACGGTGACACGTGACACCGTCATTGATGGAATACTTATCTTTACAATGACATTCCGCGGATGGAACTCCAATTATAGCTTTTGAAATATTTTGAAATATCGGGCTTGAGTTCCTAAACCAATTGGACAAATTTTGAAAGAAAAAGTCAAAATCCACGAACCACCCTAGAGGACCCACTAGATCACATGGGAAATTCCAGCCCGAGATATGTAAAACTGACGTAGGTGTGGGTCGAAATTCCACAATAATCCACATATTGCCTTTTGGCGTATTTTGAAATATTGAGCTCTTCACGTTTTCCAACCCCCCCTCGGAGGAATTTCGAAAATATCTAAATCCACAAACCATCCGCGTGTGTCCGCCAGGTCACATACAACATTTCAGCCCGAAACATGCAAAAATGACGCAAAGTTTGGGTTACAGAAAAAATCCACTGTTTTAAAATACAGACAACACAAAAACCGACCAATGAAATTTGCTTCGTCACATATAAAATTATTATAATAAATACTTTATAGTATGGTCTCAACTAAGGTATTTTAAGCGAGTAATACCTTCTTGATCACCAGTCTGTAGCCGAGGTATCGGTGAATTTCATCGAAGCAGCCATCAGACTTCCAGCTGCTTATGACGTCAGGGTGGTACGCTTGATTGAGGTAGCTGAAGTGTAGCTCACTTAACTCAGTCTGGGCCGTCGGACACTTGTATCTGCAACAGATACATGTTTACAAGAAATGTAGCTGAGAGGTAATTGCTTTTTTCTAGGACACATACGATATATAATTGAGGGAAAGTAATTCTGTATTCATAGAACACATAAGAAATACAGCTGACCAAAGCTGTTACGTAACATATCCAGTGTAGGTTGTCTATGACGTAATTCTCTCATTACGTCGTGTGACAGCACCTGGCAGAGTTACTACGTCAAGAACGCCCCCGTCACGACTAAGGTGTGTACGTATAACGTATAGTGACCACGGTAACTAGGTTAGATATTTACCCTATGTTTAGGATAATACCTGTCATTTCCTATAGAGAAATTTGACTCATTAAATTCTCTTGAACAAGACTCTTTAGAGCAGCAAAGCTAACCTCATTTGCCCTCAGCTCCTCCGAATGTTTTACCTGTCCAGCGGCGCATCCGTCGAGACGGCGCACGTCTCTCCTCCCATCACGGTGTACTTGGTGTCGTCCTTCAGGTACGGGTACTCCACAGACTTGTCGGCGTAAGTTCCGAAGTCGGTGGACGACGCCAGGAAACAGTCGTTGTGGTGACCTACAAAGCAAACGTCTCAGCAACTGTTCACTGTGCTGTGAATGATTAACTTGAAGCAGCCAAACGAGGTCGACGAAATGTCTCACTGACAACATTGTATTGATAACAATTCAAACGATTACTATGAAAAGACTTGGAATAGGCAATGTTTCATATAAAAGCTGAACAGGAAGAAGAACAATGAACGGCTTTAAAACAACAGCCGGGATAACTTTGATACGGACGTGGACACGAAAAGAAAAACCTGGACTTTTATATCGAAGTTGGTAATAATTCATTGACATGTCTGATCGTGTCTTAGATGTTCTAATATTATCGAACGATTGGACATTATTCTTTGTTTTCATGACATGTGAACAGAAATAGTAATATTTATATCAACTACAACGAACACAAGTTGGTGACATAGTAAAACCCGGCTATTTGACAATAGTGTGAGGCTGTATAAAACGTCGTCGTTGCAAAACATGTATTATGTTTCATATGTTAAGCATAAGCCCACTGGAACCACATTCGTTTCTTACCAGTTCTCGATTTATTAGTCTCGTCCTCCATCTCGGCTTGAGTAGTCGCCACGGTGTCAAAAATTGTTCTCTTGTACCTCGGAGTTCGTACTTGCACCGAACTGTTGAACACGTTGAATACATGAGATCTGTATGATCGTTTGTACCAGATGGAATTCACTGCAGTACATTCTAAGGTGTGTTGACAGGCATAATGGATTTAGTCTGTCTTGTTGTTTAAGGTAACATAGGCGTGGTTATAGATTCTACAGAACAATCGCAAAGAAGGCTCTGTCGTGTTTGCATCTGGGGTGCGCGTTGCGCACAGGGAATGCAATAAATAATTTGAATCTGTACAATACTATTAGTTTGATCATGATGACATAACTCTCCAGCGAATCCCATGAAAAATTATCTAAATGTAACAACAACAACGATCGTCTAAAACAGCCGTGATATCATTGTGTCTACACGATGTTAATAGGTAATAAAATATATTCCTATTTATAGAATTCACTATCAAGTTCTTTTATATTTTTGTAATCACCGTGTAAACGAACTGTGCTGATACTGAATAATATACCGTTTCTGATTTAAAAACCCAACAAAACCGAGTTATTAGTTGTACAGATGTACGTATATAT
>CBDHHR010000847.1:0-2500 GCA_965263245.1 Metamycoplasmataceae bacterium | reverse complement strand
TCGGTCGGTCGGTCGGTCGGTCGGTCGGTCGGTCGGTCGGTCGGTCGGTCGGTCGGTCGGTCGGTCGGTCGGTCGGTCGGTCGGTCGGTCGGTCGGTCGGTCGGTCGGTGGGTCGGTGGGTCGGTGGGTCGGTGGGTCGGTGGGTCGGTGGGTCGGTGGGTCGGTGGGTCGGTGGGTCGGTGGGTCGGTGGGTCGGTGGGTCGGTGGGTCGGTGGGTCGGTGGGTCGGTGGGTCGGTGGGTCGGTGGGTCGGTGGGTCGGTGGGTCGGTGGGTCGGTGGGTCGGTGGGTCGGTGGGTCGGTGGGTCGGTGGGTCGGTGGGTCGGTGGGTCGGTGGGTCGGTGGGTCGGTGGGTCGGTGGGTCGGTCGGTCGGCCGGTAGGTCGGTCGGTCGGTCGGTCGGTCGGTCGGTCGGTCGGTCGGTCGGTCGGTCGGTCGGTCGGTCGGTCGGTCGGTCGGTCGGTCGGTCGGTCGGTCGGTCGGTCGGTCGGTCGGTCGGTCGGTCGGTCGGTCGGTCGGTCGGTCGGTCGGTCGGTCGGTCGGTCGGTCGGTCGGTCGGTCGGTCGGTCGGTCGGTCGGTCGGTCGGTCGGTCGGTCGGTCGGTCGGTCGGTCGGTCGGTCGGTCGGTCGGTCGGTCGGTCGGTCGGTCGGTCGGTCGGTCGGTCGGTCGGTCGGTCGGTCGGTCGGTCGGTCGGTCGGTCGGTCGGTCGGTCGGTCGGTCGGTCGGTCGGTCGGTCGGTCGGTCGGTCGGTCGGTCGGTCGGTCCGTCGGTCGGTGGGTCGGTGGGTCGGTGGGTCGGTGGGTCGGTGGGTCGGTGGGTCGGTGGGTCGGTGGGTCGGTGGGTCGGTGGGTCGGTGGGTCGGTGGGTCGGTGGGTCGGTGGGTCGGTGGGTCGGTGGGTCGGTGGGTCGGTGGGTCGGTGGGTCGGTGGGTCGGTGGGTCGGTGGGTCGGTGGGTCGGCCGGTAGGTCGGTCGGTCGGTCGGTCGGTCGGTCGGTCGGTCGGTCGGTCGGTCGGTCGGTCGGTCGGTCGGTCGGTCGGTCGGTCGGTCGGTCGGTCGGTCGGTCGGTCGGTCGGTCGGTCGGTCGGTCGGTCGGTCGGTCGGTCGGTCGGTCGGTCGGTCGGTCGGTCGGTCGGTCGGTCGGTCGGTCGGTCGGTCGGTCGGTCGGTCGGTCGGTCGGTCGGTCGGTCGGTCGGTCGGTCGGTCGGTCGGTCGGTCGGTCGGTCGGTCGGTCGGTCGGTCGGTCGGTCGGTCGGTCGGTCGGTCGGTCGGTCGGTCGGTCGGTCGGTCGGTCGGTCGGTCGGTCGGTCGGTCGGTCGGTCGGTCGGTCGGTCGGTCGGTCGGTCGGTCGGTCGGTCGGTCGGTCGGTCGGTCGGTCGGTCGGTCGGTCGGTCGGTCGGTCGGTCGGTCGGTCGGTCGGTCGGTCGGTCGGTCGGTCGGTCGGTCGGTCGGTCGGTCGGTCGGTCGGTCGGTCGGTCGGTCGGTCGGTCGGTCGGTCGGTCGGTCGGTCGGTCGGTCGGTCGGTCGGTCGGTCGGTCGGTCGGTCGGTCGGTCGGTCGGTCGGTCGGTCGGTCGGTCGGTCGGTCGGTCGGTCGGTCGGTCGGTCGGTCGGTCGGTCGGTCGGTCGGTCGGTCGGTCGGTCGGTCGGTCGGTCGGTCGGTCGGTCGGTCGGTCGGTCGGTCGGTCCGGTCGGTCGGTCGGTCGGTCGGTCGGTCGGTCGGTCGGTCGGTCGGTCGGTCGGTCGGTCGGTCGGTCGGTCGGTCGGTCGGTCGGTCGGTCGGTCGGTCGGTCGGTCGGTCGGTCGGTCGGTCGGTCGGTCGGTCGGTCGGTCGGTCGGTCGGTCGGTCGGTCGGTCGGTCGGTCGGTCGGTCGGTCGGTCGGTCGGTCGGTCGGTCGGTCGGTCGGTCGGTCGGTCGGTCGGTCGGTCGGTCGGTCGGTCGGTCGGTCGGTCGGTCGGTCGGTCGGTCGGTCGGTCGGTCGGTCGGTCGGTCGGTCGGTCGGTCGGTCGGTCGGTCGGTCGGTCGGTCGGTCGGTCGGTCGGTCGGTCGGTCGGTCGGTCGGTCGGTCGGTCGGTCGGTCGGTCGGTCGGTCGGTCGGTCGGTCGGTCACGTGATAAAAATAACCAGTAGATCTTAAACATCACAACAGCAATAGATTACAACTACCATTTACCAGAACAAAGTATAGGAAGTTGTCATACTTTCCCAGAGCCGTCTTAGAATGGGCTTCAGCCAGTTGTATGAGTCCCAGTCTTGGCTGCTTTGTGGTTAAGGTTGCCGCCCATTTTATTTCCCAGAAAACGAAACTAGCACCTTCCTTGGCCCCTTTTCCATCCAGATTTACTTGTTGCCTTCATCAGTTAAATTAATTTTATTTACCGGCGAGTTATTTTTTATAATACTACTAATACTAATAATTATAACAATATTTATTCCCCAAAGGAATTATGTTTGTTATCAGAGCTAGACATGTAATAAGCAAGGAGAACGTACTGTATACACAAC
>CBDHHR010000846.1:0-5000 GCA_965263245.1 Metamycoplasmataceae bacterium | reverse complement strand
TGATAGTGATGTCAGCAAACCGCGACGTGCTAGATACATGAAATATCGTTGGGCAGACGTAGGATGTTCGAACGTGCATGCGCCAGTGACGTAAACCGCTTACGTCTCTGGCGCATGCACGTTCTGTGCCGCAAGATCGCAGCGCCCTGAATCCAACATAGCATTTTATGGTACAATTATACTGTGATTGTTTATTAACGATCTTTGTGCACAGTTACTTTGCACAACTAATATATTAAATATATGTATGTAGATGCTGTGAACCTCTCACTGATTGGAGTATTCCTGTAATGTTAACTTCGTCAATTCTTGTTATATTGACCGACCAGATAGTTCGAATTACATTGCGTTAACATAACAGATTTGTGTATTATAGATGTTAAGTAAAGTCTAGTGGTTAGTACAAACCTATTCAGTTAAATAGGTTCTGTGCAAGTCATGCAACAGGCTCTGATCAATACGCTCGGAGTGGTTCTGACGTCATAATAAAGGCATTAGTTTGATGTATCCAATATGTCGCCGTTTGTCGAGGTCACAGTTGTCATTCTGCGCTCGGCCTCCGTCTGATTTTCCAAGCGAATAATGTTGATAACGGTTTTATATATAGAAATTTACATTAATATTGCCGCATGCCACCTCGTAAATCAACCATTCCAGCATGCAGTCACTTATAAAACGTCCCCTTGTTATTTTTGTTTTCATAAAGAAACACTTTCGTGGCCATAATTTCAACAAGACATACATAGGAATGTCTGAGCACATCATAACTCGATATCAGTTGTTGATCCTTTGACAGGTTGTTGCTAAGCAACACGTGACGTGATGGGTAGGTAAAAGGGGCACGTAAGTGATTCTCGTTCCCGGCACTGCAATACGCAAATAATTTTAAGCCAATAACTTATCTGCACAATAGTTCCCACCTTCTAAATTAGTTTTTGTTGGGTGAAAACCTTTAAAACTTAAATGGAATTTCTGCTGTGGCAGTAACGCCCGTATGCGAAAGAATGCATAACTAGTTCGAGTCGTTGGGACCGGAACTTGGATAAAAATGGCAAAATAACATAACCCCGGTGTGGCGACAGACGAGCATTGCGTGCCCGGTAAGTATTGCGTTATGCCCCGACGCGATCAACGCGTTCAAAAATCCATTGGTGTCGCACTGTGCAATTGTGTAAACCACTCCGCCAATTTCTCGCACAATTACCTCAGCTTTCAGTTCGCACAGTGCTATTTGATAGTTTCTCGATCCCCATGAACGTGTGTATTCCGTGATCGTGCGTTATATATGTCCGGACGTGAATCACGCGATCGGTTTGATTACGGTTTTGTAAACCTATACCGCCATTAGCTGGCCCATAAACAACGGAAATGTCCAGTTCTCAGTTTAGAACAATTGTTTACATACGGATTGCATTTAGACGGATGGCAACGGTCATATAAGTGCATGGGACGTATACATGATCTAATAATTGTAACGGTAATCCAGCCCGACAATGACCGTCACCCTATACCAAGACGAACATTAAAACGGTTTAACGCGTGTTTATGTAATTATACTTTCTCATGGTACACCCTGTATCTATGAACACATAATTTCTAATAGGCAAGTGACTGTTAACTCACGAAAGAATCAAGCGTAATTTCAGGATAGTTTAATAACCAGGCAAGCAAAATCAACTTAGATAAAGATAAGTTCTTATATAGCGAAGTATCCAGTCCACAGGATTGTTCGAAGCAATTAGCCCAAGGTTCCACAAGCCACCGCTTGGGTCGAACTCTGGTTCTGTTGATTGAGAGTTTGACGCTTTAATCACTGAGCTACCGCGCACCTCAGTGGTGACAAAACACACAGAACGTCAACCAACACACGATTTAACGGTGACGCAACGATACATAAAAGTAAAAGTTCCTAAAAAAGTCGAGTTTATGTGACGGTAACCACGACTGGCAGAGGGTAAATTGCAAACCGCTTTGAACGTCTTGACACGCACGGAACACCGCGCTGTGTGCGACCTCATCGGTGGCTTTAAAACATCCTGAAAGAATGACAAGTCACACCATTTCCATGTAGTATCGATTGCCTAGCAGTCGAGTACAGTACTCACCACTTCCGGTTGTTTTACGACGAGGAGAAAAGTGTGGCGACGCGAAAGTTGTCGGCCTACTCGATCGAGGCTTTCCGTAACGACACTAGCGCGCTCGGCTAGCAAACGGCATTCTGCTCGGCCGGTAACCGATACGGCGGGCTAGCGACGGCGGTGGTGTAGGCGCCTCTGTCCTCGTGGTCAATGACGTAGCTGGACAGTCGGACTGTCAACGTTCAACATGATGCAGATGCCTCGTCGCTGAGCACAACTGATGTACGTGCGACCATAAAGCGGCAAGCGACCGCCCAAAGACTTCACAACACGACAATAATGGAACATCAACATTTTAAATGCGTAATACATCACTCGGCATCATTTGGGTATTTAGGACGGGGTGTGTTTCCAACCCCGTAGGCCGGGTGGAGCTAGGGGCATGTATGCCCCTCCCACTGAGCAAAATAATTCAGCTCGGGGTAAATAGTTCCGTTCGAGAGTCTCAATTGAGTTGACATGGGAATTTCCTTTTGGGTAACCGAAGGGGTGTATGCGGGGGGTCTGGAGAACTCAAAGGAGTTCACTTGGAAGTTTTTGGCGAGCGCGAAAGCCCACCCACCCCCTCCCAAATCAACTACGCCACGTTCGATTTTGGGAAATTAGTTAAATATTTAATTTTAATAATGCACGACTAAAGACTCTTTGACGTATTTTCGCCCCTACCGGCATTCTAAACACTTGATCTGACTTATTACAATGCAACAAAGTAGGCCTATGAGCAGCACAATAACGAATTCCGCCAACGTATGATGATGACATATACACCCAACAATGATTTAGTCACTAGACATGATATATACGGGAAATAAAAAGACTAATGACGTATTCAATCTTCATAATGGTTTCCATTTTACGGCGTCATCGTTACTTTTCCGAAGTTTTTTTCTTTTCCTCGTGATATAATTTACACGACAATTTATTACAACATGGCCGCAATGCATGTTCGGTAGTTAGTCCTCTACCCCGCGCATTTGTCGTCTCTCCTTCTCTACCAGTTCGTCATGCAACGTTATACCAGTATATTATTACTAATTCTACTATTTATAGCTTTGTTGCCACCGCAAAAATGTATGAACCACAATTGATTCATTGTCGTATTTACACTAACTATGATATTTACCTAAGGAAGGTCGGACCAGGTTTTAATCACCCACGTGGCTGTCTGTAGGGCGCGATGCGTCTGGATTTATGGTGGTAATTTCGGACGCCACACACAGATGTGTAATTACAACTGTTCGTGACGGATGGCAGAGCTCTATATAATGTGTGGCGTTTAACACGAGACCGTGACGTTACTACCATTTGTCGATTTAACGTCAGCAACGTCACCATTGTATGACAATCACTGCGGCCAGTTGATTTGTTTTATCATGCTGACTTTGGGATTGGATAGAAGCAGTGGTGTATCTAGGATTCCGTAACAAAGGGAGACCACTTATCCGTACCACTTACTTGTACCGATAACCCATAAGTCTTTGTGCCATGATGTAATGGCGCTGTAGGTTATGTAATAAACAGGAACCATTTGCCTCGTAGGGTAAGAAACTGGTGCTCATAAATAAATCATTCGTTGACATTTATTACTAGACCATATGACATTTCGACAGATCAACGAAATGTAGACATGTATTTTATGACACCTCATGTTGTCGTGCTCAGAAAACATTCTTCACATAAATTGTGCACATAAACATTGAATGAACCTTCGTACAATTAATTCGGATTAGAAACTGCGTTATCTACGCTGTGCGTGTGCGTGTGCGTGTGCGTGTGCGTGTGCGTGTGCGTGTGCGTGTGCGTGTGTGTGTGCGTGTGTGCGTGTATATATATATATATATATATATATGTGTGTGTGTGTGTGTGTGTGTGTGTGTGTGTGTGCGTGTGCGTGTGCGTGTGCGTGTGCGTGTGCGTGTGCGTGTGCGTGTGCGTGTGCGTGTGCGTGTGCGTGTGCGTGTGCGTGTGCGTGTGCGTGTGCGTGTGCGTGTGCGTGTGCGTGTGCGTGTGCGTGTGCGTGTGCGTGTGCGTGTGCGTGTGCGTGTGCGTGTGCGTGTGCGTGTGCGTGTGCGTGTGCGTGTGCGTGTGCGTGTGCGTGTGCGTGTGCGTGTGCGTGTGCGTGTGCGTGTGTGTATGACTGTGTAAAGGTCGATTCAACCTTCTACCAATAACCGACGACAGATTCCGAAAAACCTTGTATATAAAGTTGTTGCTGGTTCATGGAGCTGTCTTACGTCTAGAGCTGTCGTTTTGTTGGTTAATTAATGATCGCTATGATTTATTCTTTAACATGTCTAAACCGAAACAGAAACTTTGTTGTATTTATAACTTTACAATATCAGTGATCATCACTGCCTTTGTATTTAACTTCATGTGCCAAATGTCGGCCCATAGTTTGAATACAATACACGTGTTCAATTATTAATATGTGTGTGCGTGTATGCATGCATAGGTGTAATCAATTTTGAATCTGTAATTTACCCATTATCGTATTATCGGAATCCATCCAAAATGTGGGGAAATATGCTATGTTTAAAGGTGTCTCTACTTGTGGGTTTTGTAAAATAAATTATCCAAGCCATTTAATAGAAGTTACTTAATCCACGTATACTGCTATACTACTAGGTTACTTTGAAATCAACCCGATCGAACAGTTCCCCTGAGAGCACGCGGCACACCTTTCAATTCCTCATTCAAATTTATTTCCTTGGCAGTACGCACGCATTCAAGAACGCGGTAATTAAAGCGTGACAGCTATCATTCTCAACACAATGGGGGCATGCTTCCGTATGGCAAACATGTGACACTTGACACTTGAGTGTTGTCGATATCGGTGCCAGAAAGAGAGATCACCGCTTTGTG
>CBDHHR010000845.1:15000-19320 GCA_965263245.1 Metamycoplasmataceae bacterium | reverse complement strand
GTGTGCTCTTAGCTCTGGTGAGATTACGTCTGATACGAGTTCATTCGGATCGATGGATCATTCAGTGAAATATTTGTGAATGGTGAATCATATGACATTCCTTCCCTTGGAAAACACGGCTAAGCACGGCGGTCGCACGTTATCTCATTATAGTTCATCGGCCTCAAAACATTTGGATGCTTCTTGAAATAGGCCTTCGGCCTTTCTTAGTGAACTCTGGGGGATGTGGTTTCCTTGAATCCTGTTCTTGAAGTGTCCATCTTTGGTCGTGCAAGATGCAAACATGAGTAGCATACAATGCAGAAATCCTTACTTTCAGCTAACCCTTTGCTAACCCCTCGGCCATGGAAAGCCCAGTTTGGCAACTGCTGTCTTAGAGGATATCATTGAGAATTATCATAAGACAGTTATCTTAAACGTATGTCTGTACACCTCAGTGATATCGCCACATCCTGATGTCTTTTGCAAGTTTCTCACAGGAAATGTTACAGTGAAGAAGATTGTACGCAGACAGATATGCCTGAAGACCGACGAGGATATGAAGACGGTACATGAGTTGTCTGCGTTAGCAGAACAACACCACAGTGAAACCTGGCGGAGAGACGGTAAGTCGGACAGAACATCGTTCTGTTCCTCAGTATCACGTGAGCGCTTTGTGCTGCCACGTAAGATTGTGTTGTCTATAATTAAACTTGTCTATACTTAAACTTGTCTCCGAAAAATCCGTGTATGGTCTATCTCCACGCAAAAAGTGCATTTATTATGTTACCGTTTAGTAGCCAAATTCCACACGTGTATGTAGTTAACAAAAGGCATAACGGCCATTTTCCGTGTGGACGGTTTAGTTGTAATATGTATAGCTATATAGTTCTAGAATACACTGTAAGAATGTGTGTGTGTGTGTGTGTGTGTGTGTGTGTGTGTGTGTGTGTGTGTGTGTGTGTGTGTGTGTGTGTGTGTGTGTGTGTGTGTGTGTGTGTGTGTGTGTGTGTGTGTGGTGTGTGTGTGTGTGTGTGTGTGTGTGTGTGTGTGTGTGTGTGTGTGTGTGTGTGTGTGTGTGTGTGTGTGTGTGTGTGTGTGTGTGTGTGTGTGTGTGTGGTGTGTGTGTGTGTGTGTGTGTGTGTGTGTGTGTGTGTGTGTGTGTGTGTGTGTGTGTGTGTGTTGTGTGTGTGTGTGTGTGTGTGTGTGTGTGTGTGTGTGTGTGTGTGTGTGTGTGTGTGTGTGTGTGTGTGTGTGTGTGTGTATAATTTCCCAGCATGCAACACTCGTGACGTGCTACGTTCGTCATAAACAATCAGTTCGCGCTGCACACCAGTAACCAAATATCAAATCATTCATAATCGGTGTTCATATGAGATAAGGAAACACGATCAATCAGCCGGTGAGGTGTTTCGCCATTGGGGTCGGAGAGGTAAGCACGAGTGTCTAGACAATAGTCTAAGTACATCGTTGGAGACGATAAACAACAACGAAATGAAGATAAATTGCTGCAACCTTTTAACATTTCCGTAGCTTAATCGCTTGTATGTCACACTAGAAAGACTCTCCTTTCTATTGAATGCAAAATTACACAGAGTCAGTTTGTACGTATGTGTACAGGCGTGCATATACTGTACCTGTAGGTGTACTGACTAATATGTTTTGTCGCTTGTCGATGTTCAGTTAATTGTTCCTTGCGTTCCTTAAATACGACATGTCTTATTTCAAAATGGCGCTATTATTTATTAAACAGCCACAGGAATACCTACTGATTTAGCAATTCACCGCAAGCAGGCACGCAATGCGACGTACTCGTTCGCCTATTGTATATCCATTGCGCTCAATGACAAGGTTTTCGTGTAAAATCCGATGTAACATACTTCCTTGTCCTTTTCATCCCCAGTGGGACATAAGGCTACGACAACAATGCTCCTCCACAGGGTCCTGTCCTTTGCTGCGGTCGGTCTGTGTCTCGCCCACCGAAAGCCAATCTCTTCTGGATCCTGGGTTCCTTCTTCCGGCTGGTGTCCTTCTTAGACCACATTGTGGATATTGTATTTACGCATTTTCAGGACGTGTCCTAACCATGTCGATCGTCAGGGTTTAATTTCCACGACAGCACTGTTGCAGTCGGTCTTCTTGTGAAGACAAAAAGACAAGATAATATCGAATAGGTCACTAACGGCAATCGACAGGTCCATTACGTCATCGTTTGCATCTTAAATATGTCCACAAATGTGAATCTGACGGCCATTTTAGTAAGCATCGCGTACCCGATATGTAGGAAACAACGTGACACAACACAGCTGAGGTTGAGGAGTTATTAAGTCAATGTGTTTCTAGCAGGGCGATCATGAGGTCCGACAAGCTTTCTAAAATGTCTGCAGCAAATATGAAGCTGGCGGACTTTTTGTGATGTTGTCTAGCCTGATTCTTTTCGCCTACCCATGAGGTCTAAGACGATCACCAGGTGTCCCTATTATTTTAACTTAAAGTGTATATATATATGTGTGTGTATATATATATATATATATATATATATATATATATATATATATATATATATATGTATATATATATATATATATATATATATATATATATATATATATATATATATATATATACTCTAAAGATGCACAATAACGTAAATTTGTATATAACTTATAAAGATAAACACAATTATATGCGAAATAGATTATATTAAATACAAAACAAACCGGTAAAGATGAGCTAGCTTCTTCAAAGTCATGGACTCAATTCGGAAAACAGTTTTGGAGAGGCAGATTTATCAATGACTCGGTGTTTGGTCATCGTGTGGAACGAAGCCGTTAACCCGTGTTCACAGATATTTTAGAGAGAAAATATTCACTGCCTTCACAGATGAGAACTTGGCTTGGTGGAGATTTTCAAGCGTATCTTGGTAGAACATGTGCCAATCGAGGGAAAACAGGACGTTCGTATCGTCTGTCAAACCAAGGTGACCATGGTTGGGTGTAGGCGGTGAAACAACTTCAGCGGTCCGTCAAAATAGAACGAGTCTGTGAAGAGGCAATTACAACTCTGTTTTGGGCCGAATCATCCGCCCCCACTACAACCCACGCTAATAGTACGACACGGCGCAAATGAAACACGCGTTCTTCTTGTTTCTAATTTTAGGCCAGTGTGTGCCGCTGTCCACATGGATTGAGTGTTGTCTGGGTACGATATTTTTGTTTGATCCTGTAGCATTTAGCCTTCCTGCGGGGTCCCGTAGACTTTGTTCTACCCACTGCTGATTTGATTTGACACATTTCACATATGCACTCGTTTCTTAAGCATGGGACGAGTCCAGCGCTAAGTGCAAAAGTTCACGATTGATTATTCCCGGACGATTCGGCCTAAAACGGATTCGGCCCACCGCGACGGACGATACGGCCCAGGATGATTCTGCCCATTCCAACCCATTCAGACGGATGATTCGACCTACTCCAACCCACTCAGACGGATGATTCGGCCTACTCCACCCCACTCAGATTGATGATTCCGCCTACTCCACCCCACTCAGATGGATGATTCCGCCTACTCCACCCCACTCAGATGGATGATTCCGCCTGCTTCACCCCACTCAGATGAATGATTCCGCCTACTTCACCCCACTCAGACGGATGATTCCGCCTACTCCACCCCACTTAGACGGATGATTCCGCCTACTTCACCCCACTCAGACGGATGATTCCGCCTACTTCACCCCACTCAGATGGATGATTCCACCTACTCCACCCCACTTAGACGGATGATTCCGCCTACTTCACCCCACTCAGACGGATGATTCCGCCTACTTCACCCCACTCAGACTGATTCCACCTACTCCACCCCACTTAGACGGATGATTCCGCCTACTTCACCCCACTCAGACGGATGATTCCGCCCTACTTCACCCCACTCAGACGGATGATTCCGCCTACTTCACCCCACTCAGATAGATGATTCCGCCTACTTCACCCCACTCAGACGGATGATTCCGCCTACTTCACCCCACTCAGACGGATGATTCCGCCTACTCCACCCCACTCACCCCACTCAGACGGATGATTCCGCCTACTCCACCCCACTCAGACGGATGATTCCGCCTACTCCACCCCACTCAGACGGATGATTCCGCCTACTTCACCCCACTCAGACGGATGATTCCGCCTACTCCACCCCACTCAGACGGATGATTCCGCCTACTCCACCCCACTCAGACGGATGATTCCGCCTACTCCACCCCACTCAGACGGATGATTCCGCCTACTCCACCCCACTCAGACGGATGATTCCGCCTACTCCACCCCACTCAGACGGATGATTCCGCCTACT
>CBDHHR010000845.1:0-10000 GCA_965263245.1 Metamycoplasmataceae bacterium | reverse complement strand
CACACACACACACACACACACACACACACACACACACACACACACACACACACACACACACACACACACACACCACAGTACACTTGCCATAAAGTCTGCCCCATCCTGTGATGTAGCAGGTGTCGCCGGTGAAGTTGGCGTTGACTGGGGCCATCTTGATCGGCTTCACGTACTGATTGTACCGTGCGGCCGTCGACAGTTTAATAAGTGCGATGTCGTTCGGGAAACCGAGTTTGCCGCTGTTGATGAAGTTATAGTGCTGCAAAGGACGGTTAATTGTTTATCGAATATATACAGAATTACATATACAGGCATGTGTTTACGCCCTTTCGCCGATGTGTTATTTCCGGCGAATGTCGTTAATGTAATTCGATTATGAAAGTACACGTTTCGGTTCTCTGAAAATCGTATGATTTACACCCAAATAATGTATTATAAAACAGTCTTTCTCTGTATTTATAGAAGTATATGTGTGTGTGCGTGCGTGCGTGCGTGCTTGCGTGCGTGCGAGTGAGCGAGCGTGCGTATGTGTGTGATTTGGGACACAAACTAAATAAATTTAGCTAATGTGAGCATACAATTTAGCATTTGGGGTGGGATTCAAATGTTGGGAATTTCAGGTTTTGTCTGTTTTCAGTTGTCATAATTCTGCCTACAATAATTTGGTTAAATTTCAATGCAAATGATTTGTTGTTTTGTCATATTCCAGTGCACATTTGTAAGAGCTCCGTAAGACTTATTTTATAGATATAATTGACACAGACGTTGTTTTTGCTGCATAACTTATGTTTCTTCAGTGCAAACTCGAGCTACTAGGCTAAAACATTTATCCAGGGCAGTGCGGATAGGACTTCAAAGACCGCAATTTTCAAAAGCAGTTTTAGCGTGGATGACGCTATTCCCCTGAGCAACTGCCGACACTCGGCTAGTTAATTACAAAACACTCATCGCGTATGTAAATAAGAACCTTGTGCATTTCCTTGTTGTTTTGTGTGCACACGCGTGCCTGCGTGAGCGCTTGTACTTACTCGTGTGAGTGCAAGGGCGTGACTGCATGCATTAGTGCATATACACTGTGTGTGCATGCACATAATCTGTCGTATGAATGAATGTGCGTGCGTGTGTACAACGCAACGTACAAGTGACATCTATTTATACGACTATGCCACACTCTCTGAAGCCGATCGTTTGAGCAGGCGCCAGGGGAAATCACAGGGCACGTTCGCAACCTCGTTTACTATTCCTTGTGTGCACTATAGTCAACCGCAACTCTAGCATTCGGTGCGCGGATGCTCACCTTGATGAATTTCGCTATCCTGTAGACAGCTGGTTTACCCATGCGCCGTGTCGTCCGGTCGTGCATTCCGAGCACGATCTGCATACGGTACCTGCAGGCAAACAAGCACTCATCATCGGGCGCCGAGTCGGAACAGTTCGACCTGGCTACGAGCGCGGCGCCTGGGACACACCTCGCGAGGAACGTGGTAAAAATAGCCGTGCAGTGCGAGGTTGAACGCCGATACACCGGGCCTTGGAATATCTTGTCGTACTGACTTAGTTCGGTGATAGATAGTTCTGGACAACGGACGGTGACTTGTGCCAGTGCAAAAACGGGTAATAACGACAGATGGTTGGGAATAACGGTAGATGGCTCAGGGTAGAAGAAGACGGATGAGAGGCAGAACGATGAGAAAAAGGAAGATGGCTGAAACTAGCAGAGACACCTAAACCCAGTTGACGGCTGAAAGCAGTAGATAACGAATGAAGGCAGTAGATGACGAATGAAAGCAGTAGATGACGAACGAAAGCTGCAGATGACGAATAAAAGCAGCAGATGACGACTGAAAGCAGACGATGACGAATGAAAGCAGTAGATGACGAATGAGAGCAGCAGATGACGAACGATAGCAGCAGAAGACGAATGAAAGCAGCAGATGATGACTGAAAGCAGGCGATCACGAATGAAAGCAGCCAGCAGATGACGACTGAAAGCAGGAGATGACGAAAGAAAGCAGCCAGCAGATGACGAATGAAAGCAGGAGATGACGAATGAAAGCAGGCGATGACGAATGAATGCAGCAGATGACGACTGAAAGCAGCAGATGACGAATGAAAGCAGCAGATGACGCATGAAAGCAGGCGATGACGAATGAAAGCAGCCAACAGATGACGAATGAAAGCAGGAGATGATGAATGGAAGCAGGAGGTGATGAATGGAAGCAGGAGGTGATGACGAATGGAAGCAGGAGGTGACGAATGGAAGCCGGAGATGTCGAATGAAAGCAGGAGAAGACGAATGAAAACAGGAGATGACGAATGAAAGCAGGCGATGACGAATGAAAGCAGGCGATGACGAATGGAAGCAGGAGATGACGAATGGAAGCAGGAGGTGACGAATGGAAGCAGGAGATGACGAATGAAAGCAGGAGATGACGAATGAAAGCAGGAGATGACGAATAAAAGCAGGAGATGACGAATGAAAGCAGGAGATGATGACGAATGGAAGCAGGAGTTGTCGAATGAAAGCAGGAGATGACGAATGGAAGCAGGAGATGACGAATGGAAGCAGGAGATGATGCCGAATGGAAGCAGGAGATGACGAATGGAAGCAGGAGATGACGAATGAAAGCAGGAGATGACGAATAAAAGCAGGAGATGACGAATGAAAGCAGGAGATGATGATGAATGGAAGCAGGAGATGTCGAATGGAAGCAGGAAATGACGAATGAAAGCAGGAGATGACGAATGGAAGCAGGAGATGACGAATGGAAGCAGGAGATGACGAATGAAAGCAGCAGATGACGGATTAATGCAGGATATGACGAATAAATGCAGGATATGACGAATAAATGCAGGAGATGACGAATGAAAGCAGGATATGACGAATGAAAGAAGCAGATGACAAATGAATGCAGGAGATGACGAATGACAGCAGGATATAACGAATGAACGCAGGAGATGACGAATGAAAGCAGCAGATGACGAATGAATGCAGGATATAACGAATGAAAGCAGGATATGACGAATGAAAGCAGCAGATGACGAATGAAAGCAGGATATGACGAATGAAAGCAGGAGATGTCGAATGAAAGCAGGAGATGACGAATGGAAGCAGGGGATGACGAATGGAAGCAGGAGATGACGAATGGAAGCAGGAGATGACGAATGAAAGCAGCAGATGACGGATGAATGCAGGATATGACGAATAAATGCAGGAGATGACGAATAAATGCAGGAGATGACGAATGAAAGCAGGATATGACGAATGAAAGAAGCAGATGACAAATGAATGCAGGAGATGACGAATGACAGCAGGATATAACGAATGAAAGCAGGATATGACGAATGAATACAGGAGATGACGAATAAAAGTAGGAGATGACGAATGGAAGCAGTAGATGACGAATGAATGCAGGATATGACGAATGAAAGTAGGAGATGACGAATGGAAGCAGCAGATTACGAATGAATGCAGGATATGACGAATAAAAGCAGCAGATGACGAATGAATGCATGAGATGACGAATAAAAGCAGCAGATGACGAATGGAAGCAGCAGATGACGAATGAATGCAGGATATGACGAATGAAAGCAGCAGATGACGAATGAACGCAGGAGATGACGAATGGAAGCAGCAGATGAAGAATGAATGCAGGAGATGACGAATGAAAGCAGCAGATGACGAATGAATGCAGGAGATGACGAATAAAAGCAGCACAATACGGCGAAAACCGAAGACGACTGAAAAGCAGAAACGATGGCCTGGTGACACTCACGCCATCATGCCGTTGACGCAGTGGGCAGCCGTCACGAGCCATTTGTTGGAAATGAGCGACGCCCCACAAATGTGCCTGGAGCCGCTGCGATACTGGAGCGACGCCTGCCATGGGTATCTTCCCGGCACGCGCACCGAGTTGCCCCCGACGATTCGTAACTGATGCTCAGCGACAGCTGCAAGAACAGTAAGGAGGTGATAGTGTGACACCAAGCGTAATTATTTATCCACGTGCAAGCCTGCCCTCAAATTCGCTGAGTTAAACGTACGCAATTTGACACATAGTTCGTTGTCTACAGGTTGAACAATGTTTCTTGAATTACGGGATCAGAAACAGAATGCGAATGACGTATCGGCTAACAGTTATCAACCTATCGTGTGTGTGTGTGTGTGTGTGTGTGTGTGTGTGTGTGTGTGTGTGTGTGTGTGTGTGTGTGTGTGTGTGTGTGTGTGTGTGTGTGTGTGTGTGTGTGTGTGTGTGTGTGTGTGTGTGTGTGTGTGTGTGTGTGTGTGTGTGTGTGTGTGTGTGTGTGTGTGTGTGTGTGTGTGTGTGTGTGTGTGTGTGTGTGTGTGTGTGTGTGTGTGTGTGTGTGTGTGTGTGTGTGTGTGTGTGTGTGTGTGTGTGTGTGTGTGTGTGTGTGTGTGTGTGTGTGTGTGTGTGTGTGTGTGTGTGTGTGTGTGTGTGTGTGTGTGTGTGTGTGTGTGTGTGTGTGTGTGTGTGTGTGTGTGTGTGTGTGTGTGTGTGTGTGTGTGTGTGTGTGTGTGTGTGTGTGTGTGTGTGTGTGTGTGTGTGTGTGTGTGTGTGTGTGTGTGTGTGTGTGTGTGTGTGTGTGTGTGTGTGTGTGTGTGTGTGTGTGTGTGTGTGTGTGTGTGTGTGTGTGTGTGTGTGTGTGTGTGTGTGTGTGTGTGCGAGTGTGTGCGAGTGTGTGCGAGTGTGTGCGAGTGTGTGCGAGTGTGTGCGAGTATGTGCGAGTATGTGCGAGTATGTGCGAGTATGTGTGTGTGCGAGTATGTGCGAGTATGTGCGTGCGTACGTGCGTGCATGTATACGTGCATGAGTGCGTGTGTCTCTCGTATTTTTCTTCCATAGAGGTATATTTTCTTATATTTTCTTCAACCTAGCTTCGCTAATCCTACGCTGAGACATCTCCGCCTTCGACGGTTCATAATTTCGAAGAATCCACTCTTCTGTCAACGATTTCATAATCGTTCATCATCGATTCACCATCATGCCATAGTTTCGACGACGGACTTCGGCCATCCGTCTCACGGATGGTCTGTAGAAAGCCGTAGCTGTCCTTCAGTGCGATGGACCACCCTGGATTTAATCCCGCATCTTCAGTTCAGTGATTCGTTGGATATTGTTGGATATAACTTGTCTTTGCTTGCTTTTTTCATGTCATATGGTTACCACAAGATGTCGTCGATAAACGCAGTTGCATCGTTTCGTCAGTATCAGTGTCCACCAATCGTCTTCCCCCGCATTGCTAGTGCTCGTCAAATTCAGGACGACTTGTATCTAAGATCACTTTGTTGAAAGTTTTCGCTACGATGGAATTCATGGTATTGCCTAGAGTAATTATATAAGTCGTTAGACTTTGTTATTAGGACGGTGTTCGTGCGTGCGTGCGTGCGTGTGTACGTGCGTGCGTGCGTTAGTTTGGTTGTGTGCAGTATCTATCGTGTATACGTTTTTAAAAGTGAGTATTTTAAAACAGTGACAACGTACTTCAATGAAGCCAGAACAGAAAACATCGTAACCAATAGCATACGATAACAATCATTTTTTAAGGCAACCATCAAATATGTTTTATTCCTGCATATAAGTTTAAAAAAATTCACATTGCATACACTCGTTCTAAGACATCGTTATTGTTACAAATCACTGATTTTAGTATTACATGACATCGATAAAAAATTAAAACATTTGACTATTTCAGCTAGAAAGACAATTCAGTTGCCACCGTTCTAGTTGTGGCGTAACTAGCATAGATGTCCGGAATGTTGATCGTATTCCGTCTTGACTAAAGTCCTATTATTGAGTGACATGTGTATTTACTAATGTTGCGCGACATCTTCCATTATGTCCCATGATATCTGTTCATTACGGCCCCGTTCACGAGATCCTTGCAATGGTAAAGTTATCTGCATGACGTAAGATATGGCGATCATAATTTTTTAAATCAATACGTCGAAAAGCTGCTTGTTAGGCTTGAAATGTATCGACACTCTACCAGTGCATTCTTCCAACGCCTAAAGCCTTCTACTGAAACGTATTGTAGACAACAGCGCGCGCGCACACACACGCACGCGCACGCACGCACGCACGCACGCACACACACACACACACAATACTAATAATAATAATAATAAGTAACTTCTATGGCGCCAATATCCTCAGAATCTGAGTTCAGTGGCGCAACTAAACCAGTGGATGCAGCATTCTATAGTCAAGGTTAATGCACACATATATATATATATATATATATATATATATATATATATATATATATATATATATATATATATGTGTGTGTGTGTGTGTGTGTGTGTGTGTATTGAAATATAAATTGCAAGAAAGAAAATGAATAAGAAAGGGAGGAATATATATATATATAAGGTAGTATATATATATATATATATATAAGGTAGTATATATATATATAAGGTAGTATATATATAAGGTAGTATATATGTATATATATATATATATATATGTATATTCCTCCCTTTCTTATTCATTTTATTTTCTTTCTTGCTATTTATATTTCAATTTATATATATATATATATATATATATATATATATATAAGGTAGTATATATATATAAGGTAATATATATATATATATATATATATATATATATATATATATATATATATATATATATATATATATATATATATATAAGGTAGTATATATATATAGGTAGTATATATGTTTAATATATATATATATATATATATGTATATTCCTCCCTTTCTTATTCATTTTCTTTCTTGCTATTTCATCGTACGTTTTCCGTTGTGGTCGTTACTTTGTATTCTATTATATTTCGGATACTGCTTTTTACCTTCCTGGTATGTGTGTCACATGTGCTTATATAAATAAATGTGTATATTGTAACTCAATAACTATGTACTTCCCTGTACACATATTTACATCTATGTATTTATAGATGTATGTGTATATTTGCAATTGAATGACGTTAACTTGACTCGTGACCACAACGTGCGTTCACTGCGAAGATAATAGCTGATTTCTTATCACAAAATGACACACTCGCCTATCTGTAAGACAACAGGCTAACGCCCGGTGTAATCTTGCATGATTTAATGTAATTAAGAACATTTTGCTTTATCACTTCCTTCGGTTATTATTATAAACATGTGATGAAACCATGTCATTTGTCAGTATTACCATTTAGGCATCGCGAAGCTAGTTTTTAATTCCGTTTTTAAAGAACGATGTGACTTATGGTAGTAAGTATATACACGAAACAAGTTCTAATGGATGTGCGCATGTCCAGTGTTTGTTGATCTGACAACGCCTGGCGTGGTTAAATGCAATCATTTCACATTTACGTATTCTGACTGTGTTTACATGCCTACGATCGAATAGCTCCCGAGTAAACCACTCGCACCGCCCCGCATTAGGTCATGGTGTTTTCAGGGACGGATTCAGAGAGAGTAGTTTGTAGACAAACACCCTAAATACACCCCTTGAGACAAGCCAAACATCGTCTACTCGCGCTCTCGCGGGTCATCATATCGGAAGACTGAGAGGGTGGGTGCTGTTGAAACATATTTACTTCACATTTTCAGCTTCTTCACTGTCTCGGCTTCTACGTTCGTCTTACACAATCAAAAGACGTCGGTTGTGTTAAAAAATCTCTAAGTCGGGGCACGTATCGGGGCACATTAAACAGGGCTACATAAAAGGTCTATGGGGCACGTGTCCCCTGTCCCCTGTCCCCCTTGGACCCGCCTATGGATTTGTAGCTTTGTCGATATAAAGTGTTCTGGTTCTCGTTTTTACAGATCAGTATTAGGATTCGTCCGGAACATTCGATTTTAATTCGTACCTCATATTTCAAAATCAGCTCTTCCTTGTTTACAGGGAATTGTTAAGAGAAATTATCAGTGCTATCAAATTTAACGTCGGTAGTATGCAATAGTTATTTAGGATAAGTTCCCAAGGTACCTTAAATTAATTAATTCTTTCTTCCAGGTTCTAAGTGGTTTTCAACATCCTCCTATTCGGGAACAAAATCCCCCACTTACCGTGCACGACGCACAAGGCTACCACAACGAGGATCTTCATTGTATCTTCAGCACTTGATAATCTATCGGAGGTCCGTGCCCTTTCTTATAAAGATTTTGAATACAATGCCGGAATACTCACTGCGTACTTATCTGTGCACGCACATGACGACAGTGTAACGTTATCTATGGGAATATTTGATAATGGCTACCTTGACCGTCACGATAAGCAGAAATGTCAACGCCGTACCTGTCGGTTACTGATACCGCCACACACAAGAACACGTTGACATTTGAGAGGCAATTAACTTCGGTAGTTAATTAGTTAAATACAATTTAAAAAAATTCTTTCATTCAAGTAACAATTATTTTCAATTTATTTATATTATATATCACACACATATTGACTAAGCGGTATAGCACTGTGTTACCGGGGTCAGGTTCAGAAACAAATCCTAGGTCATATGCCTACAATGGACGCCGTGGATCTTGATAAGCCTCTACTACCAAGGCGATTACTGGTAACACTTCCCAAGCAAGCTGCAGCGATGTTTTGAGGGGTTTCGGCCCCTTTGATACAAATATTTGTTCGTTAGGTGGTGGTGATGATGGTGGTGGTGGTGGTGGTGGTGGTGGTGGTGGTGGTGGTGGTGGTGGTGGCGGCGGCGGTGGTGGTGGTGGTGATGATGGTGGTGGTGGTGGTGGTGGTGGTGGTGTGGTGGTGGTGGTGGTGGTGGTGGTGGTTATGATGGTGGTGGTGGTGGTGGTGGTGGTGGTGGTGGTGGAGGTGGTGGTGGTGGTGGTATTATTATTATTAACAGTAGTAGTTGTAATAGTAGTAGTAGTAGTTGTTGTAATAGTAGTAGTAGTAGTTGTTGTAATAGTAGTAGTAATAGTAGTAGTAGTAGTAGCAGCAGTAGTAGTTGTTGTAATAGTAGTAGTAGTAGTAATAGTAGTAGTAGTAGTAGTTTTTGTAATAGTAGTAGCAGCAGCAGTAGTAGTAGTTGTAATAGTAGTAGAAGTAGTAGTAGTAGTAGTAGTAGTAGTAGTAGTAGTAGTAGTAGTAGTAGTAGCAATAGTAGTAGTAGTAGTAGTAGTAGTAGTAGCAGCAGCAGTAGTAGTAGTAGTAGTAGTAGTAGCCCAATGTTTGTACTTTCTACCTTGAGATACCGTTCTCGCTACTCTGTCGCCGCGTGTTATGAGCTAGCCATGGACAGCGGGCCACAAAGAGTGATTCATGTGGACGTAACCCGATGTACCGTGTGTGTGCAGTACAAATGCTGCTTGTTGCAGTCGGCACAAAAACAAAGTAATGGGCTGTCTATGCGAAATATGCAATTTTACGAGATGCCCGTCCACCTGTTTGTCAGATATTTGCCCATTCTGATCATGCAACACAGCAGCACAGTAATAAATATTATTGTGTCTAAGGCATGTAAAACGGATGTTAATAAATGCCGGGATATTAGAAATAGGGTATACGTCATTGATGAATTCTAACATCTTATATATATATATATATATATATATATATATATATATATATATATATAAACAGGTGGACGGGCATCTCGTAAGATAGCATATTTCGCATAGACAGCGATGCATATATATATATATATATATATATATATATATATATATAGAGAGAGATATATATATATATATATATATATATATATATATATATATATATATATATATATATATATATATAGATAGATAGATAGATAGATAGATAGATAGATAGATAGATAGATAGATATATTGCCCAGTACTTTGCTTTTGTGTCTACTGCAACAAATAGCGTTTGTATATATATATATATATATATATATATATATATATATATATATATATATATATATATATATATATATATATATATATATATATATATATATATATAACGACATCGATGATACTTTAGAGAAACCAAACTTGAGAAACCGATTCGAAACAC
>CBDHHR010000844.1:0-9151 GCA_965263245.1 Metamycoplasmataceae bacterium | reverse complement strand
TGAGTTCTGGCTTCGGCGTCTTATAATCTAATTTAACTTTGACAATCCTTCTGAGACATTTCTTGACGAATGTGTGTAGTTTTCCGTTGTCTGTTCACGTTAAATAATCTGATTTTTATTTCTTTCCGGACAGGATTACCGGCCCACACTTCGGATTTTTTATTATATTGTCATTGATTTTCTCTATAGCAAAACCCCGTACCGGCCTCCTCTTTCAAATTACCGTCCGTCCGTCCGTCCGTCCGTCCGTCCGTCCGTCCGTCCGTCCGTCCGTCCGTCCGTCCGTCCGTCCGTCCGTCCGTCCGTCCGTCCGTCCGTCCGTCCGTCCGTCCGTCCGTCCGTCCGTCCGTCCGTCCGTCCGTCCGTCCGTCCGTCCGTCCGTCCGTCCGTCCGTCCGTCCGTCCGTCCGTCCGTCCGTCCGTCCGTCCGTCCGTCCGTCCGTCCGTCCGTCCGTCCGTCCGTCCGTCCGTCCGTCCGTCCGTCCGTCCGTCCGTCCGTCCGTCCGTCCGTCCGTCCGTCCGTCCGTCCGTCCGTCCGTCCGTCCGTCCGTCCGTCCGTCCGTCCGTCCGTCCGTCCGTCCGTCCGTCCGTCCGTCCGTCCGTCCGTCCGTCCGTCCGTCCGTCCGTCCGTCCGTCCGTCCGTCCGTCCGTCCGTCCGTCCGTCCGTCCGTCCGTCCGTCCGTCCGTCCGTCCGTCCGTCCGTCCGTCCGTCCGTCCGTCCGTCCGTCCGTCCGTCCGTCCGTCCGTCCGTCCGTCCGTCCGTCCGCCCGCCCGCCCGCCCGCCCGCCCGCCCGCCCGCCCGCCCGCCCGCCCGCCCGCCCGCCCGCCCGCCCGCCCGCCCGCCCGCCCGCCCGCCCGCCCGCCCGCCCGCCCGCCCGCCCGCCCGCCCGCCCGCCCGCCCGCCCGCCCGCCCGCCCGCCCGCCCGCCCGCCCGCCCGCCCGCCCGCCCGCCCGCCCGCCCCGCCCGCCCGCCCGCCCGCCCGCCCGCCCGCCCGCCCGCCCGCCCGCCCGCCCCGCCCGCCCGCCCGCCCGCCCGCCCGCCCGCCCGCCCGCCCGCCCGCCCGCCCGCCCGCCCGCCCGCCCGCCCGCCCGCCCGCCCTGGATTACAATAACATCCTCTCCCCAGTTCTTCCCGATGCCCGCCCGCTGTAATCACCCGAAGGCGCTGTCTGCTACAATCATGGCGGAGACGTCGATAAAACGTGGACAGCTTTGAGGAATAAAACCCGCGGCACGTGGCGGTTTAACGAGAACTTCTGTCGTATCATATTCCGATGGCCCCCGGCGTCTGTGCCCTTCAGCCCAATCCCACTGTTTATGCAGCGCCTGTCTGGGTTTCCGTGTGCATTGTCGTATGAGCGCAATGCGATGTTACTGCGACATTAACTCGCGCTAAATCGCATTAATTGCAATCTTTATAACTACACGCGCCGGCTGCAATGGGCCGTTGCGACATTTCCCACGCTCGGGCCAACGACTGGCCCATCGTTACCGGGTTTATGGTCGAAACTCACGACTGTCCTTATCCGTTAGTGTCCCAGCCACGAACTGGTGACGTCATCCAACTGTGTTAGTGACCGGTTGGGATGGGTCATTGTTTTACTTCCGGGTTCACGGCTGACGAATGAAATGCCAGCGGTTTTGAGCAGTGGCGTAGCCAGGATTTTGCATTGGATGGGGCCATCCAACAATCAAGCAAACTCTGTACAATGTGTGTGTGTGTGTGTGTGTGTGTGTGTGTGTGTGTGTGTGTGTGTGTGTGTGTGTGTGTGTGTGTGTGTGTGTGTGTGTGTGTGTGTGTGTGTGTGTGTGTGTGTGTGTGTGTGTGTGTGTGTGTGTGTGTGTGTGTGTGTGTGTGTGTGTGTGTGTGTGTGTGTGTGTGTGTGTGTGTGTGTGTGTGTGTGTGTGTGTGTGTGTGTGTGTGTGTGTGTGTGTGTGTGTGTGTGTGTGTGTGTGTGTGTGTGTGTGTGTGTGTGTGTGTGTGTGTGTGTGTGTGTGTGTGTGTGTGTGTGTGTGTGTGTGTGTGTGTGTGTGTGTGTGTGTGTGTGTGTGTGTGTGTGTGTGTGTGTGTGTGTGTGTGTGTGTGTGTGTGTGTGTGTGTGTGTGTGTGTGTGTGTGTGTGTGTGTGTGTGTGTGTGTGTGTGTGTGTGTGTGTGTGTGTGTGTGTGTTTGTGTGTGTGTGTGTGTGTGTGTGCGCGCGTGCGCGTGCGTGTGTGTATAATATTCAAAGCCAACTCGCTTAACATGAATACCGACATGACAACCAAGTTCACAGACCACTGTTGCTGGCAGTTCAGCAAAATCATTCCCAGAAGGCGTCAAACTTAGAAAGTAAGAGAGAAATGACACATTATTAAAGAGACATGAATCTGTAGCCCCTACATAACATCCCCCTATAGCTGGCCACGACATCCCTCGCTCTTCATTTCCCAAACCTACTGACAAATACCAACATGTATAGTCAGTTACGTTGATGAAACAATAGTTATAAACATTCCTACCTTAACCTAGATGACGAGGCGTTGGCGTTCAACCAGCAACTTTTCAACATGTAACGTTGGTGCTTATAAGAATTAATAAATTCACTATACGATATTTCATTTACCCAGTGCAAAATCAACTACATAATTTGCTTTGGTTTTAATGAGGTTTACAGCAGGGGCTCAGCTCATGTGTTACCCCGGCATACATAATGGACCAGAGACGATGGCACTAACAGAGAAACAACAGGATAATCTCCAAGTTTGCGAAACCGACCTGGTACGACGAATCGTGGGAGTTAAGAGAGTTGATAAGAGAAGAATGGATGGAGTGAGAGCGGAGGTTGGAGTGAAGGAAAGTTTAAAATAAATATTGGCGAGTGGTCGG
The DNA here is from genome assembly GCA_965263245.1 of Metamycoplasmataceae bacterium. Classification (GTDB taxonomy): domain Bacteria; phylum Bacillota_I; class Bacilli_A; order Mycoplasmatales; family Metamycoplasmataceae; genus DT-68. The sequence goes on along the minus strand of CBDHHR010000844.1, from coordinate 6,284 downwards.
TTGACTTGTACTGGTCATTCGGAAAGAATGGGAGATAAAAAAAACTGGCAGCAGATGCCCAGAACGTGGAGGGGAAGAGGAAGCGACGACAGAAATTGCGATGGGGGACTGCATTAAAAGAGACATATTTAGAAAGAGTGGGAGAAGAATTGAGAAAATGAGCAACAAGTGGAAGGAATTTGGAGACTGTTTATAGAGAATAAAGTTAGAGAAAGAAAGAATGGAAACGGACGTCATGGCCAACTCACCCCTGATAATAGAGATGCCAAGAAAACAATAATAAAAATGAAATTTGACCCTAGTTTAGTAACCGGACAATTATTACTTTGAATCCTAAATGTAAGTAGTACCATCAAATTCCATATTTGAATTATGATAAATTTATTTGCGGAAGGGTGGGATTGGGAAGGAAAGGCATGCTTATACCCTCTGAACTTTGTGATTTTGAGTCAGACAGTCAGTTATTGGTCCTTTGCTCCCCACCATCCAAATTTTCCGGGATTGTGAAGGGCATAGCCCCTCTGGATACGCTTGTGAATTATTATGCGCACGTTTGTGTGTACGGGTGCGCATGCGCTGCGCAGTCGCGTATCTACCCACGCGTGTCCCGACTTCCAACTACATGCCTAACATCCAGGTGCACACGCCGGAATCTGGGTGATGCTACAGCCGCCTCGTAGATCCCCATCTACCTAGTACAACCCAACGCACGCCAGTTCCACATCCCCTCAATCAAAGCGTATCACGGGTGAGGAGTCCTCTGGCTCCAGCCTACTGGCGCCATCGCTTCTCACCGCTCGTGCAACGCTCCAGCTAACGTGCGAATTCGGCCATCACGCCGTGATAATGATGTTTACAACCGACACTCCCTTCCGGGTAGCCATCCCTATTCCCTTCCCCGCAGACGCCCGCGGGAAGAGGCGACGAATTCTAGGCGCGGTGTTATCGGCAGACGCAGTCCGTTTGGCGCCCCTCAATTTTCCCGCGCTTCTCGTCGAATATTTCCCGCGCTTCGCTCGCGGCGCCCCTATTGAACGTCGCGCGAACCTGTCCGTGACCGCGCTCAGCCAATCAGCGCTGCCGTACGCCTGGCGCGGTGTGTTGCGCGCGCTCGAACGCTTTCATTGAACGCAGACGCAGCGAGCAAGTAGCCGCGCGCAAGACAGAGACGATCCCAACGCAATCAGAGTCGAACTCAGCCGAGTCGGATAACTACGGTAGAGCAGGAGTTGATTACTCGAATACGCCGCGCTCTCGTTGCGCTGTATTGCACGCGTGGATAAACACCGGACGCACATAAGAGGAGCCGTGTCGGATTGGATTGGAAGCGCAAAGGTATGTTGCGATTTCGGTTTTGAACTTCCGGGAACTGGTGCTAATTCGTCGTTGTCGCGAAATCCCGTTGACTCAAAGCTACGACGGCGCGCGTGCAAAGCACAGTTAGTCGTCGTCTCTAAGTTGAGCTGAATTAAGACAGATGAAAAACGACGGTCAGTGCATGGGCAGTGGCGATTTGTCTCGAGATGACGACAGGCAAATGACAGAAGATGCTTCGTGCTTTATTTTACTGACGTACTCTCACTCAATCGCCGCTAGTTTTTATTTTATTTTGTCTGTAAACACAGTCGGTTGATAAACATCGTTTTGGTTGCGGCCATTTCTGTAACGCAACCGCCTCGCTATTATCCCTCGTGTATATGATATGTATATATGATACAAATTGCGTCCGTTGCAATAACATTTCGGACTCGATTTCCGTTAATACGCTCTATTCGCAGTTCACGTCATCTTAGCGCAATCCCATTCGTGATTTTAATAGCGACGTTCAATGTTAGAGTTGCACTTGTTTTAATACATACTTTTGCCAAGTTCTTTACGATGCTTATTCAATTTAACAAACAGACTTCGTTGTAATGAGAACGGCGCAAAATCATACCGCCCTGAACGAAATGTGATTTACGACTGACTCAAATCTGCAGCTTATCCGGTCAAGTATTCAGTAGATTGGTCCAGAGAGGCAAACAAAGATGAGGACGCTGATTCACCCCTTCCCATCTTTCCACGTCTACCCCTCCTGTCATTAAGTTTGACGCGCCCTCGATGTTTGTCTTTGATCTCGCCGCTTCATTAGTATCGGATCAGGATGGCAGAATGAGATTTGCAATAAGTAGTTGATGATTACTCGGTATGGGATTAATGGGATCATCCAGAAGCAGGATTCGCATCCCATCGATATCGATCGGCACCAGATATGAAACACCGTCGTATGCAGGAAAGCGGCGTGCGGTATGCGTTCATCACGAGGGTGATGACGTCATGTTCTTTGGTTAAAAAGGTGCCTAAATCAAGGTTGGTCACTACTTTTAATAAATTTAATTATAGGACACACCCACGGTCGCGGAACAATTGGTATTTTAGGACGGTGATTTGTGTGCGGTTTAATCACGTACTGATGAAGCATGTTATAAAGTTGTATGCATGATCGTGGTGCTTATGAATTACTTATTTTATCTTCTTCGTGCCAAAAACAGTGTGTCCGGAATGTTGTTGGTTTGCAGGCTTAGAAAACTGACGTGCATTTGTCGACGCATGTTCTCAGCGTTGGTCTGGATCATCCATTTTCTTTGCGAAGACTGTCTTGGCTATGTCTTCATTATCCTTTTGCAAATCTACACAGGTAGTAACTGCGTATTTGTAGACATGTTTCAAGAAACCGGCCCCATGTGAATAAGCAAATCGTGTTACTTTGTGAATTTGGTATCAGCGGTTCTGTGTTGGAAATCTTTCATGGTAAGAGGTTTGGGGGAATTATGTGTAGGAAAGTGAAAACATTTCAGATATGTTTCCAATATGCGCCAACACACGCAGCTGTGTTACCGCGTAGAAATTACGCAACACGTGTTTCTGTCAAAACAAAAGATGTGTCGATTTCTGGATGTCAACACGTGACTCACTGTGTGGTGTTATTGTAAATAAATAATAACTTGTCAACCCAGATATGCCATTGATGTTGTTAGGCGGGCGCGATGTCACAGTTCAGTAGTGATGTATTACAGCTTACGGTTACCGCTGTTATGTTTTGGAAGTGACGAAGACGAATGATGACAGAGGATATGATGTCATGCCAGATAGGGAAATTTCATTGGCTTTTCCAGATGGTCATATCATCTTACTGTTATGCAAATGATACAGTTTATAGCATACTATAAACTACTATACTTTTTAATATGCAGATATTTCTAAACGTGGCACCAAACAACTCAGAAAAGTTGATTTTAACAAGATCATCATCTCGCAGTTGTTGGTTTTTGTATTGTTTCTGTCATCTCAAAGATTATGGCAGCAACAGAAGGGAGTACATTACAGCTGAAGAATGTTATTAAATATACAACATACAATGCCTGGATACGGCTTTCACACAGATTGCCTAGATTTACACCAAAGAGCTATGTGCGTGATGCATCCGCGTTCAATCTGGCAACGAACGCACGTTGCAGAATTCCTGCTGTGACGTAAAGTGATCGACAAACAGAACGCTGATGAATGATTAACGAGCTATATGAACGTCTTGTTGATTTTGGGCTCTTTCTGTGGTGCTTAGCACCGTGAGCAGTGACAGATTGGTGCACTGTATGTCTTACTTAACTCTTGTCTTGATACATGGCCGTTCTGTCGACAGCAGTAATAACACCGTGATGTGTTAAACTGCTGCGTTCTCTTCTCTCTGTCTGTCTGTCTGGTTTGTTAGTCTATTAGGCTCTGTCTGTTGGTCTTACTTTGCTTCCTGTCGTTCTTTATCTTTCTACTGTTCAGTCAGTGTGTCTCTATCTGTCTGTCTGTCTTTCTATATATGTCTGTCTGTCTGTCTGTCTGTCTGTCTGTCTGCCTGCCTGCCTGCCTGTCTGTTTGTCTCTCTCTCTGTCTGTCTGTCTGTCTGTCTGTCTGTCTGTCTGTCTGTCTGTCTGTCTGTCTGTCTGTCTGTCTGTCTGTCTGTCTGTCTGTCTGTCTGTCTGTCTGTCTGTCTGTCTGTCTGTCTGTCTGTCTGTCTCTCTCTCTCTCTCTCTCTCTCTCTCTCTTCTCTCTCTCTCTCTCTCTCTCTCTATCTCTCTCTCTCTGTCTCCCTGTGTCTCTATCTCTCTGTCTCTCTCTCTCTCCCTATCTCTCTATCTCTCTCTCTCTCTCTATCTCTGCCTTTCTCTCTCTCCGTCTACCCCCTCTCTTCTCTGTCCATCCCTCCATCACTCCCGCTGATGTTGATGCGTGGACAGCCCGTACCGAGTGGACGAGACCGTCCGTTAACGCGCATTGATAAGCCGACGAAGCGAGTACAGAAGAGTGTCAGAGGTCTGAAAAAAGTTAGAATTTTGTCAGCAGTCGATTTGTTTAACGCGGCGGAATGCGGCGACGAAGCCACGATTGATTGGCTCCGACGGCGCCGCTGACACCAGCTCCGTCGCCGCGGCGGCCTCGCGTCCCGAGCGGGGCAGCGAGGAGAGAGTTGCTCCGGTCGGTCCCGGTGCAGTGTGGGATTATAGGGGACGAGTTTTACTTCCTGGTTCAGGGTAAATACAAGAAGTGTTAATGTGATACCTACAACCTGGGATGTATTGTTCACTGCAATATGTATAATACACCTGTACGTTTTTGGTTAGAGATGTCGGGATCGTTAGGGACTGTAGCTTTCATCCTTTACAGAGTGGGAATTTTCGTTTGTGGTTTTTGGAAACATGAATGCATCAATGGCGGTATGATCCACGAGGCATACAGACAGAATCAGCTTGATCGGAATGGTTTCAATGGAGAGTACCCGCATGTTGAATGTTTTGAAACAAATGACAGCAATTTAGTAATGGTTACTAGCGGATTGACGAAGTAACGTATATTGACTTATGCAGTTTCCAGGCAAAATATTGCGAGATTGTAACTATTGTAATTTTTGCTAAAACGTCTTAATACTGTTAACTCCCGTTAGATCCGGTCGAATCGTATTACACCGTCCGGCAGCGTCGTCATCCGGGCGACTGACGTCATCGGCTGGAGTCAACGCGTTGTTCAGACGACGACCGATTGTTTGTCGTCGTCTCCAGCTCGATGGCAGTTTCATTGCCGTTGGATCCGTTCTCCGGCCAGTCCGGGAGCCCATCAATCGTGGCGGGTACTGCAGCTGGTCCGAGCGTCAACTCGATTAGTCTTCTTCTCTCGCATTGTCGTGGTTCGAAGAGGTGTCATCGCGTCTCGCTCTGTCCCCGCGCGTCCCCGCGAGTCTTCGGCAGCGGGCGCGCCCGGTCTGTCTGTCGATGCTCGAAGGCGCTGATAAATGAGCGTCCGGCGAGCGACAGATGTCTCGGCGAGGTGTGTGATCGGTGAGCGCAGTTCGAGGAATTAAGTAGTATTGTTGTTCTCATCTCGACATGCCAGGGGTGAGGTTGGCCGTGGTGACCATCGTTTTTTCTTTCTTCACATTCCTCTCACTACGTTCGCTACCAACAGTCCCCATTTATTTTCATAATTTACTGTTGTTCTCCATTCTCCTCCAACTCTTTCCATTTCTCTCTTAACGCAGTCCTCCCATCGCATTCTCGGTCTTCCTCGCCTCCTTTCCACTCCACTTTTGGGCATCTGATCTCTTTGCCTGTTTTGGTTTCAGCCATTTCCCCCCATTGACCGTGTGTGTGTGTGTGTGTGTGTGTGTGTGTGTGTGTGTGTGTGTGTGTGTGTGTGTGTGTGTGCGTGTGCGTGTGCGTGTGCGTGTGCGTGTCCGTGTGCGTGTGCGTGTGCGTGTGCGTGTGCGTGTGCGTGTGCGTGCGCGTGCGCGTGCGCGTGCGCGTGCGCGTGCGCGTGCGCGTGCGGGTGCGGGTGCGTGCCGTGTGGTGTGGTGTGGTGTGTGCGTGCGTGCGTGCGTGCGTGCGTGCGTGCGTGCGTGCGTGCGTGTGTTTGTTTGTTTGTGCTTAATTCGAGCGTGGTAAATACTTATGTTGGTTTTAATGAAGCTGTTGTCGTTTGTTTGTCGTATTTAAAGGTAGAACCAAATATCCGGATCGGGATTGGTATATAGTCACCGTGGTTTCAAACGAATGCACCGCATTTGTAGTTTATCGCGTGTAAATCAAGACAGAACCAAAGATACGGGATTGGGGCTATTAACCAAGAAAAACATAACGCAATGCGACCATTATTTTTATTCATCATTCCAACGTACCCTACGTGTTTAATAGTTATCCCGAAACACTGACGATAAGTTATATTTGAAAATGGTGTAGATACTTTTGCGGCAGCATTCTTGG
>CBDHHR010000843.1:0-8106 GCA_965263245.1 Metamycoplasmataceae bacterium | reverse complement strand
TATTTTTTCATGTTCCAGATTATAATGTAAAAAAGTATTACTTGAGAATTTTAAACTCCTTTCTTGTTCCATTGAATCCGTTTAAAACCTCGACGATTAGAGAAAGTGCCATGATTAAGCATTTTTGTTTACTTACGTAAATCAAATACATTCGAATATATACTGAATGTCGTTTGCAATGTAGAGGGAGTGCACGTTCACTTATTGGAGTTAACAGCTTTGACACACCGTATAACACGTGGATGTTAACGAGTACTGTACATCGGACCTGTTTTCCTACGCCCTACCAAATAATATCGTGGATGCCACACCTAAATAATGCAACATTGACCCAGCTCCTACCTGGCTGAATAAAGACACGATCGATGGATGTGTCCTCATTGTGTCATCGCTGTGTCATCGCTGCAGTCGTCAGTCGTGCAAGATGAATAACAGACAAGCTACATCCCGCTATTAATAAAGAAAGATGGCCTTAATTCAAAATTACCACAACACAATAGTTCTATTTCAAATTTGACACTCAGTTTTAATGTAATCGAGCGTGTTTCGGAAAACAGCTGAATGTCCAAAGGCAAGAACACAACTTATATTGCCAGATTCAATCAGCGTATCGGCAAAATCACTCAATTGAGGCGGCGCTGATTACAGTTGACAATGACATCCTGTGTGCCATAGACCGTAGTTGTGTTGGTCATGCTTGACCTAACGATCGAGCCAACTGAACGTGGCATTCTGGTGCGGAGACTGCCTCACATATCCGGGGTCACAAGCGTTGCGTATCAGTGGTTGCGATCGTATTTGCCCGGCCAGCATAAATTTGTTCGCGTCGGAGTTATAAAATCATCCCCATGGGATGTGAATGGTCTCGTACCGCAATGTTCCGTATGAGTGATCACACCATTCATTACTCCACTGCTCCGCATGAGTGATCACACCATTCATACTCCACTGCTCCGTATGAGTGATAACATCACTCAATACTCCACTGCTCCGTATGAGTGATCACACCATTCATTACTCCACTGCTCCGCATGAGTGATCACACCATTCATACTCCTCTGCTCCGTATGAGTGATCACACCATTCATTACTCCACTGCTCCGTATGAGTGATCACATCATTGATTACTCCACTGCTCCGTATTAGTGATCACATCACTCATTACGCCACTGCTCCGTATTAGTGATCACATCACTCATTACACCACTGCTCCATATTAGTGATCACATCACTCGTTACAACACTGCTCCATATTAGTGATCACAACACTCGTTACAACACTGCTCCGTATTAGAGATCACATCACTCATTACACCACTGCTCCGTATTAGTGATCACATCATTCATTACACCACTGCTCCGTATTAGTGATCACATCATTCATTACACCACTGCTCCGTATTAGTGATCACATCACTCATTGTTACACCACTCTCCGTATTAGTGATCACATCACCATTACACCACTGCTCCGTATTAGTGATCACATCATTCTGTATTAGTGATCAAATAACTCATTACACCACTGCTCCGTATTACAACACTGCTCCGTATTAGTGATCACATCACTCATTGTTACACCACTGCTCCGTATTAGTGATCACATCACTCATTGTTACACCACTGCTCCGTATTAGTGACCACATCACTCATTACACCACTGCTCGTTATTATTAGCGATCACTTCACTCGTTATACCACTGCTCCATACTAGTGATCACATCACTCATTACAACACTGCTCCGCATTAGTGATCACATCACTCATTACAACACTGCTCCGTATTAGTGATCATATCACTCATTACACCACTGCTCCGTATTAGTGATCACATCAGTCATTACACCACTGCTACGTATAAATAATCACATCACTCATTGTTACATCACTGCTCCGTATTAGTGATCATATCACTCATTACACCACTACTCCGTATTAGTGATCAAATAACTCATTACACCACTGCTCCATATTAGTGATCACATCACTCATTACACCACTACTCCGTATTAGTGACCATATCACTCATTACACCACTGCTCCGTATTAATGGTCACATCATTCATTACAGCACGGCTCCGTATTAGTGATCAAATCATTACACCACTGCTCGTATTATTGATCACACTGCTCCGTATTATTGATCACATCACTCATTACACCGCTGCTCTGTATTAGTGATCACATCACTCATTACACCACTACTCGGTATTAGTGATCACATCACTCATTGTTACACCACTGCTCCGTATTAGTGATCACATCACTCATTACACCACTGCTCCGTATTAATGATCACATCACTTCATTATTAGTGATGACATCACTCATTACACCACTGCTCTGTATTAGTGATCACATCACTGCTCCGTGTTAGTGATCACATAACTCATTACACCACTGCTCCGTATTAGTGATTAGTGATAACATAACTCATTACACCACTGCTCCGTATTAGTGAACACATAACTCTTTACACCACTGCTCCGTATTAGTGAACACATAACTCTTTACACCACTGCTCCGTATTAGTGAACACATCACTCTTTACACCACTGCTCCGTATTAATGATCACATCACTCTTTACACCACACATCTCCGTATCAGTGACCACATCACTCATTACACCACTGCTCTGTATTAGTGATGACATCACTCATTACACCACTGCTCTGTATTAGTGATCACATAACTCATTACACCACTGCTCTGTATTAGTGATCACATCACTCATTACACCACTACTCGGTATTAGTGATCACATCACTCATTGTTACACCACTGCTCCGTATTAGTGATCACATCACATCACTCATTACACCACTGCTCCGTATTAATGATCACATCACTCTTTACACCACTGCTCCGTATTAGTGATCACATCACTCTTTATACCACTGCTCGGTATTAGTGGTCACATCATTCATTACACCATTATGCGACGTCATCAAGAAATTCGGTTGGGATTACCACCTATACGTCGAGAACATCCGACTTGATGTTTCGTTTGCTCCTGGGGGAGAAGGTCACCCAATCGATCATCTGTGTACTTGGTGACTCGACTATGATTCCGTCATCAAGTGTTCGCAAACTTGGCACTGTATTTGTATCTTCTTTCATCGCGACTAACCACATCAGTGTCATTTGCCGAATAGCATATATCTGTATATTCACAACATTAGCCATATCAGGCGATACATCACGACAGATGCAACTAAGTCATTGGTGTAACGCTGTCATCACATCTTGACTGGACTATGGGAAAGCACTACTGGCTGGACAATCACGTGATCAGATTCACAATCTCCAGCGAATGTAAAACATGGCAGCCGAAATCACATCACGACAGTTTTGAGAGACTTACGCTGGCAAACAGTCAAATGCCGAAACGCGTACATAATCATTCTCCATGTGTACCGATATGTGCATGGGACGGCGTCTCTGTAGATAAAGACGCAATGAATCGTCTTAACAACATTTGCTTGAAGTTCCACGATAGAAACTAGCCAGTTTCGGTGACCGGGCATTTCGTGTTGTTGGACCTCGGTTATGGAATGCACTGCCCATTACTATCAAGTGCTGCGGAAGTATTTCGGCGTTCTGAAATGCATTAAAATACACATTTACAAAGCACATTACTGCTGATATATGTAACATTTCGTCATAAATGAAAACATTCATAATGTAAGTATTATACGTAATTTGTGGACAGTATGCATATAAATGGAGTAATAATTTGTATATTTGTTGTTTATCTAATTTATGTACTGATGTTATACATACATATATATATATATATATATATATATATATATATATATATATATATATATATATATATACACACACACACACACACACACACACATATATATTGTTCCGACTTATTCTCTCCCAGAAATATTCAGCCATAAATACGTATTTCTTGAAACGTCATCAAACGCAATATATTGTAGACATCGACCCGAGTTTGGTCAAAGTGACCGGGTATCGGAACGACTACAACGTGACAGCTCTCGTTGATGTGAACAACGCCACATGCCAGAGTGACCACCCCCGACTCCGACGAACCCTTCCTCCTAGAGGTCGAGTTGCCGTCTCGCCAAGACCGCCTCACTCTGACCGCCGTGCTGGACGGGGGAGAGTGTCTCGACTTCCCGGCGACGATGGTGTACTCGGAGAGCGACCAGTCTGCCATGATCCCCTACAACAACAACCCTTCCTTTTGCGACAAAGTGCCAGGGAAATGTGCCTTCGAGTGCGACTGCAGCGACACCAAGTGTCGTCGCTTGGTTCACGCCATGTTGAGTGTTCCGATCGGGCCGCGCGGGTTGTGTGAAATATATGTTGAGTAGAACGGATCCAAGTTGTTGGTGTTGCTTCCGTTGAAACTATTTCTGCCGCCGTTTCCGCTGAAGGCTTCTAGCAGTGGGTCGTGTACCCATAACAACTACTATTATAAGTACTAACTGAAGGTTTTGCGTTTTTGCGCGTGAGATATATGTTTTCTACTAGCCATGTACTATGGATATGGACACTATAGCTGTGTGCTGTTTGGGTCTATAAGATCTGTGTATGTACCGTATAGTTTATACGGTACACGATACGCTAGATGGTTTGTTTCGTTGAAATACACAGGAACCGTAAGGTTGTGTAACAGTGGCGCCACATAGTGGCTTGGTGCGACAACGACATTGATCGACTTGTATCATCTGCCCTTCTGATCGTGTAGTCTTCTGACGGAAGGGAACGCCAGGACGTGTTGAATCTCTGGTCTTTTCGCTTTATACTTTGGTGTGTCTGGGGCATTTAAATTCCTAACGAAAAGTAATTGTTTTTGGTGTTTGTGCTACTGCTCTGGTCTTTTAGCTAATTTATTTATGTGTTTTACATTTTTGTGGAATCTTCAAAAGTATTGTCAGTTTGTGATGGACATGGATACTATAGCTGCGTACTATTTGGTTCTATATGATCAACTGCACGTGGTGTATATTTTATAGGGGAAACCGGGGCTAGTTGTAACCCGAGTAAGTTGTAACAGATAAAACTGCTAATGCAAATTAAACAGCATCGCAACAGTACATTCGTCATTAGATATGAGCATGTCACATGTAATATCACGTGAATCCGTCGATTCGCCATTGAATTACGCCATTTTAAAGAAAAGGATTATACTCTCGACTTTCTCTATTTTTAAAAGAGAATCGTATGTATATCCTTTATTCATGTTTTTATGCTTTATTGTTGATAGATGTGGTTATGAGTGTAGTGTTGTAAATCTTACATAAACCATTAAACAGCATTTGAAGTGTGTTTTGGCAATCGTGTGTTTTGCGAGCGAGACGGTGTCGGGGGAAGTTATAACGTTTATCTCAAGGCAAATTGTAACACTGTTAGAACATGTCGCCCGGTAAAATTACCTTTAATTTCAAAATCGAGGATGAGATCGGCGCCTTTATAATTTCTCATCCTACGAGTGGTTGATCCAGCATAGATGCCCACTAATTACAACAATTGGAGTTATTAAATTCAGTCAAACATTTCAATGTTTAATTGGTGTGCTATAAATAATAATTTGATGTGGACCAATTTCAACTTCTCTTTATATACTTACATATACACCAATCAATACGCATGGCATGACGTACATAATTCTGAAGGTGTGGCGCAGTTTGAACACTCATGTGGCCAGTTTGGTGGTGACCTTGTTTAACCATCATTTTGACATCATGTTTCACTCGATCAAGCCTTGTAGCCAATAGTTACGAGGAGACGTTTTCACATAAGCGAATGTTTACTTTTGCAGTTACAATTGATAATCTACAGGTCATTGTAATTGAATGTTTCTATAGTATTGCGTGGTTTGCTAATTAAACGGTTTTATTAAATAAATGAGGTATTTAATTTTAATAAAATGTACTCAAATATATGCTAATACGTCATGTTTATTTCGTTTATTCCATACGTGGATGGTGAGATCTAGTAGTGATGGGACTGGACATGTGGTCGATGTAGTGATAGCGCTGGACGTACTGGACATGAGGTCAGTGTTGTGTGTTCTGTATGTGGCTGTGGAAATCTAATATAGCGATCATCATAAGGACTGTACGTACTGGACATGTGGTCAGTGTTGTGTGTTCCATATGTGGGTGGTGTGGTCTAAAATAGTGATTGGAGTGTACGTACTGGACATGTGGTCAGTGTTGTGGGTTCTGTATGTGGGTAGTGGGGGTCTAAAATAGTGATAGCAGTGTACATACTGGACATGTGGTCAGTGTTGTGTGTTCCGTATGTGTGTGGTGGAATCTAATATAGTGATAGGACTGTACGTACTGGACATGTGGTCAGTGTTGTTTGTTATGTATGAGGGTGGTATGTTCTAATATATTGATAGGACTGTACATACTGGACATGTGGTCAGTGTTGTTTGTTATGTATGAGGGTGGTATGTTCTAATATAGTGATTGGACTGTACGTACTGGACATGTGATCAGTGATGCTTGTTCTGTATGTGGGTGGTGGGGTCTAAAATAGTGATAGGACTGTACATACTGGACATGTGGTCAGTGTTGTGTGTTCCATATGTGGGTGGTGGAATCTAATATAGTGATATGACTGTACGTACTGGACATGTGGTCAGTGTTGTTTGTTATGTGTGAGGGTGGTATGTTTTAATATAGTGATTGGACTGTACATACTGGACATGTGGTCAGTGTTGTGTGTTCCATATGTGGGTAGTGGGGTCTAAAATAGTGATAGGACTGTACGTACTGGACATGTGGTCAATGTTGGGTGTTCCGTATGTGTGTGTTGGAATCTAATATAGTGATAGGACTGTACATACTGGACATGTGGTCAGTGTTGTGTGTTCCGTATGTGTGTGGTGGAATCTAATATAGTGATAGGACTGTACGTACTGGACATGTGGTCAGTGTTGTTTGTTATGTATGAGGGTGGTATGTTCTAATATAGTGATAGGACTGTACATACTGTACATGTGGTCAGTGTTGTGTGTTCCATATGTGGGTAGTGGGGTCTAAAATATTGATAGGACTGTACGTACTGGACATGTGGTCAATGTTGGGTGTTCCGTATGTGTGTGTTGGAATCTAATATAGTGATATGTACATACTGGACATGTGGTCAGTGTTGTGTGTTCCGTATGTGTGTGGTGGAATCTAATATAGTGATAGGACTGTACGTACTGGACATGTGGTCAGTGTTGTTTGTTATGTATGAGGGTGGTATGTTCTAATATAGTGATAGGACTGTACATACTGTACATGTGATCAGTGATGTTTGTTCTGTATGTGGGTGGTGGGGTCTAAAATAGTGATAGGACTGTACATACTGGACATGTGGTCAGTGTTGTGTGTTCCATATGTGGGTGGTGGAATCTAATATAGTGATATGACTGTACGTACTGGACATGTGGTCAGTGTTGTTTGTTATGTGTGAGGGTGGTATGTTCTAATATAGTGATTGGACTGTACATTCTGGACATGTGGTCAATTCTGTGTGTTCCATATGTGGGTGGTGGGATCTAATATAGCAATAGGACTGTGCATAATGGACATGTGGTCAGTGCTGTGTGTTCCATATTTGGATGTTAGCGTCTAATATAGCGATCATCATAAGCACTGTACGTCCCAGACATGTGGTCAGTGTTGTGTGTTCCGTATATGGGTTGTGGGATCTAAAATAGTGATAGGACTGTACGTACTGGACATGTGGTCAGTGTTGTGTGTTCCATATGTGGGTGGTGGGATATAATATAGCGATAGGATTGTACTTACTGGACATGTGGTCAGTGATGTGTGTTCCGTAAATGGATTGTGGAATCTAAAATAGTGATAGCACTACACGTACTGGACATGTGGTCAGTATTGTGTGTTCCGTATGTGGGTGGTGGGATATAATATAGCGATAGGACTGTACTTACTGGACATGCGGTCAGTGTTGTGTGTTCCATATGTGGGTGGTGGGATATAATATAGCGATAGGACTGTATATAATGGATATGTGGTCAGTGATGTGTGTTTCATAAGTGGATGTTGGGATCTAATATAGCGATAGGACTGTACATACAGGGCAAGTGGTCAGTG
>CBDHHR010000842.1:0-14748 GCA_965263245.1 Metamycoplasmataceae bacterium | reverse complement strand
CAGTTTTCATATCAATTATAATATCATAAAGTAATCATATCAATTTTCAATCCCACCGTTTTGAAATTCATATACCTGCTCATCTTCTGTCGTCGATTCAGAAGGCTTCAACCAAGTTGGCTTAACGTGTTTTTTCTGTTTTGCAGCGAAAGAAGTTTTTTGCTTGCTTTGTCTGGAATCTTCTACGGAGGTCGACGCAATGGTTGAACTTTCGTTCTTCTTGCGAAAACGATCGTCTATCAAAGTCTTGAACACGGGGGGCGGTGCCTGCCATTAAAACAAAGTTGAGGTTTGCTACTACTTGAACTAACGTTCTCAGCACGGTTTTAGCCAACTGTTCAACTTTCACTTTAATCAGAATACTTTTAACTGTGTTAATAGGATATCTGTTACAGATTTTTCGAAACTATATTTTTTTACTTGATTGTGATGCAAGGCACCATTAAAAACACGTCAAAAAGTACAGCTTGATACCTGTTTTAAGTGGCTTGTCAATGAAGGTATACTGTAGATATTTATCGAACCACTGTCCATAATACACGCCATATCTGAACCATTTGGACTTAAGCGGAAGGAATTAATTCTCTGAAATATAGTAGACGTGCGTACATTAGTTTCAGTAAAGATAACCATCACTGAAGTTTAATATTATAACAATGTTATTCATATCTATTTCATTACAAACACTAAGGAAAGGTAGTAAAATCTGTTTTTGACATGCAGGCGCGCCAGTTTTATAATCTATAATCATCTATATTTTACAGGCATTACTGAATCTTTTAGCCTGGTACAACGTTGGTACAGTGCATGGCTTAGTTTTCGCTGTTAAACTCACGATTGCAGCTTTTTTGCTCTTTAGTTTGACTCGAAATTTCCGATACACTAAATGCCAACCGACACGATATGACTGTCAACATCTAGCAATAGATCTGGGTGGGGTTCAACCTTAAATGTATTAATGCTTACGATGTACTGGACTGAACAAATGATATGAAATTGCACGTTTTTGCTACCAAACACAACCCTACACATAGCATGAACATTTAAGTCACTCTAATTACTGTGCCTCAATTCAGACTTGACTCCCAATGAAATCCATGATGTCACATGAAACCCAAGAATATGACAACTGGACTTCAACTCTGTATTACAGTACAGTAAAATCACCTTTTCGTGTGATCCAACTTCGAAGACCAACTTGCAAGTATGAACATTAACAAACCGGACAATTCCATCTTGAGAAAGAATGCCAGCAGTCTGAAAACAAATACGGTGCATGTAGAAACTCTATGGGAGCAAAGTTTCAGTGAAAGGGCACTACTTGAATTGTCAAATGGATGGTTTATACATTCAAGTGCAATTTTTTTGGTCAGTAAAATATGTACAGTACATTGTAATTTGCTCTAAACTGAAAAAAAGCATGGGGTATTCATGCAACATACAGTGGAATGAGTACCTGACTGGATCCGCCATCAAAACTATCAGTGAGAAATTCCAGTTGTTTCACAAGTCTCACTTTAGTTGGCAAGTCAATGATTCGTAGTAATTTCTTGGACTCCAGAGTCCAAATATGAAGGAAATGTGACCTGGAAGACAGTATGTAAACCACAGAAATTATTCCTGGCCAGTAAGTTTACAGCCACCATGGGAGGGAGCTAGGGTTGGGGTAATTAGGAGGCAGATCCCTATAAACCCCCCATATGGCTTAATAAATATCTTCACTAGAGAAGGAGGGATAATTAGAGAAGCAATATAAGTAGCAAAGATGGGTGAAATTAGTAAGAAGATAATTAGAGAAGGGGGATAATTAGAGAAGAGAGATAATTAGAGAAAAGGGATAATTACCAAAGAGGGAGTAAATTTGTAAGGACGAAAATTAGAATAGGGTGGCTAATTAGAGAATAGGGACTAATTACAGAAGAGGGATGCTATTTAGAGAAGAGAGGGCTAATTAGAAAAGGGGTGCTAATTAGAGAAGAGGGTGCTAATTAGAAAAGAGAGGGCTAATTAGAAGAGGGGTACTAATTAGAGAAGTGAGGGGCTAGAAGGAAGATCTAATTAGAAAATAAAGGAGTAATTAGTTAGGGGAGGGGAAAATTAGAGGAGTGGTAATTAGAGAAGGGGGCTTACTATGGCATTTAGTCCTATTTCACATTCAATATACTAAAATAAATACAATTTTAAAGATTTTAGGGGAGATAACATTTACCCCTCTCCCTACTTAAAATATAGTCCTGACCTTCCCCCAGCAGCAAGCAGTCTTCCATCCCTGGGTGTGGCAAATGCACGATAATGTGGAGCGGGTCCATCTGGTATGGGTAACTGATATTTACACACCAAGCTTTCAAAATCCCAGGCAAATATACTGTCATCTTTGAAACTTGAGATTATTGTGTTACTCAAGGGTAAAAAGAATACCTGAAAATGATATGAGTACTTAACCAGTATGTTTCATAAATTGGTGCACATTGTGTCAAACATCACCACTGAAAAATCAACATTCAATTTCAAAATTTTGAATTCAAAGACTGCACCTGCTGAATTCCAACAGTCTGTGCACCATTCAATGTCTTTTTCTTTGTGAATGTATCAAGGTCCCAGATTTGAGCAATTTCATTGGCCGTTGTCAAAGCATGCCTGCCAGAGGCATGGATTGATATTGAACATATGGATGATTCATGATCTTTCATTAAGCTTACTAACTCTTTCCTTTCTGCAAGGATTAAATAAATAGTACATGGAGGACCAGCACGACACCACCCTACAATAGTCTAGATACCTACTGTACATGGCAGTTAGGGAACAACATCATACAAAACCATAGTATATCCCACTAAATAACATGAACAGAACTTGGACATTTGAACACAAGAACTTTTCACAAAATTGCATTGGTGGTGCCAAATCTGGCAAGGTGACCAATTAAATTGAGTATTCTTATCACACATTCTGTTGACCGGCCACTATTTTGCACCTTGCTGTCCAACATTTGATCAGTTTGCTTATAGAGGGGTTACAGTCCGTAATGTAAACAAACGCTTTGTTTACATTTTGAAATTCTATATTTGTAAAATATGACTTATTAAATGAATATCTGACACTTTTCTGGTTTGCTATGCTTATAAATGAATGCAAACCAGAGTTTCAATTCAAAAAGAGTTTGAAAAATGCGAAATTTGGACAGTGTGTATATTTGGTGGCCCACCTTTGTTATGAGCAGAATCGATGCGCAGAACGGACTGTAACCCCTCTTTAAAGAGAGAAAAATCACAATGTTCATGTACCTGAATCATAACATCGGAGTGAACAATCTCCACAGGCTGCCAATACTTCATTTTTTCTGCACAGATTAAATGCTAAAGCCGTACAGGGGGAACCTGTTTTTGTCAACAATGTGAACCTTAAAAACACGGTCAAAAATTTTTTCTTATAGAATCACAACCTTTCTCGCTTCCAACAATATTATTCATAGTAGTGGACATCAAAACAGACTTACAACACAGAACTTACGTATTTCTACTTAAATAGAAAATATAGATGTTCCCTTGCTGGTCTCCAGCAACAAAGGAATCCCCAGCACTACTGAATGCAAGCTGTGTAAATCTAATGCAATGTTGGATTGATTCCAGGGCACTGGACATCGATTGCGTGATGGAGAGAAGGACTCTACGAATTGGAAAGGAAAAATACTGTTACAATTGGCACTTGAGCCTTATCTGGCCATTTAGGGTGAGCAGTCGTATGGACGAAGCTTCCACAAAAGTGGTTTACGTATGTCTTTAATTGACTTGTTTGTCTGGGCTGACGTTTTAGCCCAGAACCCAAGCCTGGTTAAATATTCTTCATTTATAAATCACTCCTTAGATATTTAAATTTGAAATTTCCCGCCTTTGCCGTTTAATAATAACCTGTCCAGTGTCCAGGTTTCTGATTACTAAAGCTTACCCATCTTCGTTAGGTGATAATTTTCTAAACCACAGTCTACCACACTCCTTCTTGAACACATTTAATTCTTGCATAGAGGAAGCAGAAGCTAGTTTAGTACAACTTTCTGTCCAAATTTTATTTTGCTCATTTTACGATTCCGCCATCTTTGTTTTGTTTCAACCTCGTACCCAGGGCGGTTATAAGCCCATGTTACGCGTCACGAAATATATTATAATAATTAACATAATTAAGCATAATAAACTAGGTTATTACGTAGTATGACGTTTCTATGCTTCTGTGTTTCTGTGTTTCTATGCTTCTATGTTTCTATGCTTCTATGTTTCTATGCTTCTATGTTTCTGTGTTTCTATGATTCTATGTTTCTGTGTTTCTGTGATTCTATGTTTCTGTGATTCTATGTTTCTGTGATTCTATGTTTCTGTGTTTCTATGTTTCTGTGTTTCTGTGTTTCTGTGATTCTATGTTTCTGTGATTCTATGTTTCTGTGATTCTATGTTTCTGTGTTTCTATGTTTCTGTGTTTCTGTGATTCTATGTTTCTATGTTTCCATGTTTCTGTGATTCTATGATTCTGTGATTCTATGTTTCTGTGATTCTATGTTTCTGTGTTTCTATGATTCTGTGTTTCTATGTTTCTGTGATTCTATGTTTCTGTGATTCTATGTTTCTGTGTTTCTATGTTTCTGTGATTCTATGTTTCTGTGATTCTATGTTTCTGTGTTTCTATGTTTCTGTGATTCTATGATTCTATGTTTCTGTGATTCTATGTTTCTGTGATTCTATGTTTCTGTGATTCTATGTTTCTGTGATTCTATGTTTCTGTGATTCTATGTTTCTATGTTTCTGTGATTCTATGTTTCTATGATTCTATGTTTCTGTGTTTCTATGTTTCTGTGATTCTATGTTTCTGTGTTTCTATGTTTCTGTGATTCTATGTTTCTGTGATTCTATGTTTCTGTGTTTCTATGTTTCTGTGATTCTATGTTTCTGTGTTTCTATGTTTCTGTGTTTCTGTGATTCTATGTTTCTGTGATTCTATGTTTCTATGCTTCTATGTTTCTATGCTTCTATGTTTCTGTGTTTCTATGTTTCTGTGATTCTATGTTTCTGTGTTTCTATGTTTCTGTGATTCTATGTTTCTGTGATTCTATGTTTCTGTGTTTCTATGTTTCTATGATTCTATGTTTCCGTGTTTCTATGTTTCCGTATTTCTATGTTTCTGTGATTCTATGTTTCTGTGATTCTATGTTTCTGTGTTTCTATGTTTCTGTGATTCTATGTTTCTGTGATTCTATGTTTCTGTGATTCTATGTTTCTGTGATTCTATGTTTCTGTGATTCTATGTTTCTGTGTTTCTATGTTTCTGTGATTCTATGTTTCTGTGATTCTATGTTTCTGTGATTCTATGTTTCTGTGATTCTATGTTTCTGTGATTCTATGTTTCTGTGTTTCTATGTTTCTGTGATTCTATGTTTCTGTGTTTCTATGATTCTATTTCTATGTTTCTGTGATTCTATGTTTCTGTGATTCTATGTTTCTGTGATTCTATGTTTCTGTGATTCTATGTTTCTATATTTCTATATTTCTGTGTTTCTATGTTTCTGTGATTCTATGTTTCTGTGATTCTATGTTTCTGTGATTCTATGTTTCTGTGATTCTATGCTTCTGTGATTCTATGTTTTTGTGTTTCTATGTTTCTGTGATTCTATGTTTCTGTGATTCTATGTTTCTGTGTTTCTGTGATTCTATGTTTCTGTGTTTCTGTGATTCTATGTTTCTGTGTTTCTATGTTTCTGTGATTCTATGTTTCTATGTTTCTGTGTTTCTATGTTTCTGTGATTCTATGTTTCTGTGTTTCTGTGATTCTATATTTCTATGTTTCTGTATTTCTATGTTTCTGTGATTCTATGTTTCTGTGTTTCTATGTTTCTGTGATTCTATGTTTCTATGTTTCTGTGATTCTATGTTTCTGTGTTTCTATGTTTCTGTGTTTCTGTGATTCTATGTTTCTGTGATTCTATGTTTCTGTGATTCTATGTTTCTATGTTTCTGGGTTTCTATGTTTCTGTGATTCTATGTTTCTGTGTTTCTATGTTTCTATGTTTCTGTGATTCTATGTTTCTATGTTTCTGTGATTCTATGTTTCTGTGTTTCTATGTTTCTGTGATTCTATGTTTCTGTGTTTCTATGTTTCTGTGATTCTATGTTTCTGTGTTTCTGTGATTCTATGTTTCTGTGATTCTATGTTTCTGTGATTCTATGTTTCTGTGTTTCTATGTTTCTGTGTTTCTGTGATTCTATGTTTCTGTGATTCTATGTTTCTGTGATTCTATGTTTCTGTGATTCTATGTTTCTGTGTTTCTATGTTTCTGTGTTTCTGTGATTCTATGTTTCTGTGTTTCTATGTTTCTGTGTTTCTATGTTTCTATGTTTCTGTGATTCTATGTTTCTATGATTCTATGTTTCTGTGTTTCTATGTTTCTGTGATTCTATGTTTCTATGTTTCTGTGATTCTATGTTTCTATGTTTCTGTGTTTCTATGTTTCTGTGATTCTATGTTTCTGTGTTTCTATGTTTCTCTGTTTCTATGTTTCTATGTTTCTGTGATTCTATGTTTCTGTGATTCTATGTTTCTGTGATTCTATGTTTCTGTGTTTCTATGTTTCTGTGATTCTATGTTTCTGTGATTCTATGTTTCTGTGATTCTATGTTTCTGTGTTTTTATGTTTCTGTGATTCTATGTTTCTGTGTTTCTATGTTTCTGTGATTCTATGTTTCTGTGATTCTATGTTTCTGTGATTCTATGTTTCTATGTTTCTGTGTTTCTATGTTTCTGTGATTCTATGTTTCTGTGATTCTATGTTTCTGTGCTTCTATGTTTCTATGCTTCTATGTTTCTATGCTTCTATGTTTCTGTGTTTCTATGATTCTATGTTTCTGTGTTTCTGTGATTCTATGTTTCTGTGATTCTATGTTTCTGTGATTCTATGTTTCTGTGTTTCCATGTTTCTGTGTTTCTATGTTTCTGTGATTCTATGTTTCTGTGATTCTATGTTTCTGTGATTCTATGTTTCTATGTTTCTATGTTTCTGTGATTCTATGTTTCTATGCTTCTATGTTTCTATGCTTCTATGTTTCTGTGTCTCTATGATTCTATGATTCTATGTTTCTGTGTTTCTGTGATTCTATGATTCTGTGATTCTATGTTTCTGTGATTCTATGTTTCTGTGATTCTATGTTTCTGTGAATCTATGTTTCTATGTTTCTGTGTTTCTATGTTTCTGTGATTCTATGTTTCTGTGATTCTATGTTTCTGTGATTCTATGTTTCTATGCTTCTATGTTTCTATGCTTCTATGTTTCTGTGTTTCTATGTTTCTGTGATTCTATGTTTCTGTGATTCTATGTTTCTGTGTTTCTATGTTTCTGTGATTCTATGTTTCTGTGATTCTATGTTTCTGTGTTTCTATGTTTCTGTGATTCTATGTTTCTGTGATTCTATGTTTCTGTGTTTCTATGTTTCTGTGATTCTATGTTTCTGTGTTTCTATGTTTCTGTGTTTCTGTGATTCTATGTTTCTGTGATTCTATGTTTCTATGCTTCTATGTTTCTATGCTTCTATGTTTCTGTGTTTCTATGTTTCTGTGATTCTATGTTTCTGTGTTTCTATGTTTCTGTGATTCTATGTTTCTGTGATTCTATGTTTCTGTGTTTCTATGTTTCTATGATTCTATGTTTCCGTGTTTCTATGTTTCCGTGTTTCTATGTTTCTGTGATTCTATGTTTCTGTGATTCTATGTTTCTGTGTTTCTATGTTTCTGTGATTCTATGTTTCTGTGATTCTATGTTTCTGTGATTCTATGTTTCTGTGATTCTATGTTTCTGTGATTCTATGTTTCTGTGTTTCTATGTTTCTGTGATTCTATGTTTCTGTGTTTCTATGATTCTATTTCTATGTTTCTGTGATTCTATGTTTCTGTGATTCTATGTTTCTGTGATTCTATGTTTCTGTGATTCTATGTTTCTATATTTCTATATTTCTGTGTTTCTATGTTTCTGTGTTTCTATGTTTCTGTGATTCTATGTTTCTGTGATTCTATGTTTCTGTGATTCTATGCTTCTGTGTTTCTGTGATTCTATGTTTCTGTGATTCTATGTTTCTGTGATTCTATGTTTCTGTGATTCTATGCTTCTGTGATTCTATGTTTTTGTGTTTCTATGTTTCTGTGATTCTATGTTTCTGTGATTCTATGTTTCTGTGTTTCTGTGATTCTATGTTTCTGTGTTTCTATGTTTCTGTGTTTCTATGTTTCTGTGATTCTATGTTTCTATGTTTCTGTGTTTCTATGTTTCTGTGATTCTATGTTTCTGTGTTTCTGTGATTCTATATTTCTATGTTTCTGTATTTCTATGTTTCTGTGATTCTATGTTTCTGTGTTTCTATGTTTCTGTGATTCTATGTTTCTATGTTTCTGTGATTCTATGTTTCTGTGTTTCTATGTTTCTGTGTTTCTGTGATTCTATGTTTCTGTGATTCTATGTTTCTGTGATTCTATGTTTCTATGTTTCTGGGTTTCTATGTTTCTGTGATTCTATGTTTCTGTGTTTCTATGTTTCTATGTTTCTGTGATTCTATGTTTCTATGTTTCTGTGATTCTATGTTTCTGTGTTTCTATGTTTCTGTGATTCTATGTTTCTGTGTTTCTATGTTTCTGTGATTCTATGTTTCTGTGTTTCTGTGATTCTATGTTTCTGTGATTCTATGTTTCTGTGATTCTATGTTTCTGTGTTTCTATGTTTCTGTGTTTCTGTGATTCTATGTTTCTGTGATTCTATGTTTCTGTGATTCTATGTTTCTGTGATTCTATGTTTCTGTGTTTCTATGTTTCTGTGTTTCTGTGATTCTATGTTTCTGTGTTTCTATGTTTCTGTGTTTCTATGTTTCTATGTTTCTGTGATTCTATGTTTCTATGATTCTATGTTTCTGTGTTTCTGTGTTTCTATGTTTCTGTGATTCTATGTTTCTATGTTTCTGTGATTCTATGTTTCTATGTTTCTGTGTTTCTATGTTTCTGTGATTCTATGTTTCTGTGTTTCTATGTTTCTCTGTTTCTATGTTTCTATGTTTCTGTGATTCTATGTTTCTGTGATTCTATGTTTCTGTGATTCTATGTTTCTGTGTTTCTATGTTTCTGTGATTCTATGTTTCTGTGATTCTATGTTTCTGTGATTCTATGTTTCTGTGTTTTTATGTTTCTGTGATTCTATGTTTCTGTGTTTCTATGTTTCTGTGATTCTATGTTTCTGTGATTCTATGTTTCTGTGATTCTATGTTTCTATGTTTCTGTGTTTCTATGTTTCTGTGATTCTATGTTTCTGTGATTCTATGTTTCTGTGCTTCTATGTTTCTATGCTTCTATGTTTCTATGCTTCTATGTTTCTGTGTTTCTATGATTCTATGTTTCTGTGTTTCTGTGATTCTATGTTTCTGTGATTCTATGTTTCTGTGATTCTATGTTTCTGTGTTTCCATGTTTCTGTGTTTCTATGTTTCTGTGATTCTATGTTTCTGTGATTCTATGTTTCTGTGATTCTATGTTTCTATGTTTCTATGTTTCTATGTTTCTGTGATTCTATGTTTCTATGCTTCTATGTTTCTATGCTTCTATGTTTCTGTGTCTCTATGATTCTATGATTCTATGTTTCTGTGTTTCTGTGATTCTATGATTCTGTGATTCTATGTTTCTGTGATTCTATGTTTCTGTGAATCTATGTTTCTATGTTTCTGTGTTTCTATGTTTCTGTGATTCTATGTTTCTGTGATTCTATGTTTCTGTGATTCTATGTTTCTATGCTTCTATGTTTCTATGCTTCTATGTTTCTGTGTTTCTATGTTTCTGTGATTCTATGTTTCTGTGATTCTATGTTTCTGTGATTCTATGTTTCTGTGAATCTATGTTTCTGTGTTTCTATGTTTCTATGATTCTATGTTTCTGTGATTCTATGTTTCTGTGATTCTATGTTTCTGTGATTCTATGTTTCTATGCTTCTATGTTTCTATGCTTCTATGTTTCTGTGTTTCTATGTTTCTGTGATTCTATGTTTCTGTGTTTCTATGTTTCTGTGATTCTATGTTTCTGTGATTCTATGTTTCTGTGTTTCTATGTTTCTATGATTCTATGTTTCCGTGTTTCTATGTTTCCGTGTTTCTATGTTTCTGTGATTCTATGTTTCTGTGATTCTATGTTTCTGTGTTTCTATGTTTCTGTGATTCTATGTTTCTGTGATTCTATGTTTCTGTGTTTCTATGTTTCTGTGATTCTATGTTTCTGTGTTTCTATGTTTCTGTGTTTCTGTGATTCTATGTTTCTGTGATTCTATGTTTCTATGCTTCTATGTTTCTATGCTTCTATGTTTCTGTGTTTCTATGTTTCTGTGTTTCTATGTTTCTGTGATTCTATGTTTCTGTGATTCTATGTTTCTGTGTTTCTATGTTTCTATGATTCTATGTTTCCGTGTTTCTATGTTTCCGTGTTTCTATGTTTCTGTGATTCTATGTTTCTGTGATTCTATGTTTCTGTGTTTCTATGTTTCTGTGATTCTATGTTTCTGTGATTCTATGTTTCTGTGTTTCTATGTTTCTGTGATTCTATGTTTCTGTGATTCTATGTTTCTGTGTTTCTATGTTTCGATGATTCTATGTTTCCGTGTTTCTATGTTTCCGTGTTTCTATGTTTCTGTGATTCTATGTTTCTGTGATTCTATGTTTCTATGTTTCTGTGATTCTATGTTTCTGTGATTCTATGTTTCTGTGTTTCTATGTTTCTGTGATTCTATGTTTCTGTGATTCTATGTTTCTGTGTTTCTATGTTTCTGTGATTCTATGTTTCTGTGATTCTATGTTTCTGTGATTCTATGTTTCTGTGTTTCTATGTTTCTGTGATTCTATGTTTCTGTGTTTCTATTTTTCTGTGATTCTATGTTTCTGTGATTCTATGTTTCTGTGATTCTATGTTTCTGTGTTTCTATGTTTCTGTGATTCTATGTTTCTGTGATTCTATGTTTCTGTGCTTCTATGTTTCTATGCTTCTATGTTTCTATGCTTCTATGTTTCTGTGTTTCTATGATTCTATGTTTCTGTGTTTCTGTGATTCTATGTTTCTGTGATTCTATGTTTCTGTGATTCTATGTTTCTGTGTTTCCATGTTTCTATGTTTCTATGTTTCTGTGATTCTATGTTTCTGTGATTCTATGTTTCTGTGATTCTATGTTTCTATGTTTCTATGTTTCTATGTTTCTGTGATTCTATGTTTCTATGCTTCTATGTTTCTATGCTTCTATGTTTCTGTGTCTCTATGATTCTATGATTCTATGTTTCTGTGTTTCTGTGATTCTATGATTCTGTGATTCTATGTTTCTGTGATTCTATGTTTCTGTGATTCTATGTTTCTGTGAATCTATGTTTCTATGTTTCTGTGTTTCTATGTTTCTGTGATTCTATGTTTCTGTGATTCTATGTTTCTGTGATTCTATGTTTCTATGCTTCTATGTTTCTATGCTTCTATGTTTCTGTGTTTCTATGTTTCTGTGATTCTATGTTTTTGTGTTTCTATGTTTCTGTGATTCTATGTTTCTGTGATTCTATGTTTCTGTGTTTCTATGTTTCTATGATTCTATGTTTCCGTGTTTCTATGTTTCCGTGTTTCTATGTTTCTGTGATTCTATGTTTCTGTGATTCTATGTTTCTGTGTTTCTATGTTTCTGTGATTCTATGTTTCTGTGATTCTATGTTTCTGTGTTTCTATGTTTCTGTGATTCTATGTTTCTGTGTTTCTATGTTTCTGTGTTTCTATGTTTCTGTGATTCTATGTTTCTGTGTTTCTGTGTTTCTGTGTTTCTGTGATTCTATGTTTCTGTGATTCTATGTTTCTGTGTTTCTATGTTTCTGTGTTTCTATGTTTCTGTGTTTCTATGTTTCTGTGTTTCTATGTTTCTGTGTTTCTATGTTTCTATGTTTCTGTGATTCTATGTTTCTATGTTTCTGTGTTTCTATGTTTCTGTGTTTCTGTGTTTCTATGTTTCTGTGTTTCTATGTTTCTGTGATTCTATATGTTTCTGTGATTCTGTGTTTCTGCAATTTCATGTTTCTGTACTTCTATGATTCTATCGTTCTATGTTTCTATGATTCTATGCCTTTATGTTTCTGTGATTCTATGATTCTACCGGGTGTCCCAAAAGAAGTACTCCTGTTTGATTCGCGATAACTTCTAAACAACTCAAGCTATTAAATTAAAATAGCTTTCATTCGATAGAGGGATGTCTAACTTAGATTTTGATATATTACAGTTGTATTTTACTGAAAATGTCATCGAGATACTACTGTTAATATACTCTTAATTTACTCAACTGAAACAAGCACTATTAGCAGCTTATAAATGAAACTTGGCAAATTGCTTATTACGAAACAAAGTATTATTATTTATGAAATATACTAGCAAGATTTAGTCGTTTAGAATCGCGTGTCCTTTAGCACGAATGCGCTGCCTATAGCACGTGAAACCATTGCGTCACTTCTCGAAAAACCTTTGGATAAGTTGCTGTACTGATTGTTAATTTAGTCAAGGCAGGGGTATTATCTCAGTCATCCTCTTCCAAATTCCGCCGTGTTCTGAAATTTTACATGCTCTGAGCACATCCATACTCTTTGTTTTTTATTTCATTTTGGCATATAATTCAAAATAAACTCCGAATGAAACACAGTCAAACCAAAGCTCCATAAGACATAACATGCAACTCCCAAGAGACATCCAACATTTTTGGAACAAAACATAACAAAAATAATAGCGCTGTATTTCCAAAAAGGCAGTATTATTTTTTTAATGAAAGAATGAAATTGATCCTACCGAAATCATGAAACAATCTACCCAAAATATGAAAAAATCCAATAACATTTATGACCGCTGTCTAAGTTTTTAGAGATTTATCAAATACTTGCATAATTTCGAATGTTATTCTTTAGGAAACAGTGGGCTAAAACTTTCATGTAAGACCTGTTTTATACATCGCAATTCTGCCGCGTCGAATGCAATTCAAACAATGGATAATGAGGTGAATCATCTCATTATCTATTGTTTGAATTGCATTCGACGCGACTGAAATGCGACGTATAAAACAGGCCTAAGATATCTAAGTCTACGCTACATCCCTTACAAAGCCTTACGATAGTTTATTGAAATATAACTTAGCCTGATATGTCTTTAGATATACTTGATTAATATTTGATATGCTAATTTTCGTTAATTTTAGACGCATCCAGAAATATGATATTGAATTTTAACATTAATATCTCAAAGAATTTTTCAGTAAAATACAACTGTGATATATCAAAATCTAAGTGAGTCTTCCCTCTACCCAACGAAAGTTATTGTAGTTTAATTGCTTCAATCGTGAAAAGTTACTGTTGGTCAAACCGGAGTACTTTTTTTTGGGACACCCGGTATGTTTCTACGCTTCTAGTTCTATGACTTTATTTTTCTATGATTTTATTTTTAATTTAATCGTTTTTGTATCCGTGTGCTTATGCATTCAAGATGTTACAAAAATCAGATATTCTCTCCCTTATCTCGGTGGTTTATGGCCTCGCTTCTCAACGTTCAGCCGACCCCCTAAATATTCGACTTTGGGTACGCCACTGGTTTCGAACTGCTTCTAAGCTTCAGTGGTGTACTTATTCTATGATTCTACGCTTCTATTTCTATATATTTCTTTTTTCCTATGTTTCTATGACTCTATGTTTCTATGATTCTACATTTCTATGTTCTATATTTCTCATATTTCTTTAATTCTGCCTGGTTGCACCAGTTTCCACATTTATACGTTCGTTCATCGTCAAAAAAGAAAACCGATATGCTGAAACAATGCGTACGGAAATCGCGATTGCAATATACCTTTCCGGGAATTACGTCACGACTAACACGGTTTTCAAATTAGGACCACCCTAAATAGAATGGATTTCAAGTTTGTTTCTCACGAGCTATTTTCAGAGAAGCAAAACATCCTTCGTCAGCACATGCATAAAAAAGTATTTTGGATTTTGACTAACAAATGTGGAAATAATCTTAAACACGAAAACAAGGCTGAGGAGCCATGGCTATTCAGCCTCATTTTCGTGTTTAAGATTATTTCCACATTTATTGGTGAAAATCCAAAATTCTTTTTATGCATGTGTTTGTTCACCGCGCGTTCGATTGATTTTTGGAATTCTTTTTGAAGTTTCTGCTATCAGCCAATCGGAATGCAAAAAAACATGCACGAAGCGTGACTTTTGCAAGCTCCCGGAAGTGTCTCTGATTTGTATAATTTTATTATCTGTTTTTATTATTTCTGACAATTGAGCTACCTATACGTGACTGCCGTTAAGGTGGCCGAAACGTCAGAAACAATAAAAAGTTTTCTAATCTGGATGATCGCACAACCAAATTAATAAAGGTACATTGCTACCAAAAGTTCCAAAGCAAAAAAATCTTCTCAATTACTCAAATACCCGGCAAAGGGGTGCTCAGAAGCGTACCGACCAGAGAGTGGTAACACCCCCCCCCCCTTTCACAAACCCGTTCTCTCTCTCTGTATTTGTCTCTTTGCATGGGAACCGTATTAAAAACCATGCAAGTGTTCCCTAAATACGTACAGAGTTGTTCTGGAATATGACTTCCTGTCATATTTGGCACAATTCAAGAAGGCATTTAATTACTTTTATTCACTAATGCCTAAACAATTAGCTTTGTACAGAATGATATGCATACA
>CBDHHR010000841.1:0-5707 GCA_965263245.1 Metamycoplasmataceae bacterium | reverse complement strand
TGAGGCGGGATTTTGACATGCGCGGGCTTTCCTTCCGGGGAGTCCATCTTACCCCGGAGCCCGCGTACGCATCTCGACAGCAGATCTTTGTCGAGGGTGCGCCCTTCCAATTTCCTAATGCTCTCTTTTCAGAGGCATTGGGTGGGTATGGGAAGGTGTCCCAGGTCAAACATCTGCCTGTTAAAGGACACCCCCATATTCAGTCCGGCACGCGGATGGTGACGATGTCAGTCACCAAAGACATCCCAGTTTTTGTCACCATAGCCGGATTCAGGTGTAAGGTTTGGTACCGTGGCCAACCGATCACCTGTTTTGGCTGTGGCAAAACTGGTCATGTCATCTCCGCGTGCCCAAATCGTGGCCGCCCGCAGTCTTTTGCGGCGGCCGTTAATCCTGCGCAGGTAGCTGCGCAAAGTTCTGAGTCTCCCGAGTCGGTTGCTGGGGATCCTTCTTTGGACCCCACACCATCTGACAATGAAGCCACCACCAACCAGGCTTCAGCGTCAATGGCAGCCGACAATCAGCAACTCAAAAATGCTGCGCCGAGTCATAAGTCCAAGAAGGCAAAGAAGGGCAAATCTGCCCCTTCTAAAGCCAAGGACTCGGCCCCCCCTTCAACATCAAGGGGGGATAAGGCCACCCTACCATCGTGGCCTCAGCGCAGCGTTTTGGAGAACGCTGATGGGGGACTCAGTGTGATGGTGCCCGTCTCTCACGACCATCCCGGCTCTGAGCCGGAGCCTGCTCATTCGGTGGATGACAACTCCATCGTGGTTGTCACCGTTGAGCAATCCGGCTCATTTCCACCTATGCCGGAGAGTGCAACCTGTGGTCGCACGGTCGTGGAAGATGGTAACACCATCACTATTACGATTCCAGCGCTACCTGCGTTGGATCTTCCTCCGGTCACGCTGGAGGAGCACGAAACGGAGGTCGATATGGCCGTCAAAGGCCAAAAACGCCTCCGAAATAGGGATGACAGCGACAGTGGTGATGAAGTCGACCACAAGACTGTGCGAGACATCACCGGGGACCGGGTGCCCACCACCTCCGCCTCATCGACGGATCTCCCCGACACCACTGTCGCTGTCCATTTGGACCCTGACACTGAGCCACCAGAGGCGACTGCATCATCGGTTGGCGTTGCGGATACAGTCTCCGTGCCACCGGAGGCTGCCGCTCCAACCGTTGACGCTGCAGCGGACACCACCTCCGTGCACTCAGCAGCCGGTACGGCTGACGTCGCCACTGATGGCTCAGTGCCTCCTATTTCGGGCTCACCGACTATGGTGGAGCGCTTTGCTGCCATTGCAGAGAGCCTTTCGTCCGAGGACTCCGAAAATCTGCCTGTGCCGTCATCTGCCAGGCCTGAAGCTGTGGTGTCTTTGACTACTGTTGCTGTGTCTGAGGACGCAGCCAGTACAACAGTAGCCAACACTGCTGCAGCTTCAAGTTCCTCGGACGAAACCACCTCTGTGGATGAGTCGGATGAGGTGCCCACTACCATCTGGGCACCACCTTTTGTTGTGGGTGTAAACCCACTGGCGCAGCTGCGTTTAGCGCTGCAGGATTTGGAGGATTTCACTCCGTCAATTGAAATCCGGCCATCATCTCTCGACGATTCTACTGAGGCAGAATCTGTGCACACCATCTCGCACGACTCGCCTCAGTGTAGCCCGGCATCACTCCGTGTTGAGTCTTCGGACTCGGAGTGGTACGTTCCCGGGCATGATGTATGGCCGGATAGCGGTTGTAGCACCCCCCCCTTCTCATCTGGCTCTGATGGGGGGGACAGGACACCATCTCCTCCTGCTACACCTGCTACACTTGTCGGAGTGATGTCTCCGTCTTCTTCCTTGCCGAAGGCGGCATGTTCCAGTGAGGTCGACATCCCTCCTGGTGACACAGCCTCGGCCGAGCGGAAACGTTGTGGGGTGGGGGCTGAAAAGCCCTTACCTGGCTCCTCCCAATAATGTTTCCGTTCAGGGTAATAACGCTCAACATCAACGGTCTGAATGACCGTACTAAGCGTATTACCTTTGTGTCGTGGCTGCAGTGCCTGAAGGCTGACATCATATGCCTTCAGGAAACACATGCTGCCTCCCATGCTGTCCTGCGTGCCTGGTTTAAAGACTCCGGGTACGCAGTTGCGTCTTCTTCTGTCTCCAACAAGCAAGTGGGTACGGCCATCCTTGTTCACTCTCGTCACGAGCTAAGCAAGGTATGGCGTGATAACGCTGGTCGTTTCACACAAGTCGAGGTTCGTATGGGTGAGGAGAGCGTACGTTTTGCATCATTGTACGCTCCGAACAAGAATCCGGAGAGAAACCGGTTCCTTGGTTCCCTCCCCGATTTTATGGACCTCGAGGTGCCCACTTTTCTTTGCGGAGACTTTAATTCGGTGCTCGACCCTGATTTGGATCGGCTTCACCCTCCATCCTATCAGGGGAAAGCACCGCGTACTTCGGCAGAGAGCGTAGCTGCGCTACAATCTCTGCTATCATATACCAGCACCTATCCTGTATGGCGTTCCCAGCATCCCACGGATCGTTGCTTTTCCTGGGACCACGGTTCTGGGAACGTCTCATCCAGGATAGACATGATTTGGGCTCCTATCAGTCTAACCAGTTACGTGACGGAGAGTGGTTACTATCCGTCATTCTTCACCGACCACCGATATCTCCAGGTGTCGTTTACCCTACCGTCATCTAGGGACCGGGGACCGGGATATTGGAAATTTAATACCTCAGTACTCAAAGACATCGAGTACTGTGAGTTGGTGAAGTCGTTCTGGTTATTCTGGCGGGAGCGTGAATCTGCTGAAGACTTTGTTTCCCCCTTGGAGTGGTGGGACATGGGAAAGTTCTATCTACGGGAATTGTCGCGTTCATATTGTAAATCCAAGGCCATGGCCGCTTCTGCGACCAAACGGAGCCTTACTCGCCGCCTCAACCACCTTCGGCGGCTTATGGACGCAGGCAATTCTACCGTGTTCTCGGAGTTATGCCGGATTCAAGAGGATCTTCGTGCCCACGAACTTCGAGCGGCTCAGGCTGCCCAAGTTCGCACCCGCACACAATGGGTTGAAGAAGGGGAGGTCTCGTCATCATACTTCTTTTCGCTGGAGTCTAAACGCCAGCGAAAGAAGACTATGAGCGGGATCGCCGATCCTTCTTCTGGCACTATCCACCACGATCCTCTTGAAATCCTTGATATATGGCGCAGGTATTACAGCAACCTGTTCTCCGCGGAGCCTTGCGACCCTGCTACGCAGGACGAGCTACTATCTAAGCTCGAACGCACCCTTTCGGAAGAGGAGAGTAGTTCCTGTGAAGGTCTACTCTCCTTGGAAGAATGTGGATTGGCTCTTCGGGGAATGGCGTCAGGCAAAACTCCGGGATCAGATGGCTTTCCCATGGAATTCTACACCACTTTTTGGGACTTTCTTGGTTCGGACTTAGTCCGAACTCTTAATTTTGCATATGTCCACGGTCGTTTATCGATCTCACAACGCCGTGGACTTATCATCTTATTATTTAAGAAGGGTGACCGCCTCCAAACTAAAAATTGGAGGCCAATAAGTTTGCTAAATGTCGACTATAAGATCGCCACGCGGGCCATGGCAGGTCGACTTTTAGCAGTAATTGCGTCCGTGGTTTCTCCCGATCAAACTTGTGGGGTACCCGGACGCATTATTTCCGAAAATTTGGCACTTTTGCGGGATACCATTGACTACGCAGAGATGGAAAACCAGCCTGTCGCCTTTCTCTCCCTCGATCAAGAGAAGGCCTTTGACAGGGTAGACTGGAACTTCCTCTCTCGTACACTCGAAGCTATGGGCTTCGGCCCTAGCTTCCGTCAATGGATCCTGCTTTTCTACACAGATGTCGAGTCTGCCGTTATTGTCAACGGCTGGACGTCTCCTTTTTTTCAACCTTCTCGCGGTGTCCGTCAGGGCTGTCCGTTGTCCCCACTTTTATACGTTCTTTGTGCAGAGGTTCTAGCCTGCAATTTGCGGGCTTCCTCTGGAATTGCTGGCGTCCAGCTGCCCAATTCCGCACAAGAACTGCGGGTCTCCGGATATGCCGATGACACCACGGTCGTCATCACCACCGACGAATCGCTCCCTGCCGTCTTTACGGTGTACCGGCAGTACGAGGTCGGGTCTGGGGCCAAGCTAAACCGTTCCAAATCCAAGGGGATGTGGTTGGGCGCATGGAAACATCGCACCGACTCCCCGGCCGGTTTGGACTGGGTACAACACCTACCCATGCTTGGCGCCGTCCTCAGTGCGTCGGATTACACCAAAGAGACGTGGGAGCCCCGTCTCGAGAAGGTTGAAAAGAGGCTGAAGTCCTGGCGTGGACGAAGCCTTTCTTATCAGGGGAGAGCACTTGTCATCAATGCTCTCGCTCTGTCGCAGATTTGGCATCTGTGTGCCGTTTTTGTGATGCCAGGCTGGGTTGCCGCCAGACTGGATAAAGCCATCTGGCCCTTTTTTTGGGACGGCAAACGAGATCTCGTTGCCCGACGGACCGTGTACGGCCCCAAATCCGCTGGCGGTTTTGGGGTCGTGGATTTCAGGACCAAGGCTAATGCGCTGCGCCTTCAATGGATCCGACGTTACCTCTCGGATCCCCCGGCCAAATGGAAGGAACTGCTATCTTTCATGTTGCGCCGGGCTTTTGGCGCCGACACCAGCGTCGTGTTGGCGCAGCGCTCTTTCCGCAAGTCACGCATTTCGCGCCTCACTCCATTCTACCGTGACCTTTTGGTTGCATGGAAGTATTTCGGTGGTGGCTTGGATGTGTGCGGTCATCTGGCAATAGGCATCCGTGAGGATGTTCCTATTGTGGCTGCCAGTATGACCACGCGGAAAACTTATAGCCTTGGTCTTTCCTTGCGTCAAAAACCTGCGCATTGTATGGAAAAATTCCAACCAGTATATGGCGACCTCTATTGGTCGTCTACCTGGCAACAACTCCACATGGTCCGCTGGTGTCGTCCCTCCGTCGATCTAAACTGGCAGATCGCCCACGGTGTCCTTTACACTGCCTCCCGTTTAGTGCACTCCTTCGGCTATAAGAACATCGACGTTCTGTGTTTTTGCGGTGAGAGCGACGAGACTTTGGAGCATTTATTTTTCGAATGCTCTTTCGCTCAGATCATCATCAACTCTGTTTACTACCAACTGCTGCGCGTGGTTCCAGACGCCGCACCTTTTACGGTGCAGGAGCTCCTGTTTGGATTCTCCCAAACTCGCTGCAGCCGCATCCCCAAAGTCATCAGGTGGATGCTGTTGGTAGTTAAACACCAGATCTGGGTGTCTCGTTGCGATCATCGTTTCCGGAACGTCGTACCAGTCGAAGCGAAGTGCCTAAACTCAGCCATGGCAAGGATTGAATTCCTCCTGCGCGTTTCAGCGGCGAAGTCTTCTTCGTCGCTCAAAAAACGCGAGCTCTTTGAGCAGGAATGGCTGGGAGGTGGAGTATTGGGACATTTCGGTGGTGATGAGCTGGTGTTCTCTTGGGCTTAATGGGGGGTGTCCTTTGTGAGATCAGGCCTTTGTTGGCTCTGTAAGGGGCACCCTTCCCGTTTATTAAATATATATTTCTTCCCGGATGTCGTCCTATGCGAAGGCAGGCCTTCCTTTGGCTCTGTTCTAAGCTGGGGCGCTCTGGCTCCTGTAGGTTTCCTTCTGCCTTTT
>CBDHHR010000840.1:7500-8974 GCA_965263245.1 Metamycoplasmataceae bacterium | reverse complement strand
CTAATAAACTGCTGAGGTATTTCAACAAATCAGGTATCGACTTTGTTCATCGTGGTGGAATCGTCATCATGGTGGAATCAAGAAATAGGTAAAACGCTAATGTGTTCAGCCTTGCAGTTTTATATGTGCTGTGTTGTGGCAGGTAGCGTTTTACCGACCTGTGCCATTGGTCCGTGTCGTAATGGCGCCACGTGCATTGACGTCGCTTTCGGTGGCGTGATCTGTCAATGTGTGATGGGCTACGCAGGTCAACTCTGTCAACGTACGTAGATTATGTACACTGTATAGTAGGTATGTGTGTGTTTGTTTGTTTGTTTGCTTGTGTGTGTGTGTGTGTGTGTGTGTGTGTGTGTGTGTGTGTGTGTGTGTGTGTGTGTGTGTGTGTGTGTGTGTGTGTGTGTGTGTGTGTGTGTGTGTGTGTGTGTGTGTGTGTGTGTGTGTGTGTGTTTTTTTATCAACCTTCACAGTTAAGATGTCGAAAACTTGAATAAAAACATAAATGCTTGTGCGGTATGCATATTCATTCAGGTATGACTGTAAACATTTTCAAATTTGGAATGTTCATGTATCGATTGTATATTCACCTATTGTGAAAGATTAAAATGTAGTACACACTCAGAAGAGAGATCCACCATTCGTGATGGCAATGAACGTGAACGGCGAAGAGGAACAAATACTGCCATAAAATGATTATTTAAAATATATCCAACTATGTCGGGTTGGTTCTGATGTTTTCTGTTGTCTCCCAGAGTAGGTCGCTGTTGTGTGGTTTTCCTTTGTAGTTCGTCTCTAATGTGTTTTGGGTCATCGTCTTTTTTCCCTTCTCCATATTCACATTTTTCTAAATGACGTAGATTTTTATTATCTATTTGGCAGACTACTACGAAAACGTATTCCGTCATGTATCGGTTAAACGATTTATCGTGTTTGACGGCTTCCTTCTTTCCATAGTTTCTTCGATACCACGCAGAATTATGATTTATGCATTGTCTTATGCATGTTAAATATCTTAAGTGTCCATAGTAATTATTTATGCATTGTCTTGTGCATGTTATTTATTGATAATTGATGGTAATTAACTGATATTTCAAGGGTAAATTGTGCGGAAGAAGGAAAGATCTCCGACGTTTACACTTGTCCATCAGCCCGCCAGGGGTCGCTGCGGCTGATTATGTCAGCACAGCTGTTCTCTATCCCTGACACATCCCTGTCAAACATTCCTCTTTTAACGGCAACGAAATCGCCAATGAGGAGTGTGGTCGGCCTCCAGCGAAGTGGTACTTTTGGGTTATTTCAGCCACGCGCTTCTCGGTTACATGCAACGTTTAGGATGTGAATGGGTCATTATTTTGGAATTCCCATCAGTCAAGTATCCGTCATCAAATTGTGGGGCGTATTTGCACTGTTCCCAGACCTGACACATTAGCGTCAGGTGAAACCAATTGCTATAATTGTATAGTTCCACTCCGCTCAA
>CBDHHR010000840.1:0-2500 GCA_965263245.1 Metamycoplasmataceae bacterium | reverse complement strand
CAGGTTGTTTTGCAAACATGGACCTTCTCCTGTTGTTTCTCTGTTAGTACCGTAGTCTCTAGTCCATTCATGTTTGCCGGTGTAACACATTTC
Source organism: Metamycoplasmataceae bacterium (assembly GCA_965263245.1). GTDB lineage: Bacteria > Bacillota_I > Bacilli_A > Mycoplasmatales > Metamycoplasmataceae > DT-68. Next base: position 2,407 of record CBDHHR010000840.1, on the reverse strand, counting down.
CTTTAAGCTTACGTGATATGCGTCTATCTCCCACCATCGCTTCGACTTTCCTCCAAGTGTTTGCCCCTACTGTAGCCCTCATTATAAAAAACGAATTACCTAGTCGATTTTGCACTAGGTAATCTGAATTTCCTGTAGTGAATTTATAAATTGTATAAGCAACAACGTTACATGTTGTAAAGTTAATGGTTTGAACGCCAAAGCCATCACCTCATCAGAGTAAGTGACTGTACATGTTAGTATTTGGCAGAAGGTTTGGGAGATAGAGCGTGAGGAATGTCGCAGCCGGCTATAGGCGGATGTTATGTAGGGGCTATGGTTTATTGTATCTTTAATAATGTGTCGTTTCTCGCTTACTTTCTCACTTTGACGCCTTCTGTGAATAGTTTTGCTGAACTGTCAGATACATTGGTCAGTGAACTTGGTAGTCATGTTGGTATTCATTTAAGCGAGTTGTGTGTGTGTGTGTGTGTGTGTGTGTGTGTGTGTGTGTGTGTGTGTGTGTGTGTGTGTGTGTGTGTGTGTGTGTGTGTATGTACAATATATATATATATATATATATATATATATATATATATATATATATATATATATGTGTGTGTGTATGTATCGGGCTTTACGATACACATTACTCGTGTACGTTGTTAAAACAGAGGAGTCATGTCGGCTGTTTCAGGCAAGTTGTGGTGTTCAGATAACCCGTGTCGTCACGGCGGCTTGTGCGTCGGCAAGGACGGAGGAGGGGTGAATTGTACGTGTACTCACGACTTCACCGGGGATTACTGCGAAAGTACGTATTATTGCAGTGTGACGCCTTAACACGTTTGTATACGTCGCCCAGATATAAACACTCTGACAACTGTTACGAGATGGCAATTCTGTTCTGGACCAAGATTGAGGTCTTTACATGCACTCGGACACGCACTTCAAATACACAAATACACACAAGCACGTATTTATTCGTATCACGCACTCATGCGTGCACGCATTCTTTCACGCGCGCTCACGCATATTTTGTCATTACCATAAGCCAGCTGCTAGCACAACTAGGCTTCGTATGTCTACGCGAGAGTAGAATAAATAATAGAAAATAAATGACTGCGCTATAATTGACTATTGACGTAGAAATCCGCATGTGGTATGTAGCACGTTCACCATAACGAAGAAGATACACAGCAATAAGGATAAGAGGAAATCGCTCTAAAGACACATCCTATTTCACGGCTGTAACGATGCAGTTGTCAACAAGCATATCGTAGGTATTTCACAATCTGATTGAAAATTCATATTTTTTATCAGTAGCATATGCCAGTTGCTAAAACAACTACACTTCACGAGAGTAGAATAATACCAAATAAATTAGTCCGCTATAACTGAAAATTGGCGCTGAAAGCGTTCATCGTAATGGAGAAAATACACTGCTGTAAGGATAAGAGGAAATCGCCCAATAGACAGATTCTATTTCCCCGCTGCAACGATGCAGTTCTCAACAAGCATGTCGTATACTTGTAGCTGTTCATATAATGAATTACATTTATTTGTTTGGGTCGAATAATGCATCTGTTGCTGCTGCTGCTGCTGCTGCTGCTGCTGCTGCTGCTGCTGCTGCTGCTGCTGCTGCTGCTGCTGCTAGGGGAATGTTGAGTTTGCTATGTTATCTGAGTATACAGGGTTATCGTGTGTCCTTCAACTATCTTTGCGCGCCAGGGGTCGCTGGTGTTGATTACGTCAGTGCCAGCCACCAGGACTAGCATATTCCTGTTCAAAACTCGTCTTTAAACACATGAGGAATGTGGTCGGCCTCCTGTCATGTGATATAATTGTGGATTATTTCAGCCACATGTTACTCATGTTACGTTCAGTACGTTGGATGCAGAAGCATGTATTCGAATACACAAAATCGTTCAGCTCGTCTTGACTACGCTCACTGAGGTTAATATCATTACTTCTTCGAGATCTTTATTCCAAAAGTCATCTAGCCGATTTGTGATGAAATGTTTATGGATGTCCGTGCGCAAGTACTTCTGTAGTTTTAGACTATGTCCGGTCAGATGTCCTGCAGAACGATATTAAAGAACTGGTCAGGGTTAATTCCCCTACAAAGCGGCGATCTACTATTCCATTCTAGGGCAAATAATGGCAAACTAGAAATAGAAAGACAATATATAGAAGGTAAACAGTACCAGCCCCTGGGTAACATAATTTGTTCTGTGCATACCATATACTACAAACTGGTAATAGTGCAAGTATATGCACCAACAACATCATACCGAGAAGAAGATATAAACAGCTACTACAATGACGTAGATGAGGCCTTATGAAAACCGATTCACTACATGATGGGAGACTTCAATGGCTGTGTAGTAAAAAGAACAAACCCTATGGAAACGGGCAAATTCGGGTTAGA
>CBDHHR010000839.1:5000-16906 GCA_965263245.1 Metamycoplasmataceae bacterium | reverse complement strand
AAACTTTCAACAACATATATGACTAAACGCACGTATTCGGCAGACATTTCTTTATCAAGCTTGGAGGGGTTATTGCAAAGCATCGGGTCACGTGATGGATATATCAATTAAGTTCCTCTGCCCAGTTTTGGCCGGGCTGTAACTTGTAAAGGGAAGTCTGCTGTCTAGAACATGGGAAAGTTAATCATCGAAAGGTATTGCGGTTAACTCTGCTCGCCTCAGCATTAATGCCATTCAATTCTGGTTTTTATGATGATGGTTTGTTTACCATTTGAACGTGTTGCTGGTGGAATCTTTCAAATTGTGAACATTGTTCTGAGCTTAATAACGTAACTAAACACAAATCGGCAGGCAGTAAATCTTCAACACGCATGTTGTAATCGTAAGAACATAATATTAAATGAATAAATAACACCTAGGAGCTGGCACCATCGCTTTAAAAACACCGTTTGTTGCCGACCACTCACGGGTGAGACAGCGTCGTGCACTTTCACTGGCGGCCGACACTACACGTCGGCGGGGCGACGGCGACAGCGTCAACACGGAGGCCTCGTGTTGACACAGCCGCAGTCACCGGGCGTCGAAGGCGGCACGGGCGAGTGTCGGCCGACGCGGCGGGGCGACTGACCACACCGCCCAGCTCGTTAGGCTCCCAATGACAACACTCCCTCCCGTCCCCAGGTGCCTGGGAAGCGCCCGCCACCTCGCCAGCTCCCGTCTCCCCGCTGTTTCCCCGCGCCTTCCCGCTAATGCCTCGCGCTGTGTTTACACAACGCGTCACGCGAACGCAAATTGTACTTATTATATTCAAATAATCGCCCGTGTCGTTTAGATTGGATTAACATGAATCATAATTAAACGGTTCTCCGAGTGGTCGGATGTCTAGCTGACTGTATATGTTTCGTCACCAAGACATAATCCCCCCACATTTATATATAATTTATGTCGATTATAGCAATAAAGTATATGCGTCTCTGTGTGTTACATATCTTGTCGCGTCGTGTTGTGTCTTGTCGCGCACGTGCGTGCGTGCTTGCGTGGGTGTGTGTTTGTGTATGCGTATGTACCCACAAATATATATGGGTATGTATGTGTGCGCGTATGTGCATGTGTGAGCGCGTGTGTGTACGTGTGTGTACGTGTATGTACGTGTATCTACGTGTATGTTCGTATGTGTACATGTGTATGTATGTATGTATGTATGTATGTATGTATGTATGTATGTATGTATGTATGTATGTATGTATGTATGTATGTATGTATGTATGTATGTATGTATGTATGTATGTATGTATGTATGTATGTATGTATGTAATGTATGTATGTATGTATGTATGTATGTATGTATGTATGTATGTATGTATGTATGTATGTATGTATGTATGTATGTATGTATGTATGTATGTATGTATGTACGTATGTACGTATGTACGTATGTACGTATGTATGTATGTATGTATGTACGTATGTACGTACGTACGTATGTACGTACGTACGTACGTATGTATGTATGTATGTATGTATGTATGTATGTATGTATGTATGTATGTATGTATGTATGTATGTATGTATGTATGTATGTATGTATGTATGTATGTATGTATGTATGTATGTATGTATGTATGTATGTATGTATGTATGTATGTATGTATGTATGTTTGTATGTATGTATGTATGTATGTATGTATGTATGTATGTATGTATGTATGTATGTGTACGTGTGTGTACGTGTATGTACGTTTGTGTACGTGTGTTTATGTGTGTACGTGTATGTACGTGTACTTCTGTGTCTTGACGTCTATGAAATAGTACTAGTTGGCCCAATAACGATGTGTTGTAGGGAATGACAGTCACAATAAGACGAGCGAGTGGCGCCGCTATGTGTGGACTGCACGTGTGGGAACGAACGTCAACGTGAACGAACTTCTCCGGATCGTAATACTTGCAACGATGCTGTATGCTTCCCATAGACGTGTTGGGGCGTGGGCGTTGACGTAATACGTCTGCCACGGAACTACACAACGCACTGTCAATAGGCCTAGGCATAGGCCTCGACACCGCATTCGTCAAAATCCACCTTTACCGTTTGTAAACCTTTTATCATACACTATAGATTAACCGTTAAGCAATCCGGGTTCTGTACCACTGCGTTGGTCGACGGGGACTCATCTTCACAACTTCTGCGTCGACTAGTTATCGAAGTACATCATTGCATCAGATCAAAACCGTAAGGAAATGGAAAACAACATCGCATATTCAAACACTCTGTCAGATCAAAGGGGCTTTGATGCGTGAAGGAATTAACGCAATGCCATCGGAAACATTCAGGCATGTTGTACTGCATTCGTATGTTGTAATCTCACGTATACCTCTCTTTTCTGTCGCGTATCGCATGTGCTACCTCCCGAAGCGTATACAGTTATCTGTACTTCCGCATCAGTGTGGTGCCGCCATCCGCATCTCCTTCAACTCGACCTGTCTTTTGGACATTCGGATGTTGCGCGGTTCATCCAGTATCTGCTTATCTCGCGGTCAGTGGGTGTACTCTTTTCTACAAACGCCAATGCTGTCCTAACGAAAGTTACTACGGGAAATATTCTCTCACAGAATGAACAACAATCTCTTCTGCTGTTGAATAAATAGGGCACTTTACTTAGTCGCCTTTATAGAAGATACGCGCTTCTCCAATTAAATAGACATCACGGCATTCTCAAAGACATAGTTACCCTTGAATGTAGTAGTACAACACAACCATCCCAACACCGCCTCTACGGAGGTGTACCACACAATGGGGACTGGACACTCGATTGAGATGACACTGTTTTGAATCCTTTTGCTGCTGTCTTGATGCTTGGGAAATTATGTTTAGTTCATGTTGCCTCAATTTAGTATAGGCTATATATATATATATATATATATATATATATATATATATAATATATATATATATATATATATATATATATATATATATAAATGGACATGAATAAACAGCCTTCGGGTAGTGATAGGTGGATGGCTGAATACTTCCCAAATACGCTCAGGGTTACGGTGAAAGTTAATACATATAGGATTAAGTTGAACATGCTTATGTCAAGATTAAAATCCCGCGTTTGCGTGTATGTGTGCGTGGAGATATCATACGAAACGAGCTCCGTCTTCCCACGACGTTCACGACGAAAGACCGACTCCAGACTGTTGGGCGAGCGACAACCATTGACTCGTAAACCTCGCCGACTACGAGGAAATAAAACAAACGGGGGACGGGAGGACTGGGCCGGGCCACCTGTCGACAGTCTTGTCGGCACCGGGCGCACGGCAGCAAATGACTAATAAATATTTATTAAGATTGTCATAAGAGCTCGCCGGGCAGCTCGTAAATCCCCGGAGAGTTTCCGGCTCCGATAAATGCGGACACCGGGACTCGGTACCGCCGGGAAACCCATCGAGCCTGGTACAGGGAGGACTGCGGGCACCGGGGGTTGGGGGTGCCGCCCGCATCAAGGGAATCGGGAAGACGACTGGAACATAATATCTGGGGTTGACGGACGCAGCGCAGGAGCGGGAATACGGGACACGGGTTTGCAGCGGTAACGTGAGATGGCGGGTGGTTACGAAACGGGAAATATTATAGAGCAAATGGGCGATGTGTAGCTGTGTGTGTAGTTGTGTATGTTGTTGTGTGTGTATCTGGTGTGTGTGTAGTTATGTGTATAGCTGTGTATGTGGCTGTGTATATGTAGCTATGTGTGTAGCTATGTATGTAGCTAAGTATATAGCTATGTGTATAGCTGTGTGTATAACGATGTGTGTGTATTATATGTAGAACTATGTGTAAAATGTGCGTAGATGTTTATAATGTGTGTAGTCATGTTTAATATGTGTTAATGTAGCTGTTTGTGTTACACTGCGAGTAGGTGGCTGTGCGTTTATATGTATGTGTAGCTGCATATATATATATATATATATATATATATATATATATATATATATATATATATATATATATATATATATATATAAGATATTTAGTATGATTATACCGTATTTGTAAACAAAACTAATAATAATAAAAACCATGTAGTTAGCCCACATGCTAATTTGCATTAGATGTGTATGCTATAAAACAGAGTCACATCAACGGGATAGTTTCACGACAGTTTGAAGAAACACCACTTTCTGCGTGTGCCTTGTGGTGCTGCAGATAACACATCCGGCTCCATCTGAACACCGGCCGACACAGCGGGTTTGTGCTGACGTGCGTAAGTCTGCAAGTGCACCTTCGGCCACGCGATGTTTTCGACATACACAAGTCCAGCTTCCGCCAATACCGGCGTGGCTACCACACACTAATGGACATTGTCGTCTTCTCGTTCCTGTCACTGAGCAGGCAATGTCCTCGCAGCGTTGTCACCTGTCGAGGCGGTGGACACGTGCACTTCCGGTCAGGACCGCAACACGCCTCAGACTAGGACAATTTCTGTACCGCGTTAATGGCGTTGCGTAATGCCCCTAGAGAAATCGTGTTTGCGGTTGGCCTGACGCATTAATCCCCCTTCGCACAGAAGAGCTAAGTGCACGAGGCATCTCAGAAGACGAAGAATGCACACAGACACACGTTTACGTTACGTAACAACGCAGTGACATATGGACGCAGTCTAAGTCTTAGTTCTAGAATCGTAAGCGTTTCTCTACCCAAAAAAGTTACAGCACGTCGACTGCACGTTGAGTGTCACGTGACCGCTGTGCGCGCGCATGCATTCGTCTGTTTCCTGGATTTTCTGTAATGTGACACGGCGCGCGAATAGCGTCATAGCCACGTGTCAGTCGCCAATAATTGCTACATCGGACAATGAGGATGACAAGTAGGGGTTTGTCTATTCTGTTGTGACACGCGCCAAGCCACAGTCGACAACAATACCCGCCAGCTGAGCCGCTCCAGAGAACTAGAGACGTCTCGTCCTGGTTACGTGACGTTGGATGCGCCGAGAAACGCTTGTATGCGTAATGCGCCAAAGCGTAGTGTTTAGAACATCGGATTCTTATTCGAAAAATCTGGATCCTATCTTCTTGCTGTTATTTCGAAAGTTGAACAATTTCGGTCACTCCACATTGCTACAGTTCATCCAAATATAAACGCTTTCATTGACTGGTGATGATGTCCCGTTTTCATTGAAGACGTGCACATATCAGGCGTATGCACATATATTTAATAGGCCAAATTAAATAAGTGCTCTGTGAGTGCGCTGATACCGTATAGTTATTGCAATATAATGCACCAACAAAAACAAACAATTACAAAATCATACAATGTGAATCAACAATATTTCCTACAAAGACATGTATAATAGTTACAATAAAAGTTGTAACAATATTTATTATATATGAATAGGTGTTTTTATTAATGTATCAAAGTATGTTCATGTTCTACATATTTTGGTAGCGTAATCATTAAATCCGTTATAAGTCGGTGTTGTAAATAGGTTGTGCTAATATTGTGCTAGTGCCACCGACTCATGTCACGTGACTGCTCACAGACACACTTATTACCTCCCAAGTCTTATTAGATTGTCCACTTTTGGCAAATATGTCAACCACTGGAAATTCGCCGACTTTAGAACGCCGATGACACCACGTATTATTTCGCCAATGACAGCTTAACATTTCTCACTTTAATCCATTATTTAAGCGGCGATCCGAATCAATCACATCGGCGAGGTCTTCAGGAAGTAACAATCAAAGACAGATTGTGCCAGCAGACCGTCCTGTCGTCGACTTGACGTCAGTTAAATGAGATCACCTCGCGTTGGCCGGATGACAAAATGTCCGCGGTGTTGTTGATCTTCGAGCGACGATGTCTCGCAAGCTTCGGCTGCGGCTGACGTTCAGACGGGCTGGTCGTTCATACATATTTAACCGCGGTCTCAGGTAACGACTCGAACTTCCCCTTACCGGCACCCGTCAGACGACCGACGGCCACAGTCACTAATTAGTTTCGTTAGGATTCCCAGCCACTAATCACAGCTAACGCCATGTTTCACTTGTCAGACTAATCCGCAGAACGACCCCCATTGTCGTCTGCTACATTCGTGTGAGCAGCGCGCCAAAATTGACGACTATTCCGGCGTCGCTGCAACGACACAAATCAGGACGGTCACCTGCAAATGATTAATTTCATACTGTCAAGATGCTATCGATTCTGCTAACTGAAATCCATGAACACTAACTTAAATGGCATAGAACAGAACTAATTAATTTCAGTTTTTGCCACTCAGTCGCGCAGTTCCTAATGACCGCCATTTTGTACGACTTGTGTTGATTTGCCAGAATTAGTGTGAAGCGAGCATGGAATCGTTGATGTTTCCTTGCTATAGTAATTACAACCGTTGCCGAATCCTTGGTCTGATAACCTATACCTAACTTTAGATAAATATGTGAACAATCCTTCAGATGTAATTTTACCTTTTGTAAATGTCTTTTATCAGACATACGCACGTTCGAATATACACATATATACATGCGTATATACACACACATACATACATACATACATACATACATACATACATACATACATACATACATACATACATTCATACATACATACATACATACATACATACATACATACATACATACATACATACATACATATATACATACATATATACAAAGATATACATATATAAATACATACGTATATACATACATAATTTTGTATATACGTACGTACATACATACGTACATACGTTCATATGTATATACGTACAAACGCACACACACACACACACACACACACACACACACACACACACACACACACACACACACACACACACACACACACACACACACACACACACACACACACACACACACACACACACACACACACACACACACACACACACACACACACACACACACACACACACACACACACACACACACACACACACACACACACACACACACACACACACACACACACACACACACACACACACACACACACACACACACACACACACACACACACACGCGCGCACACACACACACACACACACACACACACACACACACACACACACACACACATACATATATATATATATATATATATATATATATATATATATATATATATATATATATACGTACGTACGTACATACATACATACGTACATATATACATACGTACAAACGTATATATATATATATATGTTCATACGTACACATGTATATATATATATATATATATATATATATATATATATATATATATATATAGTGAATGAAAGCAAATACCAACATGTTTATATGAAGATTATCAATCCTTATAGTTGTTGTCACGATATGCACATTTTCTGGCGTTTTCATATGTAAGACAGTCATAGATGTAAGACTGTCATAAATATCCAGTAAACTGTCATAAATGTAAGACTGTCATAAATGTAAGACTGTCATAATTATCCAGCTGCAGGCATGTTTAGAAACGTAGGCCTATATACGTTTTGATTTACTTGAGTTTTCATGCCCCAATCACATGCGTATATATGTCTATAAATTATTATTATTATTATTATAAAACTGTGTTCTCTGTTTTGTTGTTGTTGTTGTTGTTGTTGTTGTTGTTGTTGTTGTTGTTGTTGTTGTTGTTGTTGTTATTATTTGTTTGTTTGTTTGTTTATGGAACAACATCTTCGTGTCGGTTTTGCATGTATCGAGCTGACATTTTGCCTGTGACCTAGCTGGCCCTCATGGATGGTTCGTCGAAATAAGATTTTTCTAATTTCGACCAAATGGAAAACTTTGGTTACTCAACATTCTAAAGTGCTAACATTTTTATTTCGTCATGACGTGGACGCGCGACCTACATTTGGGACACCCCGGAAAAAAACGTATTGCAATTTTCGAACGTTTTAGCGCGGTTGACTGGCTTTCCCCAAGCTTCGCTGGGAACTCGGCTAGTTTTGTATTTAACGCAAACTCCTCTTGTTTCGGACGCGCATATATGTCCGGATTAACGATTTTTCCGAAGAAAAAACCCGAATCATTTTATTGTATTTTAGCGTTTGGAAGTATCATTCCCAAGAAATGACGACCGTTCCGGATAATCAGGCTAGTACGGATTTTCGGGGTCCGGATTATTGAAGTTGCAATTTCTATAAAAATACAAACCGGACGAAATGCACGTAACCATGAATACACCGAACTAGCCATATACGTTTGTATTGTAAGTTCAATAATAAGTTTAAATATCAATAGTTATCGCAAATAGCATAAGGAAGTATCGATAGTCGGACGACAGAAAGATCGGAATATCAGCAGTCTCCTCGTCACACAACGTTCGTGATGTAAACGACACAGAGACACCAGAACTCAGAGAGCAGATCTCCAAGGAGTCTGTTTAGTTGGTGTAACTGATGCATGGGGATAATTGTTCCGTGACACCACTACTAGGTAGTGTCATAATTATATAATATTATAATATCCACGAATTATCGATACACATGAAAAGTAAAAGCAAGCAAAAAACAAAACTTTTGGATTTGCCGTGTTGTGGCTTTTCTTTTATTCAAAATGGGGAATCTTTGCCTGACACTAGGATGGCCGATGTTTGTTGAGATCAGTTCGAATAATAAGTAACGTTACAACATGAAGCTATGACAGCTCGATTCTTTTTATTCAGTGATCCAGGTAGTTCTTTGCAACTGTCACTGTTATATATAATTCGGCGTACTGTCGGCGATAACAGTTACTGTCAGTTCTATCAATGGCATACTATCGTTTCACTCGATACTGCGAGGCATCGATACTGCTATGTATTCTTACTTACCCCATTCGTCGATACTGTTTTCTCTCATGGAACCAACTCATCGTAATTAATTGTTGTGATGAATAAAACAAGTAATCTCGTATATAATGTTTATACCTAACAAGCACAAGTAAAATATTAGTTAAATTAAAATTAAATGGAATAAATGTATATGCCGATAAGCTGAATACACATTATACTGCATCGTTTGCGATTAATACATTTGATTCTGTCAAACTGTTTGGCATAAAGGTTCTTAATCGTTTTGGCTACGACCTAAATTCGTGTCGATGAAGTTCCCTAGCAACTTATACATTCAAAACATTTACTTGTGATAAAATGATGCCATAAATAATGATGACATACATTAGATAAATAGAATATGCAAATGAAAACAGTGTTCTTGCTGAATACGGACGAATCACGAAATCAGCGCCACCCATTGGTGTATCGATGTCGAATGACAAGATAAAATCGAAAGCTACGAGTATGAAGTCAAGAAGATTGTATCATTTCGATAATTTTTGAAGGATGTTAGTCAATTTACTTCATATTTGTGATAGATGATAAAGAGGGAGACGACCGTTAGACGCTATTTATTTAAAAGAATGATTACAGCAATTTCGTTGTGAAATTATACTTTGACGTATTTGACATTGGATGATTAGAAATCATCAACGATTTGTCCATATACTGTGGAAGCCATTCTTTTAAATTCAGAGACGCCATCCCGTTGTGGCGGAGATTACTGGATACCCTTAATCGGGCTAATCGGTTAATTGGACTCTTGAGCATGTTGTTTGTTTATATAAAGGATTGGAACCAATTTTAAAGTTGTGGAACTTGTTGCGCAATTTTATGTGTCCCTGAAAAAGTAAGTGATTCTAAATAAATTCCTTTGTATTAATGCATCGGTATGTCACAGCAAATGTTTCAAGGCAAAGAATGTACTTAGTTGCGACTAGAGGAGATCGTCAACTGAGAGGAGATGCACTTATGATTTTCCAAAATGAGCGTATTAGCATATTGTAGACATCCCAAACACATATGATATAATATTAAATGCCGCGTAAATCAACTGATGCCATCTGAGGTTACGATGCGTTTGTAGTCAGATTTTCCTGCTAGCTTACCGAGCCCCGTGAGAATTGACTGATCTACGATATGTTAACACGCTCAGCGTGGGACAATGTAAGTGCATCACCACCCTATATCTGTTCATTCGCTTCAAATAAATATTGAAGAACTCCACAGAGCGCCACCGTGGGAGCAGGTTATAACAAATCTCAATACTGTTTTGTATGCATCATACGGACATTTTAAATCAAACGATTTATTATATTTATTTATTATGTAAGTTATTTTACTTATACAAAACTATACCTCGAAGCGGCACCTGTGGAGAGCCATGAGCGAAACAGACGTGAATTACATCACGTCTGCAACGAGGAAGTGGTCGTAATAATAATAAATAGGCCCACTGTAGGGTCGATAACTACGACCCTCTGTATTACGGTTCTGTGTGAGAGAAGTGGCGCCATACAGCGTGCGATTACTGAGTCATTACGATGAGATATGTAGCGCCCTCTGGCGAGTGACATGGAACCAAATGTCCTTCCGAAAGTCTCGGTGACGGATATTTCACCGCGTGTGCGTGTGCGTGTGCGTGTGCGTGTGCGTGTGCGTGTGCGTGTGCGTGTGCGTGTGCGTGTGCGTGTGCGTGTGCGTGTGCGTGTGCGTGTGCGTGTGCGTGTGCGTGTGCGTGTGCGTGTGCGTGTGCGTGTGCGTGTGCGTGTGCGTGTGCGTGTGCGTGTGCGTGTGCGTGTGCGTGTGCGCGTGCGCGTGCGCGTGCGCGTGCGCGTGCGCGTGCGCGTGCGCGTGCGCGTGCGCGTGCGCGTGCGCGTGCGCGTGCGCGTGCGCGTGCGCGTGCGCGTGCGCGTGCGCGTGCGCGTGCGCGTGCGCGTGCGTGTTCCATTTTTCTCGGTGCCTGTTGACTTCCGTCTATACCAAGAGATCTGTTAAACAATTCTGTAGCATAAACCTTTATGTGACGTCCTTGCCTAATGTTTGTGAACGAACAAGTTCACTCGATGTTGTGGTCGATCTTCAATATAGTTTTTGTGATTGTTTATCACGAACTACTTTGAAACATAACAGCCTTTATTTCTGCTAGAATCAGGCAGTGATCTGTCTGGGTCCTTCTGGCGGATGTCCCTTATTGTGGTCTTACACTTCTGGCGGATGTCCCTTACTGTGGTCTTACACTTCTGGCGGATGTCCCTTACTGTGGTCTTACACTTCTGGCGGATGTCCCTTACTGTGGTCTTACACTTCTGGCGGATGTCCCTTACTGTGGTCTTACACTTCTGGCGGATGTCCCTTACTGTGGTCTTACACTTCTGGCGGATGTCCCTTACTGTGGTCTTACACTTCTGGCGGATGTCCCTTACTGTGGTCTTACACTTCTGGCGGATGTCCCTTATTGTGGTCTTACACTTCTGGCGGATGTCCCTTACTGTGGTCTTACACTTCTGGCGGATGTCCCTTACTGTGGTCTTACACTTCTGGCGGATGTCCCTTACTGTGGTCTTACACTTCTGGCGGATGTCCCTTACTGTGGTCTTACACTTCTGGCGGATGTCCCTTACTGTGGTCTTACACTTCTGGCGGATGTCCCTTACTGTGGTCTTACACTTCTGGCGGATGTCCCTTACTGTGGTCTTACACTTCTGGCGGATGTCCCTTACTGTGGTCTTACACTTCTGGCGGATGTCCCTTACTGTGGTCTTACACTTCTGGCGGATGTCCCTTACTGTGGTCTTACACTTCTGGCGGATGTCCCTTACTGTGGTCTTACACTTCTGGCGGATGTCCCTTACTGTGGTCTTACACTTCTGGCGGATGTCCCTTACTGTGGTCTTACACTTCTGGCGGATGTCCCTTACTGTGGTCTTACACTTCTGGCGGATGTCCCTTACTGTGGTCTTACACTTCTGGCGGATGTCCCTTACTGTGGTCTTACACTTCTGGCGGATGTCCCTTACTGTGGTCTTACACTTCTGCGGATGTCCCTTACTGTGGTCTTACA
>CBDHHR010000837.1:15000-18164 GCA_965263245.1 Metamycoplasmataceae bacterium | reverse complement strand
AAAGTTTTCACTCCTTTATTTGTGAAGATTTCACTTCGTGCAGACACGTTTTGCACCAGATGGACCAGTTTAAATACACAATAATTATAATAGTGTAATCTATGTTTGAAGCCTACAACTCATATTTAAAATTTATTATGGACAGCACCAATACAACACTTTATAGGCAGGCATGATCATCACATGGAGTCTGATACGAGAGTGACAGGTTAGAAGCAAACATAGGAACTTAAGGAAGTGACAGCAGTCGGCGTTTTTGAAAGTTTTACGCAATGTGTATTCATAAGGCAACCAAACCAGTCAATACATTATTATTAAGTTATTCCTTATAGTATATTGTTTTACGTACTGCATCTTCAATGGTGAGGAAAATTAGGTACCACTGCCGGATTTTAGCGTAGTGCTAGACGGTAATACTAAACTCTGCCAAAAAATACCCCGTCACAGTCATGCATGAACTAATCGATTGCCACATCTCTAAAGCTCGTATCGTTGAGGCCACAATGAGCAATTTCATTTAGAAGATAACAGATAATGTTCTCCTTGCTTAAATAAAAATTATAATACTGAAATAGTTCGTTTTAACAGTGAATTGTCAACGGAAAATGCACGTAAACAAAAGACCGGAAGTTGATCTGACGAGCTGTAAATGACAGCTGGCCAATCAGAGAGCTGATTTCTGATCACGAGGTGCAAATGCAAATGCTATCACTGCTTAGAATAGAAATCCAGCTTTCCGGGGGCACCAAACATAGCGCCATCGTAGACTTGGATTATTCTTGAAGAGAAAGTTGCTAATTTGTTGTGTCTAAAACAATCACACTCATTAAGCGATGTTTGATAGGTGTCAAAACACACCCAGATAAACACATTTAAACATTAGTCATGACATTTAAACAACTTACATATTTTAGATCATACTATTTGGGAACGATTGCCGCTGGAAAGTCATTTTCGAAAATAATCAGTGCCGTAATATTTTGGCTCGTATATCGTTATAAGCTCCAGCGAGAAGCGTCTCATTATGGCATGGGGGCACATTATTCTATATATATATATATATATATATATATATATATATATATATATATATATATATATATATATATATATATATATATATATATATATATATATATATATATATATATATATATATATATACATACATACATACATACATATATATACATATTTGATTATCATAATTATGTTCCCGCTGTGGTCCGGCACAGTAGGTATATACCCGTGGCTAGCGACTGTTTGACTGCCACTGTTCCACACGCGGTCAGTCACCAGTACATTCATTACAATGTAATGAACACCATGCTCACAAGAACGCCTGACTTCCACCTGAATGGCCTGGCCTCCCCGACACAATCCCCGGCACACCGCTACGGCTGAGCGCTCATTGCACTGACAACCCACTTACCAGAGAGATCGTTTACAGCAAGGTCTTAACACGATACTAATAATCATTACTGGGCTTATCGCGACAGTTTTAAATAATCAAAGGTCAAAAATAACGACAACAGTTGTAGCGATACGTTAGTTGCCACTTGGTCAGGTTGCGACATGTTTTCTGTACGACAGACTTAGGAGTCATGCTACTCTGCTACTGTGTATGTATTTCCAGTAGACTAATGCGAAAACATACGTTTTTGGCTGAGATGTCGTTCTACTTGTCACCGTGTCAAACGAACCATTCTTCACTGACGTCAATCATGTCGTGTGCCTGTTGTGCTTATCTACTCATAGAAATGAATACGGTATTATCCATAAAGTCAACGTCTTTGCTTAGTGGCACTGGTTGTTTACGTTAGATACACATTGACACTAACTACCATGTCGCCGATAGGTGGCACTGTTAGATCTGTTTTATCAACAAGGAAGTTCAAAGTAGCGTTCAACGTGGCGCTTCTCAGTCGACAGATGGCGCTATGTGTAAACATAACACAGCGCAGTATCCAATCCTCAGAATTTCTCAAGACGCTTTACGCCTTAAGTTTACTCCCTGCGGACCTGTTCAATCAAAAAGCATCTAGACGTCTCTGGAAAGCATCCATTGTCTGTAGTCATGTACATATTCGTTGAGCTCAGTGAACTGGGGCAACGCAGAGTGAACTATCTTCCCTAAGCTTCCATATCGCAGCACAGGATTCGAGTGCTAACCTCTAGCGACTACGCCACTGCGCCACTGCGCCACTGGGTCACTGCGTCACTGCGTCACTACGCCACTGCCTCACTGCGCCACTGTGTCACTGCGCCATTGCGTCACTACGCCACTGCCTCACTGCGCCACTGCGTCACTGCGCCACTGCCTCACTGCGCCACTGCGTCACTGCGCCACTGCGCCACTGCCTCACTGCGCCACTGCCTCACTGCGCCACTGCCTCACTGCGCCACTGCCTCACTGCGCCACTGCCTCACTGCGCCACTGCCTCACTGCGCCACTGCCTCACTGCGCCACTGCCTCACTGCGCCACTGCCTCACTGCCTCACTGCGCCACTGCCTCACTGCGCCACTGCCTCACTGCGCCACTGTCTCACTGCGCCACTGCCTCACTGCGCCGCTGCCTCACTGCGCCACTGCCTCACTGCGCCACTGCCTCACTGCGCCACTGCGTCACTGCGCCACTGCGTCACTGCGGCACTGCGCCACGACATCACGGCGCCACGGTCATTATCAGTGTGTAAACATGAAGGTAAGCTGTTATATCATATTATATATAGCGCAGTAGTGATATGTAATATTAATATGTTTTGAAGCACCATGTACAATTCCAGCTGTGGCGCTATATGAACTAACATATAGTATTATAAGTAGTATTATATAGACAATTATAGCTGCTGCCTATATCCCAGTTGCTTGGTTTAAATCTTCACCTTTCCCCTCTCCACCCCTCCCCTTCGACTTCACTCTCTTCGTCGCCTCATGTGTCCTCCTCCCTCCAATCGCTCCTCTTGCTCCTCTTCCCGTCCCCGGTGTCACCTGTGGTCGCCAGCTGTCAAGGGTCTTCGTCGCCTCATGTGTCCTCCTCCCTCCAATCGCTCCTCTTGCTCCTCTTCCCGTCCCCGGTGTCACCTGTGGTCGCCGGCTGTCAAGGGTCTTCGTCGTACGACGAAAGGGGCGTGAACGTAAAACCTGTCTTGCCACTGCAATA
>CBDHHR010000837.1:0-12500 GCA_965263245.1 Metamycoplasmataceae bacterium | reverse complement strand
CTGTTTGTATGTGATTGCCCAGTATTCACATTAGTAATTATTCATGCAAACTGTAAATAATGTGAATTGTTTAGTCTAGCTCTATCAAGGCCTAGGATTCGGACAAGTGCAATAGGTGCAAGGGCAGTCAACAGTGACTAACCTTGGCCAGACTACGTTGAACAATGGGTTAGCCGCCGCCAGCTGCTGCGCTCCAGCGAATACAATGTACTGTGTGCTCCACGCACTAGGCGTCACTGGGGTGACAGAGCTTTCTGCGTGGCCGTCTATGGAACGCACTACCGTAGCAACAGACAGTAACATCTATGACCACTGCTGCTTTTAAAGTAAAACTAGATCGGAACTTTTTGTACAGCCGAATGTTGGAACAGCGCTATATAAATATCATGATTATAATTATGATTGTGTGTGTGTGCGTGTGTGCGTGCGTATGTGTGTGTGTGTGTGTGCGTGTGCGTGTGCGTGTGCGTGTGCGTGTGCGTGCGCGTGCGCGTGTGCTTGTGCGTGTGCGTGTGTGTGGTGTGTGGATATGTGTGGAAATATGTATGTATGTGTATATTATGTATATGGTGTATATTGTGTTTAAGATGTATATAATGTATATGATGTGTATATATATTTGTATATTCGAAAAAAGTTAATACGTAATAATTATTAATAATTAGTAAATTAATTATCTAAATGCTTTGTAGCCTTAGTTGAACTGTATATGAAAGGGTGAGAAACATATGTGTGCGTGTGCGTGTGCGTGTGCGTGTGCGTGTGCGTGTGCGTGTGCGTGTGCTTGTGCGTGTGCGTGTGCTTGTGCGTGTGCGTGTGCGTGTGCGTGTGCGTGTGCGTGTGCGTGTGCGTGTGCGTGTGCGTGTGCGTGTGCGTGTGCTTGTGCGTGTGCGTGTGCGTGTGCTTGTGGGTGTGCGTGTGCGTGTGCGTGTGCGTGTGCTTGTGCTTGTGCGTGTGCGTGTGCGTGTGCTTGTGCTTGTGCGTGTGCGTGTGCGTGTGCGTGTGCGTGTGCGTGTGCGTGTGCGTGTGCGTGTGCGTGTGCGTGTGCGTGTGCGTGTGCGTGTGCGTGTGCGTGTGCGTGTGCGTGTGCGTGTGCGTGTGCGTGTGCGTGTGCGTGTGCGTGTGCGTGTGCGTGTGCGTGTGCGTGTGCGTGTGCGTGTGCGTGTGCGTGTGCGTGTGCGTGCGAGCAGCCCGATAAGACACATACGAAACACGTGACTTATTGTAGTTATGACACACAATATCCATTTTATTTAAGAAATCATACACGTGAAAATGACGTCCACACAGGACAGACCCTATCCAAGTTGGACTACTTAGTTGCTGTTTGTATGTGATTGCCCAGTATTCACATTAGTAATTATTCATGCAAACTGTAAATAATGTGAATTGTTTAGTCTAGCTCTATCAAGGCCTAGGATTCGGACAAGTGCACTGGGTGCAAGGGCAGTCAACAGTGACTAGCCTTGGCCAGACTACGTTGAACAATGGGTTAGCCGCCGCCAGCTGCTGCGCTCCAGCGAATACAATGTACTGTGTGCTCCACGCACTAGGCGTCACTGGGGTGACAGAGCTTTCTGCGTGGCAGTCTATGGAACGCACTACCGTAGCAACAGACAGTAACATCTATGACCACTGCTGCTTTTAAAGTAAAACTAGATCGGAACTTTTTGTACAGCCGAATGTTGGAACAGCGCTATATAAATATCATGATTATAATTATGCTTGTGTGTGTGTGTGTGTGTGTGTGTGTGTGTGTGTGTGTGTGTGTGTGTTTGCGTGTGCGTGTGCGTGTGCGTGTGCGTGTGCGTGTGCGTGTGCGTGTGCGTGTGTGTGTGCGTGCGCGTGTGTACGTGTGTACGTGGCGTGCGCGTGTGTGTGGTGTGTGTATATGTGTGGAAATATGTATGTATGTGTATATTATGTATATGGTGTATATTGTGTTTATGGTGTATATAATGTATATTATGTGTATATATTTGTATATTCGAAAAAAGTTAATACGTAATAATTATTAATAATTAGTAAATTTATTATCTAAATGATTTGTAGCCTTAGTTGAACTGTATATGAAAGGGTGAGAAACATATGTGTGCGTGTGGGTGTGCGTGTGGGTGTGCGTGTGCGTGTGCGTGTGCGTGTGCGTGTGCGTGTGCGTGTGCGTGTGCGTGTGCGTGTGCGTGCGAGCAGCCCGATAAGACACATATGAGACACGTGACTTATTGTAGTTATGACACACAATATCCATTTTATTTAAGAAATCATACACGTGAAAATTACGTCCACACAGGACAGACCCTATCCAAGTTGGACTAATTAGTTGCTGTTTGTATGTGATTGCCCAGTATTCACATTAGTAATTATTCATGCAAACTGTAAATAATGTGAATTGTTTAGTCTAGCTCTATCAAGGCCTAGGATTCGGACAAGTGCACTGGGTGCAAGGGCAGTCAACAGTGACTAGCCTTGGCCAGACTACGTTGAACAATGGGTTAGCCGCCGCCAGCTGCTGCGCTCCAGCGAATACAATGTACTGTGTGCTCCACGCACTAGGCGTCACTGGGGTGACAGAGCTTTCTGCGTGGCAGTCTATGGAACGCACTACCGTAGCAACAGACAGTAACATCTATGACCACTGCTGCTTTTAAAGTAAAACTATATCGGAACTTTTTGTACAGCCGAATGTTGGAACAGCGCTATATAAATATCATGATTATAATTATGCTTGTGTGTGTGTTTGTGTGTGTGTGTGTGTGTGTGTGTGTGTTTGCGTGTGCGTGTGCGTGTGCGTGTGCGTGTGCGTGTGCGTGTGCGTGTGCGTGTGTGTGTGCGTGCGCGTGTGTACGTGTGTACGTGGCGTGCGCGTGTGCGTGGTGTGTGTTTATGTGTGGAAATATGTATGTATGTGTATATTATGTATATTGTGTATATTGTGTTTATGGTGTATATAATGTATATTATGTGTATATATTTGTATATTCGAAAAAAGTTAATACGTAATAATTATTAATAATTAGTAAATTTATTATCTAAATGATTTGTAGCCTTAGTTGAACTGTATATGAAAGGGTGAGAAACATATGTGTGCGTGTGGGTGTGCGTGTGCGTGTGCGTGTGCGTGTGCGTGTGCGTGTGCGTGTGCGTGTGCGTGTGCGTGTGCGTGTGCGTGTGCGTGTGCGTGTGCGTGTGCGTGTGCGTGTGCGTGTGCGTGTGCGTGTGCGTGTGCGTGTGCGTGTGCGTGTGCGTGTGCGTGTGCGTGTGCGTGTGCGTGTGCGTGTGCGTGTCCGTGCGAGCAGCCCGATAAGACACATATGAGACACGTGACTTATTGTAGTTATGACACACAATATCCATTTTATTTAAGAAATCATACACGTGAAAATTACGTCCACACAGGACAGACCCTATCCAAGTTGGACTAATTAGTTGCTGTTTGTATGTGATTGCCCAGTATTCACATTAGTAATTATTCATGCAAACTGTAAATAATGTGAATTGTTTAGTCTAGCTCTATCAAGGCCTAGGATTCGGACAAGTGCAATAGGTGCAAGGGCAGTCAACAGTGACTAGCCTTGGCCAGACTACGTTGAACAATGGGTTAGCCGCCTCCAGCTGCTGCGCTCCAGCGAATACAATGTACTGTGTGCTCCACGCACTAGGCGTCACTGGGGTGACAGAGCTTTCTGCGTGGCAGTCTATGGAACGCACTACCGTAGCAACAGACAGTAACATCTATGACCACTGCTGCTTTTAAAGTAAAACTAAATCAGAACTTTTTGTACAGCCGAATGTTGGAACAGCGCTATATAAATATCATGATTATAATTATGATTGTGTGTGTGTGCGTGTGTGCGTGCGTATGTGTGTGTGTGTGTATAATGTGTGGAAATATGTATGTGTATATTATGTATATGGTGTATATCGTGTTTATGATGTATATAATGTATATTATGTGTATATATTTGTATATTCGAAAAAAGTTAATACGTAATAATTATTAATAAATTAATTATCTAAATGCTTTGTAGCCTTAGTTGAACTGTATATGAAAGGGTGAGAAACATATGTGTGCGTGTGCGTGTGCGTGTGCGTGTGCGTGTGCGTGTGCGTGTGCGTGTGCGTGCGAGCAGCCTGATAAGACACATATGAGACACGTGACTTATTGTAGTTATGACACGTAATATCCATTTTATTTAAGAAATCTCACACGTGAAAATTACGTTGGCAGCCTGCATAAATACAAGTTTCATCTGGCTGAATAGGACATACCTACACTGTCAGAAGACACACCACTGTGGACATAACATATACACTACGGTATATAATTTATAGACGTCATATTTAAGGATATCACGTTATTGTATTCACACATTTTAGCCCGGCTAAGTCTTAGGATGTCGCTAGTAATGATCGCCATACACATAATACGCTCCGAACAGCCGATAAGTTCAAATATCACGTCCGTCTGCGAGTTGCACGATGAATTCATTCCAGACGTCTCGTTACCAGATGAAGCAGCTAACGACGAGGAGCAGCCATTGTTGGTGACCCGTTTTTATCACAGCGACAGCGAGATCTACAGAAGATACATATACGTCTGTGAGCGCCGGAGTGTGTTCCTTTACCTGCTGCCAACTACAGGAGTCCTAGCGAGTCACAGCGCCACCTAACAGAGGAGAATGGCATCTGCGGCAGTTAATGATTACAACTCATTAGTCTTGGCATGCAGGGCAATGTTCACACCTGACCCGCCAAACGCTGTCCCTGTCGTGACGCCGACAGAAGTTCGCGTTGCCCAGAAGCATAACATCGCACTACGATTTCATCACTGAGGTTCAAGCCAGACTTGATGAGTGTGCGGACAAAACACACGTTTGTGCAGACACCAGCGTTCTAGTTCTAACAGCTGTGCAACGTGTTGTGTTCGACAGTCTCCACGGCTTGACACATCCAGGGCTTTAGGCCGGCTTGGCTCTCGCCAAATCATGGGAAATGACATCACTAAATGGACAAAATCATTCGGCGGTTGTCAGAAAGCAGTAGCGTAGCCAGGGCGCCAGGAAAAATTAGAATGGTCGGAAACGGAGAACCAATAAATGGCTGCCTGACTCATAGAGTCACAAAGTACAGTGGGTTTCAGGATTTCTGTGTAACATTTTCTTTTCCAGCCCTACCCTTTCGCAAAAAAATCGTCATAATTCAAATAGGATTAAATGAGGAATTTTCCAATTCTGTCGCTGGCTGCAGCATAAGAGTTGACAGAGCAATGCCAATTTCATTATTCTCCATGTGCATGATGGGTAATGGTTATTAAGGATTCAAAATAATAGTTGCCCGATTACTAAACTAGGGTCAAATTGCATTTTTTTAATTATTGTTTTCTTGAATATGAATTCCATCCAATCTCATTTCATCTATTTTCTCTTATCAGCTCTCTTAACTCCCACGTTTATTCTTACCGGGTTGTTGTTTTTTGCAAACCTGGACTTTCTCCTGTTGTTTCTCTGTTTGTGCCATCGTCTCTAGTGCATTGATATATGCCAGGGTAACACACGAACTGAGCACATTTCCTTTACGTTTACGTGATATACGTCTATCTCCCATCACCCCTTCGACTTTCCTCCAAGCGTTTGCCCCGGCTGTAATCCCCATTGTAATCAAAGCAGTTAATCTAGTGGAAAATGCCACTTCGTATCGTGAATTTATCAATTGTAATACACAACGTTACATGTTGTGAAGTGCCTGGTTGAAGGCCAACGTCACATCATCTATGTTAAGGTAGGGATGTTTAATTATTGTTTCATAAAAGTAAGTGACCACATGTTGGTATTTGTCATGGTCTTTGTCAGCAGGTTTGAAAGAATAGCGTGAGGAATCTGGCTGTAGGCTGGTGTTATGTAGAGGCTTTGGGCTCGTGTCTCTTTAATAATGTGTCGTTTTTCTATTACTTTTTAACTTTGACGCCTCCTGTGAATGGTTTTACTGTACGGCCAGCTACATTGGTAAGTTAACTTGGTTGTCATGTCGGTACATTAATTTTAAGCGAGTTGGGTTTGAATATATATATATATATATATATATATATATATATATATATATATATATAATTTGCGAACTTGCTTGGTTGTCGGGTGTTTAGCCCCCTCCTATGCAAAATCCTGGCTGCGCCACTGTCAGAAAGCAAAACTCAAGGCACATACAAAGAGAGCTTTGGAACGATTACCAGCAACAACTATGGCGGAGAAACACTGTTTTATCATTTAAGCCATTGTTGCCACAACAGACGAGAGTAGTTCCAGTCACGCCTACTTAGCTGTGTGCATTAGCACCAAGGAGAGTGGATGCATATTTATACTTATATGTTTGCTGTGATTGTAATTTTGACAGTTTTACTACCAGATGTCGACGGTGACTACATTGTGTTTCTGACGACAAAGAGAGACATCTTGAAGATTGCCGTTAACACGACTGTGGCCCCGCCAAGCCATGGACCACCAACCGTCTTCCTGACGACCCCAGGTAGGGTCTACAACGTGTTCTTGTGGTTTCATGCAATTAGGGCAAACCATATTATGCAAGATACGCCACCATTCAGTAAAGGACATATCAAAAATCGTATCTATGGCCATATTTGAGCAAGTTTTATCTCGTTGATCTGTATTACCAAATTATTAAATGTACCTTACGATCATCCCATAACGGACGAAGCGTGTATCTAGTCGCGTAATAATTCATAATCTGACACTACTTAGTTATTCTGTTTCAGAATCATTTGTCTGTGATACGTTTATTGATTTTGTTCCGAACAAAATATGCAACCGAACAAAATATGCAACCGAGCAAATATGTATTTACATCGTGGGCGAATTACCAGCCGGTATGCATCCTGCATAATTATCGTCCACCTTAATTGGCGGGATTAGCCCTTGGCTAACTAAAAAAGCAATGGCTCAACACATAAACACATATAACACTGTATATCGTTATATGATAGACATGAGAATGTTCGTAACTGTAAGAATTGTATGCTGGTTAAAACAAAATGTTCCTTGAGAAGATCACGCAGGATATCCTACACAATCATCGTTGTTCCATGACCACCAGTGCTACATCCGTCTGCAACAATCGCTTCGCTGACGACATCGATCTTGTGGTTGGCAGCAATGACGAACTACAAACTCTTATAAACAAATCGGTTCAGAGTGCAGATACCTTGCTCAGAGAAGACCACAGTCGTGGTCAACAGAACACATATAATCACTACATACATCATCAGAGTGCAGATACCTTGCTCAGAGGAGACCACAGTCGTGGACAAGAGAACACACACAATCACTACATACATCATCAGAGTGCAGATACCTTGCTCAGAGGAGACCACAGTCGTGGACAAGAGAACACACACAATCACTACATACATCATCAGAGTGCAGATACCTTGCTCAGAGGAGACCACAGTCGTGGTCAAGAGAACACACACAATCACTACATACATCATCACGAATGACAAAAACATAGAAAATGTCAGCAGCTTCAAATATATTTGAGCAACCTTGTCTAAGGACGATAGCTGCACCACATGAATTCGCAAAAAGATTGGCTCAGCAACTGCAGCCATTGCAAGATTGGAGAACTAGTACCCATCGTTTCGCAGCTAAATGTCACATGTAATCATGTCAACAATAGTTTTATTGTGGTCGCGGACTCTCATAACATTGGTCTTATTTGCCAGTCATCTGCAGTATTGGCTGAGATATAGTGAAAAATTGATTTTGCAATAATGGCGGCACTAATTTGCATAACAGCTATACGTGGGACATTTTGCTGACTTGTTAACATAGCAAACCGTTTTCTACGTATTTGTTACGATCTAGTGATACCAATTAAAAGTATATTTCCGGAGAGTGCACGGTACCCCCCCCCCTTCCGACGAGACTATTGTTCTTATCATCATGACACATAGCCACGTCTTGCGATCCTGAGAAAATGGTGAACGCATTCGAGACTAAGTGGTACTGGCAGATGTTCCGCCTCTCATACATTCAGTATAAATTCAACGAATATGTGCAGAACAAGACCAGATCCCTGGTGGAGTCACAAGAACATTTACTGGCAATAGAAGGAAATTAGCATTGTTTGGCGCGTGTAACACGATACGCTCGTCTCCCGAAGCTAGGGCACCCTGGAGCGCAAACGCCGCCGTGGACATCGGAGTAAGAGCGGGCTGAACAATGTCTTGGAATGGACGGCCGTCTCCATGCCGGTGCTTCCCCGCACAACTACTGCAGCAACAACTGCAGCAGTAGTAGGAATAGAAGTAGTATTAAGATAATGTGTAATATGTGAACCAAATTTAGGTAAATGTGAACTAAATTTAGGTAAATAGCAATGAACTTTTTGCTTTAGTACAATGTAACCTATACAATGCACCTGCTATTGTCTATGCGTCCTCAGTCACGCAGTGGCGTCAGTTCGCCATCAGAGCACGAGTAGCGAGTAAAGGCAGCGACGCGTGAAGTCATCGCTTAATAATTGATGAAATAGCATGACAGTAGAATGTAGATGTCGTTAGTCACAGAATTGTGTGTGTGTGTGTGTATGTGTGTGTGTGTGTGTGTGTGTGTGTGTGTGTGTGTGTGTGTGTGTGTGTGTGTGTGTGTGTGTGTGTGTGTGTGTGTGTGTGTGTGTGTGTGTATGCGTGTGCGTGTGTGTGTGTGCGTGCGTGTGTCTATATATATATATATATATATATATATATATATATATATATATATATATATATATATATATATATATATATATATATATATATATATAATAAGTAAATTATATATGTAATAAGTAAATTATATATGTAATAAGTAAATTATATATATATATATATATATATATATATATATATATATATATATATATATATACTATAAATAAGTAAATTATACATTATATATATATATATGTGTGTGTGTGTGTGTGTGTGTGTGTGTGTGTGTGTGTGTGTGTGTGTGTGTGTGTGTTTGTGTGTGTTTGTGTGCGCGCATGAAAGAGAATGAGTGCGTGAAATTGTGTTTATGTGTGAGTTGCAGGCGTCCCACAATAACTTCGTTTACTTCAATTTGCTGACAATCAACATAGTCTACGATGTTCCTGAAAACGCAAACAATTTTCTTGATCATCATCTAAAAATGTCTACCGTTTTTGCTTAGTATTCAACATAGAATCATACATCAAATGGAGACGGCTGTTTCAAGGTACAAAATATGTTTGACCTAAACGTGCATGTGTTTCGGCATCATACTCTCAATGCATTTAATACTTTTATTATAGATTTCGCAAGTATGGGGAGGCAGGAGACAGGAGAGAAGGAGGAGAGAGGAAATGAGGGAGTGAGGGGCGAGACGGCGGACGGACGGACGGACGGACGGACGGACGGACGGACGGACGGACGGACGGACGGACGGGCGGGCGGGCGGGCGGGCGGGCGGGCGGGCGGACGGACGGACGGACGGGCGGACGCGCGGACGGACGGACGGACGGACGCGCGGACGGACGGACGGACGGACGGACGGACGGACGGACGGACGGGCGGGCGGACGGACGGACGGACGGACGGACGGACGGACGGACGGACGGACGGACGGACGGACGGACGGACGGACGGACGGACGGACGGACGGACGGACGGACGGACGGACGGACGGACGGACGGACGGACGGACGGACGGACGGACGGACGGACGGACGGACGGACGGACGGACGGACGGACGGACGGACGGACGGACGGACGGACGGACGGACGGACGGACGGACGGACGGACGGGCGGGCGGGCGGGCGGACGGACGGACGCGCGGACGGACGGACGGACGGACGGACGGACGGACGGACGGACGGACGGACGGACGGACGGACGGACGGACGGACGGACGGACGGACGGACGGACGGACGGACGGACGGACGGACGGACGGACGGACGGACGGACGGACGGACGGACGGACGGACGGACGGACGGACGGACGGACGGACGGACGGACGGACGACGACGGACGGACGGACGGACGGACGGACGGACGGACGGACGGACGGACGGACGGACGGATGGACGGACGGACGGACGGACGGACGGACGGACGGACGGACGGACGGACGGACGGACGGACGGACGGACGGACGGACGGACGGACGGACGGACGGTCGGACGGACGGACGGACGGACGGACGGTCGGACGGACGGACGGACGGACGGACGGACGGACGGACGGACGGACGGACGGACGGACGGACGGACGGACGGACGGACGGACGGACGGACGGACGGACGGACGGACGGACGGACGGACGGACGGACGGACGGACGGACGGACGGACGGACGGACGGACGGACGGACGGACGGACGGACGGACGGACGGACGGACGGACGGACGGACGGACGGACGGACGGACGGACGGACGGACGGACGGACGGACGGACGGACGGACGGACGGACGGACGGACGGACGGACGGACGGACGGACGGACGGACGGACGGACGGACGGACGGACGGACGGACGGACGGACGGACGGACGGTATGATATGCAGCAAGACACAGGGCTGAGGAGAGGTATTTAGAAACAAGAAAGATATGTGACTGGGGTGGCAATTTCGAAAGAACCCGAGAGAAAGAAAGAGAAGTTCACACGATCGCCGCCAGATGTTCCTTTAAGGGTAAATTTGTACCAAATTGTTTTGTTAATACAGGTATCTTAACTGCTATCGCTGTCGATGAAACACACAGTTATATCTACTACTACTCTACTAAAGATGCAGACGTCAACAAGGCAAAACTTGATGGGTCTGCTCAAGAATACATCTTTACACGTAAGTGCATTTAGCCGGTGTTAGTTAGTTATACGACCGTGTTGCTGATGACGAAGAAAATAGCAATGATAATAATGATAACAATAGCAACAACGATAACAATAAAATATGTGAAAGTATATAGCCCTTTTAACCATCGCAGTTCAAAGCTGTTAGTATCAGATATATTTACGGTGTTAGTAGTCAAAGGTGGCTGGACCATGGGTCGGGTCGGAAACAAGGGAGCAGGGTCAAAGGTCAATGTCAAAGGTCAAGGACAAACGTCACACAGGCGCACACGCGATAAACAAGTGGCGCCCCTTGGGGACAGGTCAAGATCTAGTAGGTCAAACGTGACCTAAGTGACGTACATATGTATCGAATATGATGCTGAGAGTGCTATCTGAGTTAAAACTGGTATTAAATTGTTCATACAAACACAACACCACACGGGGAAACGAGCCTAGATTTTTGTGATTGGACTATGCCTTAGTTACAATGTGTTAGCTAAACTGGTGATTGCATAGCAACCCATAGTTATTATGGGCTAGACTTGTCTGATTAGGACTACTACATTATGAAAGACACTCCTACCTTAGTTAGGTTATTAATATCTGACAGCGACAGAACGTCTCTAGGGCAGATCACATCAGCAGATAAGTGTGACCGTTGAACTAATCATGCTATAGCTGCTCTATACTCCTCTATTTCACGATGGGACAGGACGGGGAGCATTAGTTTGTTTCGACTGGAGCGAGACACTGTGACTGCCATAGCTGAACTGAGAAATTGTTTCCTGGACTCATTACATATTTAATATCAGAGAATAGTGCATCTGGATCCAACATCCAAGATGACAGAAAATGCAACAACCAAATACGGATGCTTCGGGCATATTATGCAAGGACAAGGTCGCGCGCAGAGTTACGAACTTGGCGCTACCTGGTGTCAGACGACGGGCACGTCCAAGGAAGACGTGGAAACAGCAAATCAGAGAGGACATGAGGGAGGTAGGGGTCACTGTGGATATGGCCTTCGATCGCATGGAGTGGAGGAGGAGGACTAGAGGCCGACCCTTTTATAGATAAAGATATAGAGCCTTCAATGCGAGCAGGGCAAATTATACTGGTAGCCTTCTGTCCTGTACCAAGGTGATAGGCAGGTAATTCCGCCGGGTACGCACAAGAAATTACGCCATGCGCAGGTCAAAGCTGACTACTGGTAAATGTGTCAAGTAGACACGTCCAACCGTCGGATACTGCATAATGCGAACGTTCAAATGCCATTGCCATTGGCATTGCTGAACCTGAGGCGGAGACAGCAAAACTAATGTCGAGTGATTTAGAGTTTTCGATAAACGCATTTATACATTGTAAACAACAATTGTGTAGTCTTCTTAATATAAGTGTTGTCTGTCATGCTATATTTTCCGTTTCAAATAATTGATAGTTCAACAACTTTCCGGTGACTTTTGAATTTGTTCTACATTCATAGTGTAGGACACGTTTTATCATTATCTCAGTGTAACCTTAAATATGTAATGCTCCCTCTTGCTACCCTCTGTCAAATATATTTTCAACAATAAAAGTAAAACATTGCTGCCGAAAACATATGTGTACAGCCAGGCATGGTATTCACACATGACTTAGCTTCCAAATT
>CBDHHR010000836.1:2500-6705 GCA_965263245.1 Metamycoplasmataceae bacterium | reverse complement strand
CGGTTCGAATTTAGATCAGTGCTTTTTGGCAATGTCGCATACGCTGACACTTGACCAACGTCGTATGTAGACGGAACGCTGGGAGACGGCAACACGACACGATGGCTGCTGGTTGTGTGGGCGTCGACAGGACCAACGGCTTACGAAGAGCTGTCGTTTGATCCAAGCACAGATTCTCACACATACACGCTTCTCATTGAAGAGGGCAAGTCGACGGAGGAAGAGGTATGCGCGACTTTTCACCAATATCACATGCCAAGATATAATGCAAGACATTATGTCGTCTTCAGCATGGTTCGATTTTGTTTATTTAGATGGAAACTGCGACCATGTCAGTAAAATAATGCTCTCATATAAATCAACCATTAAGGAGAATAGATTCTTAAATTTCAGTCAGCAAATTATGCAAAGAAACGACGTCCAAATCTTGTCAGACAGTGATACGAAAAGACCTCCAGTCAGTTGACTCGAAATATAAACGTCGACCAGTGCGATGAGGACGGGGTCAGTGAGGTCGACCGTGACGCCGTCAGACGTCGCCGTCACGCTGTTGTCGAAGTTATTCGTCGCCGTCACCTCGACACGGACTCTGCCTCCGTCGTGCAGGTGAAAGCCCGTCAGTTGGACGGCGCTGACGGACGGCGCGACACCGCGCTCACAGCGGACCAACGTCTTCGGGGAGACACCGTCTGAAGGATGGAGAACACGTGTGTGTTTGTTTGTTTGTGTGTGTTTGCGTTTGCGTTTGCGTTTGCGTTTGCGTTCGCGTTCGCGTTCGCGTTCGCGTTCGCGTTCGCGTTCGCGTTCGCGTTCGCGTTCGCGTTCGCGTTCGCGTTCGCGTTCGCGTTCGCGTTCGCGTTCGCGTTCGCGTTCGCGTTCGCGTTCGCGTTCGCGTTCGCGTTCGCGTTCGCGTTCGCGTTCGCGTTCGCGTTCGCGTTCGCGTTCGCGTTCGCGTGTGCGTGTGCGTGTGCGTGTGCGTGTGCGTGTGCGTGTGCGTGTGCGTGTGCGTGTGCGTGTGCGTGTGCGTGGTCGTGTGCGTGTGCGTGGTCGTGGTCGTGGTCGTGGTCGTGGTCGTGGTCGTGTTCGTGTTCGTGTTCGTGTTCGTGTTCGTGTTCGTGTTCGTGTTCGTGTGTGTGTGTGTGTGTGTGTGTGTGTGTGTGTGTGTGTGTGTGTGTGTGTGTGTGTGTGTGTGTGTGTGTGTGTGTGTGTGTGTGTTTGTGTTCCCTAAGCGGGGAGTACCGCGGCTGTTTGCAATGTGGTTGGACTGCCAATTTATGTAATGTAACTATAATATTCTTGCCTGGGCCACATCACGCTCACTTTGACTGCAGCTGTCACACTTATACTGGTCAATGATGGGTTCATTTGAATGTCGCCTAATGCAGATGCACGCATGTTTACACAAGATACTAAGGCGACCGGTCTCCGAACAAACCAACTGCACGTAAATCGTCCTCTGAACTCTATTGTCAACGGCTTCGGGTTATCAAGATGCCAGAAATGTGATCACATGTACTTCCTGCCCATGACCACATACTCGCTAGCCATGGATCGTTGCTACACCCCTATCTCTGGCCGACCGTCTCGTAAAGCTTGGGATTGAGCGAAGTTGAACTACCCAATGATATCAATTGACTCCGCTAGTTGACGTTGCGCCAGCTGTGGGAACAGCGCAAATACCCACCCCAGTTTAAACAATCCCAGCGTAATGACACATGCCCGTCTTAAACATTGCACATGACACGTGCCGCGGGCCGCGGAAATCACCTGAGATATTATTATATTACATGACCGGAGGCCGACCACGCTCCCCGTGGGCGATTTCTTTGGCTGACGTTAAAACGGGCCTCTTTGACAGCGATGCTCCACGGGTAGAGAAGAGTTAGTACTGGCGTAATCAGCGGCACCCACCCTGGCGCACGACGATGCATGACCATGTACATAGATACAGCAAGTGGAAAGGGAGCTGGTGCATTGTGGGATTTAAACATGCAGGCGCCTTTTTATCATTAACAGCGCCTCCCTCTCGCCCGAT
This sequence comes from Metamycoplasmataceae bacterium, assembly GCA_965263245.1. Lineage (GTDB taxonomy): Bacteria > Bacillota_I > Bacilli_A > Mycoplasmatales > Metamycoplasmataceae > DT-68. The sequence goes on along the minus strand of CBDHHR010000836.1, from coordinate 4,670 downwards.
TGGACCAATGGTGTTCTATCTCGCTCCCAGATTTTCCCAATCTCAGACGTCCCGTCGATTTAGTACCATTTTTTCAGTGAAAAACTACCGCATGAACAATCTTATCTTACAAATATCACAAGAGTACCTCTGTGTAAAACATGCTGTTCATGAACATGCTATGTCGCAGTGGTAGTGCAAAATATTAAATGTATTTAACGGTTATCAACATTCTAGCAAAAGGCAAAGGCAGACGCAGGCCTCGCGCATAAGTTTCATTGTGACGTAAGCAAACCGGTGCGTCATTAGTTATCAGCCGATAATGGCAGAATTCGCCTTCTTCTAGTGATGTTCCTTACTCCGTGATCATAAGCTATTTTATTCGCAAAAACATCGAAAGCACTACGGCATTAAACATTTGTTTTACGGTTTCATGATAACAAAACAAAACAAATTGGTTCCATCCGTTTGAGGACGCCATCCATAAAAAAACGTAATAATAATAATGTCAATTTTTATAGCGCCGGTATCCGCCACGTGATGGCGCTCATGGCGCTTTTACATTGTTTTGTTCATCAAACACATATTTATAAAATAATAGTACTAATGTTAATAAAGGGATATTTAAAATTAAATAAATATATATAATTACCATTCATTATAGAATTAATAAAAACTGTGAGATCATTATCAAAATAAAGTTTCTAAAAATGTATATACATCTGCTTGTTTTATAGAAAAACATTGTTTAAAACTATTACATATATACAACATGGCGCGTGTCCGAAGAGAACCAGCTCTATGATTCACTAGCTCTGACGTAGATGACTGGTTACGTCACAGGAGACGTGGAACGTGCACGTGTACGTTGACGGTCGGCGACTGGCGGTTGTTCTGGGCGCGAAGAACCTCACCGCAGACACCCAGCTCATCCTCGGCGTGTATCCTCGCAACGGCTCTGTGGCCGACATCGAGAGGGACAACAACACACTTTCGCAGCCGGAGACGAAGGCCTACTTCGCCAACCTCAAGTAAGTGTACGGGCCACTGAAGAGATGTTTGTGTTGTGTCTTACCTCTGTTAATGATACTCATTACTGTCATGTTTCAAAACGCTAATTTCGGAGATGTCTGCCAGCACCGTGCCCTGGGTAAGGAGGTACACTCATCGCATAAAACTTGAATATGGGTCATATTATTTTGTTAACCACGAAATTAGGCTTGTTCCTATAACATCGACTTTATTGTCTTAATAGGTCCCCAATTTGTATGATTGTGTTGTTTTGTTACAACAATGTCATAAGTACAAGCGCTGATATGCATTGCATTGTATGTGAACATGATTTGATCTGTGAGTATGTATGTCTGTATAATCGGACAAGCTGAATTGGTATACAGAAAATTCTATAATTTCTATACCTACTTGGAATCAAATAAACATTATGGGTATGGATATCGCTTAAGGATACGGGTACTTTTATTTTCTAATTATATCAAGAGTATTGAGCAGTACGAAATGTAATTAGGCGTATGCAGAAAAATGTATATGTAGACACACGACAAAATCTCTCACCAAGATGCTGAATATGCAAATGAGCCGTGCATGTAAAATATTTCGCAGGTTCCCACCACTTATAGAAGAACGACCGAAGCCGAAGGATGCCTTCTCGGAGGCAACGGATGTTCCTATCGTGAAATTCTTCGCTGGAGTCGGTTCAGCTGAAAGACTTGATGACGTAGCACCTTTGAGAGAGGTATGACGTAATATGCTAATGTTGTGTAAGGTTTGGCGGTATGCCATGTCATCCCCCTCTTGAGTAGTCTAAGATCGATTATGTGACAACGGGAAGAACGTGCCACTGTAACATAGTTCTTACAGGTTGATAAGACATTGTATAGGGAACATGTGTTTTCCCGGAATATTCGTCATTAAATAATTACCCAACGAGCATAATGATCATTACTTGTGTCGCGTGAGGCCGTCATATCTCATTTAGGGTAGTGTACATTCTATAATGCATATTATATCAGTATTTCGATATCTTAGAGATTTATCTTCAAGACAAATGTTGTAATCTGTTCAAATGGCTTTGTTGCTATTAAGAACAGATCGCCTTTGTGTTGGCACTTTTTTCGGTGATCCAGTGAACTGATCTTTATGTCTATCAGCTTCAGGTTTCTCTTGAGAGTAT
>CBDHHR010000835.1:0-15452 GCA_965263245.1 Metamycoplasmataceae bacterium | reverse complement strand
GACCTCTCCGAGAGAAGCAACCAGTGTAAGATAGACGAGATTTCTAAAGCTTCATAACCGCCGTAGATTCAGGTGGACTCCACCTCTACCTCGGGGAGGAACCACCGCCCCCGCCTCCGTCTCTCCCCTTTCACACGGTTAACCGACAACTGCCGATATGAAATCGTATGCGCCTTCAGGTGCTCTACCAGAGAATTGCGAATCAACACAGTATCCGATGAATTGCATGACGTGCCGGCCAGAACGTACGTTTACGGAGGCGTAAATTCGGTCAGAAAGACAGAAAGAGTGTGGGTACCAAACAATAGTTAAGTTGTATAATATAATAATGTTAACACTTCAATCCTGTACAGTTAGACATCAACTCGTCCGAGGTTCGAAGCTCAAGGCACAGCGCAACTGCAGAACTACACTCGGCAAATATTCCAGCAAAGGTGTTTTCGCCACATCGGTAAAATTTCGTATGTTTACCTGTGTATAGACACTCTCAAGAGAGAGTTGAAACGGCATTGACCAGAAGCCTTTTTTCATTGCCGATCGTAAGTGAATTTTAATAAAACGCGACATGCGCGTGTGTTGCATACCTGCTATCTGTTCATCCGTCAACTTCTGTACATGGTAATTCTACAATAAAAGAAAACAGTATGCGTAAAAAACGGTACTTCGTGATGGATGCATTTTGTCACATCTGATACTCACTCACTCTGTCTGTCTGTCTGTCTGTCTGTCTGACTGTCTGTCTGTCTGTCTGTCTGTCTGTCTGTCTGTCTGTCTGTCTGTCTGTCTGTCTGTCTGTCTGTCTGTCTGTCTGTCTGTCTGTCTGTCTGTCTGTCTGTCTGTCAGTCTGTCTGTCTGTCTGTCTGTCTGTCTGTCTGTCTGTCTGTCTGTCTGTCTGTCTGTCTGTCTGTCTGTCTGTCTGTCTGTCTGTCTGTCTGTCTGTCTGTCTGTCTCTCTCTCTCTCTCTCTCTCTCTCTCTCTCTCTCTGTCAGACGCGCGCTCACGCGCACGCACGCACGCACGCACACACGCACGCACGCACGCATGCACACGCACGCGCACGCGCACGCGCACGCGCACGCGCACGCGCACGCGCACGCGCACGCGCACGCGCACGCGCACGCGCACGCGCACGCGCACGCGCACGCGCACGCGCACACGCACACGCACACGCACACGCACACGCACACGCACACGCACACGCACACGCACACGCACACGCACACGCACACGCACACGCACACGCACACGCACACGCACACGCACACGCACACGCACACGCACACGCACACGCACACGCACACGCACACGCACACGCACACGCACACGCACACGCACACGCACACGCACACGCACACGCACACGCACACGCACACGCACACGCACACGCACACGCACACGCACACGCACACGCACACGCACACGCACACGCACACGCACACGCACACGCACACGCACACGCACACGCACACGCACACGCACACGCACACGCACACGCACACGCACACGCACACGCACACGCACACGCACACGCACACGCACACGCACACGCACACGCACACGCACACGCACACGCACACGCACACGCACACGCACACGCACACGCACACGCACACGCACACGCACACGCACACGCACACGCACACGCACACGCACACGCACACGCACACGCACACGCACACGCACACGCACACGCACACGCACACGCACACGCACACGCACACGCACACGCACACGCACACGCACACGCACACGCACACGCACACGCACACGCACACGCACACGCACACGCACACGCACACGCACACGCACACGCACACGGCACTCTGGGTGGTCATTCACGTAAACAGACACGTGCGCACACATATGGGCAAACATTAACTAGCAAGTCGCAAGAAGGTGTATCTCACGACTTGGACATTCTCTGGACACCACAAACGTTACTGTGCAATCATATTTAAGTGCTGATTGAAACACAGTCAATTTGCTTCAACGGTCCGATGCTTTGTGAGATACAGCCTCTCAAAACGGGAATACCCCAACACGTGTCATTTGCGATTTTCCAGTTATTTCGCCACTAATTCAAATAACCATCCATGACACTAGACAATTGTTGGCCATGCTTTTAGCAAGACACCGTATAAGACGTTTTTGCAGAAAAACAAATTACCAACAACTTCTTAGTGTCGGAGAACATACCTTTAGTCAGGTAGTTGGAATCTGTCCTAATTCGTGACACACGTCGCAGATAATAATACTACAGAATGTGTGACAAGAGGCGGGATACTCTGATGTGTAAAAGGTATACATTGATGCCTGTGGTGGAAGCAGGTGGTATGCATTTATCCACAGTACCGCGACACCGCTAGAACATACGAGATGGATATATTGTACTTCGTCGGCGACTGTCTGCCTTGTCGTGTAATAGTAGACCGTGGGAGGACAGCCGGTGATCATTCGCCGATGGCGTCCAGTACAACTAGCGACCATACTTACAGGTGTCACACTGCAGCGGCGCCGGAAACATAACTCGAGGGGACAAAAGACCAAGTTGTCAACGCGAAACGCGTTCCGTAAGAGGCCTGGAAGGCATTGTCGCGCTTACATATTGCCGGGCGTTAAATAATCTCCGGGTGACGTTTCTGCGCGTGCGCGATAATTGTAAAATCATCAATTTGCAGCGAAACGCAATTTATGGTAAACGTACCACAGACTGTTTGTTAAATTTCACGTGGAGTTGCTTAAAATGTCGGTAAATACATTAAAATACTATGCTTGTTTAAATCACTGTCACGGATTATGGCGCATTGCAGTTACGTGATTTGCGCTTGCTATCAAAACATGACGCACAGATCTGTTTGTCCCGTGTTAATTTGCTACAAATAACGTTGCTGAAAGGTTATATACGTCCTTTTGCTCACAATGGCCGATATATATATGTCAGACTAAAGATGTATTAGTAAAAGATTCACCTCTCAAGAAACCTTTTTCTTTGTTTTCTGTATATTTAGTGTGAAATTCAGCAGGAAACGTTAACCTAATTAATGGAAATTAATGACAACTAACACGCGCATGCGCAGAAATGTCATCCGGATACTTTATAACGCCCTGAAAAATGTAAACGCTACATCGTCACACTGACAGAGCCGAAGTGAAGCACCGAACGCAGGTGCAACGCGTCCGCTTATTAATGGACCGACTGCGCGAAAGAAAGGTCGCTGTCACAGACCCGGCGCCTAGACGCCATGTTACGAATATTAATCGATTGCTAATGTTATCGGCGGAATTGGAGAGGCGGCGATTGTAGTGACTTCGCGTGCGACGTGATTGGTTCTTTCTGCTTCGTCGAAAAGACGCGACGAAATCAACGCGATGTTTTGTTAGGTGCGCACAAAGCACCTTTGATGCCCGGAAGTCGATCGCAGGATGTTGTTCGTTGAGTGGTGGTCTGGGCGCTGTGGGCTCATCTTAATGGTGTTGCGTGGGTATCGACAGAGTCCAACTAAACTGTAGGTGTAACAGTAGGGGCAGTGGTCGCGAGGTAGAGCGCCGGAATACTGGACTAATTGAGGCGATGGTGGTTCAATCCCACCTGCCGCCGTTGCAAAACATTTTGTTTTTCGTAAGAGATGCTAAAACCCGTGGTCCCTTCTATCTGATGTCTACGGCAGGGAAAGTAAAATACCCCACACAGGCGGTAGATGTGTAACCTGTAGTGGATTCACCAATTCTAAAGAAAGACAGCTCTGAAAAACAATGACAACAATGGTAAGCTACTTGACCGGTGGTCATTAAGGGAAGAAAACATGAGCGTGTAGCTGTGTGGGTATTTCGTGCGTGCATGTACGCCTTTGTAAGTAGGCCTACTTATGGGTAAGTGCGTGCGTGCGTGCGTGCGGGTGTGCGGGTGTGTGTGAATGTCACAGTGCTTGCAGTTGAACATGTGAGTGTGGTACTGATTTTCCAAATAAGTGTGATTTTAATCGATGCGACATCGAACACTTAAACATTTGTTCAACAATGCATTATCGGACAAGATCTACCTTATCACAAGGCAGGGATTCATTCATACGCAGACTTTCTGTTACGTGATATAATAGTCACCTAATTAGGAGGTCGACGCATATTGCAGGCGCTGCACTAACTGACCTATCCATCACGTGACCTGTTGCGTAGCAAAATCTCCGTCAAGCGATCATATATTGGATGCAGAACACGAAACATGTTCATGCATTTACTTGTTCGGAGATGACTTCATTTAGTATCTTGGATAAACATGCGTTCGTGGATACACCACGAAATACAAATTAACCCAACGTTAACAAGACTATAACTGTGACGTCACCAGTCATAGTGAGTTTCACATGGCACAGGCAAGACACAATCATAGTACACCAGTCGGCCGTGCAACCACAATGTAAGTTGTTAGGTGGTTTCTGGCCCCCCACATTTATTTTGCTTAGATAGCTAGTAGCTTAGATAATTTCTCGTGCAATCCCATTGACAAACATGACATCTATATGCTTTTAAGGGGATTTGCTTCATTTATCTAGGCCAACGGCAATGCTCATAGACTTGTATACTATATGACTTCTCTTTACTTGTGTAATTAAAGGGCATTGCCATTTTCCACCCACATTTGTTTCTGTTTTTCTTGCAATCTCTCGCTCCATAAACCGAGCAAAGCACAGCAGGCTTCCATTACCTTTATTTGGTACAGTACCGGTGAGGGTGAGCAAAGTATGTTTTGCAATACAGTGCTCTCTGTCGATGTTTACATCTTGAACGATATTTCTCCATATTTCTATGTTCGCGCATGCGCAGCCGCGAAAATGTGCGATCCCCGAACAAACCAACTGTGTCGTATAATTATTATTGTGTTGAAATTCTCGTTTCAGAAGAAACAAAAACATAAAATGTGGCATATGTAAGCAGAGATCTGGAATATGTCACCCCGCAATATTAACGCAATTCACATACTTAATGTATCCAGGTTGCTTAGCAAACCACATCAAGCGACCGACAGAGTGGCTGCTTGGACACGTGCTTGTCGTCGTAGGTTTTGTTGAAATTATGGTTTCATATGAAAATCTATATGACAAAAACTGGTAATGTTTGACAGAATTAAGATTAATTATCAACACAGTTGGCAAAGACAACCTTGACGGAAGTCACGCGCATAGTTTTTAATATGATTCAATTCAATATGATTTATTCAAACAACATTCAGTAGACATTATAATTTAAGACAATACAAACATGCTATACACATAATGTTACTTGAAGGGAATACACAAGAAGTTAAAAACTTGTAGTAGTATGTATCCCCGAACACAATATTTTTGGTCATAGCCATAATATAAGAAATAATTATTATAATGTAAATATTGCACACATCCTAAATACACGACTAGGAAAGTAAACAGAACAACATAAATAGAATTAGTGATACAACCCCAAGTTCATTAGTCACATGACTATCACTTGTTAAAATATATGGATGCATACAAGGAATTATACTTAGAATTCAGATACATTAGTCATCTGAATCAGTTGCAATGAAAGTTGCAATTAGTTGTGGTTATGACGTAAGCACAACCAAGAATTACCGGACAGATCGATTATTTGGGATTGAGGGAAACCGCCCAACTTTCGCGATGTGAGCAACTGCCTCCTCCCGCTGCGTCCGCCTGCGCTTATCGCCCGCACGCCTCGACGGCACTCCGCCACTCGCCGACGGCTGGCTGGCGACGGAGGCGTCCGTCAACCGCGGCCATTAGCTGCTGGTCCGGGGGGTATTCGACACATGTGCTACTTCGAAATCCACCTTTGTACTAGTGTTTTATGCCCCCGCGAGTATTGCTGCTGATTGATTAGTGGCGTGTTAATGCGACACCGCGTGATGGGTGCGCGACCACGTCCATATCGCCAGTAGCTGTCAACGAGACCATCAGTACACAGAGAACGTCCCCACGTCGTCCCGTCACCATCAGTCACGTGACAGCATGGACACGGCCATGAGGAGACATCAGAGCTCGGCTGACTAGGGAGTGTGGCGACGGGGCAGCTGGCTGCAGGACGGAATGCTTCCCAGGAACACTGGCTCACGACAGCGACAGCAACGTGCCTAGTAGTCCCGGGACAGGTTCGCTCTATCTGCCGGCTGTTTACGTTCGCAGCGTCATTGAGGTGGTGGTGGTGGTGGTGGTGGTGGTGGTGGTGGTGGTGGTGGTGGTGGTGGTGGTGGTGGTGGTGGTGGTGGTGGTGGTGGTGGTGGGTGGTGGTGGTGGTGGTGGTGGTGGTGGTGGTGGTGGTGGTGGTGGTGGTGGTGGTGGTGGTGGTGGTGGTGGTGGTGGTGGTGGTGGTGGTGGTGGTGGTGGTGGTGGTGGTGGTGGTGGTGGTGGTGGTGGTGGTGGTGGTGGTGGTGGTGGTGGTGGTGGTGGTGGTGGTGGTGGTGGTGGTGGTGGTGGTGGTGGTAGTCGTAATCGTAATCGTAGTCATAGTGTGATAATAATAATAATAATAATAATAATAATAATAATAACAACACTAAAAATAATGCATTGTTCTTATAAGTATTATATAATAATAATAATAATAATATAATTATAATAATAATAAAATAATAATTATTATGATGTTGTTGTTGCTTCTGCTGGTGTCGTTGTTATTGTTGTTTCTTCATATAACTGGTTTAGTTCAATTATTACCAATCAAAACGCTTTATATGATCAAACTCGACGGTAATTTTGTTATGTAAATTAAGTTAATACGTAAACTATTTATGTCTCCGGACATGGTCTCCATGACCACACTGACCACAAGTAGACCGTCTACTGCAGGTGTGAACGTGACGGCGTCAATGGGTAGGGTGTGAGTGATGTTCCGGGCGATACATATGCGTCTTAAATATTTTCCGAAGCCTGTAAACATTTGTACCGATCGCACGTATTCTGGCAAGTCAACTTTGTAGTTTTTATGCTGTTATTTTATTATTATTACTGTTGTTAGCGTTATCGTTATTATCGTTCTTATAGTCATTATTGTTATTTCATTATTGTTATTATTGTCATAATTGTGATATTGTTAGGGTTAGTGTTCTCATTATTGTTTTATTGTTTGCATTTTTTAAGGATTTTTAATGTTATTATTGTTATTGTTATTATTATTATTGTTATTATTGCTCTTATTGCTATTACTTCTATTGTTATTATTGTTGTCATCATTATGGTTTTTGTTAGTATTATTAATACATTAATGTTGTTGATGGTTACGGATGCTATTTATATTATTCTTAACAGTGTGTAAGTCGTTTGTAGTTTAGCCTTGTTGATGTTGTTGTTTATGTTGTTGTTGTTGTCGTCGTCATATTTGTCGTTGTTGTTGTTTTGTGGTGTCACTTGGACAAGGTCGCCATGAGCCGCAGGCGCCGAGTCAGATCGACACGCTAGTGTAGATATCGACCGACCCAACTACATTTCGCCACGTGTCGACAATGGCGGTATTTCTCCAGAGAGGCGAGACGTGAGACCAACACTGTACGAGTTGTTGTTGCAGCAAATGTCGACTCCCGCAGGCGTCGGAAACATTGTTAGTTCTGCATAAACCGATAATGAAACCACAAGGATAAGTATCGCTGCCAAATTATCCTGCACCCCAGGCGTCGGTCCGTTTAATCGCACGGATATGGCCGCAAACGTTAAGGTCGATCCGCTCACAAATACTTTGTTGTTCGTCTTAATTACGCCACCCCTTCACGTTACATCTATGCTACGGTGTTACTGCGGGTAGCCCTCTGACAAAGTCCGCTGCAAGTTCATCTCTTAACTGCCCTTCAGGTGTCCCCAATCAACACACGCAGGTTGGTTCTCCGTAGGCTCAAAACGCTTTAGTGTTCTCAATGATTTTTCTCCCCCATGCCCTGCGCTGCTCCTGACTTCCTTCCTCTCACTATCTCCCCACTAGCCCCCACCCCCTCCCATAGCGTCTACATCCCATGTAAAATAAAACCGTTCTATCGGCTATTACATGTGTGCAGTTCCAATTCCCGGTCACCTAGTCACGTTATTGTAAAACCTTCGAGAAAATACCTTGATACAGGTGCCAAGTTTATGAAGGTGCTACGTCATTCTTGCAGTGACGTCACTAAGTCCTCTCTGTTATTTGCCACCTCCACAACGTCGTCTCCGTGTAATCTCTTAGTCTCTTCTTCCTACGTCTTTACTAAGTCTCAGTTATTTGCCACCTCCACAACGTCGTCTCCGTGTAATCTCTTAGTCTCTTCTTCCTACGTCTTCACTAAGTCTCAGTTATTTACCACCTCCACAACGTCATCTCCGTGTAATCCCTTAGTCTCTTCTTCCTACGTCTTCATTAAGTCTCAGTTATTCACCACATCCACAACGTCATCTCCGTGTAATCCCTTAGTCTCTTCTTCCTACGTCTTCACTAAGTCTCAGTTATTCACCACATCCACAACGTCATCTCCGTGTAATCTCTTAGTCTCTTCTTCCTACGTCTTCATTAAGTCTCAGTTATTTGCCACCTCCACAACGTCATCTCCGTGTAATCCCTTAGTCTCTTCTTCCTATGTCTTCACTAAGTCTAAGTTATTCACCACATCCACAACGTCATCTCCGTGTAATCCCTTAGTCTCTTCTTCCTATGTCTTCACTAAGTCTCAGTTATTCACCACATCCACAACGTCATCTCCGTGTAATCCCTTAGTCTCTTCTTCCTATGTCTTCACTAAGTCTCAGTTGTTTACCACCTCCACAACGTCATCTCCGTGTAATCTCTTAGTGTCTTCTTCCTACGTCTTCATTAAGTCTCAGTTATTTGCCACATCCACAACGTCATCTCCGTGTAATCCCTTAATCTCTTCTTCCTACGTCTTCACTAAGTCTCAGTTATTTGCCACCTCCACAACGTCATCTCCGTGTAATCCCTTAATCTCTTCTTCCTACGTCTTCACTAAGTCTCAGTTATTTGCCACCTCCACAACGTCATCTCCGTGTAATCTCTTAGTCTCTTCTTCCTATGTCTTCACTAAGTCTCAGTTATTTGCCACATCCACAACGTCATCTCCGTGTAATCCCTTAGTCTCTTCTTCCTACGTCTTCACTAAGTCTCAGTTATTTGCCACCTCCACAACGTCATCTCCGTGTAATCTCTTAGTCTCTTCTTCCTATGTCTTCACTAAGTCTCAGTTATTTGCCACCTCCACAACGTCATCTCCGTGTAATCTCTTAGTCTCTTCTTCCTATGTCTTCACTAAGTCTCAGTTATTTGCCACCTCCACAACGTCATCTCCGTGTAATCTCTTAGTCTCTTCTTCCTATGTCTTTACTAAGTCTCAGTTATTTGCCACCTCCACAACGTCATCTCCGTGTAATCTCTTAGTCTCTTCTTCCTACGTCTTTACTAAGTCTCAGTTATTTGCCACCTCCACAACGTCGTCTCCGTGTAATCTCTTAGTCTCTTCTTCCTATGTCTTCACTAAGTCTCAGTTATTTGCCACCTCCACAACGTCGTCTCCGTGTAATCTCTTAGTCTCTTCTTTCTACGTCTTTATTAAGTCTCAGTTATTTGCCACCTCCACAACGTCATCTCCGTGTAATCTCTTAGTCTCTTCTTGCTATGTCTTCACTAAGTCTCAGTTATTTGCCACCTCCACAACGTCATCTCCGTGTAATCTCTTAGTCTCTTCTTCCTATGTCTTCACTAAGTCTCAGTTATTTGCCACCTCCACAACGTCATCTCCGTGTAATCTCTTAGTCTGTTCTTCCTATGTCTTCACTAAGTCTCAGTTATTTGCCACCTCCACAACGTCATCTCCGTGTAATCTCTTAGTCTGTTCTTCCTATGTCTTCACTAAGTCTCAGTTATTTGCCATCTCCACAACGTCATCTCCGTGTAATCTCTTAGTCTCTTCTTCCTATGTCTTCACTAAGTCTCAGTTATTTGCCACCTCCACAACGTCATCTCCGTGTAATCTCTTAGTCTCTTCTTCCTATGTCTTCACTAAGTCTCAGTTATTTGCCACCTCCACAACGTCATCTCCGTGTAATCTCTTAGTCTGTTCTTCCTATGTCTTCATTCCAAGTCTCAGTTATTTGCCACCTCCACAACGTCATCTCCGTGTAATCTCTTAGTCTCTTCTTCCTATGTCTTCACTAAGTCTCAGTTATTTGCCATCTCCACAACGTCATCTCCGTGTAATCTCTTAGTCTGTTCTTCCTATGTCTTCATTAAGTCTCAGTTATTTGCCACCTCCACAACGTCATCTCCGTGTAATCTCTTAGTCTCTTCTTCCTACGTCTTTACTAAGTCTCAGTTATTTGCCACCTCCACAACGTCGTCTCCGTGTAATCTCTTAGTCTCTCCTTCCTATGTCTTCACTAAGTCTCAGTTATTTGCCACCTCCACAACGTCATCTCCGTGTAATCTCTTAGTTTATTTACCACCTTCACAACGTCATCTCCGTGTAATCTCTTAGTCTCTTCTTCCTATGTCTTCACTAAGTGTCAGTTATTTACCACCTTCACAACGTCATCTCCGTGTAATCTCTTAGTCTCTTCTTCCTATGTCTTCACTAAGTCTCAGTTATTTACCACCTCCACAACGTCATCTCCGTGTAATCTCTTAGTCTCTTCTTCCTATGTCTTCACTAAGTCTCAGTTATTTGCCATCTCCACAACGTCATCTCCGTGTAATCTCTTAGTGTCTTCTTCCTATGTCTTCACTAAGTCTCAGTTATTCACCACATCCACAACGTCATCTCCGTGTAATCTCTTAGTCTCTTCTTCCTACGTCTTCATTAAGTCTCAGTTATTTGCCACCTCCACAACGTCATCTCCGTGTAATGTCTTAGTCTCTTCTTCCTATGTCTTCACTAAGTCTCAGTTATTTGCCACCTCCACAACGTCATCTCCGTGTAATCTCTTAGTCTCTTCTTCCTATGTCTTTACTAAGTCTCAGTTATTCACCACATCCACAACGTCATCTCCGTGTAATCTCTTAGTCTCTTCTTCCTATGTCTTTACTAAGTCTCAGTTATTTGCCACCTCCACAACGTCATCTCCGTGTAATCTCTTAGTCTCTTCTTCTTATGTCTTCACTAAGTTTCAGTTATTTGCCACCTCCACAACGTCATCTCCGTGTAATCTCTTAGTGTCTTCTTCCTATGTCAACTGAGACTTAATGAAGAGTCTGTTCTTCCTATGTCTTCACTAAGTCTCAGTTATTTGCCACCTCCACAACGTCATCTCCGTGTAATCCCTTAGTCTGTTCTTCCTATGTCTTCATTAAGTCTCAGTTATTTGCCACCTCCACAACGTCATCTCCGTGTAATCTCTTAGTCTCTTCTTCCTACGTCTTTACTAAGTCTCAGTTATTTGCCACCTCCACAACGTCGTCTCCGTGTAATCTCTTAGTCTCTTCTTCCTACGTCTTTACTAAGTCTCAGTTATTTGCCACCTCCACAACGTCGTCTCCGTGTAATCTCTTAGTCTCTCCTTCCTATGTCTTCACTAAGTCTCAGTTATTTGCCACCTCCACAACGTCGTCTCCGTGTAATCTCTTAGTCTCTCCTTCCTATGTCTTCACTAAGTCTCAGTTATTTGCCATCTCCACAACGTCATCTCCGTGTAATCCCTTAGTCTCTTCTTCCTACGTCTTCACTAAGTCTCAGTTATTTGCCACCTCCACAACGTCGTCTCCGTGTAATCTCTTAGTCTCTTCTTCCTATGTCTTCACTAAGTCTCAGTTATTTGCCACCTCCACAACGTCGTCTCCGTGTAATCTCTTAGTCTCTCCTTCCTATGTCTTCACTAAGTCTCAGTTATTTGCCATCTCCACAACGTCATCTCCGTGTAATCTCTTAGTCTGTTCTTCCTATGTCTTCACTAAGTCTCAGTTATTTGCCATCTCCACAACGTCATCTCCGTGTAATCTCTTAGTCTCTTCTTCCTATGTCTTCACTAAGTCTCAGTTATTTGCCACCTCCACAACGTCATCTCCGTGTAATCCCTTAGTCTCTTCTTCCTACGTCTTCACTAAGTCTCAGTTATTTGCCACCTCCACAACGTCATCTCCGTGTAATCTCTTAGTGTCTTCTTCCTATGTCTTCATTAAGTCTCAGTTATTTGCCACCTCCACAACGTCATCTCCGTGTAATCTCTTAGTCTCTTCTTCCTATGTCTTTACTAAGTCTCAGTTATTCACCACATCCACAACGTCATCTCCGTGTAATCTCTTAGTCTCTTCTTCCTATGTCTTCACTAAGTCTCAGTTATTTGCCACCTCCACAACGTCATCTCCATGTAATCTCTTAGTCTCTTCTTCCTTGTAATTCATATTCCTTTCCCCTGATCACGTTCGTCGACATAAAAGAAGACATCTGCATGCATTACTTGTAAAAAGTGCCCGACGACATTATAGAAATTGTATTACAGCCATTACTACTACGGCCCTGTCTAGCAAAATCATGAATTAAATATGAAAAGTGGCCCGTGGGACGTGGGCACTGAGAAACGTGCGGCCGAAGCAAGCAATACGGTTTCACTTGCTGATCACGCTAGGGACAATAATCACCGTGGCGCCAGCAAGCAGAAGAAAAGCACTCTGTACAAATTGGTTGTTTGACAAGGCCCGTGCAGAGCGCACAAAGCATCAGTCAACATCGTGTCGATGACATATGCTCGACGAGTTCAGGTCAACGCGAGTGTAGAGGCATCCTGACGTATGTCACACGTGTGGACATACACGTGACAACCCAGACAACGATGAGAGTGAGATCCGTGTCATACTGTGACGTAATATCAGTGCGGGTGTGCTGTTGTTGTTGTTGTTGTTGTTGTTGTTTGTGTGTGTGAGTGTGAGTGTGAGTGTGAGTGTGAGTGTGAGTGTGAGTGTGAGTGTGAGTGTGAGTGTGGTGTGAGTGTGAGTGTGAGTGTGAGTGTGAGTGTGAGTGTGAGTGTGAGTGTGAGTGTGAGTGTGAGTGTGTGTGTGTGTGTGTGTGTGTGTGTGTGTGTGTGTGTGTGTGTGTGTGTGTGTGTGTGTGTGTGTGTGTGTGTGTGTGTGTGTGTGTGTGTGTCCTATCGTTCCCATTTACGAACCACACCGTTCCCGTTCCGCAACCCACACCTAACTGCAACACATCTCCCTAAATCAATCCAAATACATCCCTCTCCTAACCCGCTCTGCCGACCATTACACTCAAGCGCCCAACAAAACAGCGACCGACATGTCAGATAGGATGGTTTGTCAGCGGCAGGGACGTAATAAGTCCACGTGCCGCTGATACCGCTGTCACAGGGGATACTGAGCACTGCGTCGGACATGACGTATATTGTCACACGACCTGTCGGTGTGCCCGGCCCAGGCGTCGGCGCAGATGAACATGTCGGGTAGAGACGACGGCCACTGATAGTCGTCCCGGGCGAAGCGACGGTGATCTGACGGTGCCGAGAACCATCGATCGATACTTAGTGCTACAAAGCGTGTCGGACACGAGTAGATCTTCCGAAAGTGGCTTAAGAAATTAACGGCGACTGCGTGTGGGTGTTTATTAAAACGGGCCAAAAGTGCGCGCTCGTAAGAAACCATTGTTTACTGTCGTCAGTGTGTATGTTTGTGCAAGTCACGTGGTTTGTCTGTCGAGTCATTTTATTGATGAACTTGGGCGTTTTTCTCCAGCGTATAAGAACCGTTGGGGCGTAATGTTAGTAATAGTAATAATGATACATTTCACAAGAGCCACGTAAGTATCATGTATTAATGTCAAAAGCAATTAATGAAACGACTTTCTCTGTATCCCACCTTACATCCACGCACACATATACACACGCATGCATGCACGCACGCACGCACGCACGTACACACACTCACACACATACGCACACGCGCAATTCACTCACACACACACACATACACGCAAATACACACGCACAAACACACACACACATACACACGCAGTCTCTGTCTCTGTCTCTGTCTCTGTCTCTGTCTCTGTCTCTGTCTCTGTCTCTGTCTCTGTCTCTGTCTCTGTCTCTGTCTCTGTCTCTGTCTCTGTCTCTGTCTCTGTCTCTGTCTCTGTCTCTGTCTCTGTCTCTGTCTATGTCTATGTCTATGTCTATGTCTATGTCTCTCTGTCTCTGTCTCTGTCTCTGCCTCTGCCTCTGCCTCTGCCTCTGCCTCTGCCCCTCTGCCCCTGCCCCTGCCCCTGCCCCTGCCCCTGCCCCTGCCCCTGCCCCTGCCCCTGCCCCTGCCCCTGCCCCTGCCCCTGCCCCTGCCCCTGCCCCTGCCCTGCCCCTGCCCCTGCCCCTGCCCCTGCCCCTGCCCCTGCCCCTGCCCCTGCCCCTGCCCCTGCCCCTGCCCCTGCCCCTGCCCCTGCCCCTGCCCCTGCCCCTGCCCCTGCCCCTGCCCCTGCCCCTGCCCCTGCCCCTGCCCTGCCCCTGCCCCTGCCCCTGCCCCTGCCCCTGCCCCTGCCCCTGCCCCTGCCCCTGCCCCTGCCCCTGCCCCTGCCCCTGCCCCTGCCCCTGCCCCTGCCCTGCCCCTGCCCCTGCCCTGCCCCTGCCCCTGCCCCTGCCCCTGCCCCTGCCCTGCCCCTGCCCCTGCCCCTGCCCCTGCCCCTGCCCCTGCCCCTGCCCCTGCCCCTGCCCCTGCCCCTGCCCCTGCCCCTGCCCCTGCCCCTGCCCCTGCCCCTGCCCTGCCCCTGCCCCTGCCCCTGCCCCTGCCCCTGCCCCTGCCCCTGCCCCTGCCCCTGCCCCTGCCCCTGCCCTGCCCCTGCCCTGCCCCTGCCCCTGCCCCTGCCCCTGCCCCTGCCCCTGCCCCTGCCCCTGCCCCTGCCCCCTGCCCCTGCCCCTGCCCCTGCCCCTGCCCCTGCCCCTGCCCCTGCCCCTGCCCCTGCCCCTGCCCCTGCCCCTGCCCCTGCCCCTGCCCCTGCCCCTGCCCCTGCCCCTGCCCCTGCCCCTGCCCTGCCCCTGCCCCTGCCCCTGCCCCTGCCCCTGCCCCTGCCCCTGCCCCTGCCCCTGCCCCTGCCCCTGCCCCTGCCCCTGCCCCTGCCCCTGCCTCTGCCTCTGCCTCTGCCTCTGTCTCTGTCTCTGTCTCTGTCTCTGCCATGTGGTGATGTGTCCACCTGTCTGCAGGTGTCGCGTCAACATTCGCGTAATGGCATTGCAATTTGTCTCTTCCATCCAGGAATTGTGACGCGTTGGCGCTTCTAAACATTACTCCCTTTTGACATTATTTATTTACACACTATCCTCTTGAAAATGACACGGTTTCTTCCGTTAGCACCAGTCGGGGTTCGTGCTCTTTCCTTTCGGTTGTCTGCTGACCTTTGAGCTCCCCGACCGTCTGCAGTGCAACTGAGTTGGTTGAAGGTGTTTGACGTCGAGTAATTCCGAAGGTCGTATCTTCCACGTCTTCCAACGGACCAACCAACTTGAACA
>CBDHHR010000834.1:7500-8612 GCA_965263245.1 Metamycoplasmataceae bacterium | reverse complement strand
AATCAAACGACCCCCGTGTGCGCTGGCGTGATGTGTCCATGTGATATTATGCCAATCACGTATACAGATACAGATATAACTGACGTTAGTTGAAGCGGTTACTCGACTGGAGAAGTTAATTGCTATACTTTTATGGTTCAACTCCGCTCACTTCCACAGTTTGCGGAAACGATCAGCCAGGGGTACAATAGCGCAGCGCAGCGACCCCTGGCTGGCGAGGATGACTGCGTCCCACCCCTTTCATTTCCCTATCCACCTCTTAAAGCAGGAGAACCTAACCCTTTCACTTGCCGCTCCATCCCCGGTCACGGTCCATTGCTCTCCAGCCTTTTATTTGTTCCTCCACCTATCAAAAAAGATCGGGAATTGAAATCCGAGCATTTGAAATGCCGCTCCACCCTCATACAGGGGGC
The DNA here is from genome assembly GCA_965263245.1 of Metamycoplasmataceae bacterium. Classification (GTDB taxonomy): domain Bacteria; phylum Bacillota_I; class Bacilli_A; order Mycoplasmatales; family Metamycoplasmataceae; genus DT-68. Next base: position 8,199 of record CBDHHR010000834.1, on the reverse strand, counting down.
TTTGAACTCTAGCCATTGCATTTGCCCCTCCACCCCAAAGAGAGGGTTATTGCCCCCCTAGCCCTATCACTTCACGCCTCTGCCAGAACTGTCTTCAGAGATTGTCTTTATAAAACACGGCAATCTAATCAAATGTTTCAAGACATCGACCACAAGTCAGGACTCAACGACAGCAAGTAGACATTGAATATGGTTATACACCGTACTTGGAGCTTTGCCCACGACGGTCGATGGACGGCGGTTTAGTTGAGTTCCTTTGTCGTGTTCGGCGGGCTGAATAACGCACCACACTAGTCGCATAACAAATCTCGTTGTTCGACGGCGTAAAATCGCTCATGCGGCTTAGTTAATTCGTCGTCATCACAGACAGACACATCGCCAAACTGCGCATTATATCAAATCCATTTTTTCACGCCGTACTAAATCTTCAAGATTAGAGCTATGAATAATTTGCAACTGTTTACATTGTTTCACACGGTAGGCGTACTAGTAGCGATTTTTTTCTTCAATACAAAATGCTTCGCTAATCATCATACGATATTTTATGGGCTGAAACTAGAGGGAAAAAACACTATTTACGAAAACAACAATTCCATGACTGATTTGTATTATGGCGTATGCGTTCTTTATCTCCATAAAACACCACTAAACGTTCCACTTTGATGCTATCGTGTTTACGTGACACATTTCTGGGTCACT
>CBDHHR010000834.1:0-2500 GCA_965263245.1 Metamycoplasmataceae bacterium | reverse complement strand
CGGTCGCGGGGACTTTCATTCTACGCTATTTATTTCAAGTTTATGCCAATATCTTACATACTGTCCCCGAAGTAGGTCACTTAAATGAGCTGGCCGGCCGTGACTAACAAGAACATATCTGATTGACGCTTTGACATTTTGAGGTGAATGCACGAGTAGGTCTGTCCATCGGAAGATGTCAATGGTGATCTTGTCGAGTCATCCCCTAATCGCTTGTATTTATTAATGGGCTCTGGACGTATCCGACTGACGCACGAGTACCCCATGAAATCTGATGACCAGAGGTGTGCAGAGAAAACAACGCTATCTAGAATTGTATAAGTCTAAATTTAGGTCACCCGCGTCAAGTATATTGTAGTAGACAGATAAACAGACACAGATGTTTAGAGGTACATATTAATTAATTAATTAATTAATTAATTAATTTAAAAGGAAACTATTCTGGATCACATTCGGTAGACAGTAATGTACTACACAATATTAAACTGTCAGCGAAATACCAGTACCGGCATTAGCATAGATCAATACGATTGATAGGTGCTGCCTACAGACTTAAATGTGCGTTAATCCCGTATTATTTCCTCTCCTCCCTCCACCTCATTTCGTCCCTTGAGACAGAACGTAACCTTCTTATCTCCCGTGTTATCTTCCCTTTTCTCCCCGGCGTCGGTGTTTTCCCGTCTTGGGTTTCTTTTGAAGTTGCCCCGCTTCCTTCCGCGTCCACTGATCCGCCCACTGGATCCGTTTCCCCTCCCATTCAACCCAAATGGGTCCCACTCTCTTCCTCTTCAGCAATTCGCGCCATTTCCTCCTCTAATAACCCGGACTCAATTGTTCCCGAAGAAGAAAATGTTCCGTTTTTTATATACCTTTGATATACTAACATTTGCCAACATTAGTAGGCGCACCCATGCATGTAATAGGAGTTATCGCTACAGAATGGGATTGGGAGTTCGAGGTTCTAGCCATTGTGCTACCGCGCCTCTACAATTCAGTTGGCAGAACGTTTTCGCAAAGCCATTCGCAGACTCTCATTCTGACTGTTCTTCCTGTATATACAGACTACATCACTACAAATGCCTGACACGGCGAACAGTGATGTGCTTAGGGCACTTCCTTGCCTCAGAACGATGTTAACCTAAAAAACCTAACAACCACAGGCTCATCCCTTTGCCTCCATTTGACGTCTCAATACAGCGTTCTCCATCCTTAATTCTATTCCCATCTTCCATCAGGGTGGTGTCTTTGCCAACTCCCCCGGGACCGTGTCGTAATCCTGCCCAAATCCTTTGCAATTTATTCTGACACCTCGTTTCTAGCAGTCGTCTTAACGCCAAGGTTCCATAAGTCATTCCTGTTTCTCTCACTAATTCCGGTTCGAATCTCTTCCTTATCCTTCTCTCTTGTCGTAGCGACTTCATATTACACGACTACAAGGTGCATTGCCTCAAAATGTCCCTTTGTCTTGAATACATTCTTTCGTCATCCTTCTTATGTAGGGGAGACCGGGGCTAGTTGTAACACGGGTAAGTTGTAACAGAGGGCTTGCAGAGAAAATTGCTAATGCAAATTATTCTGCAAGACCACATCATGTTCATCAATAGATTTGAGCATGTCGTGTGTACTATCACGTGAATCCGTCGAGACGACATAAAGCTACGCCATTTTAAAAGAAAAGACGTACGACCGTACCGGGGTAACTTGTAACATTTTAGGACACCTCATATAACTCATTACGCCACAAATAGGTAACAAACCAGACATTTAATTATGCTCCAATTATCTGCGGGAGATATGTGGGGACCCTTTGGAATGATAACAATTTCGACTGGTTAAGAAATTCACCCGCAATCCTGAAATGGTAATTACATTTATAACAAGCCCCGTACCGGGGTAACTTGTAACACTTGAGGACGCCTCATACAACTCATTATGTCACTAATATGTAATAAACAAGACATTTAATTATACACGAATTATCTTTGGGACATGGGGGGAACCTTTAGCATAACAAAAGTTTCGATCGGTTCAGAAACCTACCCGCAATCCTGAAATGTGCTGTTTTTGCTACAACTAGCCCCGATCCCCCCTATTTCTTTCGTCTGTCTGTTTCTTCGGCAATCCTTCTTAGCGGCAACGATGTTTTCTGCCAATTGTAGTCACTGGGTGTGAGTTAGTAGGGGGTTCTAATAACACAACCTTTGCTGGACAAAATATGACACAGTGAGTACAAATATAACCAGGATGCGACGAGGGAGGGTGTTGAAGATTTCGATGGATTACGTCCTCTTGACTTCAACCGTTTTGGGGAACGGTTGTCGTTAGACTGTTGATATAACACCACATTTATTGTCCTTACAGGCTGTCATTATAATGTTTCCTTAATTCCATGCAAGGTTTTCTGTTCTACATTTTCACATTTTAATTAGCTTTCAGTCTCACACGTGCTGTATAAAATTCATGAAATTCGAATACCTCATTTTCCCACAATAAAATCTGC
>CBDHHR010000833.1:10000-15000 GCA_965263245.1 Metamycoplasmataceae bacterium | reverse complement strand
ACGAATTTCATTTGTAATTGCACACGTGCAGTACCCGCCAATGCCATTTTCGCCAGGCGGCTAATGTAAGGATTTATCCAGATTGTTAGAATATCGATACTTTGACTATCTTTCGTCACTAAGGACAGCTAGAGAAAGAAACAGACAGACCAATAAATCATGCTAATAAAGCGACGGGGAACCTGAGAATGTTTCTATAAATTTACAAAGTTTGCATTTAAATGTTAGTAATAACTTGAAAACAACCGTGTGTTAATACAATATAATCCGTTTATTCAATACCAAACGAATTTTCAATTTGATTATTTAATGATTTACATCGAATCCTTAGCAAGTATGTCGCCCCATCATTCGTTCTCAGGCGTCTCCTTCCACCTTTTGACAAACCTACTATACTTCTATACAATTTCAAAATTGACGAACGTCTTTGTTTTTATGCAATGTTATCGACCGTTCTTCATCTTCAGCGTGTCACACGGATGCCTACTTAAGATGTCTTGCGTTCATCAACCAATACCAACACCGTGCACTTGTTTACGTCAATTCCGCGGAACAGCAACTGATAATGTGCATTATAACAAGTGTGGATGTTTGTTGTCAGGTGCACGTCACAAGACACAATGTCCAGGTTGCAGAAACTATTCCTCCTCACAGTCGTCCTCTCGACAAACAAGGCCGTCTTCCAGGTAAGTATCACTCACTATTAAGGGTGAATGTGTGTTGTGTCATCACTGTCTGAATCCACTTCGTTCTGATTGCAGAACAGAACCGAAACGAAACCCTATACCGTAATCTGTCGTGTGTCTGTTTCTATACTTCATTCTAAGCAACGACACTTGTTCATAAATCATGTCTTCTATCTTGTATTACTGGGAGTACACACCGGTGCGTACTACTCGCATATAAAGGCATAGACAGACGTCGAAGTTCCACCGTCCCCTGACTAATGCTAACGTCTTTTGAAAACTTATCTATTCCGGGTTGTGTGTGCAGTGAAGGCACCTGTCAGTTGATTTTATTTGTATTATTTACTTATTTTATTTGACATACGTATTATTTTGTACTTGTTATTACACTAATGTTACACAATTTCTTCTCTCATTTGTTATCAACATACCCTTTATTTTAATAACCATCTTTAGCTGCAACTTTTTTATGTATTATCTATTACTAATATTTTATACAAATAGTGTAGACGTAATTACGTCCTAATGGATTTTATCTAGATTTATGGCGCTAGATAAGCAATAGCTACTTGCTAACCACTCACGTACAAATGCCCATTTTTGGTTGTTCTTATGTGGAAAAAGGTTTAGGTTTAGGCTTAGTGTAACTGTTTGTGTTAGTGTTAGTGTTAGTGTTAGTGTTAGTGTTAGTGTTAGTGTTAGTGTTAGTTTTAGTGTTAGTGTTAGTGTTAGTGTTAGTGTTAGTGTTAGTGTTAGCGTTAGTGTTAGTGTTAGTGTTAGTGTTAGTGTTAGTGTTAGTGTTAGTGTTAGTGTTAGTATTTGTGTTAGTGTTAGTAGTAGTGTTAGTGTTAAGTTGAAGGTACTATTGACAAGATTCACATTAGGTGTTTTGCATGCATTTGTACGTGAGTGGTTAGCAAGTAGCCGCCTCCCGCTATAAAAGTGTCGTTATTCATATTAACGACGTCATCTGTCTCAATTGACCGTTACGTTGGTGCTGCAATAAATGCTTGTTGTCCTCGTAGTCCCATCGGCCTGCCTGAGGACGACTTGGTGCAGGAGGGGGACCTCATGCTCGGCTTCCTCTTCCCGCTGTCCACGGCGGAGGTCGGCAGGACTTGCGGCTCCCGGGTGCGAGGGTTCGCCGTGCAGGGCGCACAGTCAGCCCTCTATCTCATCGACAAGATCAACAAAGATCCCAACATCCTCCCCAACCTCACCCTCGGCTACGCCATCCTCAACGACTGCGGGCGAGGCAAGGTTAGTTAATGATAACAGTTGTTACTAGTAGTAGTAATGATGGCCATGGACTGACTGGATAGATTGAAAGTTTAGATATTTTACTCTAAACGAATGAAAAATGCTGGTTTTTAATATTTGTATGTGTATATAAGTATGCATAAGTGTGTGAATATATATATATATATATATATATATATATATATATATATATATATATATATATATATATATATATATATATATATATATATATATATATATATATATATATATATATATATATATATATATATATACTCAGTTTGAAGTCGTTCGTCTGCCCTCTGCCTGCAGGTGGCGCTGACTCGAACGACTCGACTCACCCCGGTCATGGGGTGTGTGCGGACGTCTTGTTCCGGCGGCTTGGTGCCGAGACCTTTCTACGACGTCGCCGCTGTCATTGGGCCGCATTCAAGCGCCAACGCCATCCTGGTGAGCACACTCCTCAGTGCTCACCACGTGCCACAGGTGAGGAGACAGATTTAATTATTTTCACACTTGTTTAATGGTGCTCATATGCACACACACACACACACACACACACACACACACACACACACACACACGCACGCACGCACGCACGCACGCACGCACGCACGCACGCACGCACGCACGCACGCACGCACGCACACACGCACGCACGCACGCGCACGCGCACGCGCACGGCGCACGCGCACGCGCACGCGCACACGCCACACGCACACGCACACGCACACGCACACGCACACGCACACGCACACGCACACGCACACGCACACGCACACGCACACGCACACGCACACGCACACGCACACGCACACACACACGCACGCACGCACGCACGCGCGCACGCACGCACGCACGCACGCACACACACACACACACACACACACACACACACATATGCACGCACGCACGCACGCACGCACTGTGATTGCGTTTATAACTGCTAAATTGAAGAATTACTATTATTATTAAAAAAATTACAAGTCGTTCTCTGCCAGGTGAGCTACACGGCCAGCAGTGACTCACTCAGTGACAAGACCAAGTACGACTATTTCTCCCGAGTTGTGCCGCCGGACAAGTACCAGGTACGTTGTAACATGTTGGCTGCATGTAAAACCCGATTTAATTGAGCGCTACAGAGCTGTGTATGGGTTAATATCTTGATAAGGACACATTGCTCTTAAGACTCTGCGAAGATGTTTCCCATCAACATTTGCCAACCTTTTAAAATTATAACATCTGACAAACAACGTATATCCCTTAGTTAATATGTTAGTTTCCACCACTTCCACCCAGACGGAGGCAATGGTCGAGTTGGTCGACTTCTACGGGTGGTCGTACATCTCGACGCTCCACACGGAGGGCAACTACGGGTCGACGGCCATCCGCAACGTGAACAGGAACGCCAAACGACGGGGAATCTGTATCGCATACGCGAAGGAGGTGAGAATAGGGACGGGAAAACGTGGTGGGTCGATAAATGGAAGTTGTCCTTAGGGCAGATAATTAGGTTTGCGATTTCAGAGGACGTTACTGTCAAACAATAGATAAAGTACATTGGTATGTGTTTGTCAAAATTACAGCAGCGTAGATGTCTTAGTGAGTTGATTAGGGCCCGTCAAGCGGAACCGGTGTTCAAATTTACTGCTGCCCAAAAGCGGACACAGTCATGATTTTGGTTGGTCATGCCAATGTCGAAAAGATGCCAGTCCGCATCACCACAACATTTCCTGGATATATTGAACACTTTTGTCAATTCTGACAACGTAGACATGTCCATTTCGTTATAATGGGACCACCAATGTTTCAGTTCAGGTGTAAAGCATTAACTGTAAATACTACCTTACAACCAAATTTAAAACGTGTTCATTTTCATTGCAGGTGACACGTGACTCGACGGAGGAAGATTTTGACGAGATCGTTCGCGCTCTGCGCTTCTTCGGCAAGGCTCGGGCTGTCGTCCTCTTTCTGAACACGTTCCACGTGACCAGGCTCCTGGCGGCCATTACACGGAAGAACGCAGTCGGAGAGTTTATATGGATCGGGAGCGAGGCTTTCACCCGGGGAGCATTCCAAGGTCTCGAGCCGGCGGCTCTTGGTGCCTTCTCCATGGAGATCCCGTCAGCCAGAGTCCCTGGCTTCGAGGTTTGTCAGATGCGGTTTACATCAACCAGTCTTACGGTCGACCAATAAGAATGATAAGTTCGCGCTGGTTGTGTCTATTATGCACTGTGCACCAAACCGAATGTTATATATTGGTGGTTGTTTCACCACCGACAGCCAGCCAGTGTCAGTTACAACAGGAATGCACAAATGCAGAATAAAACAAAAGCTAATTGAAAGTTAATTAATTTAGGACTTTTTAAATTAAATTAACATCTTCAAGAAAATAGTAGTGTCTAAATTGCATTGCGTTTTGTTTTTAAAGTTAACTAATAAAATAAAATAAAAATTGGTTGACATAACAAATTAACAACTGACATTAATTAACAACTGTATTATATATTATGTATTATGTATATGAATTATATATAATAGAATATACGCGCGAACTGTCGTTGACGCAAAGAGATCGATGTTTTCAGGAGTTTTACGCGAAGCAGCGACCGTGGAGCGGCTACAAGGGGCCGTGGTACGGCGAGTTTTATCGCGAAGACTTCGCCTGCAGCAACAACTCGACGTGTGACTGTCTCTACCCCAGCATCACCGACATCCCGAGCTTCCACTGGTCTCACTGGCCATCCAAGGTCGGTATAGACATAGACAGATAAGGAAAAACAGAACTTAATAAAGGTCATAGGCAAGTTTCTAGAAAGAAGAAGTGTTTCGAATTTGGTAAATGCTTAGTTGTTTCTTATCCGACGTTTCCTTGTTGAAGACCGGAAGTTGGACGTACAACTTAGTCAGCGAAAATCGTGCTAATAATTAACACACGTGGGATACGATGACGGCGAAACTAACAGAACAGAGAAGGTCTTTAACAGTATTCAGCTGGGTGGTTCGAAAAACGTTCATTATAAAATATCGTGTTTAAATTCGAGCCTGTAC
>CBDHHR010000833.1:0-5000 GCA_965263245.1 Metamycoplasmataceae bacterium | reverse complement strand
ATCTCCGTCATCGCCTCCGACTTAAAGGTCGAGATGGAACCGCGGCAGGACTCGTCAACAACAGACATCGACATGTCAACCTGATGGTCGAGTCGTCATTCAACGACCATCGACGAGGTACAGGCCACGCGGCCGTTACCGATCCGGAATCATTTCGAACCGGGATATGGGTCAACCTAACACGTTACGGACGTGGGCGAGTATGTTGCTGGTCATGTGAAACATTATCGACGTTGACACGATCTAAACTGTGAACTTCTCTTTAGTTGTGAACAACAAAACAATCGTTGGTTGTGAACAGCAACGCGGTGTGTGGCAACTGTATCATACAAAGCAAGCCACACAAGTGGACGACGAAGCCATTAGCTTGTTAAGAATCCGTCAATTATTCGGATATACTATGTAAACCGCCCATGTGAAACATGTGTAGATGTTGCGTTAGGGGCCTAAAAGTATTCACACTGCTAGCATTAATATCATGTCCCAAAGAGCGCTGGATATATCGACGATTGAGTGAATCCAAAAGTTCAGGAGGCGCCCGGCTTCACCACTTGTGAATTTACGCAACTGGGCCACGGCGTCGGCACCAAGTCACACGACAACATGAGGTGATATGAAGGCAAATTAGTAATACAGGCTTCATGGAATATCTTAAAGGAAACTACTTATCTTGACCAAATTTATCTTTACTCCACATATAGATGATATTTTATTATATTGTAAATTTTGTCAAGATAAGGTGAGTAGTTTGTTAAAGTATGGCGAGTGTTTATATTACCTTTTTGAGGATTTGCCTCTCTATATGATTCGCATTACTGTCGACGATTTGTGTTGACCCCAGCCCGGTGATGTGTCCCAACACTGGACTAATCTTTGTTGGTTTGTCTGATCATGCTGTCGTTAGGTCGTACGTTCATCTTGTCATGTGGCCTCCAGTTTGTGTGCCTTAAATGAGGCGCAGCCACTCACTGCTTTACCGGTGCAATACAATCGAACAAGTCCGTCTGATTTACAATCCAATACAATTATGTCGATAGAGGTTTATACACAGAGGTGTATCTTACTTAAACAATGCAATACAACCATGGCGAGACAGGTTTATAGACAGGTATACCCTGCTTAAAGAATGCAATAGTTTCAGGGCGATACAGGTTTACACTAAGGAGTACCCTTAAACAACGCAATACTTTAATAGGATATGGGACAGATAAACGACCCCGACAAAGACTGTATCGAATCCCTTGTAGAAATACTCCGGTAAGATGGCGACCTAAGTCAATAAATTGTTATAGCGACAAAAAAGGTACATCTACATACACGGTGTATAATTCAACAATTAAACATGTGCCAAATTAATTATTTCATTACTTAATATTTTTTGTATTACTACTAAGATAACAGCTGCTTTACACAGCGGTGCCATATATGGTTACAATGGCATATGCTTTATGCAGACTAATAAATATTTGTTTCTCAAAACGCTACAATCGTGTATGTCGTTATTGTCAGGCCTTACGTGTATAGTGTAAACAGATCAGTCCATTTTTGAATCGTATCGTTGTATACCATGGTGTATCCTTGTAACTAGGGCACACTCCGCTAGGCTCAACACACGGACCAGTTTGTCCGTGTCCAGTTTCCTCACCACATTTTTACACTCTCTGCACATCCTCAGCAAATTAAGCTACATAATTAAATAGAATATATGGTATAGGAAATATGACAATATTTTGCGCACTACACGATAGAACACAGAAAGCAAAGAATATATTGTACTTTCAACAGGATTCCATATTTGTTCTAAAACAAATTACAAAATATCGAGCAAACATTCTGTAGCATAATTTTATATCCTGTAGAATTCTACAGCGTACTACACACTATGACCTAATAATATAGGTAACTTTGTAATGCTATATAAAGAAATCTTTAACATTCTATACAATCTGCTAAGGGAAGCTGTGTGTTGGAAGCATTACCCTCGAGTTGGAATGCTGTGGGCATGACCAAGTCTGGCGACAGCGTGACAACCGCCAGGATGACGTCGTATAGTCGACTGATATTCCGGCCGATGTGCCTCGGCAAGCAAGCTGTCACCGTCATTTGACGTGTGCAATGCCGTGGGTCGGTGGATTGAATGAAATGCACGCTGAAGCACTCGAAACACACAACCAGGTTCCGTGCAGTCGGAGGATCAAGGGAGGAGCAATCTGTCTGTGTTGGCAGCCTCGTAACATGTCAGGCTTACACGTTATGCGGATGACCTGGGAAAGAACTAGAAACAATTAAACACTAAAAATATCTCGGCGCAACTCTGTCGGAAGAAGGATCAAAACCGGAAGTTTGTTCATGAATCGCACAAGCCTCAGCCATACTCGCAATACTAAAACCAATGTAGATAAACTATCTAATCACCCTAAAAATAAGACTGGTGTGCGCCGGCCATCACGGAAACATCATGCCTATAGCGAAGAAACAGGCAGGCAGAGAAAGGACTAGCAAAACAACGCCAAAGAGCGGACACACGTCAACTTGTACGAGCCACAAGTGGCAGCAACGGACCGGCAGAGATGGAAACAGGTGGTGAGATCATCAGAGGCGGGAGCTGCCACCACGCACGGGACAGACAAACACGTGAAGGAACGGAGCTTGAACAAGATTGGGAACTTCAGGGAGAGGAATTGAACCCGGATTCTCTGCCCCCCCTCCTCTCTCTCTCTCTCTCTCGCTTCTCTCTCTCTCTCTCTCTCTCTCTCTCTCTCTCTCTCTCTCCCTCTCCCTCTCCCTCTCCCTCTCCCTCTCCCTCTCCCTCTCCTCTCTCTCTCTCTCTCTCTCTCGCTCTCTCTCTCTCGCCTCGCTCGCTCGCTCGCTCGCTCGCTCTCTGTCTCTGTCTCTCGCTCCCCCCCCTCTCTCTCTCTCTGTCTCTCGCTCCCTCCCTCTCTCGCTCCCTCTCTCGCTCTCTCTCTCTCTCTTCTCTCTCTCTCTCTCTCTCTCTCTCTCTCTCTCCTCTCTCACTCTCTACTCCCTCTCCCTCTCCCTCCCTCTCTCTCTCTCGCTCGCTCGCTCGCTCGCTCTCTCTCTCTGTCTCTCTCTCGCTCCCTCCCTCCCTCTCTCTCTCTCTCTCTCGCTCCCCTCCCTCTCTCGCTCTCTCTCTCTCTCTCTCTCTCTCTCTCTCTCTCTCTCTCTCTCTCTCTCTCTCTCTCTCTCTCTCTCTCTCTCTCTCTCTCTCCCTCTCTCTCTCTCTCTCTCTCTCTGTATCTCGCTCTCTCTCTCTCTCTCTCTCTCTCTCTCTCTCTCTCTCTCTCTCCTCTCTCTCTCTCTCTCTCTCTCTCTCTCTCTCTCTCTCTCTCTCTCTCTCTCTCTCTCTCTCTCTCTCTCTCTCTCTCTCTCTCTCTTCTCTCTCTCTCTCTCTCTCTCTCTCTCTCTCTCTCTCTCTCTCTCTCTCTCTCTCTCTCTCTCTCTCTCTCTCTCTCTCTGTATCTCGATCTCTCTCTGTAACTCGCTCTTCTCGCTCTCTCCCTCCCTCTCTCTTTCTCTCCCCCCTCTCTCTCTCTCTCTCTGTCGCACGAGAGTTCGATGTTCTAACCACTGCGCTACCACGCCTCACAATTTTTCAATCGTATTGTCCCGTATTCCGAGATCCAAAATACGCCAGTGGGTAATTAAGAGCCATCGAGAACGCTTTATTCGAGTGCTGGTCAGGACTCAAGTTTATGGTAATACTAATAGGTTTTTTTTAATAGAACAGTAAAGGATTGGAAATAGACTAATGGCGTTTGCCAGTTGTTATATAGGCATTGATTATGCACGCACGCACGCTCATAGGTACGCAATTTAACGTGACCGTGTGTTTTGTTGTTCACCAAAACACCGCTGTACGTCACTCTCTTCCGCGTCTCTAGCTCCTGTCATCGCGAGCAAGCGCCCCGGGCCAAAAGTAGAGCGCACCAGGTATTGGCGGTGGGCTGGCCTATCTGGTCTCACGACCACGCTAAACCACGGATTTCTATACCTTACTGTCAACAGATAAGGGGGACAACGAGGCTTTAAGTAAGACCGTCGTATTATAAGCATTAGTCAGTTATTAGCAATGAATTTAGCCACAAATGAGAGGTGCACTAGCACACGTGATACTTATTACGCAAGAAGGGCTCAATTCATATATATATATATATATATACATATATATTATCTTAAGAATAGTATACCTATCCTTTTCTAGGATGTAGAGTTTTAGTATTTCATGTTTTAAAACTGCGCACATTAGTGACAGTAATTACCATTACGGATTATGCAAGATTTACAAGATATATATAAAGGTTGATTTACGCTTTCAATACAAATATGTCGTTATTGAATTCAAGACCGTTGTCAAAATGTAAAAAGTCGCCACTTCATCGCTGAGAATAACATTAATGATGAACATTCTCAAGTGGGAGTCCTGAGGATAGCGCAGAGAAGTGAGCCGCCTAGTATTAGTCGATAGATCCTTAGACGGAGAAACATCCTTCATTCCAGACTCACCTGGTTCATTCAACTAACAACTCGCGGCCCACTGAGAACGACCTATTCAAGAGCCAGGCAATATTCAAGGTGTATGCCTAATAGCTTTTTAATAGAACAGTAAATGAATGGAACAGAATAACCGATCCAGTTGAAACTGCAGCCCACGTTGGTCACCTTTAAATCTAGTCCGGACGATTTTAATTTCCCATTGTACATTGACGCAATGAATTTTGCCAATGATCACACAGGAATACCCCACCCCATACATTGGCGTAATGACCCTGTATGTTTAGCCAATGATCATAACAGTACAGACATACACAAGAGTGACCTAGCAATGTGTAACACCGGTCGTCTTGCGTCACTTCCGTTGTAGACGTCGCCAACACGATGGTGGCGAGCGAGTTCGTAGCGTGGGTGGCGCTCGGGGTCCTGCTGTTCGCCATGGGCGCTCTCGCCCCTCTTCATGCTGCACATGCTCACCGTGTCCGAGT
>CBDHHR010000832.1:0-4640 GCA_965263245.1 Metamycoplasmataceae bacterium | reverse complement strand
TCCCCAGTCATTTGTCTGTGACATCAGTCCACGTGTCCCCATTCATTTGTCTGTGACATCAGTCCACATGTCCCCAGTCATTTGTCTATGATATCAGTCCACATGTCCCCAGTCATTTGTCTATGATATCAGCCCACATGTCCCCAGTCATTTGTCTGTGACATCAGTCCACGTGTCCCCAGTCATTTGTCTGTGACATCAGTCCACATGTCCCCAGTCATTTGTCTATGATATCAGTCCACATGTCCCCAGTCATTTGTCTATGATATCAGCCCACATGTCCCCAGTCATTTGTCTGTGACATCAGTCCACGTGTCCACAGTCATTTGTCTGTGACATCAGTCCACATGTCCCCAGTCATTTGTCTGTGACATCAGTCCACATGTCCACAGTCATTTGTCTGTGACATCAGTCCACATGTCCCCAGTCATTTGTCTGACATCAGTCCACATGTCCCCAGTCATTTGTCTGACATCAGTCCACATGTCCCCAGTCATTTGTCTGTGACATCAGTCCACATGTCCCCAGTCATTTGTCTGACATCAGTCCACATGTCCCCAGTCATTTGTCTGTGACATCAGTCCACATGTCCCCAGTCATTTGTCTGTGACATCAGTCCACGTGTCCACAGTCATTTGTCTGTGACATCAGTCCACATGTCCACAGTCATTTGTCTGTAACATCAGTCCACATGTCCCCAGTCATTTGTCTGTAACATCAGTCCACGTGTCCACAGTCATTTGTCTGTGACATCAGTCCACATGTCCCCAGTCATTTGTCTGTAACATCAGTCCACGTGTCCACAGTCATTTGTCTGTGACATTAGTCCACATGTCCCCAGTCATTTGTCTGTGACATCAGTCCACATGTCCCCAGTCATTTGTCTGACATCAGTCCACATGTCCCCAGTCATTTGTCTGTGACATCAGTCCACATGTCCCCAGTCATTTGTCTGTGACATTAGTCCACATGTCCCCAGTCATTTGTCTGTGACATCAGTCCACATGTCCCCAGTCATTTGTCTGACATCAGTCCACATGTCCCCAGTCATTTGTCTGTGACATTAGTCCACATGTCCCCAGTCATTTGTCTGTGACATCAGTCCACATGTCCCCAGTCATTTGTCTGTGACATCAGTCCACATGTCCCCAGTCATTTGTCTGTGACATCAGTCCACGTGTCCACAGTCATTTGTCTGTGACATCAGTCCACGTGTCCCCAGTCATTTGTCTGTGACATCAGTCCACATGTCCCCAGTCATTTGTCTGTGACATCAGTCCATGTGTCCACAGTCATTTGTCTGTGACATCAGTCCACATGTCCCCAGTCATTTGTCTGTGACATCAGTCCACATGTCCCCAGTCATTTGTCTGTGACATCAGTCCACGTGTCCACAGTCATTTGTCTGACATCAGTCCACATGTCCACAGTCATTTGTCTGTGACATTAGTCCACGTGTCCCCAGTCATTGCAATCTTGTCCCTTCAGCTACCAGCGCACCTGGAAACAATATGTGAAACTGAAACATCTGCTGGCCAACAAGCCAAAGATCACACACGACGACAAACAGAAACTGAAACTCAAGGAGGAACGCCTCCAGGAAATGAAACTGAAAGAGTAAGTGAAGTTTTCCTGCAGTGAATGTTTTTGTCTGCTTTAAATATCTTCTTCCAATTGATGTGAAATAGTTACTAAACTAATCTAGCCTATCACAATACAGTGACAGAGTTAACTAATATTTAGATTTTGTTTGTTAATAAAATTATGAGATTTGTTCTTTGAAAACATTGGCAAAATTGCCAGAGTTAGACCCAAAATACACCTGAACTGTAGTGTTAGCCAATACAACACACAAATATATGTTGATAGCGTTTTTACACTGTAAATATATGACTATTTTCCTTAATTTCAGTTGGCCACTGTACTGTAATAGAGGTTAGCACCAAATAAATATTTGGAGAAATTTACAAGAGCTGTGTTATCTAGAAGAGCTTGGTGACTAGAGCTGTGAACACTTAATCAAAGAACAAAACATTGGGCAAGTTTGTCATTCTACATTGCTCCATTTCACTCTACATTGCTCTAGTTCACTCTACATTGCACTAGTTCACTCTACATTACACTAGTTCACTCTACATTATACTAGTTCACTCTACATTACACTAGTTCACTCCACATTGCACTAGTTCACTCCATATTGCACTAGTTCACTCTAGTTTACACTAGTTCACTCTACATTGCACTAGTTCACTCTACATTACACTAGTTCACTCCACATTACACTAGTTCACTCTACATTGCACTAGTTCACTCTACATTGAACTAGTTCACTCTACATTGCACTAGTTCACTCTACATTGAACTAGTTCACTCTACATTGCACTAGTTCACTCTACATTGCACTAGTTCACTCTACATTACACTAGTTCACTCTACATTACACTAGTTCACTCTACATTATACTAGTTCACTCTACATTACACTAGTTCACTCCACATTGCACTAGTTCACTCTACATTGCACTAGTTCACTCTACATTGCACTAGTTCACTCTACATTACACTAGTTCACTCTACATTGCACTAGTTCACTATACATTGCACTAGTTCACTCTACATTACACTAGTTCACTCTACATTATACTAGTTCACTCTACATTACACTAGTTAACTCCACATTGCACTAGTTCACTCCATATTGCACTAGTTCACTCTAGTTTACACTAGTTCACTCTACATTGCACTAGTTCACTCTACATTACACTAGTTCACTCCACATTACACTAGTTCACTCTACATTGCACTAGTTCACTCTACATTGAACTAGTTCACTCTACATTGCACTAGTTCACTCTACATTACACTAGTTCACTCCACATTACACTAGTTCACTCTACATTGCACTAGTTCACTCTACATTGAACTAGTTCACTCTACATTGCACTAGTTCACTCTACATTACACTAGTTCACTCCACATTACACTAGTTCACTCTACATTGCACTAGTTCACTCTACATTGAACTAGTTCACTCTACATTGCACTAGTTCACTCTACATTACACTAGTTCACTCCACATTACACTAGTTCACTCTACATTGCACTAGTTCACTCTACATTGAACTAGTTCACTCTACATTGCACTAGTTCACTCTACATTACACTAGTTCACTCCACATTACACTAGTTCACTCTACATTGAACTAGTTCACTCTACATTGCACTAGTTCACTCTACATTGCACTAGTTCACTCCACATTACACTAGTTC
Source organism: Metamycoplasmataceae bacterium (assembly GCA_965263245.1). Lineage (GTDB taxonomy): Bacteria > Bacillota_I > Bacilli_A > Mycoplasmatales > Metamycoplasmataceae > DT-68. Next base: position 1,371 of record CBDHHR010000832.1, on the reverse strand, counting down.
ACTCTACATTGCACTAGTTCACTCTACATTGCACTAGTTCACTCTACATTGAACTAGTTCACTCTACATTGCACTAGTTCACTCTACATTGCACTAGTTCACTCTACATTGCACTAGTTCACTCTACATTACACTAGTTCACTCCACATTACACTAGTTCACTCTACATTGCACTAGTTCACTCTACATTGAACTAGTTCACTCTACATTGCACTAGTTCACTCTACATTGAACTAGTTCACTCTACATTGCACTAGTTCACTCTACATTGAACTAGTTCACTCTACATTGCACTAGTTCACTCTACATTGAACTAGTTCACTCCACATTACACTAGTTCACTCTACATTGCACTAGTTCACTCTACATTGAACTAGTTCACTCTACATTGCACTAGTTCACTCTACATTGAACTAGTTCACTCTACATTACACTAGTTCACTCCACATTACACTAGTTCACTCTACATTACACTAGTTCACTCTACATTGAACTAGTTCACTCTACATTGAACTAGTTCACTCTACATTGCACTAGTTCACTCTACATTACACTAGTTCACTCCACATTACACTAGTTCACTCTACATTGCACTAGTTCACTCTACATTGCACTAGTTCACTCTACATTGAACTAGTTCACTCTACATTGAACTAGTTCACTCTACATTGAACTAGTTCACTCTACATTGAACTAGTTCACTCTACATTGAACTAGTTCACTCCACATTACACTAGTTCACTCTACATTGCACTAGTTCACTCTACATTGAACTAGTTCACTCTACATTGAACTAGTTCACTCTACATTGAACTAGTTCACTCTACATTGCACTAGTTCACTCTACATTGAACTAGTTCACTCCACATTACACTAGTTCACTCTACATTGCACTAGTTCACTCTACATTGAACTAGTTCACTCTACATTGAACTAGTTCACTCTACATTGAACTAGTTCACTCTACATTGCACTAGTTCACTCTACATTGCACTAGTTCACTCTACATTGAACTAGTTCACTCTACATTGAACTAGTTCACTCTACATTGAACTAGTTCACTCTACATTGAACTAGTTCACTCTACATTGAACTAGTTCACTCTACATTGAACTAGTTCACTCTACATTGAACTAGTTCACTCTACATTGAACTAGTTCACTCTACATTGAACTAGTTCACTCTACATTGCACTAGTTCACTCTACATTGCACTAGTTCACTCTACATTGAACTAGTTCACTCTACATTGCACTAGTTCACTCTACATTGCACTAGTTCACTCTACATTGAACTAGTTCACTCTACATTGCACTAGTTCACTCTACATTGAACTAGTTCACTCTACATTGCGCCACTTAACTCGGACAAT
>CBDHHR010000831.1:12500-14949 GCA_965263245.1 Metamycoplasmataceae bacterium | reverse complement strand
GTGAAAACACATAGTTGGTGCAATTCGTTGAAATTTGACTAAAACACGTATCTCAGTTTTTCTCGCATTCAACTCTCCGGTTACATTCATTGACTAGGTAAAACGGGAGACGCATACAGAAGCGTTTTGTTATTTATGAACATAACTAAGCGAATTCCTCATTTAAAATAGTTTGCAAATCACAGACGAGTCTATGGGAACTGAGACACGTGCTCACTGGACATGTGGAATACCTGGGCTAGAGTGACACAGGCCACCCGCTAGATGTCCGGAACGTCGCCGCATGAATGTTGCCGCTGACGCTAGGTTCCGACCCGACGGCAGTGGAATCGTGCCGCAGCGATTTATATAAAACCACCAATGTGCGGCAAAACGCAAAGTATTTCCAGTAGAACTACCACGGGCCATTACGTAACTTTCCTCTGGTGATTAGCGTCAAGAGTTGCTTGAATTTTCGCAGATACATTTTAATAATAGGTTTGTTTACATCACCGTCACGGATTATGGCTCACTGAAGTCACGCGATATGCTGATAAAACACGTCTCAAAAACGTGTTTACGTCTGTCATTTTCATTTGAGACGTATAACTGCTGAAAAGTTTGTATACGGTCACAATGTCCGATACTAAATGTGTATTTAATGAGATTCAGCGAGAAGTGTAAAGTAACTTTACGGTAACTAATGAAAACAACAGAGTCGCGCGCACGCAGAAATGTGACCCGGATATTATCTAACGCACGGTAAATGTAACCGCAACAACGTGCGGGATTAGCTCTGACCTCGTCACCTGTCGCTCGCTACATGGCGCAGATCGCCCGCGTCCACTCCACAGCCTGTTTAATGTGTTCTCACCTCACCTCACCTCCCATTACTGTCTGGGCCTTGAAGGGCTCCTCTTATAATGATCTCTATCCCCAGCGCTGCCACCTACGTTTCATGTCAACATGTATTTTGTCAGACTTCAAAGTATGGCTATAAAGTTCTGTGTATAGCCTCATTCTAAACATAGTTACCCATATACTTGCCTACTTGCATATTCCTATACTTACGTCTGCCCAAGTAGCACGCTAAGAAGTTACCAGACGTTACTTGATTAGCTATGAAAACATTGACAGAAATTACAGCTTCAAACTGTGTTTCCTACGCTATAAGACATCAGCTTGTTAGAGGCTGAATAATTTGTCATGGTTATCGACGTGGATATTACTAACATCACGGAAATGTGTTATCCTTCATTTGTTATAAAAAGCAGTTGCGTATCATAGAAATCGTTAATTGGTGATCGCAGTCCAAATAAGTGTATATATATATATATATATATATATATATATATATATATATATATATATATATATATATATATATAAGAACGTACTTTTATATGGAGACAGTTCGGTTGTTATTATCGCGTTGAATTGTCACACAGTATTATAAACTGTGTATGTCGTAAAATACCGACTGTCCAAATACGTTTTTATCCAAGGAAGTGTTTCTTCTAAAGAAATAAAACGTTTACACGGGGAATTGTGTATCCGTTATAACACATGTGACGTTGTTGTAGTTGAACGACAAGTTTTTTGCGATAATAATTTATAAAACGTTACAAATAAAAATATTGGATAGTCTTAATCGCGCGCGTGCCTGTGTGTGCGTGTGTGCGTGTGTGCGTGTGTGCGTGTGTGCGTGTGTGCGTGTGTGCGTGTGTGCGTGTGTGCGTGTGCATGTGCGTGCGCATGCGTGCGTGAATGCGTGCGTGCCTGGGTGTGTGGGTGGGGGGTTGCGGGTGGGTGGGCGTTTGGTAGGGGGGATTGCGAGTGTATGGGTGTGTGTTGGTGTGGGTATGTATGCGTGCATGTGTATATGTGTATGTGGATATATATTATATATATATATATATATATATATATATATATATATATATATATATATAATATATATATATATATATATATATATATATATATATATATATATATATATATTCACGTACGTGTACCTAATGTATAACATGCATGATTATGCAATGGTCATACCATTAGTACTAGTGACAATAGTCACATATAGGTAACAAAAAACGTGTTTCAAATATTTGCGGCTGGGAATTACTTATTCCGAACGTATGGATGATCTTATTTCCTTCATTCATCATAGTCTCGCGTAACCAACTCTCACTCGCCTGCGTAACTTCGCCGAGAAGACAGTCTGCTGACTTAGCAGGCTTCTGAACGTTATCCGTGCTGCCATCTCACCTCGTTTGGGTAACCGATATTACATCCATCATTGACATTTTGGAATGGCCATTTGATCGTGATAATAGTTCGATTCGTAAATCACTTTTCAGGTAACAGTCTCTATCCGAGTGGTGTTCGTGAAGGTTGGAGAGATCGATACGCTGAAAGAAACATTCATGGCGGACGCATTCATCCAAGCAAAATGGCGGGAGCCTCG
>CBDHHR010000831.1:0-7500 GCA_965263245.1 Metamycoplasmataceae bacterium | reverse complement strand
CGTGTTAGTGCTGGCCTTTCCCTGGGCACAGAAGTTCGCTATGTCCATTAAACTTCGGTTTTAGTTTAAACAATTTATTTATACTTTTTAGTATTTTTTAATATAATATAATATAATATAATATATATATATATATATATATATATATATATATATATACATACATACATACATAAGGCTGCGTTTTGGTAGCCTTATATATATATATATATATATATATATATATATATATATATATATATATATATATATATATAACTAATAAAAAGTATCAATAAATTGTTTAAACTAAAACAGAAGGCTGCGTTTTGGTAGCCTTGTGGAGTCATCTGTAACTTTTAGGGGCGCTATCGCACTTACATTCTTTTTGGGGTTAAATACTTTTTCTAGGCGTTAAATAATATCTGCGTGATGTGTCTACGCGAGCGCGTATCTGAGTGATAAATTTAAACGCCAGCAACGAAGATTGTCCTGAAATTTTTATGGGTGCTATATTTGATCAACAGTAACTTCAACCTAACAATAAAACTTAAACACTTAAACCTAACCATATACCTTACAATTCAATTCAACCTTAGAGCAACTATAAAACGGCATTTGTACGTCGAGGGGTAGCCAACATTCACGCAGACGTATCTAACGGCAACTACAAACAGCAAATTAATCGAGCATGCGCAGAAACGTATCCCAGAAACTATTTAGCGCCGGAAGAATGTAAGCGGTCATGTCTTGCAATACAATGTCGATGTCTTTGATCAATGTGTACCTCCCTCGTGATGCACCGAGTGTTCCCTGTGGTCGGCGCTCACATGTGCCGTCGTCACGAGAGACTTCACGAGGCGACGAGTTTCATTAACGTCAATTCCTCAGGCCGAAATCGATCGAAGGCATCAAACGCAACACAACGTGATCTATACGGCCGCCAGGAAACAAAGTCTGCGATTGTGTCTTCTGCTTATGATCAAACGTACTATTCCGTGTGGAGCAACAATATCCACACCCGTATCCACATCCGTATTCGTGTCGGTACCGTATCCGTATTCATATCCGTATTCGTGTCGGTACCGTATCCGTATCCACATCCGTATTCGTGTCGGTACCGTATCCGTATCCACATCCGTATTCGTGTCGGTACCGTATCCCTATCCACATCCGTATTCGTGTCGGTACCGTATCCGTATTTATATCCGTATTCGTATCGGTACCGTATCCGTATCCACATCCGTATTCGTATCGGTACCGTATCCGTATCCACATCCGTATTCGTGTCGGTACCGTATCCGTATTTATATCCGTATTCGTATCGGTACCGTATCCGTATCCATATCCGTATTCGTGTCGGTACCGTATCCGTATTTATATCCGTATTCGTGTCGGCACCGTATCCGTATCCACATCCGTATTCGTGTCGGTACCGTACCCGTATTCATATCCGTATTCGTGTCGGTACCGTATCCGTATTTATATCCGTATTCGTGTCGGTACCGTATCCGTATCCACACCCGTATTCGTGTCGGTACCGTATCCGTATTCATATCCGTATTCGTGTCGGTACCGTACCCGTATTCATATCCGTATTCGTGTCGGTACCGTATCCGTATTCATATCCGTGTTCGTATCGGTACCGTATCCGTATCCACATCCGTATTCGTATCGGTACCGTATCCGTATCCACATCCGTATTCGTGTCGGTACCGTATCCGTATTTATATCCGTATTCGTGTCGGTACCGTATCCGTATTTATATCCGTATTCGTGTCGGTACCGTATCCGTATCCACATCCGTATTCGTATCGGTACCGTATCCGTATTTATATCCGTATTCGTGTCGGTACCGTATCCGTATCCACATCCGTATTCGTATCGGTACCGTATCCGTATTTATATCCGTATTCGTATCGGTACCGTATCCGTATTCATATCCGTATTCGTGTCGGAACCGTATCCGTATTCATATCCGTATTCGTATCGGTACCGTATCCGTATTCATATCCGTATTCGTGTCGGTACCGTATCCGTATCCACATCCGTATTCGTATCGGTACCGTATCCGTATCCACATCCGTATTCGTGTCGGTACCGTATCCCTATCCACATCCGTATTCGTATCGGTACCGTATCCGTATTTATATCCGTATTCGTATCGGTACCGTATCCGTATTCATATCCGTATTCGTGTCGGTACCGTATCCGTATTCATATCCGTATTCGTATTCGTATCGGTACCGTATCCGTATTTATATCCGTATTCGTATCGGTACCGTATCCGTATTTATATCCGTATTCGTATCGGTACCGTATCCGTATTCATATCCGTATTCGTATCGGTACCGTATCCGTATTTATATCCGTATTCGTATCGGTACCGTATCCGTATCCACATCCGTATTCGTATCGGTACCGTATCCGTATCCACATCTGTATTCGTATCGGTACCGTATCCGCATTTATATCCGTATTCGTATCGGTACCGTATCCGTATTCATATCCGTATTCGTGTCGGTACCGTATCCGTATCCACATCCGTATTCGTGTCGGTACCGTATCCGTATTTATATCCGTATTCGTATCGGTACCGTATCCGTATTTATATCCGTATTCGTGTCGGTACCGTATCCGTATTTATATCCGTATTCGTATCGGCACCGTATCCGTATTTATATCCGTATTCGTATCGGTACCGTATCCGTATTTATATCCGTATTCGTGTCGGTACCGTATCCGTATTTATATCCGTATTCGTATCGGTACCGTATCCGTATTTATATCCGTATTCGTATCGGTACCGTATCCGTATCCACATCCGTATCGGTACCGTATCCGTATTTATATCCGTATTCGTATCGGTACCGTATCCGTATTTATATCCGTATTCGTATCGGTACCGTATCCGTATTCATATCCGTATTCGTATCGCTACCGTATCCGTATTTATATCCGTATTCTTATCGGTACCGTATCCGTATCCACATCCGTATTCGTGTCGGTACCGTATCCGTATTTATATCCGTATTCGTATCGGTACCGTATCCGTATTTATATCCGAATTCGTATCGGTACCGTATCCGTATTCATATCCGTATTCGTATCGGTACCGTATCCGTATTCATATCCGTATTCGTATCGCTACCGTATCCGTATTTATATCCGTATTCGTATCGGTACCGTATCCGTATTTATATCCGTATTCGTGTCGGTACCGTATCCGTATCCACATCCGTATTCGTATCGGTACCGTATCCGTATTTATATCCGAATTCGTATCGGTACCGTATCCGTATTCATATCCGTATTCGTATCGGTACCGTATCCGTATCCACATCCGTATTCGTATCGGTACCGTATCCGTATTCATATCCGTATTCGTATCGGTACCGTATCCGTATTTATATCCGTATTCGTATCGGTACCGTATCCGTATTTATATCCGTATTCCTATCGGTACCGTGTCCGTATTCATATCCGTATTCGTATCGGTACCGTATCCGTATTTATATCCGTATTCGTATCGGTACCGTATCCGTATCCACATCCGTATTCGTGTCGGTACCGTATCCGTATTTATATCCGTATTCGTATCGGTACCGTATCCGTATCCACATCCGTATTCGTGTCGGTACCGTATCCGTATTTATATCCGTATTCGTATCGGTACCGTATCCTTATCCACATCCGTATTCGTATTGGTACCGTATCCGTATTTATATCCGTATTCGTGTCGGTACCGTATCCGTATTTATATCCGTATTCGTGTCGGTACCGTATCCGTATTCATATCCGTATTCGTATCGGTACCGTATCCGTATTGATATCCGTATTCGTATCGGTACCGTATCCGTATTTATATCCGTATTCGTATCGGTACCGTATCCGTATTGATATCCGTATTCGTATCGGTACCGTATCCGTATTCATATCCGTATTCGTATCGGTACCGTATCCGTATTTATATCCGTATTCGTATCGGTACCGTATCCGTATTGATATCCGTATTCGTATCGGTACCGTATCCGTATTTATATCCGTATTCGTATCGGTACCGTATCCGTATTTATATCCGTATTCGTATCGGTACCGTATCCGTATTGATATCCGTATTCGTATCGGTACCGTATCCGTATTTATATCCGTATTCGTATCGGTACCGTATCCGTATCCACATCCGTATTTGTATCGGTACCGTATCCGTATTCATATCCATATTCCTATCGGTACCGTATCCGTATTTATATCCGTATTCGTATCGGTACCGTATCCGTATCCACATCCGTATCGGTACCGTATCCGTATTCATATCCGTATTCGTATCGGTACCGTATCCGTATTCATATCCGTATTCGTATCGGTACCGTATCCTTATCCACATCCGTATTCGTATCGGTACCGTATCCGTATCCACATCCGTATTCGTATCGGTACCGTATCCGTATCCACATCCGTATTCGTGTCGGTACCGTATCCGTATCCACATCCGTATTCGTATCGGTACCGTATCCGTATTTATATCCGTATTCCTATCGGTACCGTATCCGTATTTATATCCGTATTCGTATCGGTACCGTATCCGTATTTATATCCGTATTCGTATCGGTACCGTATCCGTATCCACATCCGTATTCGTGTCGGTACCGTATCCGTATTTATATCCGTATTCGTATCGGTACCGTATCCGTATCCACATCCGTATTCGTGTCGGTACCGTATCCGTATTTATATCCGTATTCGTATCGGTACCGTATCCTTATCCACATCCGTATTCGTATTGGTACCGTATCCGTATTTATATCCGTATTCGTGTCGGTACCGTATCCGTATTTATATCCGTATTCGTGTCGGTACCGTATCCGTATTCATATCCGTATTCGTATCGGTACCGTATCCGTATTGATATCCGTATTCGTATCGGTACCTTATCCGTATTTATATCCGTATTCGTATCGGTACCGTATCCGTATTGATATCCGTATTCGTATCGGTACCGTATCCGTATTCATATGCGTATTCGTATCGGTACCGTATCCGTATTTATATCCGTATTCGTATCGGTACCGTATCCGTATTCATATGCGTATTCGTACCGGTACCGTATCCGTATTTATATCCGTATTCGTATCGGTACCGTATCCGTATTTATATCCGTATTCGTATCGGTACCGTATCCGTATTTATATCCGTATTCGTATCGGTACCGTATCCGTATCCACATCCGTATTCGTATCGGTACCGTATCCGTATTCATATCCGTATTGGTATCGGTACCGTATCCGTATCCACATCCGTATTCGTATCGGTACCGTATCCGTATTTATATCCGTATCAAACCAGCAGAACAATCTGACTTGACAAAGTCAAAGTCTGTGTCCCGGTTATTATCGTTACAAAATGCAATGCTAAATGGCAATAATAATAGCAGGGATTGGAACATAACTATACATACCGTACCAATGTGGGCAGTCACATCGAAGAACGTTTTCGGTGTAGCCGTAACTTAGCGGGTTTCGTCGTAATTTGCGAATTTCATAATTTGCACATAAATGACGTTGTAGCCGAGAGATGACGGATTCTGAAAGCTATTAAAAATGAGCGAATTACAATACTTAGCACTTTATAATAAATGTTGAGGACTTTCAATTGAAAATAGTGATTGACTCTTAGCTTAAGTTTGTAGATGTGCTATAGCTCCTGGCAGGTAACAGTTCGTGTGTTGTCTGAATTAGGTGCGTGTGCAATATCACATCTGCTGCAGATGTTCTTAATCTTACGCGGCCTTGGCTGGATCCATTCATCTGCATTAGCCATCTGTAACAAGTGTTCGTGTGATCTGTGTGACGTCATGTATATCTGTAACAAGTGTTCATGTGATCTGTGTGACGTCATGTATATCTGTAACAAGTGTTCGTGTGATCTGTGTGACGTCATGTATATCTGTAACAAGTGTTCATGTGATCTGTGTGACGTCATGTATATCTGTAACAAGTGTTCGTGTGATCTGTGTGACGTCATGTATATCTGTAACAAGTGTTCATGTGATCTGTGTGACGTCATGTATATCTGTAACAAGTGTTCGTGTGATCTGTGTGACGTCATGTATATCTGTAACAAGTGTTCATGTGATCTGTGTGACGTCATGTATATCTGTAACAAGTGTTCGTGTGATCTGTGTGACGTCATGTATATCTGTAACAAGTGTTCATATGATCTGTGTGACGTCATGTATATCTGTAACAAGTGTTCGTGTGATCTGTGTGACGTCATGTATATCTGTAACAAGTGTTCGTGTGATCTGTGTGACGTCATGTATATCTGTAACAAGTGTTCGTGTGATCTGTGTGACGTCATGTATATCTGTAACAAGTGTTCGTGTGATCTGTGTGACGTCATGTATATCTGTAACAAGTGTTCGTGTGATCTGTGTGACGTCATGCATATTACGGCGCATGTTACAGGCGCATGTTCATATCATTGTTGGCGATATGTTGTTTATAGTCATTGTGATGCTTACTATGATGATGATACGGAGTTTGTGTGCATTGTTGCCTGTTACGTATGTTTTTATGTGGCCTGGTTGAAATTCATGTACATTATGGCATATTACAAATGATCGTGTACGGCCTCGTTGTGATACGTTTACGTTGTACCCTATTAGAAATGTTCATACGCGGCATGGTTGATGTTAATATAAGCTATGACCAGTTGCAGATGTTCACATGCCGCCTGGTTGATGTTCACGTACGGTGTTCCTTATAACAGATGTTCGTATGAGGCCTGGTTGATGTTCACATACATTGTGGCCTGTTACAGGTGTCCATATGCGGCCTGTTTGATGTCACAGATGTTCACGTACGTTGTGGCCTATTACAGGTGTCCATATGCGGCCTGTTTGATGTCACAGATGTTCACGTACGTTGTGGCCTATTACAGGTGTCCATATGCGGCCTGTTTGATGTCACAGATGTTCACGTACGTTGTGGCCTGTTACAGATGTTCATATGCGGCCTGTTTGATGTCACAGATGTTCACGTACGTTGTGGCCTATTACAGGTGTCCATATGCGGCCTGTTTGATGTCACAGATGTTCACGTACGTTGTGGCCTATTACAGGTGTCCATATGCGGCCTGTTTGATGTCACAGATGTTCACGTACGTTGTGGCCTGTTACAGATGTTCATATGCGGCCTGTTTGATGTCACAGATGTTCACGTACGTTGTGGCCTGTTACAGGTGTCCATATGCGGCCTGTTTGATGTCACAGATGTTCACGTACGTTGTGGCCTGTTACAGATGTTCATATGCGGCCTGTTTGATGTCACAGATGTTCACGTACCCTGTGGCCTGTTACAGATGTTCATGTGCGGCCTGTTTGATGTCACAGATGTTCACGTACGTTGTGGCCTGTTACAGATGTTCATATGCGGCCTGTTTGATGTCACAGATGTTCACGTACCCTGTGGCCTGTTACAGATGTTCATATGCGGCCTGTTTGATGTCACAGATGTTCAC
>CBDHHR010000830.1:0-3280 GCA_965263245.1 Metamycoplasmataceae bacterium | reverse complement strand
ATGAAATAAATGTACATCCACAATTCAACCTATATAAGAGATGAAAAGAATGATCGATTTACCCAATTTTTACTACTGTGTTTTGATGTCTTTCACTTATTCCTGGTTCTGGTTTCAGATTGAAAAAAGAAGTCACAGAAAAGAACTCTGAAGATTCAAGTGAAGGTGATCCTGAGGAAAATACAGCAGGGGAACAACCTTGATGAGGAACCAAAAGATAAGTATGAAACAAGGGTACACAATTAATTGCAACTACTGTCAGACATGATTCTAGAATTGTAATTAATGTTTTTTCTATTGGATTTCCTGCATGTCATGTTTTCAGATCTTATTAAGATGATACTTTGTCTTTTTTAGGCGTGACAGAAGAAGAACAACGAGGGGAAGTTCAACGAACATCAAAAAGTCCAGCATCAGACTGTGTGAGAGAGAAAAAGGTATATAATAGTTTTATTATACTCTACTAAAAACTGTTTTGCTGAATGTTTTCTGTTTTCTATTAGAGAAGAGGGTGGATGTAAGAGAAGAGGAATGAGAAGAGGAAGAAGAGGATTGAGAAGAGGAACCAGGAAGAGGTAGAAGAGGACTTAGAAGAGGACTTAAAAGAGGAACAAGAAGAAGAAATAAGAAGAGGACTATCAAACAAGAGGTATGTCTGTAGTTGCATTATTGAAGACAGTTCTCTCACTTTTTACTGATTGTTCATTTACTGTTAATAGATGGATAATGGATGGAGGATGTAGAAGACAACAACTGAGAATGAGAACCTGAACAGGAACCTTCATGTGGAGAAAAGATGAGTATGAAATAAATTTACATCCACAATTCAACCTATATAAGAGATGATAAGAATGATCGATTTACCCAATTTTTACTACTGTGTTTTGATGACTTTCACTTATTCCTGGTTCTGTTTTCAGATTGAAAAAAGAAGACACAGAAGAGAACTCTGAAGATTCAAGTGAAGATGATCCTGAGGAAAATACAGCAGGGGAACAATCTAGACGAGCAACTAAAAGATAAGTATGAAACAAGTGTACACAATTAATTGCAACTACTGTCAGACATGATTCTAGAATTGTAAGTATTACTGTTGTTTATATTGTATTTTCTGCATGTCATGTTTTCAAATCTTATACAGTTGATACTTTTGTTTCAGATCTGGCAGAAGAGGAACAATGAGGGGATGTTTGACGAAGATGAAAAAGTCCGGCATCACACCGCATAAGAGAGAGAAACGTATGTAATATTTTTATTATATTCTACTAAATAATGTTTTGCCGAATGTTTTCTGTTTTCTATTAGAGACGAGGATGGATGTACCAGATGATGAACCAGAAGAGGAATGAGAAGAGTATTGAGAAGAGGAACCAGGAAGAGGTAGAAGAGGAAAGAGAAGTGGAACAAGAGGAACAAGAAGAAGAAATAAGAAGAGGACTTTCGAACAAAAGGTATGTCTGTAGTTGCATTATTGAAGACAGTTCTGTCACTTTTTACTGATTGTTCATTTACTGTTAATAGATGGATAATGGATGGAGGATGTAGAAGACAACAACTGAGAATGAGAACCTGAACAGGAACCTTCATGTGGAGAAAAGATGAGTATGAAATAAATTTACATCCACAATTCAACCTATATAAGAGATGATAAGAATGATCGATTTACCCAATTTTTACTACTGTGTTTTGATGACTTTCACTTATTCCTGGTTCTGTTTTCAGATTGAAAAAAGAAGACACAGAAGAGAACTCTGAAGATTCAAGTGAAGATGATCCTGAGGAAAATACAGCAGGGGAACAATCTAGACGAGCAACTAAAAGATAAGTATGAAACAAGTGTACACAATTAATTGCAACTACTGTCAGACATGATTCTAGAATTGTAAATATTACTGTTGTTTATATTGTATTTTCTGCATGTCATGTTTTCAAATCTTATACAGTTGATACTTTTGTTTCAGATCTGGCAGAAGAGGAACAATGAGGGGATGTTTGACGAAGATGAAAAAGTCCGGCATCACACCGCATAAGAGAGAGAAACGTATGTAATATTTTTATTATATTCTACTAAATAATGTTTTGCCGAATGTTTTCTGTTTTCTATTAGAGACGAGGATGGATGTACCAGATGATGAACCAGAAGAGGAATGAGAAGAGTATTGAGAAGAGGAACCAGGAAGAGGTAGAAGAGGAAAGAGAAGTGGAACAAGAGGAACAAGAAGAAGAAATAAGAAGAGGACTTTCGAACAAAAGGTATGTCTGTAGTTGCATTATTGAAGACAGTTCTGTCACTTTTGGCTGATTATTCATTTACTGTTTGTAGATGGATGAAGGAAGGAGGATGGAGAAGACGACACCTCAGAATGAGAATCTGAACAGGAACCTTCATGTGGAGAAAAGATGAGTATGAAATAAATTTACATCCACAATTCAACCTATATAAGAGATGAAAAGAATGATCGATTTACCCAATTTTTACTACTGTGTTTTGATGTCTTTCACTTATTCCTGGTTCTGGTTTCAGATTGAAAAAAGAAGTCACAGAAAAGAACTCTGAAGATTCAAGTGAAGGTGATCCTGAGGAAAATACAGCAGGGGAACAACCTTGATGAGGAACCAAAAGATAAGTATGAAACAAGGGTACACAATTAATTGCAACTACTGTCAGACATGATTCTAGAATTGTAATTAATGTTTTTTCTATTGGATTTCCTGCATGTCATGTTTTCAGATCTTATTAAGATGATACTTTGTCTTTTTTAGGCGTGACAGAAGAAGAACAACGAGGGGAAGTTCAACGAACATCAAAAAGTCCAGCATCAGACTGTGTGAGAGAGAAAAAGGTATATAATAGTTTTATTATACTCTACTAAAAACTGTTTTGCTGAATGTTTTCTGTTTTCTATTAGAGAAGAGGGTGGATGTAAGAGAAGAGGAATGAGAAGAGGAAGAAGAGGATTGAGAAGAGGAACCAGGAAGAGGTAGAAGAGGACTTAGAAGAGGACTTAAAAGAGGAACAAGAAGAAGAAATAAGAAGAGGACTATCAAACAAGAGGTATGTCTGTAGTTGCATTATTGAAGACAGTTCTCTCACTTTTTACTGATTGTTCATTTACTGTTAATAGATGGATAATGGATGGAGGATGTAGAAGACAACAACTGAGAATGAGAACCTGAACAGGAACCTTCATGTGGAGAAAAGATGAGTATGAAATAAATTTACATCCACAATTCAACCTATATAAGAGATGATAAGAATGATCGATTTACCCAATTTGTA
>CBDHHR010000829.1:30000-35000 GCA_965263245.1 Metamycoplasmataceae bacterium | reverse complement strand
CTGCAATGTCGTGGCTCTACACTGCAATACTGTATTATTCCTGTCTTTAGAATACTATCAAAATATGGTACAACCGACAATTCCGTGGAGTCGAGTTGGTTATATGGCGTGAACTAAAAAGCCGTACTCACATTAACAATGTCGGTATAAATATTTGATTAGACTGCAAAGTTCCTTGCAGGCTTTGTAATGCGTAACAGTTAACACATTTTTCACCAACATACAGTTTGCGCGAAGATACAATTAATTATAAAATCAATAAAGGTGTGTAGTGTGTTTATTTTATGTTTTACTGGGCTTGTAGAAGGTGTAGTGTGTGTTGTTACTGAACTCAAATCAAATTCGCGTAAAACTCAAATGTTAAATATAGTAAAAGTGCATATGCATTTAGATAAACATCCGGACAATATGCGGATCCAGGAGTATCTGGGGCCCAAAACGTTGCCTCAACTATAAGGCTAAGAGGCGACGAAACGCGTAGGCTTAGTCTTAGAATATGTCGGCTTCGATGGATGAATCGAGTTAAACTTTATGACTATGTGACTGTATTGAAGCTCTAATGTAGTGTTGGCCGCCTTAAACCTTCATTAGCATCCGTCCCCGCCTTTTTCTGATGTCACGAGAATGCAAGAGAGCGTGCTGTCACAGTCGGACTAATTTCGATTTTCATGAGCATTAGAAATTATGCAACTTAAAGTGTTGTGCCCTCAGACTGCTGCCACGGAAACTGCCCATATGGACAGTCGTGTGCCGTACAGTGTCGCACTGCTGCCACTGAAACTGCCCATATGGACAGTCGTGTGCCGTACAGTGCCGCACTGCTGCCACTGAAACTGCCCATATGGACAGTCGTGTGCCGTACAGTGTCGCACTGCTGCCACTGAAACTGCCCATATGGACAGTCGTGTGCCGTACAGTGCCGCACTGCTGCCACTGAAACTGCCCATATGGACAGTCGTGTGCCGTACAGTGTCGCACTGCTGCCACTGAAACTGCCCATATGGACAGTCGTGTGCCGTACAGTGTCGCACTGCTGCCACTGAAACTGCCCATATGGACAGTCGTGTGCCGTACAGTGTCGCACTGCTGCCACTGAAACTGCCCATATGGACAGTCGTGTGCCGTACAGTGCCGCACTGCTGCCACTGAAACTGCCCATATGGACAGTCGTGTGCCGTACAGTGTCGCACTGCTGCCACTGAAACTGCCCATATGGACAGTCGTGTGCCGTACAGTGTCGCACTGCTGCCACGGAAACTGCCCATATGGACAGTCGTGTGCCGTACAGTGTCGCACTGCTGCCACTGAAACTGCCCATATGGACAGTCGTGTGCCGTACAGTGTCGCACTGCTGCCACTGAAACTGCCCATATGGACAGTCGTGTGCCGTACAGTGTCGCACTGCTGCCACTGAAACTGCCCATATGGACAGTCGTGTGCCGTACAGTGTCGCACTGCTGCCACTGAAACTGCCCATATGGACAGTCGTGTGCCGTACAGTGTCGCACTGCTGCCACTGAAACTGCCCATATGGACAGTCGTGTGCCGTACAGTGTCGCAAGGTTGTTATGACATGTAACTAAGAGATACTGTATTTAGTGAAGAGGTAGAGCTATGTGTAGGCGTATGCCTAAGATACATTACATTGCACTCGCTACATTTAGCTGACAGTTGCCCGCCTTTTTGCAATTTAAGTCTTTGTGCAATTTGAGTAGCCTGTTATGTATGAACTGCTTACGCGTAGGACGTGTCCAAATTCGCCCTATCGCATGTCCATCACATAAACCAACGCATATTATGCGTTTATTTATGGGTACTGACACCATTATAGGTTAATGGTCTGTAAAGTGTATGCACTTTTTTGTTTCATAGACATAACATTCATTTCAACATCTATAGCACTTTGGAATTTTGCAGCGTTCAGCCTTCGTTAAGCTGACGTGTTCCTTTTAGTGCAGCCGATATGTGAAAAAATATGGTCGAATTGTGCGTTTTATGATACAAGCATGACATTTGGCACACGCATAGAGTACATAATTATAAAAATATTTGGATATAGGGCCATCTCAGATTTTGCCGTGGAAGGGGATGGCAGCCATTTTAAAGATGGCCGCCAAAAACCAATGTCCTCTATCTAAAGACTTTTGCAACGTAGACTAGATGTTTTGGAACCAAAACATACAACTTCTGGGTCAGTGATTTCAAATATGTTACATTTGACCTTCTACGACATTCAAATCCGCCATTTTTAAAGATGGCGGCCGCCAAAACTAATGTTCCCATATCTCATGAACTACGTTACTTGGAGCGATAATGTTGTTATCAGAAGCAACGTATGTGGACAGCCGATGTGAATGATTTGAATATTTTTGCATTTGACCTTCATCGACCTTCGTACCCACCATTTTTATAAAATGACAGCCGTTGGAACGACAACGTCCCACCTTAAAAAATTTCCTATTAGTTACAATAATTATGATAGGTGGTAGCACATATTAATATTATGTTTTTTCAATCGGTAGGCGGTTTAGCAGCTGATCATGTGGTTGCGAGGATGTCACATGACCAAAAAGAAAGGAAACCGCGCTTCGTTTTTGAATATATATTATGTTAGATGATATAAATGCGGAATGTACAAATCATAGAACATGTAGGTATCTTTTTAATGTAATGCAGGTAAACAGTAGAGTTATGACATCCTTCTACACCCTATTTTCACAAGAAGAGCGTAACTGCCATAATATCCGAATGGCTAAGGTATATAAAGTTGTGGATCAGCCTGGAACATCCAATGTACTATATCTGACGACAAACTGGAACAAATGCGTTTTGTGTCAGGAGGACACACAGGGGGTGCTTCGCTGTCCTGCTTCTTCAAAACGTGACGCAGAGAGGGTTGGTTACAAGACTATCGCTGACAATATTAAGGGTTTCCACAAGGTTGGTTGTTTGTCTATGACAATCAACCTATCAAAGTTAGATGATGGTGTGGGCCTTGAGGCAACCTTCCGACAGCACCAAGCCAAATGGCATGACTCTTGTCGATTACAATTCAACAAGACAAAGCTTGAGCGAGCAGAGAAGAGGAAATCTCGCATTGAGAACAATACAGTTGCTTCCAAGAAGTTCACCCGTCAGTCTATAGAAGAAGCACCTCCTTCCACCAAAACATGTTTCTTCTGCGGCATGCCTCCAGTTAGAGAGACTTTAGGCAATGCATCAAGAAAACAACACACGTGTTCTCTGGTATTGCGATTGACCATGCTCATGAACAGAATAATGCCTCTGTGAAGGGTGATGGTGGGGCTGTGGGTCTGACTGAGAACCCTGCAGCACTGCGGCGTTGGATGGTGTCTGGCCCTGAAATGGCACGTCTGATTGGAGAATTTGAGGTTTCAACCAAGAAGAGAAAGAAAACAGATTTCCGGCATCACGAGCAGACGAAACATGCACAGATGACATTCGGACGATATACTTAGTCATTAAATGATGTAATAGAAGAGATGGGAAACCCATTCGCTGAGAACAGCAAGGATTTGCTTGTACTGGATAGCAGAGACCTTGCAGATCCAGCTGTGATTGACACGTTGCGTCAGATCAAATCTCTCGGACAAGAGCAGTATGACACCTACGTCAACGAACGCCTTGTCAACCAAACAAAGCCCATTACAGATCCAATCAAGAGAAATAACCTACAACTGTTCAGCCGGCCACCAGTATTTATAATGCATGGGCATGTTGGTGTTAACTGCAGTTGGATATCTAGTTTAGTTTTGCTTTTTGAAATATTCTAGAACAATAATTATGGTGTGCATGTGACAATTGTTTTTAGGGGACAGAAAATTCACATATTTAATATTTCGTGTCCGCCATTTTTATAGATGGCGGTCGTCTAAATGCAGGTATATATTTGTATGATTATATGTACGTATGTGTGTGTATGTGTGTGTATGTGTATGTATGTATGTATGTATGTATGTATGTATGTATGTATGTATGTATGTATGTATGTATGTATGTATGTATGTATGTATGTATGTATGTATGTATGTATGTATGTATGTATGCATGTATGTATGTATGTATGTATGTATGTATGTATGTATGTATGTATGTATGTATGTATGTATGTATGTATGTATGCATGTATGCAGGTATGTAGGTATGTATGTATGTATGTATGTATATATGTATGTATTTTTGTATGTATGTATATATGTATGTATATATGTATGATGTATGCATGCATGTATATATGTATGGATATATGTATGTATGCTTGTATATTTATATGTGTGTGTATGTGTATGTATGTATGTATGTATGTATGTATGTATGTATGTATGTATGTATGTATGTATGTATGTATGTATGTATGTATGTATGTATGTATGTATGTATGTATGTATGTATGTATGTATGTATGTATGCAGGTATGTAGGTATGTATGTATGTATGTATGTATGTATGTATGTATGTATGTATGTATTTTTGTATGTATGTATATATGTATGTATATATGTATGATGTATGCATGCATGTATATATGTATGGATATATGTATGTATGCTTGTATATTTATATGTATTTATGTGCATGTCAGCGATTATCATATATATATATATATATATATATATATATATATATATATATATATATATATATATATATGTATATATATATATATAATTACATATATACATAATATAATATACATATCTATGTATATATTTACACATACATATATGAAGAAATAGTCTTCCCAGCAGGCTGCTATATGCAGTGCCACATGTCTTTTTACCTCGTAATCCACAAACAACCAACCCACGCTGCCACTCATTTCGCCCAATGAGATCTTAATGTAGACTTGTCAGTCGAAGACGTTTGTAGAATGTGGAGATATTACTATGTATTTTTAATGACAGACTATTAGTAATATGTATTGATTGCATAATATTATCTTTTCGAAGACCTGCTCAAATATGTGTCTTAATTTTGTA
>CBDHHR010000829.1:12500-22500 GCA_965263245.1 Metamycoplasmataceae bacterium | reverse complement strand
TCGTCATTGTCACGTTCATACAATGATAAAGAGGTGTTTTGGGATCGTTTAACGTTAGTTGTCATGAAATACATGTTCGTAACATAATATCATAAAGTGGTCCCATATGCATCTAGCAATGATATATTGGTGTCATTTCTTATCGCTAAAGTTGCACAGCTATTATATAACTGGCGGTTTCTAGGTATGATGAATTACAGGCTATATTTACCCAGTCATCAACAGCCACATCGGCGTCTTCTGTTACGACCTTGACCCCTAGGTCTTCATCAGAGGCGTAAATGCCATACGCCCCAAAACCTGTGCAGTCTGCTAGGAATACAACACTTTTGTGCTCAGAGTTCCACGTCCCAGTTCGCTTCAACCACACTGCTGCCGTGAACTGGTCAACTTTGTTGTTCGCAAACCACATTCGTACAAACGAAACCTGAGAACAGAAATGTTGTTTTTTATAACTACGGTTATTGTCAAGTAATGTCGGCGATTTATGTCGGTGCTTTGAAATCCGTTTCGATTTCTAAACTTCTTTTATTTCTTTACATGTAATAATACTAGTTTATTCCACTCTAGGCAAGCAATCATAGAAATTGAAATGGGTAGTAAAAAAAGGAAAATGTAGATTTCTTAAAATTAAAATTAAATGATAGATAATTTAATCCATTAGCATATGTATACAATTATAATTTAGACGATAAACAAATGCGTGTTTAAAACTAATTTAAATATTTAAAACCTTAACACACATTACCGGTAATTATTTGCCTAAACCCATTAGAATACAGTTATAAATTAAATACATGTACATCATTACATCAGAAACATAAGTTAATTAAGTAAGTAAGTGTATCATCCGACAGTCTGACGCAATATTAACTCTCATCAGTACAATTGACAAAACTAACTAAACTGTACAACTGGGGTCCACCCAAATATCGCCACTTCTTTTTTCAATTCACAATACCTTTGTCTCCGAAAACGTTGGCAATATTACGATATGACTCCCTCAAATAAAAAATAAAATAATGTTTTTTCTGGTATGTAATAAATTTGGGTGATGTTTTTGTAGCTAGAACTATACGTGTTTCTCTCTTTTTCACATATGTGTAATTTCTACGCCATCTTGATTATACAAATATAGATATATTCTGTTTACACTTACAATGATAAAGATTTAAACAAAACATATTATATATGCAGGAATATAATACTACTAATAGTTTCTTGGATATTGGAAACCCTGAACTGTCGAGTAATGAATATCAAGCATGTCAAAATCCACATGAGCTGCATATTGCATAGCCTTCGTTAATGCATGTCGATTATGTAGAGATAATCTGCAAATGATTCACATAATTCCCCCAGAAAAACGCAGTAGTGCCCGTAGCATGTGTAGTTTATGAGAGCCTCGTTGCGAAGCCACAGCACATATATGCTGATGTTGCTGCTACATATAACGTGTTGAAGAAGTTACTCAGAGGCAACTTGTTGCGCTTCCGTTTCACGTAGTATATACCAGCTCGATGATCCACGTTATTGATCACGCCCTTGTGAGTATCTAGTAATTAATCATTACTGGTTAATGTGGCGTGTTTGTCTGCTGCGTGCGATGGCATTTTTGCTGGAATTGCTGCTTTGTTCTTCTGGATTACTCAACTGGTGAGGTAAGAGATATTCTACCACATCAACACTCGATATATGACAGCGTTGACGTTATGCCTTTTAATAATGCCAAGGCTGAATCAAAACGTTGACGACAGGAGCTCCTTGGCTGTCATCTCTGATTTGGACAGATAGAGTTTTCACGTCCATCTGGCCATTCAGTGGATACCAGGATATTGCGGCATTGTTCCAACAAAGCGACATACCGTGCATTCTTGGTTTATTTTTAATATATTTACGGGATGGACATCGACCATCAACAAAAAGACATCAAGAACATATTTTGGAACAGTGAAGCAACGCCGATTATCTTGCGTTTAAATCTGCGCTGTAATAAGTCATCGACCGTTTGGGCCTGGTTATGGCACATGTACAGTTGACAAGTTTAATAATAAGTATATGTATCATTTCTGTATATTGACATATGTATCAGTATACATTCAGCTTACCTCGAAATAGGTGTCTCCTGTAAAACAGGCGACCTTTCCTCGTATATCATCATCTTCCAGAGACACGCCGTCTCCATATCTGGTCGCGATGGCGTGATTGCACGTGACGTCATCATAGTGGTCATCGTACGGAAAGTGGAGCAACAAGTCGTCAGAGCATGACGTCACTGCAGCACAATAAAACGTATTGTCCTATCGTCGCTACATCTTGTAACATTACAACTGTTATCTTCTTTCCAATGTTATTAATGCCCACTGCAGCTCGGAGTAGTGATACCATTGCTTGTCGATTCAGTTGAATAATTTGAATATATTAGTTAAGACGTTCGTCGGAATGTGTAATGTTACATATGTATTTGTCCCTTGTTAGGTTTATTCAAATTACGAACGCTAGATGGCAACGTGATAGGTATTCGCGGCAGAACTGTCTATCTGGGGCGTGTGTACGCCTGGCCGCGATCTCAAGGATATCGTCTAAAGTTTGAAGACTCGGCACAGTCTGTCATCGCAATTGCTCCTGTTCCAAATAAATTATTTGTTTTATGTTTTTATTTTTATGTAGTCATGGGATGACGACCATGTCGCCATCTGCCCAGAGCTCTCTCGCAGGGTATGTTGTGCATGACGGAATATCAGGTAACTTGATATAACATATAACAAATTAAACTAGGACATTTTTTGAATCCGCTTTGATACATAACATATACCATGGCTACTGGAGACTGATACCATTGATGCTGGATTGAAAATGCTGCATTGGATAATGGTGTCTTATATATATATATATATATATATATATATATATATATATATATATATATATATATATATATATATTGTGTGTGTGTATAGAAGAAAAGGTGTTTGGCTGATAGGTTATTTAAAGTGATGTTAAACTAATTTATTATGCACCTCCGGTAACTGGTAAACAATCGCAAAGATTGTCGACATTGAAAAATATCATGGTCTCTCCACATTGCCTGATCGTGGCTTCGTCTTCCGGGATCCAGTACTTGGAGGCATCGCCAGGATACGGTTCGTAAACACAGTCAACTACAAAAAGCACAAAGCGTGTCATATGTCATGATGACAACACTGTCAATGGATATTATATACACTAATATATGCACGCACGTAAGCAAACACACGTACGCACTCACATACGCACACACATAGACATACATCTAACTACATACATACATAGATAGACACCTACATACATACATGCACACATACACACATACAAACTATGCCGAGTGTTTGTGCATATGTATGTATGTATGTATATAATACATGCATACATACACACATACATACATACATACATACATACATGCACACATGCATACATACATACATACATACATAAATACATACATACATACATACATACATACATACATACATACATACATACATACATACATACATACATACATACATACATACATACATACATACATACATACATACATACATACATACATACATACATACATACATACATACATACATACATACATACATACATACATACATACATACATATATTCATACATACATACATACATACATACATACATACATACATACATACATACATACATACATACATACATACATACATACATACATACATACATACATACATACATACATACATACATACATACATACATACATACATACATACATACATACATACATACATACATACATACATACATACATACATACATACATACATACATACATGCATACATACATGCATAGACATATACACACATGCTTACATACAAGCATACATACACATATACAAACATACAAACATCCTTACAACATAATTTCTCCACGGTCGGTGCAACCACATTCCAAGGTAAGATTATGAAATCGTCTTTTATCTGATTCAGTCTTTTCAGAATATGTGTGTATATGATAATATACACATATATGCACATACGCTCATACATACATACATACACACACGACACATACACACACGTACGTATGTACGTACCTGCATAGTTATTATAATTAGCTTGTTGGTAGGGAATAACAGGTCCGACGTTGCAGCTTGCATCCGCCGGCAGGACGGCCACACAAGTGTGTACGGTCTTGCTCCAGTACAGTTTTCCACACGTCGCGTGATGTACTCGGAAATGGCCGTAGCGTAGCTCACATATGTAGTACATATGACAGTTGGAGTTGTCTTCCAGCCAAATTTGCCCATGTGTGTAGTCGCAGCGAGTACAGTCGGGTGTTCCTGGTGGTAGTGTTGCTAAAATATATTAAACACATGAGTCTGCATCATGAACCAGTTACAGGTAATTAAAGCAAATTAAAACAACATGAAAGGAAACTGTATTAGAACTTCTGCCAAAATACTCTAGTTTATACCCGAATATATATTTAACCTAAATAACACAGGAGCCGTGGAATGAACCATTTAATTTCCATTCACAACTTCTTCGAATAACAATTGTTTTAAAATTGTTAAGATTATTTTTATAATTATTCAATTTGACTTTCATTGCAACACGACACACAATAATATATACCAACATAAAAAAGTCAGTAGTTGTTGCATAATCTATCGTCATTTCAAAACAGCATGGGACCGCATTGTGCGCCTGTCTTCATGAGCCTCTTCTGTTTTGCTTATATATATATATATATATATATATATATATATATATATATATATATATATATATATATATATTTTGTGTGTATTGTGTAGCTTATTTCAAAAATACAAAATATTATATAAGAATTACAATTACCATACATATAGATCTGATTTGGTGCCATTTGGCGGAGCGCACTTTCTGTATACGTCTTTTTATGCCAGACTCTCTACTTCGTGTCAGCCAGTATTGCTTGTAAACATCATGAACACGAATATGCACAGGACGAAGGCTTGGAGAGGATTATATATGGTTATGCAATGATAAAAACATGTTTTCCGGATTGCAGGTAGTGATGGAGGATGCAGATTCAAAAAACGTACACGGATGTGGATTGCGCCATCAGATCTACGCGCAGATACAGACAAATCACGTATATCAAACATAAGCTAAGAATAGCAAGTTGAATATAGGATGTGTGGATTTTAAATTAATGTCGCAGCAATCAAAACAATATTGGTTGTTGTTGCTCTGTACACAATAACGTATTAATAGCGCCACCAATATACAAGAGTTACAACAAGATAACAACGTGTTGCACCAGGTCATGGAATATTGCATAGTTGGGGGCATAAAGTTTCGTAGTATGAAGTAGGTATGATATTACGATATAAAATATATAAAATAGAATAAACACTTTCGGCAAGGTGACTTGGAGCATGTATGGGTGCACGATTCTGTTGTTTCTGAACCTGTCACTGTCTGGTTAGTTTCGGTGTTAACCTTCCAACAAGTCCGTAACCCAGTCTTATGTCCCTCAACGCCGCATGTATCACTATCGCACTCTCCATAGCTTCCACAGGGTCCGCATTCTGTCACTTCGAAGCAAAGTAAACTTAAAGTTCGGAGTGGGTGTCAGCGTAAAGAAGATGGCTAAGCAGCTTAATTATCCAACTTGATCAAATATTGTATTAGTCACTCTAGTAGTAAAGAAATAACTTGCATGAGAGTATTTGCTGTTTTGCTACTGTTTGTTACTGTAGTTTCTCACGTAATATACAAGGAAATGACATACAAGCGCCCGGCGTCTATTGGAGTAGGCCCGTAATTAAAACAACTTACATATACTCACAGTATTGCCCATTTTGAGGATAACCATTTTTTCCAACTACACCTGACTTGTGGACAACATAAATCACAATATGCACCCTCTCCTATATATCTAGGAAACGAACGTATGTCTAGTCCCATATAATATAACAAGCGCTCATCCCTCGAATGCATTTCCATGTTCCGATATAGATATCATTGAGTAAACAGGTGTATTGTGTGTCTAAAAAAACTCAAACATTTAAACGTTAACTACCATCTCACATTTACCAACATATTTCTGAGATAACTATGTTGAGAGAACGCTATGAAGCGCTGATTCATTTCGTCCTAATTGGACGTGTTTTTTGTACCACACGTCTTGTCTTAGCCTACAAGTATTGCCTGTATAACACGTTAATTCACGTTGATTAGCTAAATGTCGGATACTTATATAATAGTTAACATCATATATCTTCATAGTATGTGTCTCGGTGCATAATGAATGAATATGAAAGAAAGCACAAGGAACGAACCATATATGAACAGGACACAAATAAATGAACAGGACACATACACACAGGATTTAAAACGTTAATATTAAAATGGATCTGGACAGGACATACACTCCAAATATGCGTAAGAGCAGTTACAAGACTCGCCAGATAATGTTATCATCAAAAAGAAGTAATCCAGACTGCCATGAAACCAGGTGAAAATCAACAGAGGGATAATTGAAGAAAAACACCGTTACCTCCAGGAATGAAATAAAGAAAAATGCATATAACGGAGTACAATAGCTAAGTTTCGCTTAGGTAGGTATGACATTCCAAGATAAAATAAAACAAATACTTACTACATGACGTGGTGCATGTATCCGTGCAAGGCTAAGTTTTTCTGCTATCTTTAAGTTCTTTTCGGTCCGTCCCACTATTGGAGTAGGCCCGTACTTAAAACCAATTATCTGTAATCGTAGTATTGCTCGTTTTGATGATAACCATTTTCCTAAACTACATCTGGCTTGGGGACACCAAAATCACAATATGCGCCCTCTCCTTAATGTCTAGGAAACGAACGTATGTCTAGCCGCCACAGAATATAACAAGCGCTCATCCTTCGAGTGCAAATAAATCAAGCAAAAAGCACAAAACGTTTCATTTCAGTAGGTACGACATTTCGAGATATAATACAATCAACACTTACGGCATGACACGGTGCATGTATCGGTGCATGATTCTCTTGTGTCTGACCCTGGCACTTTCTGGTTAGTTTCTGTGTTGACCTTCCAGCAAGGCTTTGACCCAGTCTTATGGCCCTCACCGCCGCATGTATCACCATCACACTCTCCGTACTGTTCACAAGACCCGCATTCTGGGCCTATGAAACAAAGAAAGCTTAAAGTTCAGAGTATTTATCAGCGTAAAGAAGATACCTAAGTAGTTTTGCTACCACACTTGATCAGGCATTTTACAGGCCTCTCAAGTAGTAAATACATAAATAACGTCCATGAGAGTATTTGCTATTTAGCTGCTGTTTGTTATTGTAGTTTCTCATACATATACAGCATACATAAATTACACGCAAGTTGCATACAATCGCCCGGCCACTATTGGAGTATGCCAATACTTAAAACCATTATTTGTACTCGTAGTATTGCTCGTTTTGATGATAACCATTTTCTTTAACTACATCTGGCTTGGGGACACGAAAATCACAACATGAGCCCTCTCCTTAATGTCTAGGAAACGAGCGTATGTCTAGCCGCCACAGAATATAACAAGCGCTCATCCCTCGAGTGCAAATAAATCAAGCAAAAAGCACAAAACGTTTCATTTCAGTAGGTACGACATTTCGAGATATAATACAATCAACACTTACGGCATGACATGGTGCATGTATCGGTGCATGATTCTCTTGTGTCTGACCCTGGCACTTTCTGGTTAGTTTCAGTGTTGACTTGGAAGCAAGCTTTTGACCCAGTCTTATGGCCCTCACCGCCGCATGTATCACCATCACACTCTCCGTACTGTTCACAAGACCCGCATTCTGGGCCTATGAAACAAAGAAAGCTTAAAGTTTAGAGTATTCATCAGCGTAAAGAAGATACCTAAGTAGTTTTACTACCACACTTGATCAGGCATTTTACATGCCTCTCAAGTAGTAAATACATAAATAACGTGCATGAGAGTATTTGTTGTTTTACCGCAATGGAGAAGTGTTGTAAGTATGAGATTACGAGACCAAATAAAACAAACACTTACGACATGACATGGTGCATGTAGCGGTGCAAGCCTCATTCGTCCTGCTGCCTTCAAGTTCTTGACCGTCCCTCCCACAAACCAGCCAGCGTTCCCTACTCCCTCTCTTGGTTCCGGGTGCACCGCAGCTAATGGCATCGCATATGTCAAAGTCTCCGCACTCGCTGGTTTCAGAGGTGCAGCCTACATGCAGTGGAAGACTAAGCATTCTAATAAATATTGCAATGTGTAGGTACATATATAGACAGGTGTATTTTCTCAAAAAGTCCCAGATTGGCAATTCTGCGATATTCAGGAGGCAGTGTTTATTTGAATTATTAGTAAAATCCGTTTCTGCTGATTCCGTTTTTCTTGCAGCTGACCGGTTATTCTCTGTTTAAGTAAGGGGAAAGGGGTACTAAAAGATATGTCATATGTGGAATGTTGTCCATTAATTCTCAGTACAGTTCCTATGTTAACTAACATACTTGTTATTTTTCTATTTTGAATGCAAGTACTTTTGTCATTTGTTTTCGTTTATGCGGGGTCACGACAATTGGCAATAGTCTCGCTTATCGTGAGACAAAATGTATGCGGAGTCACGACAATTGGCAATAGTCTCGCTTATCGTGAGCCATATACAAATTTAGCTAGCTGAAACATTTACACACACAAATTAAATACTTCTTGCCTTCAATGCAAATTTCTTCAGCAATTGCATTAGTCAAGGTTTGCACGGCGTCAAAATCGCTCGCCATGAAGATATATTGGTCGCCGTATGAAATACCGTAGATTTCGTCTTCATCAAGGTCGGTTCCGATTCCTACGAATGAAAATGTCGCTTCCATTTCAGAGGAAAACTGAAGTATGCTCTGCTTTGTGTGCAAAACCTGTTCAGGAGGGTGTGTGAAAGCAACACGTTTGCGATGTATGTGCATATGAATGTATTTATATATGTTTGGTCATAAAACTGCATGTGTTTGTGTTTGTGCATGTGCATGTGTATGTGTATGTGTAGGTGTGTGTGTGTGTGTGTGTGTGTGTGTGTGTGTGTGTGTGTGTGTGTGTGTGTGTGTGTGTGTGTGTGTGTGTGTGTGTGTATATATATATATGTGTGTGTGTGTGCGTGTGCGTGTGCGTGTGCGTGTGCGTGTGCGTGTGCGTGTGCGTGTGCGTGTGCGTGTGCGTGTGCGTGTGCGGTGTGGGTGTGCGTGTGCGTGTGCGTGTGCGTGTGCGTGTGCGTGTGCGTGTGCGTGTGCGTGTGCGTGTGCGTGTGCGTGTGCGTGTGCGTGTGCGTGTGCGTGTGCGTGTGCGTGTGCGTGTGCGTGTGCGTGTGCGTGTGCGTGTGCGTGTGCGTGTGCGTGTGCGTGTGCGTGTGCGTGTGCGTGTGCGTGTGCGTGTGCGTGTGCGTGTGCGTGTGCGTGTGCGTGTGCGTGTGCGTGTGCGTGTGCGTGTGCGTGTGCGTGTGCGTGTGCGTGTGCGTGTGCGTGTGCGTGTGCGTGTGCGTGTGCGTGTGCGTGTGCGTGTGCGTGTGCGTGTGCGTGTGCGTGTGCGTGTGCGTGTGCGTGTGCGTGTGCGTGTGCGTGTGCGTGTGCGTGTGCGTGTGCGTGTGCGTGTGCGTGTGCGTGTGCGTGTGCGTGTGCGTGTGCGTGTGCGTGTGCGTGTGCGTGTGCGTGTGCGTGTGCGTGTGCGTGTGCGTGTGCGTGTGCGTGTGCGTGTGCGTGTGCGTGTGCGTGTGCGTGTGCGTGTGCGTGTGCGTGTGCGTGTGCGTGTGCGTGTGCGTGTGCGTGTGCGTGTGCGTGTGCGTGTGCGTGTGCGTGTGCGTGTGCGTGTGCGTGTGCGTGTGCGTGTGCGTGTGCGTGTGCGTGTGCGTGTGCGTGTGCGTGTGCGTGTGCGTGTGCGTGTGCGTGTGCGTGTGCGTGTGCGTGTGCGTGTGCGT
>CBDHHR010000829.1:0-10000 GCA_965263245.1 Metamycoplasmataceae bacterium | reverse complement strand
GCACACACACACACACACACTCACACACACACACACACACACACACACACACACACCATACACACACGCACTGACACACCCACGCACACACACACACACTCACACACACACACACACACACACACACACACACACACACTCACACACACACACACACACCCACACACACACACACACACACACACACACACACACACACACACACACACACACACACACACACACACACACACACACACACACACACACACACACACACACACACACACACACACACACGCGCGCGTATTTTGCTATAAGAAACACCAACTCACTTTCGTCACACATCTGCGTATTGCAACGGATACTCTGCGTGTTGCCATCGGCATCATCTCGCCACCGTGTTCCTCCGCCGCATGTCTCATTACAGACTGTCCACGTCCTGCCGGCGAACGGATCTGTTTCAAAGGTGATATGTACAGACAGTTCGACCAACAGGTAGCAGTACTTCACGTTGTGTGTTATAGTGTATCTATATTAGAATATTTACACAGTTTGTGAAAAGCGATAAAGTAGTTTGACAGAGATGGCAATCTACATTTAAATACACAGACGGACGTTACTGGTGTATATGCAATATAACACCAAGAATACATTTGTAAACTCAGCGAAACTACAATTGTATTGTATGTATGTGTATATCGACACAATTTATGTGATTTCGTGACATTAGTTATAATCGGTTAATGGCAGAGGCGTACCGTCGCAAGGCATGATATTGCAGCTAACTTCAAGTATTTTGCACAGATCTCCATGGTCCGTCCCTTCTCTAGATTGTAGTCCACTGTCGCATGACTTAGAACAGGTCGACCAGTCACCCCACTCTGTAAACACAGCAAGTGGCAAATACATTCTGTGATGGTAAACGACCATTTAAATGAGGTAAAGCTAATAATGCTTACGAAATGCAAAACTAAATAAATCAAATCTCTCTCAGAGAGACAAAACATTAACATGTGTACATGTTACACAAACAATGCACGCACACACGCATACATGCTGTCACACACGTTCGAACCCGCACACCAATACATACACTCACATTTCCATAGTTTATGTTGTTGCCCAAAAATATGCAAGTGAAAATAGAACAAACCTCGATTAAATGTTAAAGTAATACTTTCAATATATCAAGTTAACTATTACAAAATAAAGATGGGGCTCTAAGCAATAACATAGGCGTTTAAAGGAACTGACGTATATAAGAGAAATAACGTAGTTTACGATCACGTTAACATAGCTTCCAACCCAGCATAATATGTTCCGTAACACAGGAGGAATAACGTTATAAAACAAATAGGCTGACATATCAATCACTGTAACATAGTCGGCAGCTTAACACTGCAGCAATCTTAACATTTGACCCGAAAAGTAGGTTTACTTTGTTAATTGGAAGAAGGGGAGCGTGGTGCTGGTAGCAGAAGCAACGTGAACGTATCTGCTGAGATATGGCGACATTTTCATTGACGATTGCCATCTTTAAAAATGGCGGATATGATTGACGCAGAAATTCTAATGTAAAATATTTGTTATCCGTTTCCCTTGTTACCTAGATATTCACTCCAAAAGAACGGTTCTTCTTTTTTGTGACACATTTATCACAAATGTAGCCATGTTGGCTATTTTTAAAGATGGCCGCCTAACTAAGAATCTTTCCACTACAGATAGCAAACATTCAGGCCTAGATGCACGCTTTGACTCACCAGATGGGTTCCGCCACAGGGTATTTTTGGACCAATGAGTAACGAGCAGCTACGTGGGCAGCCTCTGTATACTTGGTACACGTGACAACGTTTCCACGTGTTTCCGGTTGTGTTTATATTGTACACTTGGTGAAAACAAGTATTCGTAGCTATTTCGCTAAACCTAGACGCAGTTGTTTCAAATACCGTGTTTATATTCTGTAATGTGAGATCATGCTCTGAGCATTTTATCCAAAGAACTGAACATAAATATTGTTTTTTATACGTTTTGCAGGACACTATGATACAAGTATTCGTGTACATTCACTTTGAAGAGAACGTGCATGTCTTTTGATAAGCTTACTGTACTTGTTTGTGAGAGGTATTTTTTGCATTTCAAATGAATTATGTTTGTAAATAAATAATAATGTAACATTTATAAATTAAGTAATAACGCCGATACAAATTGTACAAAATTGAATATACTCAAGAAATAAAAAATATACAAGGAGAATTCTTAAGTAAAACATAAAAATGAATCTAGACACAACTAATTGCTATGCATATAATAAACACTATACCGTAATGAAAACAACATATAAGTGTGTTTAAAGGAAATGCAACAAATTAAACACTTAAGTACTTAATATGTCATTTCCTAATAAATTTCTAAACCAATTTCTTATATTACATAAACACAATGTTGTTTATAATATTATACACACTTTGTTATGTATTTCGGAGATCCAATACTTTATACATGTATATGTAATAAATAGATTGGTCATAGTTATTATTAACAACGATATTACAAACTTTCATACAGTGTAGACATATTTTTTTTAATGGTGGTTGATCACGTGAACCGAGTAAGCACTGGCTGTCGCGTGGATACATGCTCTAATATTTCTATTCAGTTCGTTGAGATAAAATGTACAGAGAATGATCACACATTACAGACTGTAAGGACGAAATTCGAAAACAATCGTAGGTCTAATTTTAGCAAAAAAGTAAGAATACTTGTTTTCACCACTTGTACAATATAAACACAAGCCCCCTGGAAACATTGTCACGTGTGCTGTGTAAGCACAATTGCACGTGGACACATGCCCGTTACACAATGGACAAAAAATGCCCTGTGGCGGAACCCACCTGGTGAGTCGAAACGTGTGGCTGGCGGGAGCAGCGCGGATGAAGAACAAGGTGAAGTGTCAAAGGTCAAAGTGGAGGTTAGTTTTGTATCATAAATAAACTCCACTGCACATGCGCAATGTTACAATTTATTTTCTATCTATTTAATGCACTATATGCAATAGGCTAATGCAACTGGATAACAGCGGAGGAAGTAGGTAGGTCCAAGGTCATATATTACTGCGTCTTATTTTCAAACTATAAAAAAGTCCCTAAATGCAGCGCCATATGCAGAACCCCCTATCTTGGTAGTTAGGTTGTGAACAACGAACGTATATACATACAATAAAGTTGCATATTCTGTCATACGGAAATAGGTAATCTATTTAGGTCATTGCACGTGAGCAATGGTACATTTTCTACCTTCCACCCAATATCAAATACTGGTTCATGTTCCCCACTATGTTCGGTACGTAGAACATTAAATAAGTCCCGTCGACTAATATCGTCTCCGCCAACCCCACTATTGAGCAAATTAAACGTGGATTTATTTTTTTCTGTTGGGATATTATTATAAATGCATAATTTACTATGTTGTAAATATAGTTATAAACCGTAGCTAGTTTGAAATATACAAGACAATTTATAACTGAATAATAGTTATTGCTTATACTGGCATGTCGTAACATAAATCACATACATACTATTGTATTAACAACAACAAAATCGAACAAGTGTCATGCATCTTAAACATGGCATTCCAGCATGCATGAAATGCATGGAGTAATGACATTAAATTAGGCCATAACATTAAGATAAACGTAATTATGTTTGCATATAGAAGCTTGCATGTTCACTTACTATCTACAGTGCAAGAGCTTGTCACGACCATCACAAGGGACGACGCTGGAAAAGCAAATGTTACTCTTTGTTCATAATATATTATCGCGGCCTTATAATGTCAAACTACCGGTGACTGCCAATATTGCATCGTTTAACAGATGTACGTTGTGCTTATATTTAAATGAAACAACCGACAACAACGTAAACAAAGTTTAACTTAATTTCGGATTTAGTCTTAGCAAGATGTACCTTGATCTTGAATTTAACAATAAGAAGAAGACGAAGAACTTTATTAGTGAACGCAATAACTACGAATAATACTTATGATGAATACAATAAATATAATGTGTGCATATAACAAGTAAAATACGCATTCTTATATAATAATGCCACTACTACTACTACTACTACTACTACTACTACTACTACTACTACTACTACTACTACTACTACTACTACTGCTACTACTACTACTACTACTACTACTACTACTACTACTACTACTACTACTACTACTACTACTACTACTACTACTACTACTACTACTACTACTACTACTACTACTACTACTACTACTACTGCTACTACTACTACTACTACTACTACTACTACTGCTGCTACTACTACTACTACTACTACTACTACTACTACTACTACTACTGCTGCTGCTGCTGCTGCTACTACTACTACTACTACTACTACTACTACTACTACTACTACTACTACTACTACTACTACTACTACTACTACTACTACTACTACTGCTACTACTACTACTACTACTACTACTACTACTACTGCTACTACTACTACTACTACTACTACTACTACTACTACTACTACTACTACTACTACTACTACTACTACTGCTGCTACTACTACTACTACTACTACTACTACTACTACTACTACTACTACTACTACTATTACTACTACTACTACTGCTACTAGTATTAATAATAATAGTAATTATAATTATAATAATCATAATACAATTACTTTCACTACTACTGCTACTTCTACGAACAATAGTGAGAGCAATAATAATAATCTAAGCGGAAAATATCATTATATGCATATAACAAGTAAAATACACATTCTTATATACTACTTCTACTACTACTACTACTACTACTACTACTACTACTACTACTACTACTACTACTACTACTACTACTAATACTACTACTACTACTACTACTACTACTACTACTACTAATAATAATAATAATAATAATAACAAGAATAATAATAGTAATAGTAATAGTAATAGTAATTATTATAATACAACTACTTTCACTACTACTGCTACTTCTACGAACAATAGTAATAGCAATAATAATAATCTAAGCGGGAAATATGATCTATTTTAAACCAATATTGCAAACACATAAACGAGCTATTATTTGTTGTAGCGTATAGGTGAAACTGTGGCTCCCACTAAGTGGTACTGTTGCTATCATAGGTGCCCCACAATTATTACAAACTAATTACTTAAGTAGTTGTTTTATTGTTTTTACCTGCTGGTACAAAATATGATTATTATTATTTAAATATATATGTTATGGATATATATATATATATCACACACACACACACACACACATATATATATATATATATATATATATATATATATATATATATATATATATATATATATATATATATATTAATATATATTAATGATATTGCTATTATGAATAATAGCTATGATGTGTACTTTTATTATTTTGTAGGCAATTTTGTATTTTGTTTGAAATGTTTTTTTCACTCTTTCAGGAGTATCGTCTATAGCACCTTGCAAATGGTACTTAATTCTTGATTGAACGTATTTTCCCAATAAACAGACAGGTAAACAGTACCTAGAACGGGAATGAAAGCACGAAATTTATTTTGATCCAAAACAAAGTAAATTACATTAATTATGCTAGATATATGCTATTATAAAAATAAAATAGATGACCCTATATATATGTGTGTATGAGTGCTTATGTCATTGATTAAAACAACAGAATAATAAGTAACTAAAAACAAAGCAATTAAGGGTGTGTGTATCCATTTACGATGTAATGTCGCTATCATAGGAGCCGCCGCATTAATTACTATATGTATTATATATATATATATATATATATATAT
This sequence comes from Metamycoplasmataceae bacterium, assembly GCA_965263245.1. Taxonomy (GTDB): domain Bacteria; phylum Bacillota_I; class Bacilli_A; order Mycoplasmatales; family Metamycoplasmataceae; genus DT-68. Next base: position 4,163 of record CBDHHR010000829.1, on the reverse strand, counting down.
ATATATATATATGTATATATATATATATATATATATATATATAATATTTTACAATATATAACTTACACATACTACATACATATATATATAAATAATAGTTTCTGCCCATTTATGCCATTTGCATAATTTATTAAGGAGGCATGAATCACAATTTGCAATTGTACATGTATAATTTTACATTTTCTGTAAAAAAAATTATATATGCATCTTATCGTAACATATGTATATAACATATTGGACAACAATATATGTATACAACATATTGGACAACTGTTACGTTAAAGTTTCATATTTAGCTTTTGGTTTGTTCAGCCGACACCTATTCGCTTATCATGAACACTTACCACATACACATCCAAGAAGGAATCGCATCCCCACCATTCTTGAATCACGTGATTCGATGATGCTCTTGAAATCGTCTCTGGAATCTTTTTCTGAAACAACAACGCTCCTGGTGTAGTTTGCCGTTGTCGCGCTTACGCACACGCACACGCACGCGCACGCGCACGCGCACGCGCACGCGCACGCGCACGCGCACGCGCACGCGCACGCGCACACGCACACGCACACGCACACGCGCACGCACACGCACACGCACACGCACACGCACACGCACACGCACACGCACACGCACACGCACACGCACACGCACACGCACACGCACACGCACACACACACACAACACACACAACACACACAAACACACAAACACACAAACACACAAACACACAAACACACAAACACACAAACACACAAACACACAAACACACAAACACACAAACACACAAACACACAAACACACAAACACACAAACACAAACATGACATCGTGGTTGCCTATTTCATTCACCGACAACGTATATTGTACACGAACATATAATATAAGTATTATTGACATGGCATCAAATGTCATAAATATTGTGTAGAACATCAACACACGCATGCTTTTATGCCACTATTTATATTCACAAGTAGAGATTGATATGAAACATTTACATTCTTTTTATCCGGTGCATGAGTCCTTTAATAATATAGACTTGCGGGCCAAACGAGCAAGGTTTATGTCAACATTTAACAACAATTAGTATATATTCAAAACATCAAAAATTAAGTTGATGTTTTCTAACTAGAATAAAACAAAACGTGTTTTATAACACGTTGCTTTGATACGGCTTTAGCAATATCAACTATTTTACACACTATATTATTTGGATAACAACATTTTGAAGAGGAAGACGATCTTACCTCGTGTGCGTGTCTTGTTTTCTTCTCGTGTGCCTCGTCTTCTCCCTTGCCTTGGAAATGCTCAACGTATCTTCCTAAACCTCTTTATAGCCGTTGATCATAAACTGATGCGTTTGAAATGATATCGGCTTCACATTTTAAGACTTTGAGGTTTTCCCAAAATACAATGTTCGCGTCTGTTCATGTAATGTAAGACAGAAACATACCCCACGCGTAATCAATCACTGATGAAACTGTGAATACAAATTAAATTTAAACTAAGTCCTTTGTTAGAGAAGGTTTTATGTTACACGTTCAGCCAGGTGGTCAGGTGTCGTAATGCTATACATAATAGAGTACGCGCCAAAATAAAACTCCATTGATATAAATAATAAATTAAACGTATCATATTTATTTTTCCCTAACCTTCAACTTTTTGTTCGTACAGACCGTGACTAATAAAATGAAAACATATTCGTGGACAAGCTGACGTTACACATTCCTATTAAAAATATAGCCGGTCGCAGTACTAAGTACAATATTCTGTACTCATTTAAGGCATTCGTTGAACCGATATATTTCGGTGAACTGTTTGTTAGCATACAGCAGATGTGCTTGGTTGATTAGAACTTGTAATATATGCGTTGCTCTTACGTATAATTTTGTAGTCAAGTTTGCAACGTAAATAATTGCCAAACTTGCTATGTATTTGTAACTTTAACGTTACGTAGGCTTAGTGTATAGACATTGTATAATAGTTGTTTATACAATCAACAATTTCAGTCAGTTTTTCAACTGAAATGAATGTAAGACGTAATAAATGGACAGGCATATGAATATGCATGTAAATAAAACATCAAAAGCGACGTCACAGATCGGCGTTTAATGGAGTAGATACACGCCATGAGTCTCAGATCAGCCTCAAGGATCGTAAACATTTTAGTAGAACTTTTAGTTTTCACACCACATTATGAATAAACCGCTGTTTATTTCAGTTGCATATATACATAAGCTAATTGTCACTATTTCCGTTAGGTGAATAATGTCAAAACATATCCTCATTTCACGTCGACACTTTGTTAGTAATGCATCGGGTTGTAACTATGGAGGGAACAATAGTTTAACATTATATATATATATATATATATATATATATATATATATATATATATATATATATATATATATATATATATATATAATAATAATTTATTAAATAATTAATAAAATTTATTACCACCAGTGAATACATCTTTTTTACCAGGTCTGCTATAATGAAAAGAGCTTATGAGGAGTTAGGACTTTTGTCACGTATGACACAACCTGCTCGGCACGCCATCTGGGAATATTACATCGATATACGGATTTGGTACCTCGGCTTCTTGCCTACACGAACATGCACTCACACTGACTATCTTTGTTCTCTTCCGCAAGCAAGCTATTATTGTCAAGTAATTGATACTGTCGGATCAAAGCGATTATTCTGAGCCAGTACGAAAACATCCTCTTCGTTTAATATCGTATGCCAATTTAGGGATTGCAATGTCGTGACTCTACACTGCAATAATGCATTATTCCTGTCTCTAGTCTACAACAAAAATAAGGTATGCTCCCGACACATCCGGGGAGTCGAGTTGGAGCACGTGGCGTGAAATAAGAGGAAGATGACACATAACAGATGTCGTACGTAGTCAATGGGCAAGCGGTTGATCTATGATATTGTACTCTTTATATTTAGCTGAAATGTGCCCGGCGTTGTATAATATAAGTAGCCTGTTATTTATGAGAAGCTAATTTAAAGTCCGTTCATAATTCATTCAGTAAAGTATATTTATATATTGAAGGTATTAAACCAATTGCAAAAGTGTATAAACTTAGTAAGCTTGAAATAGGTTTGTAAATGTGATAACTACGTCGTAAACACAGCTGACTACTCACACAATCAGTTCAATGTCAACAGGTTTATGATAAACTGCAGCACGCAGCACTCGTCATCCTAGGGTCAGCCTCTGTGTGTGTGTGTTTTCACATAAGCTACTGTCATTCCTGTCAGTGGCTTCTGAGCAAAATGCCTTCTTTCCATGTATCATCACCACCTTGCCCGGATATAGATAGACGGGCAGTCACTCGTTCACTATACAGGTGAAATACATTTGTTATGTTGTAATAGATTCGCAAGAATTCTGTCCAGTTTGCTGGCAACTGCTTAAAACGCTCGATATGTGTTCTTTCCCCCTCTTTGCGTCTTCGGAGTGGTGGTCTTGAAGCTTTTGGTTTCGTACGCATCAAAAACGACGTTAACATGCCCAACCGACCACATCATGGAGACGTTTTAAACGGCACCCTTTCCCGCTGAACAGACTTGCCCAGCTACCAATAAATAACACTGAAACGTTTTAAACCGCACCCTTTCCCGCGACCAGGGTTATCGCGCTTACAACCACTAACATGTTCACGCAATTATGGAAAAAATACAAAGAAACCAGAAAGAAATACGTACAACAAACTTATAGATAAAATATATAGTTTACGATAATACTAATACAATCATAATAGTAATAAAAATAGGAAATCTGTTATTAAACCGTAATTACTATATATATATATATATATATATATATATATATATATATATATATATATATATATATATATATATATATATATATATATATATAGTAACAATACATATTTAAAATGTGTGTATATACATATACGCTAAGGACATGTAGGCACCTGCTTAACTGCTTAACAACTGTCCAGTTAAATCTTCCCATGCTTCCCGAAGAATCCAATACAAACCACACGTCTGACTCTGGATCTGGCAACGAAATAAACAAGGCCAATAACGTTTATAGTTATACACATTTCTAACTTGTTTGCATAGCTCTGTATTATTGTATATTATAGTTATTCTATTACATATAATAACTGTAATAC
>CBDHHR010000828.1:0-3701 GCA_965263245.1 Metamycoplasmataceae bacterium | reverse complement strand
ACTGTATATCAGTCTGGTGCTTGCGCTGAAAATATTTGTTGTCTTTCAGCCCCTCTTTGCCTATGAGTTCAAGGAACGTTACACAGGAACCAATGGCTGGAATGTGTATGATGCTGTGTCAGAGCTGCGTCGTCAGGTATGTCACCACTGCGTCACTACTGTGTCACAGAGTCAAGTCTTTATTGTGGTTAATACAGTTGGCAGCAGCATTCTTCCAGTTCATTACACAAACACACAGATTGGTGCACAGATACACCGACAGGTGCACAGACACATTGATAGGTGCAGACACACTGACAGGTGCACAGACACACTGACAGATTCAGACACACTGACAGGTGCACAGACACACTGACAGGTGCAGACACACTGGCAAGTGCACAAACACCTCGACAGGTGCACAGACACACTGACAGGTGCATAGACACACTGACAGGTCCTCAGACACACCGACAGGTGCACAGACACACCGACAGGTGCACAAACACTGACAGGTGCACAGACACACCGACAAGTGCACAGACACACCGACATGTGCACAGACACACCGACAGGTGCACAGACACACCGACAACTGCACAGACACACTGACAGGTGCACAGACACACTGACAGGTGCACAGACACACTGACAGGTGCACAGACACACTGACAGGTGCACAGACACACCGACAGGTGCACAAAGACACCAACATAGACCAGTGTGTACATGTTTTCAATCGATCGATCAATCAAATCATTTATTTCATAATTATAATAAGTTTTTGTAGCTTATTTGATCTACTTTATGCATGTACTCCTCATAATATAAAAAACATGGATGTTATTTGTGTCTGCCTTATGTTGTATGTTCAGGGGGTGTGTTGTATGTTCAGGGGGTGTGTTGTATGTTCAGGGGGTGCCAACGGACAGCTGGAGAATATCACGCATCAACGAGAACTACGAATTAAGTGACACATACCCGTCTATTGTAAGTGCTGTCTTATGTTTAATTATGGCCAGATTCATGCAACTATTTGCCTATTATAAAATGCCGTTAAAACAAGAAATTATGCTATCATGAATGAATTTATTTACTTTCATTTACCAGGGTAGCATGAATGCAGAGAAATATTGTGACGTTTGGTAAATAAAATGTGCACATAAAAAATCATTAAGAACTAAGCCAGATATGTGACATATATGTCAGTTTACTTAAATATAATTTCTTGTAACAGGTCATTATGCATGTTACAGTTCTTTGTGCTTGTAAAATGTTACTCTATGTTACAGTTGTCTATGCTTATAACATGTTACTGTTTATTACAGTTCTCTGTGCACCTATCATGTTAATCTTTGTTACAGGTCTGTATGCTTGTAACACCGTACTCTGTTGGTTACATGTGCTTGTAACATATTACTCTGTGTTACAGTTCTTTATGCATGTAATGTGTTACTCTATGTTCTCTGTACATAGAACATGTTACCGTATTACAGTATCTGTGCCTGTAACATGTTATGATATGTTACAGTATCTGTGCCTGTAACATGTTATGATGTGTTACAGTATCTGTGCCTGTAACATGTTATGGTGTGTTACAGTATATGTGCCTGTAACATGTTATGGTGTGTTACAGTATATGTGCCTGTAACATGTTATGGTGTGTTACAGTATATGTGCCTGTAACATGTTATGGTGTGTTACAGTATATGTGCCTGTAACATGTTATGGTGTGTTACAGTATCTGTGCCTGTAACATGTTATGGTGTGTTACAGTATCTGTGCCTGTAACATGTTATGGTGTGTTACAGTATCTGTGCCTGTAACATGTTATGGTGTGTTACAGTATCTGTGCCTGTAACATGTTATGGTGTGTTACAGTATCTGTGCCTGTAACATGTTATGGTGTGTTACAGTATCTGTGCCTGTAACATGTTATGGTGTGTTACAGTATCTGTGCCTGTAACATGTTATGATGTGTTACAGTATCTGTGCCTGTAACATGTTATGGTGTGTTACAGTATATGTGCCTGTAACATGTTATGGTGTGTTACAGTATCTGTGCCTGTAACATGTTATGATGTGTTACAGTATCTGTGCCTGTAACATGTTACTGTGTGTTACAGTTCTCTGTGCCTGCGACTGCCACGGATGAAGACTTAAGATATGTGGCTTCATTCCGTAGTCGCTGCCGCATCCCGGTGAGTCTGAGCTAAGTGCCAGAGCTGTACACAGTGAGCCATGAGTCACAGCTGTGAGTATGAGCTGAGTTGTGAGTCAGAGCTGCTGTGAGTAAAAGCTGAATTGTGAGTCAGTGCTGTAAATATGAGCTGAGTTATGAGTTAGAGCTGTGAGTATGAGCTGAGTTGTTAGTATGAGCTGTGAGTATGAGCTGAGTTGTGAGTCAGAGCCGTGAGTATGAACTGAGTTGTGAGTCAGAGCTGAGTTGTGAGTCACAGCTGTGACTATATGAGCTGAGTTGTGAGTCAGAGCTGTGAGTATGAACTGAATTGTGAGTCAGAGCTGAGTTGTGAGTCACAGCTGTGAGTATGAGCTGAGTTGTGAGTATGAGCTGTTAATATGAGCTGAGTTGTGAGTCACAGCTGTGAGTATGAGCTGAGTTGTGAGTCGGAGCTGTAAGTATGGGCTGAGTTGTGAGTCAGAGTGTGAGTATGAGCTGAGTTGTGAGTCAGCTGTGAGTATGGGCTGAGTTGTGAGTCAGAGCTGTGAGTATGGGCTGAGTTGTGAGTCAGAGCTGTGAGTATGAGCTGAGTTGTGAGTCAGAGCTGTGAGTATGAGCTGAGTTGTGAGTCAGAGCTATGAGTATGGGCTGAGTTGTGAGTCAGACATGTAAGCACTGAGCCATGAGTCAGAGCTGTCATGGTCTATGTAAATGTTATCATGGATCTGTGTTAGATACTGTAGTGGTCTGGGTATATACTGTCATGGCCTGTATATGTACTGTCATGGTCTGTGCGTGTACTGTCATGGTGTGTATGTGTGTACTGTCATTGTCTGTGTGTGTACTGTCATGGTATGTGTGTACTGTTGTGGTCTGTTTGTGTACTGTCATGGTCTGTGTGTGAACTGTCATGGTCTGTGTGTGAACTGTCATGGTCTGTGTGTGTACTGTCATGGTCTGTATGTACTGTCATGGTCTATGCATGTGCTGTCATGGTCTATGCATGTACTGACATGGTCTGTGTATATACTGTCATGGTCTGTATGTACTGTCATGGTCTGTATGTACTGTCATGGTCTGTGTATGGTCTGTAGGTGTTGTCTTGGATCCACCCTGAGAGTCAGGCCACTATCACGCGGTCCAGTCAGCCTCTGGTGGGCGTGGCCGGCAAGCGCAGCAAGGACGACGAGCGTTACATCCAGATGATCATGGACGCCAACGCACAGTCACACAAACTGTACATTATGGACGCACGGCCCAGCGTCAACGCGGTCGCTAACAAGGTAGGTCATCTTGAAGCATTTCCTCCTTGTGTTTTCGTTATCTAAAGTAGCTAGGTGGGTGGGTTCTGTTGTAGTGCGGTATCCATTCCTCAGGACTGCATGAAGCAATTTACATATTATCGCTTAATCCATGGCAGACCTGTTCAATTGGGCATCATCTCAGCTTCCCTTGAAAGCATTTGGCTATATGTTCATCACTCAAATACGATTTATGCATAAGTACCCACCATTGTCTATAGCCAAGTACTTGTTCATAC
>CBDHHR010000827.1:0-5000 GCA_965263245.1 Metamycoplasmataceae bacterium | reverse complement strand
TGAATGTTATCACAGAGTGCCCCTATTAGCCTGCCCAGGTGTCGGCAATACTACTTGACGACTGAATGTTATCAATGAGTGCCCCTATTAGCTTGCCCAGGTGTCGGCAATACTACTTGACGACTGAATGTTATCAAAGAGTGCCCCTATTAGCCTGTCCAAGTGTCGGCAATACTACAGGACGACTGAATGTTATCAATGAGTGCCCCTATTAGCTTGCCCAGGTGTCGGCAATACTACTTGACGACTGAATGTTATCAAAGAGTGCCCCTATTAGCCTGCCCAAGTGTCGGCAATACTACAGGACGACTGAATGTTATCAATGAGTGCCCCTATTAGCCTGCCCAGGTGTCGGCAATACTACAGGACGATTGAATGTTATCAATGAGTGCCCCTATTAGCCTGCCCAGGTGTCGGCAATACTACAGGATGACTGAATGTTATCAATGAGTGCCCCTATTAGCCTGCCCAGGTGTCGGCAATACTACAGGACGACTGAATGTTATCAATGAGTGCCCCTATTAGCCTGCCCAGGTGTCGGCAATACTACTACTACAGGTGGTCATCACTTGTCCCCCCGGTTAACATTAACCAAACCAGATGAGTGTCAGTTCGTCACTTAGTCTGGGGGCGCGTCACTGAGTGGATGGACGTGTGGGCGGATGTCTACAGCAATACCGAGATTTGACGTGATGTGTGTATCGTGACTCACGGTGCGCTAGTCCCAGACGTGCAGTGACTGTGCGTCGTGATCGTGTCGTTTGTACACAACGCAGGTCAGTGTCTAACGAAGCCAGGCGATACGGCCGCCGAGAACTATTCCGCTGGGCTTTGAAGCAACAGCGATAAGCGCTAATAGTTACACAAATGACACAAACAATATATCGTCATAGGCAGCAGTCTAAATCTACATTTTGCACTTTTCTCTCTTTCTTTGTGATGCTGAACTAGGTGCGTGCATGTTCACGCACGTACACGCGCGCAAATGCACGCATTTTCATAGATATATGCTTGCGTACACATGTACACGAACGTTCACGTTGGTTCACGGACATACAGTAGGTACGTAACACTGAATATGTTACATCGTGAATATCTCAGTGGTCTTGTCACACACTGTTGTGGCATAACAAAGTCATTAAAAAGGTCACAGTGGTAACAAACGAAATGACAGTTCCTTCTAAATACGTTTTAGTTAGATTGGAACATAAATAAACATTCATCATTACACCCTCTTTGTTCACACAGATTCATTGACTTTTCAGATACAAAGCTTAACTATGTGTTACTGTAGGCGCTTATGTTGCACAACGAATTGCAGAATGCTACAACATAATTAATCACTGGGACTAACTGATATATACATGGGCAATATATTTAAACATATTACATAATTGAATCGAGTAGTGCTATATCGCAGGAAAGGCGAACGTACAGCTGCAAGGGTTGTACGGTATGATACTGATGCGCATGAACGAATCCTGTGAGCTACATCTTACCTGCAGCGCTAACTCACACTGACCTACTTGAACCAGTCTGGCTGTATCATGATCACTGCTTTCTCTATAGATACATCACAATATATATATATATATATATATATATATATATATATTTATATATATTTATATATATATACATAATATACATATATATACATATACATATATATATATATATATATATATATATATATATATATATATATAATATATATATATATATATTAGTATGTATATAATGAAGATGCAGGTAAGTATTTATTGAATGAGCGATTACAATATTCATTTAATTTGGACGTAGTTACGTCCATTTGAAAAAAATCCAACCTTGCGATAGTGCCAATGGCATGTTTATTGTTTTTTACCGTTTCCAGCTGTGCAACCTTTATGAGATGAGCTTTGTAATACTACTAAACTTACTGCATTAAACATACGTAGTGAAGGGAAACTCTGGCTGAATAATCCCACGAAATGCTAACATTTCTAGACGGTAGTTACATATGCGCATAACAGATAATATCTTAGGATGTCTGCACCAACAATTTATTTATTCACAGGCGATGTTGTTACATCTGCGAACGATGACGACATCTGCCGCATCCATCCGTGGGCCAGGCAGTGCCGACTGTGGTGTTCCTGCCGAGGCTGTGAGCTGCCCACGGAACGACGGGCTGCCGAGACGTAACCGCCAGTGTGGGTGGAGACGGATCAACGCCGTCGCTCACACTCCACTCGCTCCAGTGTGAGAGACACTTGACGGGCCCGGCCACGAGTGTCCGCGCACGGTGTGGGCGCCCATTTATCCTGCTCCTCCCACGCCTTCGTTGTTATATTGAATTCTTTCTGGAGTCATCCCGGGCGGGAGGACAGAAGGATCTGTACGTCGTCCCAGTGGATGTCGTCACCAATGTCGTTATAAGGATCCAGAACTTTGACCTGCATACCAGCACATCGCCGTGGTGCTGTGAACAGGTTGATCTATCATGTCATTCTAAAGGTGTCTCCAAATGGTTCGGTTAAGCTTTGTCTCGTTCTAGGAATCATTTACGTCTTGCTGTCACACGTTGTGATGCCGCGTAAGACCAGCTGCGTCACATCACCGCATTCACTGATTTCTTCGAAAATCACGATTAACTGTATTTATCAGTTCGAAATCCATTGGTAGACTAGCAACTATTGGTTTTTAAGGTGCGATCGTTATGAAGGATATATGTATATATATATATATATATATATATATATATATATATATATATATATATATATATATATATATATATATATATATTCGTTCGTTCGTTCGTTCGTTCGTTCGTTCGTTCGTTCGTTCGTTCGTTCGTTCGTTCGTTCGTTCGTTCGTTCGTTCGTTCGTTCGTTCGTTCGTTCGTTCGTTCGTTCGTTCGTTCGTTCGTTCGTTCGTTCGTTCGTTCGTTCGTTCGTTCGTTCGTTCGTTCGTTCGTTCGTTCGTTCGTTCGTTCGTTCGTTCGTTCGTTCGTTCGTTCGTTCGTTCGTTCGTTCGTTCGTTCGTTCGTTCGTTCGTTCGTTCGTTCGTTCGCTCGTTCGCTCGCTCGCTCGCGTCGGTCGGTCGGTATATATATATATATATATATATATATATATATATATATATATATATATATATATATATACCGACCGACGCGAGCGAGCGAGCGAGCGAGCGAGCGAGCGAGCGAACGAACGAACGAACGAGCGAGCGAGCGAGCGAGCGAGCGAGCGAGCGAGCGAGCGAAGCGAACGAACGAACGAACGAACGAACGAACGAACGAACGAACGAACGAACGAACGAACGAACGAACGAACGAACGAACGAACGAACGAACGAACGAACGAACGAACGAACGAACGAACGAACGAACGAACGAACGAACGAACGAACGAACGAACGAACGAACGAACGAACGAACGAACGAACGAACGAACGAACGAACGAACGAACGAACGAACGAACGAACGAACGAACGAACGAACGAACGAACGAACGAACGAACGAACGAACGAACGAACGAACGAACGAACGAACGAACGAACGAACGAACGAACGAACGAACGAACGAACGAACGAACGAACGAACGAACGAACGAACGAACGAACGAACGAACGAACGAACGAACGAACGAACGAACGAACGAACGAACGAACGAACGAACGAACGAACGAACGAACGAACGAACGAACGAACGAACGAACGAACGAACGAACGAACGAACGAACGAACGAACGAACGAACGAACGAACGAACGAACGAACGAACGAACGAACGAACGAACGAACGAACGAACGAACGAACGAACGAACGAACGAACGAACGAACGAACGAACGAACGAACGAACGAACGAACGAACGAACGAACGAACGAACGAACGAACGAACGAACGAACGAACGAACGAACGAACGAACGAACGAACGAACGAACGAACGAACGAACGAACGAACGAACGAACGAACGAACGAACGAACGAACGAACGAACGAACGAACGAACGAACGAACGAACGAACGAACGAACGAACGAACGAACGAACGAACGAACGAACGAACGAACGAACGAACGAACGAACGAACGAACGAACGAACGAACGAACGAACGAACGAACGAACGAACGAACGAACGAACGAACGAACGAACGAACGAACGAACGACGACCGACCGACCGACCGACCGACCGACCGACCGACCGACCGACCGACCGACCGACCGACGACCGACCGACCGACCGACCGACCGACCGACCGACCGACCGACCGACCGACCGACCGACCGACCGACCGACCGACCGACCGACCGACCGACCGACCGACCGACCGACCGACCGACCGACCGACCGACCGACCGACCGACCGACCGACCGACCGACCGACCGACAGACAGACATACAGACAGACAGACAGACAGACAGACAGACAGACAGACAGACAGACAGTCAGACAGACAGACAGACAAACACATACATGCAGAGCCGGAGAGACGGTAATTTTTCCCATGTGGCTATTTATCTCTTATTCCTGGGACAGATTTACCAATTCTATATAACCAGTATATCGGGAAATAGTCTGTGTCCTCAAGAGAGTTCATTGCAGGAGCGTAACATTTTGGTCTGTTTGATGTTGATGGTGAGATCAGCCACAAGGGGCAATGCAGTCTATCAAATATTAAAACTGACTTTTTCCATAGGTAACGATTTCATATGTCAGGATATGTCGGGCTTAGACCGGAAATGGCGTGCATTCGATCATGATAATGCGAGTGTAAGTTGGAAGAACTAGACACAGGATAGTCAGTATTCGGCAGGTCAATTAGTGAAAATATATAACCACGATCAGCGGCATATTATGTCGTATTTCATTGTATTATAAATGTGCATGTTTCAAATGACCGGAGACAGCCCAGGCTGGCTGACTAACAGTATCACTATGTCCCTGCCAAAGGACGAATGAACGAGTAAAAGAAGGCGTGGAGGTTGCGTGAGTCAGTGAT
>CBDHHR010000826.1:30000-31100 GCA_965263245.1 Metamycoplasmataceae bacterium | reverse complement strand
CGGAGTACCTATCACATCTGTTACATCCACGAACACGGCAGCTTTATAACAAACTTCAGCTAGCTGTTACACCAGCATCGACATCCATCGGCAGGCGAGCGTTTGGTGTAACCGGACCTATTATTTGGAATGAATTGCCACTGAAGCTACGTGGTGCTCCGTCACTGACACTGTTTAAGCGTCACCTGAAGACACTTTTATGTAAAAGAACATAAGGTGCCAATTAGCCTTTTTTATTTTTTGAGTGACATTTAGAATTTTAAATTATTTATTTATCTTTTCTTAACAATTAATTTACCAGTCTTCTTAAATCAGATCTATTTTAAATTATGTTTTATTGGTATTTATTTATATCTAATCTGCGAGCGCAGTGAATAACATCTAGTTAGAGATAGCGCGATATAATAATTATTATTATTATCAGGTGTCTTTTGACTACATCTGTGTCCTATTGTTTGTAAGTCCAAACATAGTTGCAGCTTGTTCAAATTGATTACACATCTCTTTGGTGTCTTCTAGAATATATATATATATATATATATATATATATATATATATATATATATATATATATATTCAGCAATATATATATATATATATATATGTGTATATATATGAATGAAAGAAGGAGACGTACATAGAAGGGGAAGAGATAGAGAGAGATTAAAGAAGGAGAACAACAGTTAGAGAGAGGCAAGGGAGAAGGACACCCACACACACACCCACACACACACACACAGCACACACCCACACACACACACACACACACACACACACAGCTATATATATATATATATATATAGATGGAGTGTTTCGATATATATATATATATATATATATATATATATATATATATATATATATATATACGTTTATCCATGCAGTGACAACGTTTGTAAGTATATTCTGAGCATTGCTCAAAATGATACCATCTCGTCTCTTCTAGAATAGTCTATATATATATGTATATCGATATATATATCATATATATATATATATACACAGATATATATCGCCATATATATATATATATTTGTTGCATATATATCTCTCTGTCTCTGCCTCTCTGTCTCTGTACGTCTCTGAAGAGATCTGTCTCT
>CBDHHR010000826.1:5000-12500 GCA_965263245.1 Metamycoplasmataceae bacterium | reverse complement strand
AATCGTCATCGGATTCTTTGTGCATGCAATCAGACATCCATCCACTCCGCCTATATATTTTGGACAAAAGGAGGACAGTGCTGCACGCGTATATTACAACAAGGTACATTGTGGTGTGTTTCATTTGCAATTCCAACAATGCTGTAGGCCTACTACTGCATCTAACTATAATCGAGATTGCATATCTACCCGGGATTGCGAGACACCAAATATTCCATTGACGGTCTAATTTACAACCCTATAAATTGGATCAGTGTCTTTGTCATGTTTGCACAATCACATATTTAGCCGTTTAATCCAAACAACCTTCATATTTGCTGTCAATGTTCACGCCAGCAAGACAGCACATACATCTACGGACGTTAAGTTTAAATGTACTTGCTTTTCCTTGAGACAAAACTACCGCCGGAACTTGACGTTTCTCAGTAGCCGCGCCGACTGGAATTCAATTGCTGACAACATTAAACCAGCACTAAGCAATATTACATTTCTCTGTCACTCGAAAACCTACCTGGTTTATCTCGCCTATCCACCCTAGCTTGTTAGCGCGTCAATCGAACTGCTGACGAGTATTTCAGATTCTGAGGATATTGGCGACAAAGTAACTCATTTATTTTATATATATATATATATATATATATATATATATATATATATATATATATATATATATATATATATATATATATATATATATATATACATGCGTACACGCGTACACGCGTACACGCGTACTATACACGCCTACACACGCCTATATATATATATATATATATATACACGCGTACACGCGTACACGCGTACACGCGTACACGCGTACACGCGTACACGCACACGCACACGCACACGCACACGCACACGCACACGCACACGCACACGCACACGCACACGCACACGCACACGCACACGCACACGCACACGCACACGCACACGCACACGCACACGCACACGCACACGCACACGCACACGCACACGCACACGCACACGCACACGCACACGCACACGCACACGCACACGCACACGCACACGCACACGCACACGCACACGCACACGCACACGCACACGCACACGCACACGCACACGCACACGCACACGCACACGCACACGCACACGCACACGCACACGCACACGCACACGCACACGCACACGCACACGCACACGCACACGCACACGCACACGCACACGCACACGCACACGCACACGCACACGCACACGCACACGCACACGCACACGCACACGCACACGCACACGCACACGCACACGCACACGCACACGCACACGCACACGCACACGCACACGCACACGCACACGCACACGCACACGCACACGCACACGCACACGCACACGCACACGCACACGCACACGCACACGCACACGCACACGCACACGCACACGCACACGCACACGCACACGCACACGCACACGCACACGCACACGCACACGCACACGCACACGCACACGCACACGCACACGCACACGCACACGCACACGCACACGCACACGCACACGCACACGCACACGCACACGCACACGCACACGCACACGCACACGCACACGCACACGCACACGCACACGCACACGCACACGCACACGCACACGCACACGCACACGCACACGCACACGCACACGCACACGCACACGCACACGCACACGCACACGCACACGCACACGCACACGCACACGCACACGCACACGCACACGCACACGCACACGCACACGCACACGCACACGCACACGCACACGCACACGCACACGCACACGCACACGCACACGCACACGCACACGCACACGCACACGCACACGCACACGCACACGCACACGCACACGCACACGCACACGCACACGCACACGCACACGCACACGCACACGCACACGCACACGCACACGCACACGCACACGCACACGCACACGCACACGCACACGCACACGCACACGCACACGCACACGCACACGCACACGCACACGCACACGCACACGCACACGCACACGCACACGCACACGCACACGCACACGCACACGCACACGCACACGCACACGCACACGCACACGCACACGCACACGCACACGCACACGCACACGCACACGCACACGCACACGCACACGCACACGCACACGCACACGCACACGCACACGCACACGCACACGCACACGCACACGCACACGCACACGCACACGCACACGCACACGCACACGCACACGCACACGCACACGCACACGCACACGCACACGCACACGCACACGTACCACGTACCACGTACCACGTACCACGTACCACGTACCACGTACCACACGCACGTACCACGTACCACGTACCACATACCACATACCACATACCACATACACACATACCACAGACACACATGCACACATGCACAAATGCGCACATGCGCACACATACGCACATACGCACATACCCACACACACATACACACATACACACATACACACACTCTACTACTACTACTACTACTACTACTACTACTACTACTACTACTACTACTACTACTACTACTACTACTACTACTACTACTACTACTACTACTACTACTACTACTACTACTACTACTACTACAACTACATCAACTAGTACTACTACTAATAATAATCATCATAATAATCATTATAATGAAGTACATGTATGATTGCTAGGTATACCGTTGTTTCATGTACAATAATTGTTACACTTAGTTTTCTCAAAACGTATATTTTAATGGTTTACTTAATTGCTTGCCATAAAACAAATTACACTGAAGATATTTAACAAGTGCTATATCTTTGTGAAGGATATGATGTAGGCAATATTAAACGTCTGATTTCAGTTCGTGTAAGTTGTATTGATGTGCAATGTGTTCATTGGTATGCCATGTGTTTGTAGGTATGTCAGGTGTTTGGCGGTTCAAAGAACGGACGTATTATTTACAACGATGATGCAATTGTCATAAGGGAAGACAATTCTCATTATGGGATACAGGTATGAAAGTGACGATACGTACTGTTGGAAGCATTATTTGAGACACCAACACGAATCGTATTCTTTTGTGTCATACATTATAATCGGTAGGGATTCTTTGAGAACATAAAACTCTTTGAAATGTACAATAATATGTTTTATTATCAAAACTATTTACTATAACCCTATGCTTTCATTTAATTAGAGGTATGTTTTATTAATAACTAATGCCCATGATGCTATATCGAAATAGGCCGCCTTTTGTATGCGAAGTTTCTGGTTTGGTGACACAAACAATACAAATAACTACAGACCTATGCCGCTTGTCAAAGCCAACAATATTGAAATTATATTGCTTGACCTTTTGATACCGTATCCGGATAAAACTGACAGTTTGGATTTAAGAACGCACACACGCACCTGAAAATTGCTTAATGGAGGTGTGACAGTTCTACTTCTCCTTATCCTGTTATACTGGTACAGAACCCAAACGTTTGGTATCAAATGGAATTGTATGATCTCTGACTTTTTATATGTTTCTAACTGTGTTCGGTAAGATGGGATTTTATCCACTTTTTTCGTGTACATTGTTGATTTAAGCGATGTGTTCAGTAGTACTGGAATTGATTGTCACATGCACGAGTCTAGTGGTCTTCAGGTTGTACTGAACATTTGTACAAAACGTCATATTGAAAATGGCATTTAATACAATCCCTTCCAGTCATTATATATGATTTGTAAACAATGTGGCTTTGACATGAAATGTCCACAGGTATAAATGTCGACTTAACCCAAAATTGCATATGTTAAAAAAACAAAATATTCATATGTAAAAATACGCAATAACCAGGAAGATATGACCTACTATCTACTATCTATGTAACTGTTATGCCTAACAGTATAATCAGACAAATTCATCAATATCCAATGTTTATTTTATATAACCTATTATCGTATTAATTTATATCTACTCATATATTTTGTATTTATTTTTAAACTTTTAAAACAATTACTCCTCACAATTACATGAAATAACTTATAACCTTATTTAATTGTATTTGTCATATTTTAACGTATTTACTTTTAAAGACTATGCATGCGTTTGTATCAACTTAAGTAATAATTAGTATTTTTATTGTTATACTACGCATAGTAACAATTTAAAGTTTAAAATAACTAACGGTAATATTACCGTTAGTATTACTATGTATTACATTAAAAAATTAGAAACGTGCAAGGATTGTTGCATCTTTTCAGAAATGGTGGTTGAACCGATTCGATATCAACAAATTTCTCTTCTGGCGGCCTCAGTTCAACGAGACAACTCGCAATCTATGTTTTACGAACCACTTTCCCGTCTTAGGCATCGTTCAAGACGACGGCCACTATGCCGATCATTACAGATTCAATATGTAAATACATTGTTCTGCATTCCTTCTTGCATCCACACATTTGGATATGACTATGGCATAATCTAATTAGCGACGATTGTGTGTGTGTGCGCGCATGCGCGTGCGCGTGCGCGCATTGGCATACACGTGCTTTTACTTGCGGGGCAAAACTGGCATGTTAGTTATCTTCTGTTTTATGCGATGCATTTTTCATTCTCAAAAACAACCAACGACATGTTTTCTAACCGTTGTATGCGTTTGGCACATTACGTTTATGTGTTTCAGTGTGCATTGGGAAACTACGAAATGAAGGCATTGAAATAAAAGTACTACATAGAATGATCTTCTCCTAAGAGGACGTTGGCATGATGTCTTCCCGTTACAGCTACTTCCCGTTATAGCTACTTTTTATTCCCGTTATTGCTACTAATTAAGTTTGACAGTTGAACTAGTCCCGTTATAGCTACTTTTCTATTTCTCCATTTTACAATGTATCAAGATATGAGAGCATTAACTATTTTCATCTCCATTAAAGCTGATGCCCATGAGGGGTGGACGGCTTTGATATAAGTGTGTCCCACTGAAGAATTTCAAAAAAGTCAAGTGACAATGTTTAACGAGTACTTTGTGGAGACATGGCTTGATGATGATTAAAAAATCAGCATGGACATGTGGAATGCTACACAGAAACTGACAAATGAATAAACAACCATGTTGAGGGATGGAATTCCAAGTTTGTGAAAGTGGTGGGGAAACATCATCCCGACATCTTCCAGTTCATGGTTGCTAAACATGATGCTGCTGTCACACCACCACCTAACAAGAATAATTGAAGAATCATTACTTTTTTATTAATGCAATTATGTCCTCTCTACAGTTAACGTAGTTGTCTTAAAAAAATGTTTTGCACATGTGTTTTATGGCATATTTTCCATATATCAGTTTTATGACTTTTAAAATGTGTCCTTCATTAATACATTTTATGTAGGAATCTTATTACAGTAATCTTATATAGTTAATGCTCCCTCTTGCTGTCCCCACCTGAATTGTGTAATTAAATAAGTAGCTATAACGGGACTAATTTGGCTGTCAAACTTAACGAGTAGCTATAACGGGAAAACAACTGTAGCTATAACGGGAAGTAGCTATAACGGACCTAGACCGTTGGCATAACCGATGTCGTTCACGTTCACGCTACGGTTGATTGAACACCAAGGCGTGACAACTGCTCTTATAACTGCGTCTGTTTCTCAACACATATCTTCTAATAAAAATCATTATTCCTGCGTTTACAGTAACAGTATTTCTGTGTTTCGTTGTTCAGGTCTGCGGTGCAGTTGATTTTGGATTGACACGTTTTCACTAAATATATGATTCATGATATATATATATATATATATATATATATATATATATATATATATATATATATATATATATATATATATATATTGCACGCCCTATTGAGTACGGTTTGACAATATGCAGAAATTGGTTCTTCTTGGAGAGTTTTTGTATGTGTTCATATCTGTGTGACGTTGCACGTCGCTATATATCTTTAGTCTACTGACGTCTTTTGGTGCCCCTTTTATGGCCCATAGTTTCATAGCACCCCATGCATGTAGTATCCGTTGACCAGAGCCGCCTAAACTCATAGACTCTTTAGG
Organism: Metamycoplasmataceae bacterium; assembly: GCA_965263245.1. GTDB lineage: Bacteria > Bacillota_I > Bacilli_A > Mycoplasmatales > Metamycoplasmataceae > DT-68. The sequence continues at coordinate 6,492 of CBDHHR010000826.1, read as the reverse complement.
TGCCGTTGGGGACCGGGGCCTTGGCTGTGTATAGTCCAGTTGCCAGCAGTATCCTTTCACTGGTGAACCTAGAAATTGTAATAACTGTAAGGTATTTTGATTGATATGTATTCACATCAGTGTCTGGAAGATGTTGAGCTTTGTTGACACTGGGCCAACTTTGAAGACTTTTTCTAATAAGCTAATTAGCTTAATTAACGCTAAATTAAGCTTGATCCAAGAAAAACGTTTGAAGTAATAGGCCTAGAATCATATGTGATAGCAATTTTCTATAAAACAAAATTGTCGTGATTAAAGGTCAATGTCAATGTATAAAATCAAGATCAAGGTCAGTTGTGGCCCAACATTTTTGTAATTTATTTAACTTCCGCACTTTGCATAACTGACAATCAAATGGTAATGGTATGGACCGACATCAGGCGATGGGGCTGGAGAGGAAGATGGATGTCATATTCGGATGGATGGACAACCTTGACCTTCAAATATTCACCCCTGATGGACGGAGGGCACACACGCGATGGCACACGAATTCCAGCAATCTCATCCGTGTGGTATCGCGACCAAGTGTATCACCGCTGAGCAGACCACGTCTTCAGAAAGTTGACACTGTACGCTCTACTCCTGAAGTTTGCGATGCTGGACTAGCTCTACTGCACTACACCGGCAAGAAGCAGGTCAATCCACCTGAAAACGCGACTTGCATTGCGTGCTGCTACATAGAAAATCCCCGTTTTTTACCGTTACACTGAAATGACGGCTAAGGACCATGAGAGGAAGCGGCGAGCTGATATTGGCTCGACTACATTCAACCCCTGCATCAAGTGGCCGATGCACCCTCACACATTTTGAACTATGTGCGTCACCCCGGGCCGGGAAAATGAGGTAGGGAGGACAAGCGGCCCGAGCTATGAAGAGGTCACACGAGGTTTAGATGATGAAATCACTGCAAAACCTCGGCATGACCTACATTCAACTATCCTCCGATATGCAATTGTACATCCACGCCATGCAGATCAAATGGAGTAATACACAGACATTTCAGAACCTCATTTTCCGGCCCGGGGTGAAGCACATAGTGCAAAATGTGTGTGGGTGCATCGGCCAATTGATGCAGGGGTCAAGTCTCGAGATTCTCATTGGTGCTGCCTTTGGGGGGAGTCAGCAGCATCATGGGTAATGGGATATGAGCGCATTCAGGATGGTTTCTTCCATTCTCCTACAATGCTTCCTGCAGACTGGCTTCAAGACGTGGGAGGAGATATGTGAATACCTGGTGAGGGCACGGCTTTATCCAACTGGTCGCCACTGGGTAGACAACCTCATAATCCCAACCTTGCTCGCACACCAGTTGCTCCGTTCCGAGAGGGGGGTTGGCTTATACAGCAGCTCTGCATCAAGCGTCTATTATCATACCTTTTCATCACTGGACACCACAACTATGCAAGGTACCTCTCGTGGCACTGCCTCGAACTTTCAGTGCTCCTGCCTGCCG
>CBDHHR010000825.1:35000-42500 GCA_965263245.1 Metamycoplasmataceae bacterium | reverse complement strand
CGTGTGCGTGTGCGTGTGCGAGTGCGAGTGCGAGTGCGTGTGCGTGTGCGTGTGCGTGTGCGTGTGCGTGTGCGTGTGCGTGTGCGTGTGCGTGTGCGTGTGCGTGTGCGTGTGCGTGTGCGTGTGCGTGTGCGTGTGCGTGTGCGTGTGCGTGTGCGTGTGCGTGTGCGTGTGCGTGTGCGTGTGCGTGTGCGTGTGCGTGTGCGTGTGCGTGTGCGTGTGCGTGTGCGTGTGCGTGTGCGTGTGCGTGTGCGTGTGCGTGTGCGTGTGCGTGTGCGTGTGCGTGTGCGTGTGCGTGTGCGTGTGCGTGTGCGTGTGCGTGTGCGTGTGCGTGTGCGTGTGCGTGTGCGTGTGCGTGTGCGTGTGCGTGTGCGTGTGCGTGTGCGTGTGCGTGTGCGTGTGCGTGTGCGTGTGCGTGTGCGTGTGCGTGTGCGTGTGCGTGTGCGTGTGCGTGTGCGTGTGCGTGTGCGTGTGCGTGTGCGTGTGCGTGTGCGTGTGCGTGTGCGTGTGCGTGTGCGTGTGCGTGTGCGTGTGCGTGTGCGTGTGCGTGTGCGTGTGCGTGTGCGTGTGCGTGTGCGTGTGCGTGTGCGTGTGCGTGTGCGTGTGCGTGTGCGTGTGCGTGTGCGTGTGCGTGTGCGTGTGCGTGTGCGTGTGAGTTTGTTGCATACTAATAGTTTCTGGTAATTACGGTGTAATATTTGTATGGATGTAATAGTCCTTAATAAAATTATTGAATTCATTGTTTTTAATTAATTAATAAATTTATTAATACTTAAAACATGGTGCGTTTTACCACAGTTAAGTGCTGTCAGGATGTATGTACCAATTTTTTAATAAACAGCTGATGCAATCGTTTGAATTTATGGACATCGAATTGATGTCGCCCGCTAACTTCATCAAACTGATCACCTCCGTCTAGCAAATCCGAAACTGTCTTTGCCAACTTTATCGCCGAGTTTTTATTCTTCTCGAAGACAGCTAAGATATACCGGCCGACTGTACCGCGTTGTATTTCTTTGAGATCATCGACTGCGCTAACATAATTCGACACGATCATAAGTTTGCACACATCGAAGATTACACTATCGACCTGATACTCACACGAGGGGAAACCCACGGAATCGTTTCGACCAAAACGTCTTCGCTTCTGTCAAATCATTTTTGGGATCGAATCGTTGAGTGTGACATCGACATCATGAAAACAAATGCCCATAGAAAACAAAGAGCTTATCGGAAATATTTGAGCATCAACAAGTCGGCGTTTGGCGGTGACACTACAGTGTCGACACGGCTCACAGTGCCTGCTGCCAGCGATGCAGATGAACTTATCAGTGTAGATCTACACAACATCGCATTTTCAGTCCTCGTCCAGAAAGTACGCAACCTGCCTGGCACGTCGGTACCTTGGTACAACGAGAAGCTGACAAGAGATCACCAGAAACCTTGAGCAACAACTCTGCATCGTGAGATAGTCAAGCCACAATGCGCCCTAACCCTAACTCTACATATCAATGCGGGGATAATTCAAGACGACTTTGCCGTCTATTCAGCGGGCTCCTACAGCGACGAAAGTCCGACGATAACGCGCAATAACTTGTCATACGTTTCACCAATTTCCTCCCTGCAAATGTACAGTCGATGTGTGGGACCCTACGTGTCAACCCCACCGCCACTCCAAGCCTAGATGTCGAAAAGCAACAAACCTCCAGTGTACCACAATTACAAAGGTTTGCGACAGCGATGTTTTTCTGATATCCGAAGTTTCATCACCAAGTCGTCATCGACATAATATTGTTTGCGCGTTCGACCCGCTACCAACATGTCCACTTAAGGATGTTTCGGGTGGATTAGCGCCAATCGTGACGTAACAGGGCCTGTAAGTGTGTCACGATACACGGCGAGACTCCGCGCGACTGGAGCTGATTTTTGAACAGGACACAGTACTGATATCAAGTATTCTATAGCTGTGTCCTTGGTAAGGTCCTTGATAATATTCCCACGACAGATGACAGTTGTAGTTTCCGAATTATGAATACTAGGAAAACCAGGTCATAAATATCTTGTGTTACAGCTTTCTTATCTTAATTATCGATCTATTGTTGAGTTTACCACACTACCATAGATATATAGCGATTTACGTCGCGCAGATAGTATGAACGATTTTAGGCCTATGTGTTTTACGCGATTTGCATTTTACATTACTGTACGTTGTGATTTCACAAACGTTCGATAAGCAGTTATATCTAGAAAGATGTCTAATTGGAAATAATCGTAACACATGTACACATTTGCCCCCAAACAGGTTGTGCTGCGCGAAAGATGGCATTTTCATTACTTGTCAAGATCGTAAAAAGGACTTGCCGCCGATCCGTGGCAACCACCATAATAATCGATTAAAATGCATGATTTCCATATTCATTCTTATCAGCAATGTGTCACGCTGCTTCTGCTTGTAATTACCCTTCGGAAAATATAGCTGTTTGGAGCTATTTGGGAACATCCCAATCATTACAACCAAAAACATAACAACGTCCTATCTTTTAGCATGGAGAAAATGGACTTCCTGCCTCCAAGTGCCTCCAACCTCGTTTTCGAGCGCGATACTTGCGCGGCCTACTGATCAAACAGGGCGTCGATCCACGTTGTTTAAAATATGTCCACGTAACCGCGTTACTTATATATTTAGAATTCCGAGTATGGTGGAGGTGTATGTCCACATAATAATCTACGAGTTTATAAATTAAACAGACACATTTCTGAAATAGAAAATTAATTATAATAACTTTAATTGATCTTCTAAATTTAACAAAGCGAGTTGCTTAAAAGTGAATTATATTCACTTAAAGTTATTATTCGAACAACTTTTTTCAGAATTTGTTTTAACCATTTTCCATTGTATCACCGTGCCATAATACAATAATGCATATGTAGTAATATCAAGGCGTTCTATAAAATTGTTTACATTTTATTGATGATACATGTTTTAGTCTATTTAATACGCCAATATTTTTTGAACATTTATTAGATTCCTTTTCTATGTGGTTTTCCAATTTAAATTTGTATCAAGGGATAATCGTAAAACGAATTCCTCTACTTTTTCTATCAATACCGGCGACTGTCATACTAGCCTAGTTCCCAAAGTTCTCTACATAATACTAAGGTTTCCTATGATTGGCCCGCAGTGGCAGCGTGAAAACATATGAATGTTTTCCCTTTCCCTCAACCAAGGAGTAAATGTTATAACGCCTTTAATTTTAGAGAACACATTACTCAGATTTATATAACATATTATGATCATATTCGTGATTTACGGTTACAACATTTGTAGAACGTGTTATGATCATATTCGTGATTTATGGTTAGAACATTTGTAGAACATGTTATGATCATACTCGTGATTTATGGTTAGAACATTTGTAGAACATGTTACGATCATATTCGTTATTAGCACGTCGCGGCGGATGACAACATAATATCCAGGTTCTTAAAAAAGCACCACTTGCGCAGACATGTGCATCCATATGGAAATACCCCATTCATACACACATTTGTAAACATACGCATACTTGCGCAAACATTCGCACAAAATACGCAAACGTGAGCAAACATGCGTAAATATGCGCAGCTGTGCGAATATGCACATTACATTGATGCACACATCAGCAAACATAATGAAATTCCTCGTATTAGTCGTTACCATATATCACGCTTTGACAGAATCTGCCGTTGGTCTTGCATTCTAACTCGACAACGTATTACTCTATAATACGTCACACCAAAAGAGGGTCCATATTAACATGCATGTTATTATGATTTTGTGTTTTTACTCGCCGAGTAATGACAAACACAACGTCGCCTTCTGTGTCATCAAGCTACGAACTATTCAATAAGTCGCTGTAGACGTGACACGTACAACGTGAGTGACGCACGTAAAACGTTTATCGACTAACGATGTTAGTCGCTAAACGGTGAAGTTGCTGCTGACCGACTGAATGAGTGAATCACTGATACACTGACTGACTGACGGTCTGACAGACTGACGGACTGACAGTCTGCCGGCCTGCCGGTCTGACGGACGGACGGACGGACGGACGGACGGACGGACGGACGGACGGACGGACGGACGGACGGACGGACGGACGGACGGACGGACGGACGGACGGACGGACGGACGGACGGACGGACGGACGGACGGACGGACGGACGGACGGACGGACGGACGACGGACGGACCGACCGACCGACCGACCGACCGACCGACCGACCGACCGACCGACCGACCGACCGACCGACCGACCGACCGACCGACCGACCGACCGACCGACCGACCGACCGACCGACCGACCGACCGACCGACCGACCGACCGACCGACCGACCGACCGACCGACCGACCGACCGACCGACCGACCGACCGACCGACCGACCGACCGACCGACCGACCGACCGACCGACCGACCGACCGACCGACCGACCGACCGACCGACCGATTGTCTCAGCCACGCACCCACATACCCACCCACATACTGACTGACTGATATTCTGATATTCGGACGGGCTGACTGACTGACTGACTGACTGACTGACTGACTGACTGACTGACTGACTGACTGACTGACTGACTGACTGACTGACTGACTGACTGACTGACTGACTGACTGACTGACTGACTGACTGACTGACTGACTGACTGACTGACTGACTGACTGACTGACTGACTGACTGACTGACTGACTGACTGACTGACTGACTGACTGACTGACTGACTGACTGACTGACTGACTGACTGACTGACTGACTGACTGACTGACTGACTGACTGACCGATTGTCTCACCCACCCACTCACCCACTCATTCACTCTCTCACTCACTCGCTCACGCGACCTGTGCCATATTCTCTGGGAGTGTTCTAGACAATACATAACATTGGATCGGTATTTGTAACCAGTTATGGTGACGTCATCTTTTAAAATACTATAATTAATCTGTATATGCTTTCATTGAAACTCTGAAGTCTAACTCCCAGGCGCTAATGTGTAATTTCATTGTGCTGTGCGCATTCATGTGTTTCCATCGTTGAGCTCTGGCCTACCAACTGGGAATTTATTTGGAAAAGGAAACACGTTTAGACAGTTATCCTCTTGGCTAACCGTGGCGACACCTGGGGAATGTTTCACCAATCAGCCATAAAAAGGTAAAGGTAAATTTTATATAGCGCAGTAGCCAGTCCTCAGGGCTGCTCACAAAGCTTTACACGCAAGTAGGCGTTTTTAATAGAAAAGCGAGAGTGACACGGCACTGAACTATGTCGATATAGTCGGGTTACATCATTTTCAGGTTACGTCTTCGTTTCTTCTGTACAACAGGAATCATTCTGGATTAACTCGCAGTTCGACTGCAGGGTGCATTGGAAAACAACGGAAACCAGTCAAGGTATAATAACTTACTAAGACTAATTTGGTATTATCAATGTGAAAGATGATGTGACTAATTTGATATTTTCAATGCTGTAAGGTTATGTGACTATTTTGGTAACAGCTATGTTGTAAGCTGAAGCCAACATGCCCATTAGAAGCGATGGTGGTCAAGGAAAAACTGTCATTCTTCGGAAATATCACGCGTAAAAACAACAGCACAGAGAAGAGCATAATGCTAGGGAATATACAGTATACAGGACGATCACGAATGACGTGGCTGGATGATCTAAACGTCATAACTGAACCGGGATACCGTGTCACGAACATCACCGGGAGTCGGCCTCGACTTGGTGGAACACGGTAACAAGATGGCGTACCCTATGTGTAGCATAAAGGCATGATTTAACCTCCATACAGCACGGGTATGTATGTTTGGCATGCATGCGTGTTTATAAGTGTGTCTACACGTGTGTACGTGTGTCTAAATATATATATATATATATATATATATATATATATATATATATATATATATATATATATATATATATATATATATATATATATATATATATATATATATATATATATATATACGTAGTCACACGTACACACATACAGATATAAACACGCATGCATGCCAAACATACATACCCGTGCCGTATGGAGGTTAAATCATGCCGTGTTTTGCACATAGGGTACGCCATCTTGTTACCGTGTTCCACCAAGTCGAGGCTGTTCTTCTACAATTTTACATTTATCTAACTTATAACCTTATTTATTTTGTATCTATTCATTTTTTGACATATTTGATCTTTTATAGGCTACTTAGATATGCTAATGTATATATATATATATATATACCAATACGAATACATTTATTTCAGATAAAAACTCATATACAATTGGTACATACATTAGCACATCTAAGTTGCCTATAAAAGATCAAATATGTTAAAAAATGAATAGATACAAAATAAATAAGGTTATAAGTTAGATAAATGTAAAATTGTAGAAGAACAGATAAAATAATGAGCAATATACAGGATGTGACTGTATAATAAATATGCAATTAATTCATGTAAGTAAACACTGTTTGAAAAATAAGTTATATAAACAACTTACTGACTTTAAAAATATATATATAACAATAAATAAATAATAATAAAGTTATATGCAAGACATGATGACTACCTTACAGATTTACTGTGCACAACGGATTGGCCCAGCTAATCCACATTGGGCCATTTACTATATCAAAGCAAATGTACCTGGCCCTAATCAAATCATTATTTATGTTAAAAACGCGTTCTTAAAAACCATAAATGTTCTTACGCAATAGGGCGTCAAATGTATCAATAGCATTATTAGCAAACATGCTACTCGCGCTGTCTCGTCGGCTATATCCCAAAAGCCGTCTATGCATATTGTTGTAGGCAACTTTAGCTTTTAAATAAGAGCCCTTATTAAAGTTAACCAATAATTGGCAACAATAAGTTGTACAGCAATATGCAGGAAACAGACATAGTTTAATATATATATATATATATATATATATATATATATATATATATATATATATATATATATATATATATATATATATGTGTGTGTGTGTGTGTGTGTGTGTGTGTGTGTGTATGTGTGTATGTGTTTGTGTACGCGTGTGTATTGTGTGCGTTTTTGTCTGTGTATTTTGTGTCAACCCTCGCTTAACGGTCACCTCGGTAATACTAAGGTTCTTCTGTACGTTTTTGTACTGTGTGAACGTTTGGCCTGATCCCTAGGGTGACCGTAATAGTTGGGTACGACTGTACGTTTTTAGTAATATGGGAACATTAACTATGAAAGTCTAAATCGACATCAAGCATGTTAAGTGTAAACCTTTTATTGGAGGCATGACAGCTAGAATAGTGACTCATATATCACACACACGTACACGCACGCACGCACGCACGGACGCACGCACACACGCACACACGCCCCACAACCCCCCCACACAAACACACCCACACACACCCACACACACCCACAAACACACACACACACACACACACACACACACACACACACACACACACACACA
>CBDHHR010000825.1:27500-30000 GCA_965263245.1 Metamycoplasmataceae bacterium | reverse complement strand
ATTACTACTACTACTACCACCACCACCACTACCGCTACTGCTACTACTACTTCTAGTAATACAAATATTGCTACTACGACGACTAACAATAAGAAGAAGAACGACAACATTAACAATAACAACGACAATAATAATAATAATAACAATAACAACAACATCATCAATATAAACAACAACTGCATTATCAATAATATTAATAATATGAGTTACAAAACAATACCACCAAATACCACTAATAATAATAATGATTATAATACCAGTAATAATACTTATAATCATACTAGTAGCAACGTAACTTTTATTGAGCCAAAATTCATCGAAACCAAACTCAGGGGTCCACCGAGACAAAATTATTTGACAACCTGAAAAGCCTGAACCGACTTTTATGTTAAGTCAACAAATGGATGGATACAATAATCGAAGGTGGATGGATCTTCTTACAAGAGTAAACAATGAATAAATTATGGCTGCTGACATGAAAGTGACTGGTTAGTAATGCTACCGATCTTAAATATTAAATGATCTTGAATAGGAAACCAACGCAAAAACCGAAGACGAAGGCGTACGATTATGATGGCCGTGTGTGTTGTTATATTGAAGGCCCCGATGCGATGCGGTCCTGCGACAATATCTGGTCGGATAGGTCGCTATGGCAACACATACATTTTGACACGCATTCTGGTGCCTGAAGGGAGTCGATCATGAACGATTTTCTACCGTTTCAAAAAGTTGCTGAATATTTTTGTAATATCCTGTTTACCTGGTTGAGGAGTCGTCACGACTGGAGTTGTCACAGTCGGTACAGCGGGACACTCGAATGGACTCGTGTCGTTGACTGTTTGATTCACAGGCGTGTATTTACTCTCGTCGTGGATTTGTTCAACGTTATTTGGACTCAGTGCCTTTCGATACAGACAAATCTATAAAAATGACAAGGTTACTGTTATGACAACGTAATACAAAAGTCCAACGATAAAATTGATTATGGTTTCGTCACCCTTATTAAGCATATAACACAACAAGTTATTCACCATTGCAGTTAATGTAATATTGACGAAATGCAAAACTGCGACTAAAACGACGTTAATATTGCTAAGAATGTCGGTACCATGTAATAAACGTTTACTTGTGTAACGAAGTACGTTTAGCTTATGTAAGAGTACTTTTATGCTTAGTTTCTTTCGTTTACATCGCGAAATATTTGTATTACAATATTTCCGTGTCTACTCATCATGGATATTATATCGCCAATTTGCAATCACGGCAATTCAATGGTCAGTTAGCAATTGTGTCTGCAGATAAACCTCGCCTTTTAACGCCAACGTAGCATTCTATGAGTAATATACCACCAACAGTAACGTCACTTGGAATCGGGGTCGGTCGGTCGGTCGGTCGGTCGGTCTGCCTGCCTGCCTGCCTGCCTGCCTGCCTGCCTGCCTGCCTGCCTGCCTGCCTGCCTGCGTGCCTGCCTGCGTGCCTGCGTGCCTGCCTGCCTGCCTGCCTGCCTGCCTGCCTGCCTGCCTGCCTGCCTGCCTGCCTGCCTGCCTGCCTGCCTGCCTGCCTGCCTGCCTGCCTGCCTGCCTGCCTGCCTGCCTGCCTGCCTGCCTGTCCGTCAGTTTCGCGTGTTTCGTGCGAGTTTGCAACCGATCAAGCGAGCTAATTGGGATGGATCGCAGATTTAAGCCTGATAAAATTCGTCCTGGGGGAATGGAGACCGTGCATAGTTCAATATTCTATAGAGCTGTGAATAGATTTTGCCAGAAGTTAATGCCAAATTGCTACATGACGTAACTGCGTGACTTATTTCCGGAACACATTGACAGAATATAATCCACATTTTTTATGTTCTAGCACGGCCGTTTTCCAGAAATGAGATTGAACTCTGTGAGCATATTTTATTTATTCAGGGCGGTGGGGATAGGTTCTCGAGCTTCGTAAATTCCAGGCGGTGACTGCCTTTTTCCATCGGGTACTCGGTAGTTGATTATTATACATGTAATTGAATAGTTACCTCGTCCATGTATCCGTTCAGATTGGCAAAGGAATTCTTTCCGATGATGAGTGAACACTGGCTGTTTCGTAGAGGCCCTGAGGAATGACATCATCTTAAATACATAAACGTGGTGAAGGTATATTTAAAATATACATGTAATAACAGTATACATATATATATATATATATATATATATATATATATATATTATGCGATTGTGGTATAATCCTCCAATAGGCGCAAAACATATTTTAAGTCACAACGCCATAATAAATCCGGCGTAGACTAGAACAATATTTTTCAGTTTCGCGACTGACGACTTCTGAAGAATAGGCATTGGTGAAACACGAATTTCTATTATAGTGATGCTGACTGTACAATATACGACAAGATAATTCCACAACACATTACACGCCTGCGATCATAGAATGTCGACTAGGCTGATTAAAAATATCTTACGTTTTGTTTTCCTAACGTTTCTGGTGTACTATAGCAGTCATACCTCTC
>CBDHHR010000825.1:10000-22500 GCA_965263245.1 Metamycoplasmataceae bacterium | reverse complement strand
ATATTAATATATATATATATACATATATATATATATATATATATATATATATATATATATATATATATATATATATATATATATATATTATATACGTAATATATATATATATATACGTAAATATATGTATATGTAAATATATGTATATATATATATATATATATATATATATATATATATATATATATATACACACGTTATACATTCATACGTAGATACATATATACATATATGTTTATATATATATATATATATATATATATATATACATATATATGTTTATATATATATATATATATATATATATATATATATATATATATATATATATATATATACGTGACGTCACACTCCCGGTATGTCTCAGTAATTCTCCTGAGACACGTAGTAAATGATCTAAGAATTAAATACAAATTATGGGTTGTGATACAGTTAAATCCTGGTCTCTTATGCTGACTCTATAAGACGTCAAAGCCGAGTTTATGCAACATTTCTAGTAACAAATACGACCTTCAGTTACGAAAATATAGAAAATCACTTACCTCCTACGCACATGCGGCCCGTGTGGACTGGCACACACGTTAATGTGGCCATGGAGAAGAATTTACACGGCGGGCACGAGTAATGGCGGGTCAGGGTCTCGTTCTGACATTTCAGACACACGTAGTACTTGGCACAGTCGCTAGGGTCCACGACTCGTGTCTCGATGCGACGAGACGCCGTGTCTCGGTCAATACGGATAATTACGGAAGGAGAAGTTGGAAAGATGCACATCTCTGAACAACAATAGAATGCACAGTTTATACGCCACTAGTGGCATTGTTTTCCTGTTAATACGGCTTTATCCATTGGATAAGTTTACCGTGTGCGCATGTATACGACTCTCTAGTGAGACCTCTTATTCAGTCCTAAGGCCATATTTTTTCACTGCTGGGCAAAAGCACCATTTTTTGCAATATTCAAAATGGCTGCTAGCTAGAATAATAAACTTGTGTTTCCTTACTCTTTTGTGTGGAATTGAGGCGTTCATACTGCAACGTTGTTTTGATTAATATATATATATATATATATATATATATATATATATATATATATATATATATATATATATAAGAACTTAACAAAATTGGAAAGAGTTTAGCTTTTTAAATTATGTAATTTGTGTAGTATTTGTTATAGTCTAGTTTGTTTTGTGGGAACGTATTAGTCTTGTTGCTGTCTGGTGTCGTTTTTACACATTATGCTGCAACGATAAATATAATGACACGAATACCTTTGATTATAATAACGAAATTTAATTATAGAACACATAATACAAAAAATATGTTGTTCCATATATAGGCCATAATTGTGATGTTGTCACTACGTGAATTAATGTGTCACGAAAACGCCAGCAGTTTTTCAACATTTTGAAAAGTAATTGTATCATTTGGGGAAAGGATGCACCAGGCGAAACGTTACACGAATTTCCTGCAAAAAACTAATTGATCCCCATATATTCACAAGATTTAGAAAGAAACAGAGAGTGTAACTTCGTATTATCGCGATATATATATATATATATATATATATATATATATATATATATATATATATATATATATATATATATATATAACTATGTACAATCCACACTATTGCAAAGTAATGTTTGTAAGCCCATTTTCCTCAAACGTTTAAGCATGCACTTTCAAATGATTTATGTAACAAACAATGTATCCTTTAGACGATGTGATTCATACATATCCGCTGTTAATAATTTTGCAACACAACGTGAAACGTCAACCACTACAAAATGACATTATATTTGCTCCACTTAAGAATGTTTCTGACATTCCTAATTCATCACATACATTAACCGCCATAATACTATTACGTAAAACTGACAGACGTCTAAAGAACAAACGACTAAAAACCTCCTGTTGGAGCAAATTAAACGGAGGTAGCTCCACCTACCGGCACACCAACGCAGCAGTCTGAAGACAGGTATATCGTGAATGTGGCTTCGTATTGTCGCGGGAGGATTTAAAACAAAGTGTTGTATTTGTCTTACAAACTTACGTTCAGGATTAAACGGGTAGGCGTTGGGGATGACTCCACCGTGATCGTCACATTTCGCCCAGAAGCAGGTTGTGAATTTGATGGACCAGATCGATGGAAGAATGAAATTCTGCGGGATCCAGGATCGCCACGGAGATTTCTTCTGCCACAGGTGACTGGGCAGTGTGTTCCACGGTCCATCTGAAACACGTCTGTAATTAAAGTGTGGTGTACATGTAATAATAATAATAATAATATTAATAATAATAATAATAATAATAATAATAATAATAATAATAATAATAATAATAATAATAATAATAATAATAATAACATATGTTGAAGAAGCTTAACATACGCTCAGATACAACTTTCATGTCATCAAAGCAGCAAATACTGCAACAGCGATAGTTGTGGATTTCTGTAATGTGCTTAAATAATAAATATTAGTTAACAATATATGCATGTATGTGTGTATGTGTGCAAGTGTGCATGTGTGTATGTGTGCATGTCAGCATGTGTGCATGTGAGCGTGTGTGCGGGTGTGTGTGGGTGTGTTAATATATGGTGTACCTGATTCCGTGTGTGCGTGAACGTGTGTGGACGTGTGCATCTGTAGGTCGGACCAATTATGTCTATCAGTCCGCACCGTATACACTAACAAATTACATTTGATTCAACCTACCCACCTTTACAAGGCGCTGTCTGTTTTTCTGAAACATAGAATCACAGACGTCAGAGCGACCTTGATCATACCGGGGGGGGGGGGGCGGCAACAAAGCCTTACTGGAAATATGTGCACGAAAGACATGATAACAATCTTCGTAGTTTATGCTGTTATTTTATTCAACAATAACAACAACAACAACAACAACAAACGAATACGCGCAATACATGCACAGTGCGGTGTGCTGGCTGCAGCTGCTGCAGCTGCTTCTGCTGCTGCTACTGCTGCTGAAAGGATATGGCTGTTTTATATTTATATACGGCCCTTTTCTAACAAAAAAAAGCTTAATATAATAAGAATTAAGGATAAATTACAAAATAGCATACACAATTCTTGCACAAACTTGTTCATGTTGTGATTGTGTTTGTGTTCTAGCATGATGAACGCAACACACACACGCGCACGCGCACGCACACGCACACGCACACGCACACGCACACGCACACGCACACGCACACGCACACGCACACACACACACACACACACACACACACACACACACATATATATATATATATATATATATATATATATATATATATATATATATATGCTTCGTTTGCATATGATTTGATTCATTTATCCACATATGGTAGAAGGGTATAGATCGACTTAAATAGCAAAATCCGGCTTAGCTTAGATTCCCAACTTTGCGCCAAACGCGTGGATTTTAGTAGCATTTCGCGAATAAATGCGGATCTTAAGTTATGAGAAACATGTATCATACCGCACATGGGTCCAGTGTGCACGGAGACACACAGTTTCTTTTCCCGCGAGAAGAATTCGCACGCCGGGCAGGAATAATGGTTTGTGACGAGAGTTCCGTTCCTCAACTCCAGACACTCGTAGTACTTGGCGCAGTCGCTAGGGTCCAATACACGCACCTTGCGGTTATAAGACAAGTCTCTCTTCTCAATTTCAATCGTAACGGGGGGAAACACGCACATCTCTGTAACAGAATAAATACAGACAGCCGATGATGGACCACTGGTGGCAGTGCTTCCATTTTGACGTCGGTTTTATGCATTTGATCTCGCAACATTATGAAATATCTATGGAATATTGACGCATTGATATTGCGATACCGTTTTTCATAGTTTTACTAGTAGTTTTATTTGCTTCATTGCCGTAAATATGTCCTTTCCTTGGGTATCTCTCACGCGAGCGGATTTGTAAGCCTTAGTGAGAGTCTCCCGATATAAACTAACCATTTCAAAATGTGTATTGTGTTATGTGACATTTCTGTTCGTTTTTTGTCGAATCAAGTAAACCCCGAATTCAATATAAAATTAATTATTAATTAGACTATTGCTATGCATATAAGCTAGGGTTTTAATGGGGTCATCGGAACAGAGGCTTACGTTCCTTACTACATGTAACAACATGAGCGCGAAATCACATTCTCATTATGAACCGCTGACAACTGTCCATGTTAACACTAATATGAATATTGCATTGTTTTACTGCGTTACCCTATCTCATTCTCAGTACTGTGCTCGTATCATGTGTTACAATACAATTACATAACATTTGCATGAATCTGATATCGTACTAATATCATATCGATAAGTATTGATATTTCAGGAACGAACTATCATGTTCGTACAATTGGCTTCAATTTGTATTTATAAGCAGAACATATGGCCTGTTCCCAATAGATACCCGATTATTATCTACTTATCAAGCCCCGTTCGTACATTCCCGGTTTTACTCAGGTTACGACCTTTTCACTTCGCCATTGTCTAGTCTATTAGGTTTCACAATTAGCAGAACACATAATGGCAACAATGATTTAATATATTTCGCATGATAAAGGCAGTAGGCTGCAGCACTCTATGTCACCGACTAACGTTTAGGGTCGAAAGGGTAGGCGTTGTAAATGACGCCACCGTAGTCGTCACATTTCGCCCAGAAGCAGGTTGTGTATCTCTTGGACCACGTCGTTGGTAGGATGAAATTTTGCGGGATCCACGTCCACCACGGAGACTTCTCCGGCCACAGGTGACTCGGCAGTGTGTTCCACGGCCCGTCTGAAACACGGCAGTAACTATACTGTCAACAACATTAATAATAAAGTGTGTGTGTGTGTGTGTGTGTGTGTGTGTGTGTGTGTGTGTGTGTGTGTGTGTGTGTGTGTGTGTGTGTGTGTGTGTGTGTGTGTGTGTGTGTGTGTGTGTGTGTGTGTGTGTGTGTGTGTGTGTGTGTGTGTGTGTGTGTGTGTGTGTGTGTGTGTGTGTGTGTGTGTGTGTGTGTGTGTGTGTGTGTGTGTGTGTGTGTGTGTGTGTGTGTGTGTGTGTGTGTGTGTGTGTGTGTGTGTGTGTGTGTGTGTGTGTGTGTGTGTGTGTGTGTGTGTGTGTGTGTGTGTGTGTGTGTGTGTGTGTGTGTGTGTGACAGTGTGTGACAGTGTGTGACAGTGTATGTCTGCGTGTATGTTTGTTTGTTGTGTTAATATTATTTTGTGCGTGTGCGTGTGCATGTGCGTATACGTGGCGCGTGAGCGTGTGCCTGCGATTGGTGTATTCCGCGTTTGCAGGTCGAACCAAATGTCTTTGTCATTCCAAAATTAATGCACGAAGAAGTTTATCATTAAAAAATTAATGCACGAAGAAGTTTGTCATTATAAAATTAATGCACGAAGAAGTTTGTCATTATAAAATTAATGCACGAAGAAGTTATATTTAAGAAACATACCCACCTACACAAGTTGTCGTGTTGATCGGCGCTAAGACAGAGAATCACAACAGTTAGAGCGACGTGGATGTACAGTTTGGGAGAACAAATTGTTATATCTTGAACTATGTCAAGTTTACATCCAACTTATCATGTTTTAACATGGTGTTTACAAGTACATCTTATTTGTATTCATATTTCTATTTACCTAAACGAACAAATAAAGAAAGTCAGAGTAGGAAATAATTGCGATGTTTTATCTAGCTAAGATAACACATATGCTACAGTGAGCGTCACTGATTTGCTGCCCGTTTGTACCGAGTGGTTTCACTGTTTTCAGTTGCATAATCGTATTAATGTTTTCAATATTTTTTATATGTTCTTGAAATTCGGAATAATACGTTTGTGCATGAGAATGTAGACGCGCATACACATGCGTGCGTGCGTGTATTTTAAACAATAATTATTTCACGGTAGTCGTGATTAATTCCATTATGTTTCCCAGTAAAGTACCCGATTTAACACATAACTGAAAAAGGATAATTATAAACGAAACAACTAAACGTCCAGCGGTGAATAAATCCACCTTTCGTATCACTGAGTAAATTCTATTATGTTTAAAGTAAAACTGAATATCTAAGTTACAGAAAACATGTATCATACCGCACATGGGTCCGGTGTGCACGGAGACACACAGTTTCTTTTCCCAGGAGAAGAATTCGCACGCCGGGCAGGAATAATGGTTAGTGACGAGAGTTCCGTTCCTCAACTCCAGACACTCGTAGTACTTGGCGCAGTCGCTAGGGTCCAAGACACGCACCTTGCGGTAATAAGACAAGTCTCTCTTCTCAATCTCAATCGTAACGGGGGGAAACACGCACATTTCTGTAACAGAATAAATACAGACAGCCGATGATGGACCACTGGTGGCAGTGCTTCCATTTTGACGTCGGTTTTATGCATTTGATCTCGCAACATTATGAAATATCTGTGGAATATTGATGGATTGATATTGCGATACCGTTTTTCATAGTTTTATTACTAATTTCATTGTATGTCCTTTCTTGGGTAGCTCTCACGCGAGCCGATTCGTAAGCCTTAGTGAAAGTCTCCCTATATAAACTATCCATTTTAAAATGTGTATTGTGTATCTTACATTTCTGTTCGTTTTTTGTCGAATCAAGTAAACCCCGATTTCACTATAAAATTAATTGTTAATTAAGCTATTGCTATGCACATAAGCCAGGGTTTTAATGGGGTCATCGGAACAGAGGCTTACGTTCCTTACTACATGTAACAATATGAGCACGAAATCACATTCTCACTATGAACAACTGACAACAGTCCATGTTAACACTAATATTGATATTGCATTGTTTTACTGCGTTACCCTGTCTCATTCTCAGTACTGTGTTGGTATCACATGTTACAATACAATTACATAACATTTGCATGAATATGATATGTACTAATTTCATAACGATAAGTGTTGATATTTCAGGACGAACTATCATGTTCGTACTATTGGCTTCAATTTGTATTTATAAGCAGAACATATGGCCTGCTCCCAATAGATACCAGGGTATTATATCATTATCAAGTCCCCGTTCGGACATTCCCGGGTTTACTCAGGTTACGACCTTTTCACTTCGCCATTGTCTAGTCTATTAGTTTTCAAAATTAGCAGAACACATAATGGCAACAATGATTTAATAATATTTCGCATGATAAAGGCAGCAGACTGCAGCACTCTATGTCACCGACTAACGTTTAGGGTCGAAAGGGTAGGCGTTGTAAATGACGCCACCGTAGTCGTCACATTTCGCCCAGAAGCAGGTTGTGTATCTCTTGGACCACATCGTTGGCAGGATGAAATTTTGCGGGATCCACGTCCACCACGGAGACTTCTCCGGCCACAGGTGACTCGGCAGTGTGTTCCACGGCCCGTCTGAAACACGGCAGTAACTATACTGTCAACAACATTAATAATAAAGTGAAAACTATATATATATATATATATATATATATATATATATATATATATATATATATATATATATATATATATACATGTGTGTGTCTGCGTGTATGTTTGTTTGTTATGTGCATATTTTTGTGTGCATATTTATGTGTGCGTGTGCGTGTGCGTGTGCGTGTGCGTGTGCGTGTGCGTGTGCGCGTGCGCGTGCGCGTGCGCGTGCGCGTGCGCGTGCGCGTGCGCGTGCGCGTGCGTGTGCGTGGCGCGTATGCCTGCGTTTGGTATATTCCGCATTTGTAGGTCGAACCAAATGTCTTTGTCATTCCAAAATTAATGCACGAAGAAGTCCTATTTAAGAAATCTACCCACCTACACAAGGTGCAGTTGTCGTGTTGATCGGCGCTAAGACAGAGAATCACAACAGTTAGAGCGACGTGGATTTTCACTTTAGGTGAACAATATAATATTATTTCTTGAACTATGTCAAGTTTTCGTCTTGCTTAACAACATGCAAAATATGTTAACTTATCATGTTTTAACATGGTATTTACAAGTACATCTTATTTGTATTCATATTTCTATTTACATAAACGAACAAATAAAGAGAGGTAGAGTAAGAAATAATTGAGATGTTTTACTCTAGCAACGATAAAACATATGCTATGGTGAGCGTCACTGATTGGCCTGGGTGCAGCGCCATTTCCCTTCATTAGGCTTGTACGCGGTGTACATCGCTTATCTCGTATAGGGCCTGCAAGTGGGTCACGATACATGGCGTGACTCCGCGCGACTGGAGCTTATTGGGGACTAAGCGAGACTAGTTGGGGACTGGACACAATAATAATATTCTAACGATGGATGACAGTTGTAGCTTCCGACTGATGAATACTAGGAAAATGTGTTCATAAATATCTTGTGTTATACGTTTCTTATCTTAAATGTCAGATTTAATATTGACTTTATCACACCATCATAGACACATAGCGACTTACGTTGTGCAGATAATAGACACGATGTTAGACCGTATGTGTCTTTTACGGAATTTGCGTTTTACATTGCTGTACGTTGTGGTTTCGATAAGCACTTATATCTGACAAGTTGTCTAAATGCGCATAATCATAACACATGTATACGTTTGGCCCAAACAGGTTGTACTGCGCGAAAATGGCACTCTTCATTATTAGTCACGATGGCCAAACACAAGTACTTGCCGCTATTGCCATGGCAACCACCATGATAATCGATTAAAATTTATGATTTCCGTGATCATTGTGACCGGCAAAATGTTCCACTACTTCTGCTTGTAATAATCCTTCGGACAATATAAATGAAATACGCTATTTCGGAACAGTTCGATTATTACGGCCAAAAACAAAACAAAGTCCTATATGTTAATATGGAGTATATGAACCTCCTGCCCCCAACTGCCCCCAGCCTCGTTTTCGCGCGCGAGACTTGCACGCCCTATTCTACTGACCCAAGTCAACTACCGCAACTTTGATCAATCACGTCTGTAGACTCTGTCAGCACTTTTACACACACACACACACACACACACACACACACACACACACACACACACACACACACACACACACACACACACACACACACACACACACACACACACACACACACACAGACACACACACAAACACACACACACACACACACACACACACACACACACACACACACACACACACACACACACACACACACACACACACACACACACACACACACACACACGTTTTTCTCCAGGTATAGGAAGCCTAATGTATTTTGTTCCGTTTGGGGATAATTCAGCTTTGTAATATTTTCTTGAAATTCGAAATAATGTGGTTATGCATGAGAATGTAGACGCGCATACACATGCGTGCGTGCGTGCGTGCGTGCGTGCGTGTGTGTGTTTGAAGCTATAGTTATTCTATGGTGGTGTTGATTAATTTAATTATGTTTCCCAGTAAAGTACCCGATTTAACATATAACTGGAAAAAGGATATGAACTTAACTACTAAATATCCAGCGTTGAATAAATCCTCCTTTGGTATCACTGAGTGAATTATATAATGTTTAAAGTTAAACTGTAGATCTAAGTTACGGAAAACAAGTATCATACCGCACATGGGTCCCTTGTGCACGGGAACACACCGCCTCGTTTCCCAGGAGAAGAACTCGCACTCCGGGCAGGAATAATGGTTTGTGACGATAGTTCCATTCTTCAACTCCAGACACTCGTAGTACTTGGCACAGTCGCTAGGGTCCAAGACACGCACCTTGCGGTAATAAGACAAGTCTCTCTTCTCAATCACAATGGGGAAGACGCACATGTCTGTAACATAATAAATATGGACAACCGATGCACCACTGGTTTTAATGCGGTCGTTGGAAACTGAAATTTGCATGTTCAGCTTCTGTAATATGTTCAGCTATTTTCTATATCATATTGTTAATTTTGTATTTCATTTTAATAATATTTTTCTTTTAAAATTCAACTTATGTTAAAGTTGTAAATAGGTTAGCTGTATTTAGATTATTTCACACAGTATTTACTCGGTACTTCATTTAAGATTAATTTTCAACAATATGTTCAACGTTTATATTATTACATTATATATGGATTTTCAAACTTGTATTATAGTAATTACGTTCTCCAATTGTAATCGCAAGTGTGTAGGTATTTTATCGGAAAGAAATATTATGTATATGTGTGGCGCTATGCAAATACAATTTATTTAAACTATTTCTAGATTTATTATCTATTCTCCATGATAAAAATGTACATAATACAGTACATTGTGACAACGACTTACCTTTAGGGTCGAAAGGATAAGCGTTGTAGATGACTCCTCCGTAGTCGTCACATTTCGCCCAGAAGCAGGTTGTGTATTCTATGGACCAAGTCGTTGGAAGAATGAAAGTTTGCGGGATCCAAGATTGCCACGGAGACTTCTCCGGCCACAGGTGACTCGGCAGTGTGTTCCACGGCCCGTCTGAAACACGGCAGTAACTATACTGTCAACACACAGCGATTAACGAAGCACAGTTATGAGGCTTCTGTGATATTGTTTAATTCATTTAGCAATACTCTTTCGTATTCCAAATGACATTTAAAAGCGATTCTAATGTGTCGTATATATATATATATATATATATATATATATATATATATATATATATATATATATATATATATATATATATATATAAAGGAGACTTGTCTGTCGAGACAATCATATATATATATATATATATATATATATATATATATATATATATATATATATCTCGACAGACGGTTGCTGTTACTGCTAAGCCAACAAGGCACATATACAAACACACAAGTCTCCTTTATAATAATACTGGGACGTTCCATAGAGTACTGATACGTATCAACATGCTGCGGTTTTACATGAATAGCACATTCACAAAAAATTACCCACCTATACAAGCCTCCGGAGTTGTCTCGGTGGGACCTGAAACACAGAATGGTATCCATGGAGAGACTTGTACGTTCATACCAGGTGGACAATGAAAGATGTCCGAAGTGGGACCGTTACATATCAATGGTTTTAGCGGCGTCTTTAGCAGCATGCAACGTGTATGCGTTTGTTGTTCAACAATATATTCAACATACATTTTGTTCTCCTGTTTGGGATGCTTATCTTTCGTTTTGGTTCTTACCTTCTTTACAAAATCAACTATTGTATATAATTGTCCGACTTAATGTCTCAAATCTAGAGAGTCAGTAAACATACTAACCAGCCGTTGTTTGTTCGGGAGGCA
Organism: Metamycoplasmataceae bacterium; assembly: GCA_965263245.1. Taxonomy (GTDB): domain Bacteria; phylum Bacillota_I; class Bacilli_A; order Mycoplasmatales; family Metamycoplasmataceae; genus DT-68. The sequence continues at coordinate 11,296 of CBDHHR010000825.1, read as the reverse complement.
AAACTCTTATTTTGATTTTCAGATGTGATTCAGAAAATGTTGTGTCGACGGCTTTGACCTGAGAGTGAATACAAAAACATGTCAGTGGTTATTGTCATGGAACTGGACCGTACAATAATTATGACCATCACTTAGGACTGTCCGTTTCGTTTACTAAATATTATATTACCCAAGGTCACGTACCAATACATCTTCAGTTCAACTATAGTAGGTGTATGTATTTGTCTAATGGCTGTTCATTTATCTGTTTGCATGTCTGTCTGTTTTTCTCCCAGTCACTATCCCTATCCCTCTCCCTCTCCCTCACTTTTTTGTCAACCTTCCTCTACTATTTCCCTACTCACTGTCCCTCTACACCCCTCTTCCTCCATACTTTCATCCACCAATCCTTTTCACCCCTCGCGTCATTAAACCATAAACATGCCTTCTGTCGCGTCCGAATTTGCAACGTCATTTCTTACCTTGATTTCATCGACGCCGTCATAGCCCACATGTGGCGTGTAACTCAACAGAGTCGTCACCCACATGATCTCTGGCGACTGGATCAGCTGCGTGTCGCACGGGTTCGGTATGCTGATGTTATCCAACTCCGCAGAGATCATTTCTACCAGAGTGTCCCACGGCATACGGCGCTCATCCCACGGCTTCGAGCAGTCTTGTGGCAGCATCAGTGACGTCATCTGCGGTGTGGGAGAGGAGATCGTACCATGCAGCGGAGGAAGAAACTCGATCTTCAGCACAGCGTCGACGTCGAAGAAGTAGTCGACGTCGTACGCGGCAAGGAGGAAGACGAGTGGTGTGTACGTGGTGCCGGATGGGTTGTATGGGGCGGTGACGTGGACGACGTGAGAAGGAGGGATGGTGTTCTTGCCGAATTCAAACAGCTGCAGGACGGGCGGGTCGTTGACTGGAGTGAGGATGACCAGCAGTGTCCCGTTGGCAGAGAGCGGCGTCTCTCCGTTCATGTGAATCTGAATAAATGGTTTAACTCGTCAATGAATGAACGAACGAACGAACGAACGAACGAACGAACGAACGAACGACCGAACGAACGAACGAACGAACGAACGAACGAACGAACGAACGAACGAACGAACGAACGAACGAACGAACGAACGAACGAACGAACGAACGAACGAACGAACGAACGAACGAACGAACGAACGAACGAACGAACGAACGAACGAACGAACGAACGAACGAACGAACGAACGAACGAACGATATATATATATATATATATATATATTATTGCAGTCCACACCACTCTTCTCGAGCAGCAGCAACACTCTCGCGA
>CBDHHR010000825.1:0-5000 GCA_965263245.1 Metamycoplasmataceae bacterium | reverse complement strand
CACACACACACACACACACACACACACACACACACACACACACACACACACACACACACAAACACACACCCAAACAAACACACACACACACACACACACACACACACACAAACACACACACACACACACACACACACACACACACACACACACACACACACACACACACACACACACACTGCTTTACGTACCGTTCAGTGCGCGTATCGCGATTTGTTGAGGTTCTCCAAGGGACATCACGGACTCCATTTCGACGAGCAGACTGCCGTCCGTAGTTGTATTTGTAATAATATCTTCTTCGCCTTCAGCGAGATATGTAACAATAGTAACAACGTTTAAACTAAGTACCATTCTGCCAGGATGCCCTCTCAAAACAACTCTTTCATTGTAAACGAAATCATTCTGAGCATGAAGAATAAGTGCCATGTCTAGCTGTCCTGCCGGGGTGCACAGGGTAACGCAACGCAATTCAATTCAAGAAAGCTGTCTTATTCCAAGAAGGTTATTTTGTATACAACGTTGAAGAAATCTATAATGAATCAATCAATAAAATAAATAAATAAAAACACAACATAAAGACACCTTGTATCAAGTTACGTGTCGGTTACGTTGTATTGTAGGTCGTGTACTTACGCACAATCATGACGGGAACCATAGGTACGTCACAACAATGGTGGCCGTAACTACAGGCAGACAAGTTGGCGTACAGGGTTCTAAAACACGGGCAAGAGGAATCAGTTGTCAGTTCAAAAATCGGTTTCATAGGATGTCTGCTACAGGAAAAATGAAAGGTAGGTTCTTATATTGTGCACCTTCCAGGCACCAGTCTTCTCTTTACTCGTTTTTTCTGGTATACATTAATTCAAACACTGTCTCAACTTCGCTGGTAACATCTAGTTCAATTAATGCATTGTAAATATTTGTACATAAATATCGAATACTGTCTATAGGCAAGTACTCGTCCATACAGCTGAGTGAACTAGAGCAACGTAGAGAGAACGAACTGCCTTTTTGAACAATATACCTCTTTTAGTATTATTCATTCTATTTACTTTCTGGAATAAGATAAGTAAACAGCACCGAACATAGTAATGTCCAGACAAGATTGTAATTGTTGGGAAGTATAAGTCTATAATTATTATAATAAATGACAAACTGTCATATTGATCAATGCATCGTTCTAAAAAAGTAACAACATTTTATAAATGTAATTTAATAGCTTAACCGTGTTGTATGCCGATTTGGTATAACGCACGGACCAGAAATGCTATATAGAGTAAAATACCTGACTAATACGGTGATACACGCCAAGTAACCCTTGCAGCATACACACAGAAACCATTACAATTTCAACACGACCTATTGGGTGGGTTTATCTTCCTGCGACAAGCTTACCGTCCAGGTTCCATGAGGTATTGCGCGTTCAGATCGTCTACTTTTGTTTCCCATTCCGCAATCATAGTCAGGTTGGTAGTTGTTATGTTTTCGCCGATCAGGTAGAATCCGTTTGCCGACACGACCAGCTCTCCCGAGAAGTTTCCAGCCACGTAGGTTAATGCGACAATGTCGTCGATGTGCGGTTGACGACCAATGCTGAAGTCTACAAATTCAGCCGGAGATTAAGACGAATACAACTGATATGTTGGTGACGGAAGAGTGACTTAGGGAAAGACTGCGATATCAATAATCTAGGCTAAGGAAGCTGGAGATAGGATTAACCTCACGACAATCAAGGAAAGGGTGAATGTTTGTGTGGAACTTGACTTTTTGGAAGAGTAAATATGAGTCTTGGATGGAGTGCAAATTGGCGAATTTTGATAATGAAATGTTTAACAAAGTCAACGTCGTCAAAATGGTGACCAGCATCCCACTCTTCCGATATCCAGCGCGGCGCAACTGGAGGAGGAATGTCGCTACAGCGCGATGGTTACTATATATTTTATATTATATGTTATGTGTTGCATGTTGTGTGTTGCATGTTGTGTGTTGCGTGTTGCGTGTTGCATGTTGTGTGTTGCATGTTGCATGTTGCATGTTGCATGTTGCATGTTGCATGTTGCATGTTGCATGTTGCATGTTGCATGCTGTGTGTTGCATGCTGTGTGTTGCATGTCGCGTGTTGCGTGTTGCGTGTCGCGTGTCGCGTGTCGCTTGTCGCGTGTCGCGTGTCGCGTGTCGCGTGTCGCGTGTCGCGTGTCGCGTGTCGCGTGTCGCGTGTCGCGTGTCGTGTTCTTATGTCGTATTTTATATACTGTATAGGGGAAAGTCCGGTAATATGTGCCACTAGATACCACGGGACACGTCTCTAACTAAGAAATGGTACAAACGTAGCCATCTACCGTTTACATACTGATTTAAGGACGGTAACTGAGTAGACCGCCACAATTTGTAGTGGTAAGACGACAAAATATACAAATATTTACGTTAATAACATTTGATAACATGTTCTTTACGATTTTCGCATGGCGGGTGAATGCTTACATTTTTGTAATCTATATTAACGTGAATGACGTTTTATGGCGACTTAGTTAACGTGTCAGTTTGTGTCATGCGCGATATTGCAACCACATCGAATACATGTCTCGCCTGTAGCAAAAAGGGAAACGATATACCTTCTGGGTAATATGAGCCACACGATGTTCATGTAATAATTTGCTGATATGTTAACAGCGAGGGTCTGTCGAGTGCATTCGCACACATCATGCCATACCCCAAAACCTGCAGGAAAGCGGCAACTAAGAAAAGGAAGGCGGCTCATGCTGAAATCCTCACTGGGTCCCTTCATCAATCACAACTTGAAGCATGATCCAAGACAAAATATAAGTCAGTACCAGACACTTACCAAGCTAGAACGAAGAAACCCAAACGCAAACGGTCGCCTACAAATAGTTATACAGATCCCCAGGGCACAACGACTGTGAAACAGTTAGGAAACATTGCCAGTGATGACGGGAATCGCACTTGGCATTTGTTATCCAAACTGAGGGAATAGAGCAAGGATAACTAGTGAAATATATATGGATGTATGTTGCATGCTCCGGAGCTGGTTAAATGGTGAGGGTATTCAAATGTGATGTGTGTGAAGTTGAGGTATTCGTGTAATATCATATTTTGGTTTCAACACAGTCAGTTTAAGTTTTTTGAAATTTAGATTTAAATAGGGCTAGTAGTACTTATCACCAGGATATATCATAATGACAAGTTAGGGCTTATTAGTGCCATTGTGGCTAGGTTAATGTTGTCGTCGTAATTTAATGTCAAGCATCATGACAGGACACCTATTCAATTTGACATTTGGGAACAATGTTTTCCGGTTCTCATTACAAATATAAACAACATACACATGCAATAATACACACAATGATAGTCTATCACGGTACCTTTCACGTCATAGTTACACAAAGCACAGAAGTAGTGATATGGCTTCAGAATATCAGTGTGAAAAGGTGGCTCACATTACCGGACTTTCCCCTATTATGTATTATGTAATGTATTTAGTAGGAATTATGCATTATGTAATATGCAATATGTGATGTGTAATATGCACTATGTAATATGTAATATGAAATATGTACTGTGCAATATGTTATATGTAATATGTATTATGTATTACATATCACACATTATACATTGTACATTATATATTGTACATTACGCATTACGCATTACGCATTACGCATTACGCATTACGCATTACGCATTACGCATTACACATTACATATATATTTTGTAATAATATCACTAATAATAATAATCCATTGAAATCCATCGAAATGGTATCATATGCCTACTAATGTTCTGCGTGATGAGGTCTTCTGGCAGCGGATCTCCCCACCCGACATGCAGCATCGTCTGGTTGCGCGTGATGCGCGCTGCCACGGAGGACGACGGGAAGGGTATCGTCTCGTTGAAGTAGGTCGTTGTCATGGAGACGTTCGGGCAAGTCAGTACGAGCATCACACCTGGGCACATATATCAAGCATACGGTTGATATAAATGTGTGTGTGTGTGTGTGTGTGTGTGTGTGTGTGTGTGTGTGTGTGTGTGTGTGTGTGTGTGTGTGTGTGTGTGTGTGTGTGGCGTGTGCGTGTGCGTGTGCGTGTGCGTGTGCGTGTGCGTGTGCGTGTGTGTGTGTGGTGTGTATGTATGTATGTGTGTGCCAGACAGCCAGTCAGCCAGCCAGCCGGCCAGCTAACAATTCAATTACACTCTTTATTTCGGTTACAAACTCATTAGAACATAACGCGCGTGGGTCACCCACCAGACGTCGTTTGTGTCGTGTTTAGCCCAGCTTCGTTGACAGTAGTTAACGTGACGTAATACGGTTGTTTCTCCTCCAACTCTAACGTGTCGTTCCACACTCGGTTTTCCTTGCCGTCGAATTTGACAAATTCCTGCACGTCCGTTCCTCCCGGTGAAGTGCCGATGGCCCACCAGTGCTCTACGATCTACGAACGTGAATTGACTTATTAAATACACCAGTACAAAATACAGGGACCCTATTTATATATACCACTTGTAGTTATTTTAGCAAATCCATCATTCGAAGACGTAGATACATGTCAATGTTATTATAATATTTATTGACTTAACGGCCTTTCCATTTTTTTATGAGGTGTGATTGATCCTATCCAATTTGTTTGGATTATTGGAATAGGTTTATATTTATAAAACCCTTTAACATTGTTTTGTATATCACAGACACCATACCTAAAGGACGAAGCGATGTTTCATTAATACAATCAAATGCATAAGATAAAGGCATCTAAAGAAGGAGAACCAATCAACTAGATCAATAAAGCTAATCAGTCATTACGTTCTAGGAGATATTTGAGAATGCAAACTTCATCGTATATCATCGATAACACTACTCTCACGACACAACAGTAAAAATGTCTTGGTGTCGCATCCTAGTGTACAGAGGTTTCGGCACAATTATAATTCTCACACATATTTTAAAGAGCAACACTAAAACCTTGCTTTCTTCTGTGAGATTTGGC
>CBDHHR010000824.1:0-22500 GCA_965263245.1 Metamycoplasmataceae bacterium | reverse complement strand
GAACATGCCGCGGAAAATTGGTTCTTTGGAGATATGCGAGTATCTGTTGACACATTCTTCTATCGTCTTCAGCGGGGCCCCTGTTGTCGGGTGGACCGACGTTCGAGAAACACACATTTGGCGCGCGGCCCTTCGGACGTACGACGGCTTTGAACTCAAAGTTCATCACAGTGTTTCTTGGCGATACAATTCGACACTGGCACGTCATGGCAGCAGTCGTCTTGAACTTGACGTCTACGGCCGACACATGCTGTACCTTGCCCGTGCATGAGGCGATTTGTTTGGCTGAAATGAATACAGTTTTTATATATATATATATATATATATATATATATATATATATATATATATATATATATATATATATATATCGTCATCTTATATTGTTTTCTACTTTTATAGATATTTTTATTGTGATATATTTAATTTCCACTTCGATGGTTAAGACATTTCGTGCGCCAAACCGACAGCGCTTTATTTACGATCCTAAAGAACAAAAATAAGTACGTTTGTTTTTTTTATTTCCCCGAAGTCCAGGTTTTCTTTCTGGGTGACGTAATACATTATTCACAAAGTCACACGGAATGTCTACGGTTGTTCCAAATCTGTATTCATTTCATGAGCGAGCAGACATTTTGCGCCACGTCACTACATTGTTTCTGTGATATATTTATGACAAAGACGGCTGTGATATATTGCAAGGAATGTGGTTCATGGACAAAGTACTTTTCATTCGCTTATTCATGCATGTCTTTGGCGAGCCTCTGTGGAAAGACTGGTTGTCGACTCGTGCGTCTGGTCATACATTTTGTTGAAATTCTAGTATCACAATGTTTTCTTTATGACAAAAGCAATGATTATGACGTAAGTAAACAATGACTTGTTGTACACGTCAATGAGGTACCACTATAACCAATCCGACAGATAGGGCTATAACACAACAAGGGTCTTTGTGCCGTCTTTTACGTATTCTTGACGTGCGGCACCGTTTTGCGGAACATTTTGCGGAATGCTTATTTAAATCATCCTACAATCAGCTGTTGAACTCGCATGACTCTGAAGCCTCACACGTAGCTAAATATGGACACAGTCTGACATGTCCGTCAATGTGAAGGCATAATATGTATATTAATGTACATTTACAGCCGATGGAACGTCGACTGGTGACCCGACGACAGGTGTGCTGGTTCGATGCCCGAAAGGATGTCTAAAATCATCCAGAGCTCGCCGTATGCATCACACGAAACTGCTATGTCTTCACACATAGTTAAATATTGATATCGTGTAACATGTCCGTCAGTATGAAAGCATAATGGCTACATTAATGTACATTTACAGTCGATGAAAGGTCGCGGGACGTTCGATTGAATTTAGTGCCACGATGGCGTTGTTTTAGCTGTTCTGTCTATTGACCACACATACGGCATGCTGTTCTGTCTATTGACCACACATGCGGCAAGCCCACATACAAATCACCGCTGGCTACGCGCTTGCACGGTCAATAGCTATAATTGAGGATGATTTAAACAAGCGTTCAGCAAAACATGCAAACAAATCCACGTTAGTCGTTAGAGGCGCTGATAGGCAACTAGACCCTAGTTGCGTATTAGCACCCTTAGCGACTAACGTGGAGTTGTAGAACCCCATTGCTTAGGAAATCTCCGTCCGTCAAGCTGTCAATAAAATGTTTTGTCGTATTTGTTGTTTTAGAAGGTAAATTCTCTAACAAACACCTTGTCTTGAAAGTTGATAAAGTGACAAACGTGTGCAGTAGTGTTTGCTCTAAGAGATGTCATGTCACAACAGCTACTTAATTCACCATCCCGGCGAAGTATATAGATGAAGCGGTGATAAATAATATCCAGTAGTTGGATATGATTCGTTTCCAATCACAAGAATGACGTCACGTGACGTATGTCTGAAGAGGAAACTTTTTCGACTGAAACTGTTATATCTGCAGAAAGCATACTTTGTATAATGTAAGCACATAAACATCACCCAGATAAAATACGAAGCGCGACAATCACAGCTAGTGATAAATAGACATTCCAGTAGATACGCGCATGCGCAGAAATGTCTTCCGGATAGTATTTAACGTCCGCAACAATTAGGCGTGACAATGTAATAAAGTACTAACGTGAGGCAGGCAGAGTTACTATTTGTGTCAAGTACCAATACTTTAAAAAGTATGAAGAATAGTTTCCGACACAACAATCATGAAATTGAATTGTACTGTATTATCTTTCGCAGCTTATGTAGTAGTAAGCAATACTATTATTATCATTATTGTTATTATTATTATTATTATTATTATTATTATTATTATTATTATTATTATTATTATTATTATTATTATTATTATTATTATTATTATTATTATTATTATTATTATTATTATTATTATTATTATTATTATTATTATTATTATTATTATTATTATTATTATTATTATTATTATGTTGTTGTTGTTGTTGTTGTTGTTGTTGTTGTTGTTGTTGTTGTTGTTGGGGTTGTTGTTGTTGTTGTTGTTGTTGTTGTTGTTGTTGTTGTTGTTGTTGTTGTTGTTGTTGTTGTTGTTGTTGTTGTTGTTGTTGTTGTTGTTGTTGTTGTTGTTGTTGTTGGGGTTGGGGTTGGGGTTGGGGTTGGGGTTGGGGTTGGGGTTGGGGTTGGGGTTGGGGTTGGGGTTGGGGTTGGGGTTGGTGGTGGTGGTGGTGATGGTGATGGTGTTGTTGTTGTTGTTGTTGTTGTTGTTGTTGTTGTTGTTGTTGTTGTTGTTGTTGTTGTTGTTGAAGAAGAATTAACTTTATTAATTCATTCGTTCACATCCAGTGACACGCATAAAAAGGCATACTTATCATTATGATGAAATATTAAAAATGAAATTTCGCTGATTGAACGTCACATATAGCCTTTTGAAATATTTTGAAATGTTGAGCCTTCTAAATCTCCAACCTAAATCAGAAAAATCCTAAATCCACGAACCCTCAGTGTGTGCTCGCAAGATCACGTGCAACATTTCACCGCGCTACAGATTTGAGTCAAAATGCTGGTGCATGCGTTAAGCCATGACGATTTTCAAACGCCTATAATTAAAAAGGCATGGAGATTTGTTGTGACATCGTATGACATATTTGTAGACGGCATAATCATCTTTGCAATCATGTAAGAAAAGACATGAAATGATTTTGACATAACTCCACGTATACCCCTTCGATTTTTTATTGCCCCACCGACGTTTTCCCACCACCTGAAGAATGTTAAAAGGTCTTAATCTACCAACTGTCCTTGTGGGTCCTGTGTATCTCACGTTCAGCCAATATCATGCCAAACAGACGGATATTTTTGTGAAAAACAAACAAACAAAAATAGTTTGTTTATAATAAATTATAGATATAAAACGCGCGCGTTTCCAGACCAGCGAAACAACTCAAAACCCAGACTAATGTGTCGTGATAATTCAGTTTTACGAGCGAAGTGTAAGACATGTACCAACCGGCGTCTACAAGGAGAAGGCAAAGCAAAACGAAAACCAACAGGACGACTTGTTCACGTCTTCCGGCCATGTTTACGATTCCTGCAAAGAAACACATTAAATAGTTAAGTCTGATTAACGCCGCGACTTGGCATCAACCGAACAAACACATTCCAACTAACCAGGAGCGCTCCGTTTATTGCGGCGGATTAAGTTATTGTTACGTTATTAGTAAAAAACCAGTCACATCAGTCAGTTTGGATGTAAAACTAATTCACTAATTAATAATTACCACTGGTTTTCAGCTTTCTTGCATATATTTCCCGAATCGGTCAAATCTAATTGCAGCTTGACTCGAGCGTCATGCATACAATGTAGTATAGATATATATATATATATATATATATATATATATATATATATATATATATATATATATATATATAATATGGTATAAAGGCATTATTTCAAACAGCAAGTTAATCCAATTTACCATTTTAAAATCACATACGTTTTATGTAATTGTTTTCTTGCAACGACATCACTGACCGGGGTTTTAATAACCGCGTAAATTGCGTATTTCTTGTAAAATAATATAATATTGGAATTCGGGAGAATTTAATATATAACTGTATAAAACATATTATTTTATTCGCCCTTCAATGCAAAATTCGACGAAACACTATTGAAAAAGAACATTCGAGTAGCAATAACAGTTGGTACTAAAACTGTGGACAACAAATGGTCACAGTGTCACGTTGTCGTCACAGTGTCACGTTGTCGTCACTGTGTCACGTTGTCGTCACAGTGTCACGTTGTCGTCACAGTGTCACGTTGTCGTCACAGTGTCACGTTGTCGTCACAGTGTCACGTTGTCGTCACTGTGTCACGTTGTCGTCACAGTGTCACGTTGTCGTCACAGTGTCACGTTGTCGTCACTGTGTCACGTTGTCGTCACAGTGTCACGTTGTCGTCACTGTGTCACGTTGTCGTCACAGTGTCACCTTGTCGTCACAGTGTCACGTTGTCGTCACTGTGTCACGTTGTCGTCACAGTGTCACCTTGTCGTCACAGTGTCACGTTGTCGTCACTGTGTCACGTTGTCGTCACAGTGTCACGTTGTCGTCACTGTGTCACGTTGTCGTCACAGTGTCACCTTGTCGTCAGAGTGTCACGTTGTCGTCACTGTGTCACGTTGTCGTCACAGTGTCACGTTGTCGTCACAGTGTCACGTTGTCGTCACTGTGTCACGTTGTCGTCACAGTGTCACGTTGTCGTCACTGTGTCACGTTGTCGTCACAGTGTCACCTTGTCGTCACAGTGTCACGTTGTCGTCACAGTGTCACGTTGTCGTCACTGTGTCACGTTCTCGTCACAGTGTCACGTTGTCGTCACAGTGTCACGTTGTCGTCACAGTGTCACGTTGTCGTCACAGTGTCACGTTGTCGTCACGGTGTCACGTTGTCGTCACAGTGTCACGTTGTCGTCACTGGGTCACGTTGTCGTTTTGTTTTTCAAGGAAGGCTTCCGGTGTGTTAGTATCCTCCCCTAAAATGTTTAAGATAATCGTAAAAACCATGAGCCATAAAATTAAACAATCGATTTATATTCATGAGCTAAATACATTGTGCTAAACGTACTTAAACACACTTTCACACACGCTACCGTATATACATGTACACACACGTGTAGTTAAAACAACACTCACTCATAAATGTAGCACACTATTCGCTGTCCTCTCTCTACCCGAGCCGATCAATTTCAGTGCTCTGATTGTCGCTTCTTTGAAGAATAGCCGTCTTCTGACACTACTGTAGAAACTTAGATATCTATAGGAGAAACCTATTTACAGGACGCTGATTTAAATAACAGATTAGCTCTGGTTTACGGCATCAACGGGATGGTTAAACTGACGGGATGGCACACGCATAATATGAATTAATATTTATTTATATTTAATCAACATACGAAGTTGACGCGTGACCGTTCAAGAATGAGCAAGTCATTAAGACACCGCACACAGTTTAATTAGATGATCACATCTGATTAAGCAATTTCCTATGTTGTATATTATCATATACAAATGATGTTTCAAGTGCAATTTAAACATGATTATTGCGCGGAACGCGGGAAACTTACGTTGTCTCAAATGGTTGTCCTCAATTACAAATATTATTTCCTCGATAATATGTGTCTATATATATATATATATATATATATATATATATATATATATATATATATATATATATATATATATATATATATATATATATATATATATATATTAAAGAAAAGAGTATGTTCAAGCACGTTTACCACAATGTATAAAGCTAATGAACATAAATTTATTGTTAAATTTATTAGCTGGTGCAGATGCGTTTTGCGATTACCTTAAACATACATGTGTATTGTCCACATGGGGAAATTTAGTGTGTGCGCTTGATATTTATTAAAAAAAAAGTCATATAATAGTATATAATGATATAAAATTACTTATTTAAAATAAAATATCCCTACCTCATTACTCAGGCATTATCGTAGACCAGCCGTGGTAGGTAACATTGTAGACATATTTCACTATCCTACTATTTTAAGTACTGGTAGTTTTTGTAAAGTACAATTTTCACTAAGTACTTCTACTTCCAAGGAAATAGTTTTATTGATAGTAACAATACATTTTATTTCGTTACTTACCACCTGCTTGGCGAAAACGTTTTCGTTACCATAATTTCTTTCGTTGACATTTCTACAAATTTGACGCAGGCGAGTTTTCAGTCAAAGATTACGGTCGGGGTAATAGATATCTATAATCGGAATAACAATGCCATTATTGCGATTTTGGCTCGCAATAATATTAGTTTATTCGCACAGCATCCTGACGAGAGCTATGGTGAGACTGACGGGATCCGACCGTGTGTTATAGTGACTGCGGCAATGTTAGATGAGCACTAGAACCCGTGGGTGGGTGTATTTGGGCGATCTGTCTGCCAGACTTGCTCAGCGCTGTATGACGCATCTTCTCACCCACTCGTACTCGAACCGCCATCGGAGATGGTCATTTCGAGCATCCGTTTCTGCTGAAGCGTAACGCTGTTGCCACGGTGTAGTGTGGAATTGTTACCAGACTGTACTTAATTGTTTCAAACAACATCCATTGTCTTGTTTTGCTTTACTTTACTCGGTCCTTTGACAGATTTGGTCGTCGGGATTCGGGAGGACATTGCAGTTGTGATCTTTCTCCACTTCTGTCTGTCAGTTGCTGTACTGAGGAGCTCTGGCCAATTCGCTCTGCAAACAGATTTAATATTAATATATATACATGAGACAACACCTATCCTAGACTTCGTGTGCTTGATAGTCTCAACTAATCTATATGCAAATTAAGCTTGTGTGTGTGCGAGAGCGATTGCGATTGCGATTGCGTGTGCGATTGCGTGTGCGATTGCGTGTGCGTGTGCGTGTGCGTGTGCGTGTGCGTGTGCGTGTGCGTGTGCGTGTGCGTGTGCGTGTGCGTGTGCGTGTGCGTGTGCGTGTGCGTGTGCGTGTGCGTGTGCGTGTGCGTGTGCGTGTGCGTGTGCGTGTGCGTGTGCGTGTGCGTGTGCGTGTGCGTTTGCGTGTGCGTGTGCGTGTGCGTGTGCGTGTGCGTGTGCGTGTGCGTGTGCGTGTGCGTGTGCGTGTGGGTGGGCGTGTGCGTGTGCGTGTGCGTGTGCGTGTGCGTGTGCGTGTGCGTGTGCGTGTGCGTGTGCGTGTGCGTGTGCGTGTGCGTGTGCGTGTGCGTGTGCGTGTGCGTGTGCGTGTGCGTGTGCGTGTGCGTGTGCGTGTGCGTGTGCGTGTGCGTGTGCGTGTGCGTTTGCGTGTGCGTGTGCGTGTGCGTGTGCGTGTGCGTGTGCGTGTGCGTGTGCGTGTGCGTGTGGGTGGGCGTGTGCGTGTGCGTGTGCGTGTGCGTGTGCGTGTGCGTGTGCGTGTGCGTGTGCGTGTGCGTGTGCGTGTGCGTGTGCGTGTGCGTGTGCGTGTGCGTGTGCGTGTGCGTGTGCGTGTGCGTGTGCGTGTGCGTGTGCGTGTGCGTGTGCGTGTGCGTGTGCGTGTGCGTGTGCGTGTGCGTGTGCGTGTGCGTGTGCGTGTGCGTGTGCGTGTGCGTGTGCGTGTGCGTGTGCGTGTGCGTGTGCGTGTGCGTGTGCGTGTGCGTGTGCGTGTGCGGGTGCGGGTGCGGGTGCGGGTGCGTGTGCGTGTGCGTGTGCGTGTGCGTGTGCGTGTGCGTGTGCGTGTGCGTGTGCGTGTGCGTGTGCGTGTGCGTGTGCGTGTGCGTGTGCGTGTGCGTGTGCGTGTGCGTGTGCGTGTGCGTGTGCGTGTGCGTGTGCGTGTGCGTGTGCGTGTGCGTGTGCGTGTGCGTGTGCGTGTGCGTGTGCGTGTGCGTGTGCGTGTGCGTGTGCGTGTGCGTGTGCGTGTGCGTGTGCGTGTGCGTGTGCGTGTGCGTGTGCGTGTGCGTGTGCGTGTGCGTGTGCGTGTGCGTGTGCGTGTGCGTGTGCGTGTGCGTGTGCGTGTGCGTGTGCGTGTGCGTGTGCGTGTGCGTGTGCGTGTGCGTGTGCGTGTGCGTGTGCGTGTGCGTGTGCGTGTGCGTGTGCGTGTGCGTGTGCGTGTGCGTGTGCGTGTGCGTGTGCGTGTGCGTGTGCGTGTGCGTGTGCGTGTGCGTGTGCGTGTGCGTGTGCGTGTGCGTGTGCGTGTGCGCGTGCGCGTGCGCGTGCGCGTGCGCGTGCGCGTGCGCGTGCGCGTGCGCGTGCGCGTGCGCGTGCGCGTGCGCGTGCGCGTGCGCGTGCGCGTGCGCGTGCGCGTGCGCGTGCGCGTGCGCGTGCGCGTGCGCGTGTGCGTGTGCGTGTGCGTGTGCGTGTGCGTGTGCGTGTGCGTGTGCGTGTGCGTGTGCGTGTGCGTGTGCGTGTGCGTGTGCGTGTGCGTGTGCGTGTGCGTGTGCGTGTGCGTGTGCGTGTGCGTGTGCGTGTGCGTGTGCGTGTGCGTGTGCGTGTGCGTGTGCGTGTGCGTGTGCGTGTGCGTGTGCGTGTGCGTGTGCGTGTGCGTGTGCGTGTGCGTGTGCGTGTGCGTGTGCGTGTGCGGGTGCGGGTGCGGGTGCGGGTGCGGGTGCGGGTGCGTGTGCGTGTGCGTGTGCGTGTGCGGGTGCGGGTGCGGGTGCGGGTGCGTGTGCGGGTGCGTGTGCGGGTGCGGGTGCGGGTGCGTGTGCGGGTGCGTGTGCGTGTGCGGGTGCGGGTGCGGGTGCGGGTGCGGGTGCGGGTGCGGGTGCGGGTGCGTGCGCGTGCGCGTGCGCGTGCGCGTGCGCGTGCGCGTGCGCGTGCGCGTGCGCGTGCGCGTGCGTGTGCGTGTGCGTGGGTGTGCGTGTGTGTGTGGATGCGAGCGTGCGTATGTGCGTGTGCGAGTATGTATATTGTGTTTCTCATAACCGAGACTGTTTAGAATCACACACATAATTGTCTTTATAGTGAGTGTTGTGCTTTGCTTTTAGTAAGAAATTATTTTAACATGTGATAAACGAAAGGTTTGATCCCTGGGGACGTTTGAATTTGTGGTGTTTTATTCACTAGTACTGACAATGTGTGTTTGTTACTCCACGTGACTTTATCCCCGCAGCTCAATATGTTACGGAGATTTGGTCATTAAAATACTCTCGCTTATTTGACACTCAGTCGCGATCGTGAACTCTCCAAAATGCGCGGTACGCCAAATGTGCTGCCACTTGACGGCGCCTAGGTTATTACCTACACGCCGTCAGGTGGCGGCACATTTGCACATTGGTCTAAAATAATTGATTATCTACCCACACTGTGGCACTGAGCAACTATACGACGGGTAAGTCCCGCGCGCGAAGACGAGGCTGGGGGCAGTTGGGAGCAGGAAATCCATATTCTCCATGTAAACATATAGGACTTTGTTTTGTTTTTGTTTGTAATAATCGAACTGTTCCCAGATAGCGTGTTTCAGTTATATTGCCCGAAAGATTATTACAAACAGAAGAAATGGAACACTTTGCCGGTGACAATGATCACGGAAATCATGAATGTTAATCGATTATTATGGTGGTTGCCATGGCATTAGCGGCAAGTACTTGTGTTTGGCGGTCTTGACTAATAATGAAGAGTGCCATTTTTCGCGCAGTACAACCGGTTTGGGGCAAACGTATACATGTGTTATGATTATGTGCATTTAGTCAACTTGTCAGATATAAGTGCTTATCGAAACCACAACGTACAGCAATGTAAAATGCAAATCCCGTGAAAGACACCTACGGCCTGATATCGTGTTTATTATCTGATCTACTTAAATCGTTATATGTCTATGATAGTGTGGTAAACTATAATTATATTAAATCGGACATTTAAGATAAGAAAGGTATAACACAAGATATTTAAGACCTGGTTTTCCTAGTATTCATCAGTCGGAAGCTACAACTATCATCCATCGTTAGAATAGTATTCTTGTGTCCAGTACCCAATAAGCTCCAGTCGCGCGGAGTCACGCCATGTATCGTGACCCACTTGCAGGCCCTATTGATATGTACTATGCATGTAGCCTAGATTACCCAGGCTCCGTGATGTGGCAGCACGCTTTAGTCCCTCACATCTTCTCGGTGAAATTACGCAGCCGAGCTAGAGTCGGTTAAGCAGAATTATTTTTCAAAATTATTTTTGCTGCTTCGCATTTCGCTCATATTATGTCACTGTATTGAGATATAAAACGCTACTGACTTTAAATCATAATAAAACAGAAAATGTTGCTTAATTTTACTAGTCGGTAATAAGTAAGATTATTAATAGCATGATATATATATATATATATATATATATATATATATATATATATATATATATATATATATTATTGGCTTCTATATCAACTTTTCTTTACCATTGGGTCACTGACAAATTAGGTCACGAAATGTATCTACATAGTACCAGTAACTTGTAGTACACACTATCCGATGTTTGCCTTTATTTTCCAAATTGAATCTCCTGAGTTAATTAATTAACCCATTCCTATATCCTTGTATGTAAAAACAATGTACCCAAATAAACTTTCAACTTAGTGTCATATTACGCACAATGTGGACATAACGTTTTGCTAATTAGAGCCGTGTGGGTTTACAAAGCAAAGTTGGCGGTTATTTATGTCGGTGTCTGCTCTACTGGTTACGTGGTGACACGGTTATAAACCTCTCCCAATAGCAATAAACAACTGACACAATGGACGGTTCATAAGTAGCAGTGAAGATATCATTACATATGCTAACCAACTGTACGCCGAAATATGTGGATGTTATAAACCAGATTAGTGTACCCTGTTTGGCGATCGTTAAGTGGGATAACTATACACTCACGATGCAGTCTTTCCATGTAAATAGCGCTGTCGAAACAATAGCAATGCTGTGTTTTCAACAAGGTCATTCCAGTAAACTAATGCCGTAACATTATGGATTATGGTTGCCAATTATTAATATATATTTTCATTTTAGTTGCAGAGACCAGAACACTTTCCTTTTACCATTTATTAAATAATTGGATACAATTTTTAGCGGAACCAAATAATTTCTAAAAGAAAAAACCTCAATATTGCCATAAAAATATAATTATTGTGATGGTAAAATCTACTTTTTTATTTTGTCAAATTACTCACAGGGGTAGACACTTATAAATGTACAACTTTACCTTTTTAAATAAATTGATTGTAATTCTATGACAATCACTATTCGCAAGAGTACATATAAAACGCCGTGCCCTCGTGTATTGGGTAAACAGCGAGAGTGGCGGTACTTTGTCCCTGGTTTCACGATGGTCAGTCTCAATTTCCACCGATGTCGCACCGGCAACACAGCATAGCGAACGGTCCATACCGCGTGCGACGACTGAATACAACTATTAACACTACTAGCATGTGTTTACGTTACTCGTTGCTTCCTATGCTGGTTGATTTTCTTAAAATGGGGTGAGGGTAGGGCCTCCTTTGCAAAAGGCTGGGTGGTGGAAATTACCGTCCCACCTTTGCTATTTTTATTTGTCATTAATAATGTATTTGTTGTACACCGATGATACTATCTATTATTTAGAGCTTAGGCTTTGCCATATCGAGCGCTATGTTGTTATTCCAGTTGGATGCAACTATTAAATGACCATTACCAACTATATCCGTTCTTGTTCAATTCATATAATTATAGTAAATAAACTCAGGCTTCTGTCAGTTAGCATCAGCAATGACCACTGCGTTATTCTTTTTTGGATTCTTCACCTTTCACCCCGCGTTTAGACGAGGTCCCACATTATTAAATGACCATTAGCTACTGTGTCCGTTCTTGTTCAATTCAAATATATAGCAAAAACGCTCATGGTTCTGCAAGTTAGCATCAGCAAGGTATACACATATATGACCATTTCCTTATTCTTTTTTGGATTCTCCACCTGTGGCCACGCTTTTAGGCGAGGTGCCAGTGACCAGTGGAGCAGAAACAAGAGCGTCCGCAAGGAGGGGTTGAGACATGAAAACGACGCAGAAGCCACGGCAAAGGCGGAATATGTTGTTAGAGATTCTCTGGGACGAGATAGTGACGTATACACGTGTAGAATACACACACGTTCATGCACACACCGACAGTTCGCCCACACACTTGCGCACATGCACACATACATCCACATCGCACACGCACACACACGTACGCAATAACACACACACGAACCACGCACGCACGCACACACGCAAAACACTGTAAAAATCGTACCTTTACGTGGCAATTGGACATTAGCGGACGTGGAGCTGGTAATCACAAATCAATTTCGTCACACCAGTGTTATATAATTGATACAATTCTAACATATATTTGTACAATTATTGTGATGTATTCGTTTAGGTAGATCAGACAATTCTTAGTCCACAACGTGTGACTGCCATTTTAAAGCCACCCAGTGATTCAATGTAAAGATATGCAGCACGTTGTTCTGATAACGTTGACACTGTATTGACAACGTATTAGCAATGTAGGTTAATACACATGTTCATTGTATAGTCGATTCCGTACAACGTCAATAAATGTGGCCTGTTGACCGTGTAGGCTTTGGAGCCCGAATATCCATTTGTTTGTTTACATCAATGTTTGTTTACATCAATATTTATATTGATACACGACCTTATTGAATAGGTAATAAAATGGCGGTTACTAATCATGCATCTGCTGAAAGAGCTTAACTGAAGGCTTAATAAGATCGGAGTATGATGATTATTATAATATACGTGTGCAAGAGTAAACTGTCTGCGAGTGTTCTGGTTTGTGGGTGTTCGTGTGCAGATGTGTTCGTGTTTATATGCAGGTTTTCGTACGTGTGTGTTTGCGAGTGTTTTGTCTATGCAGTTGATGGATGATATAGTTATATATAAGTAATAAATGTTCGTCGTTATATGTACTCATAACATGCCAAATAACAGTCTTTCATGACTCCATATGCAACCCCCCCCCCCCATTAACAATGTTAAAATAAATCTTGCAATTAAATCATAATTTTATTTATTTGTATTAATGTTTTCAATATTTGAAATGTTTATTATTTATCATTTGCACTGCGCCTATGTTATGAGCCTCAGCATGATAAGGTTAATTAACATGGTATGTTGTACAAGATGCATAAGATAAGACGAACAACGTTAATCCGTTGGTACCGCAGCGTCACGTGTCAATATAACACGACGTCATTCTGACGAAATATTCAAAGACGTCATCAATGTTTGCGCCTCCTAATATCTCGTATCAGAGAATAATATATTATTGTATGATGTGTACAGCATGGACGGTGTTCACTTTGAATTGCCGTTTGGTGTTAGATCTGTAATAACAACGACATCTGTGACGTCATTGTCACGTACGACGTTCGCCGACACTTTCAGTAGTCCGTCTGTGGTCATTCCGGCCTTCAGCGTGCGCGGTTCGATCGGGAAGGGCAGGAGGAACTCCCTAGATAAAGAGGCCGAGAGTTTACCGAGCCGACTGTCCTCTTTCCGGTCCGCGCTCACCAACAACCGGTCGTTGCCTTTCAACTGCACGATGACGTCATCGGCGTGGAAGACGCGACCGACCTCGGCGAGCAGATGCAGTGTCTTGATTCCGTCGTCAGACAACTTCACGACGGGCGTGTTGAGCGGCTCCTCGCTGTGCGAGTCATCGTCGCCGCCAGGTGGCGCGTCGACCTTGAGCGGCGCCTCGATCACGAGGCGTCCGTCGACGTCAGTGCAGATCAGATGACGCGCGTCGACGTCACCGGGCAGCTTCACGCGCCGACAGAACTCGGTCGTGCTCTTCCGGCCGTCGACGCTCTGCCGCTGCGTGGCGTGCACGACGAGCCGACTTCCGGCCACCTTCACGCTGATGTTGCGTCGGTCGTATCCGGTGACGTCGAACTCCATCCGGAAGATGCGCCGCCCGGTCTTCGGACACGTCGCGTACCACGGCAGACGAAGGTCCTCGTCCACGCTCTCCCCGCTCGTGTCGAACAGCGTGTCTTCCCGGCGCGTCACGTCGATCTCGGGGAAACCGGAAGTCGCGTCCGACGCCGACGTATTAGTCTGCGTCGCGCGCGAGCTTCCGGTGCTCGAGAGCCGCTTGCGACGGCGCTCCGGTCCGTTGCTAGGCGACGCCTTCGGGCGCATTCGGAAGGTCTCGCGCTGCACCTGCGCGTTGGTGTCCCACTGGCGGAGGACGGAGGCGGCCTCGGCGTCCATCTTACGCTCCATCAGGCTGTCGTCGTTGTCGCGTAGGACGGGGATCGTGCCGCCAGGACCACTGCTGGTGTCACGTCTCGACGTCCACAACTGAAACACGACAACACGTCCAGTGAGGCACAGCACAGCATTCACACATACACAAACGCACACACATCCACACATCCACACATCCACACACGCGCACACGCACACACACCCACACATCCATATATATATATATATATATATATACATATATATATATATATATATATATATATATATATATATATATATATATACATATATATATGGGTGTGTGCGTGTGTGCGTGTGTGTGTGTATTTGTATACATATACATATATATATATATATATATATATATATATATATATATATATATATATATATATATATATATATATATATATACAAACACAACACAACACAACACACCACACACTCACGCACACGCACACGCACACACACACACACACGCGCACATACATAACCACACACGCGCACACACACAAACACAGAGAGCTAACACACACGTGCACACCAAAAAGCCATGTGCGTACATATCAAATTAAGCCGGGTTGGTTTGATAGGGCGGTCGTTTCATGTAACTGGCAACATCGGTTGAAAACTAGAATTAGTCGTTTTGTGTCACGTCGATAACGGTGACACAGGACAACGTCACTGCAGACTGCTCAAGCGCAACAATAGCATTCGTTGTAACAACCAGCTTCACGTCTGAACGAATACTAATGTCAGTAGGCATGGTGTGAGCGTGCATTCATTCTAAATAAAGATCAATACCGCATCAAACGAACCGGTGCTTGTTATGTGAACAAGAAGCCCGAAAGTAAATTACTGATCTGGCCCTAAATACTGACATCGCATTCAGATTTCTACGTCGGAATGCGGTGTTGCGTGCAAGGACGAATACTCGAGAAACACTAGACGCATTCCGTGTATTCGTGTTACATTGTTGACCAATTCGACAGCCACTGGCTCGTTCCGTCAATTATGCGTACATTGCGACGTCCTGGCAGCTGTGTTTGTAGCCCGGACCACAGGTCGTGCTACAGTTGTACATGCGGGTGTGTGTGTGTGTGTGTGTGTGTGTGTGTGTGTGTGTGGTGTGTGTGTGTGTGTGTGTGTGTGTGTGTGTGTGTGTGTGTGTGTGTGTGTGTGTGTGTGTGTGTGTGTGTGTGTGTGTGTGTGTGTGTGTGTGTGTGTGTGTGTGTGTGTGTGTGTGTGTGTGTGTGTGTGTGTGTGTGTGTGTGTGTGTGTGTGTGTGTGTGTGTGTGTGTGTGTGTGTGTGTGTGTTTGTGAATCATGAAAGAGACTAAAAACAGAAAGTGGACACGGATTGGACACACCCTCCGGAAAGAGATCACAAACGGTGATAGGCCGACTTTAGAATTGAACACACAGTAACATTAAAACTAGACACTTCCTAGCTCTTGGGTACCTATCGCCGAAGAAATTAAGATTTAAGAAATCACCTTGAAAAGAACGCGGAAAACAACAATAAAGAGTACTTTGAAGAAATGTTATTTCCACTGAATGTCCTTCCTTGAGCAAAGAGGAGTGCTACATGAATACAGTTTTCATCATGTTCTATCGAAATGGAAAGTATCTCTGACTCAATACCTAACAAGTTCATTAAAGCATTCATTCATACTTACTAACACCGTTGTCTTCTTCCGATTGGACAAAGGAGAGTTGTATAGCCATATATTCTGAATGTGTTGGTCTACACAATTGAGTTGCTTACTAAACTGTTTTGTCCATGGCAAATGAGATCCTTTGCTGTCCACATACACTGTATGTAGTTTCGAAATAGCTTAAGTAATATACGCAGTCAGTTTAATAACACAGGATAACGTACAAATACTTAAGAATCACAGTCGACGAGTGTCCCTCATACAAATACAATTGTGGGCGGAAGATGTCGGGAATAAGAACAAATATCCACCATATTGACTTAATACTACTGTGGATTCGTTTTATATTTCAGTTTTGATAATCAGTAGAACTAGTATTATTTTGGAAAAACAGTTTATAACTTGTAGTACAGTAATTTTGATAAAACTACTGTTTAATTTTTGAACATACGGGTCAAAGCAAATTGTACTTGATACATATTTGTTTTCTACTATGATAATTGGATACTATTATAAACTGCAGTATTCTGCTGTTTACAATATTTTCTTCTGATTGTTTCATATTTTACTGAAAACCGTGTGTTTGAAATAATGGAATGCAACGAAACACGATCTGTTAAATGACCCCGCTAAAATTACAGCGAATGCATTGCAGGTTTAGTTAAACAGATACTTTAGAACAGGTATGTTCGTACTTTTAACAATCAGTAAAATGCATGATACAACCTTACATGAACTGTGTAATTGTTCATACACTGAGAGAGAGAGAAACAGACAGACAGACAGACAGACAGACAAACAGACAGAGACAGAGAGAGAGAAGCAGAGAGAGACACAGAGAGACAGAGAGAGACAGAGACAGAGAGAGAGAGAGAGAGAGAGAGAGAGAGAGAGAGAGATAGGCAGACAGACAGACAGACAGACAGACAGACAGACAGACAGACAGACAGACAGACAGACAGACAGACAGACAGACAGACAGACACAGAGACAGGGACAGGGACAGGGACAGGGACAGGGACAGAGACAGAGACAGAGACAGAGACAGAGACAGAGACAGAGACAGAGACAGAGACAGAGACAGAGACAGAGACAGAGACAGAGACAGAGACAGAGACAGAGACAGAGACAGAGACAGAGACAGAGACAGAGACAGAGACAGAGACAGAGACAGAGAGAAGAGAGAAGAGAGAAGAGAGAGAGCGAGAGAGAGAGAGAGAGAGAGAGAGAGAGAGAGAGAGAGAGAGCACCGGCAAAGCTCAGTGTTGTATTGATATTGACCGTGCAACAACCTAAATCGGAACAGGACCTATATGCCAACTAAAGGATTGTGTTCATATCCTTTCAAAGCGCCTACTTTTGCAAGTCTATTCATGTGTCTATTATTCACTTGTCCGAAGAAATGCACCTTCGACTATTTATCACCTCAAACATGGCTAGCATGTGTGTCGAGGCATGTTTGCTGTGTAAACAGCGCTACGACATAGATAGCGCGGTCTGCCAAGTAGATCTAGAAATGTCTTAAAACAGTCATTGTATCAACATTGCACATGTGTTGTTTTCTATACCATACGGATTTAACAGCGGCAAACATTCGGGGTTCGTTTTGTATCGTGTTTACTCGTTAGACGATAAAAAGTTTTTATCCTGTAACAGCAAGTGTTGTCTTATATTCTTGTCCGTGATTCCCAAAAACACGAATGAGGACTAGTTCCTGCAATGTTGTACAGCCTTTTCCGTTCCATCCATTCGTAACCCAATTCCTCCAAGATTCGTCTTTCTCCGACTTGATCAGAACCCCCTATAAACAGTTCTCGCAATTCACATATTTTATTCACATTTCCCGCGATATTTCACTGACTCCACGCTCATTGCTATAGTGTTTGATGTGCAGAACTACATATAAAACTCTACCAAATAGCTCTGTGTCATCACCGACGACTTGAACCAATATAAATCAGCTTTGAACAGTATATTGCAGGGCCTATAATTTGTAGCTGCGGCGCGGTCTAACTTGTAGTCAACTGTGTGTTCTGGAATCTCTTAGTAGTGTTCTACGCATTAGATCACCCATTGAGTAGCGTGTGCAGCCACGCGTAACGGACTCACTCCGCTGAATACGAATCGCGTCATAACAATAACAGATCTGTCAGATATATCTATAGAGAGATAGCTGCCTCTCGGGGTGAGGTCGATCTCACAGAATGTGTTCATTATTATATCGTCGATTTGAACGTCTGTCATTATAACCATTATGGTTTCAAATCATTGACTGGATTCCAAAATCAACACAGAAACCTTTTGACGATTTCCTCATAAAGACATGTTAAATGCTCCTCATTACAAAATAACATATCACATTCAAAGCAAGTTTGAATGTGGTTGTAGTTTGTTTCGTTTGATTTTACCTTGACACCAGTGATCCAGTGCGAACAGTATGATTGTGTAGTTCTTAGAAGCCGCAGAATTCATAAAACGTAATACGCCTTCCCACACAATCACCATATAATTAACGTCTTTCATTGCGCGAATTTACTCTATTCACGTCCAATTTCAAAAGAAGAAATTATTGATGTTATCGTGTGTGTTTCACACACAACGTCTTGTTGTAGGTCCCTGTGTATGTGTAGGGCCAATATATGTGCAATACAACTGAGCGCATAGCTAACCAAGTACTCTTACAAATATCCAGTTGCACCGATATGTTATGCAATACGCGGCCATGTCAGACTATGCAGCAGTTGTCCGAGAAATGCCATTAACATAGAAAGCTTGCCAAGACGGACTGAACTGTCTGCTGCAGCCGTGTGAAGTTCAATAAACTCGGCCGACTTTACAACTGCTATTACTGTTGTTCAGACTTGTTATTTTCTCCCGTGCAATAATCTCGCAGTAATCTGAACCGATCACTAGTTGTCAGCAACAGCAACGGTGTATTCAGCCCGTGGATCACTACGCTAAGACACGGCGTACATGCTGGATGGGCTCGTGCATTCAACCCGCCGCGTTAGACAATGAGACCAAAGACAAAATCTAAGCCTGTCAGTACCGACTGTTACTGGATTATCTTATTATGCTTGAGACTTGTGTTTTACGTGTCGGATTTTTCATCGTATCTGCGCAATTGTTATATATCGGAGGCGTGGGCCTACATCAAACCTAACATTATGTTGCAGCTAGGTGCTATCGGATTCCACGTAAAGCGCGGTACACCACGCCTATTCGTCTCCCTGTTATCAACACCGCCAATTCAATGCATCGGTGAAATATTTAGCCGACCTGCAATTACAGCAAACCACATTATCCGTTCACATATAATTACGCCTACATCACTATAAATAGCCAGCTATTTGGGTTTTTCAGGCACGTTACCTATAGCGGTAATCACAGGCGATTCAAAGGTAAGTTAATTGATGTCACATACTTCTTTGAACTGTAGCGAAAAACTAGAGCCAATGTCTATTTGATTGATTATACAAAGAGACAGATAAGTAGTATGGGATGTAGACCAAAATCCAGTCGGAAAAGATTACGTGGATGACTTCCGCCGACGACACCGGAAGGAAGAACGCCGACAACTCCAGCAAATACGGTTCACGAAAAAAATACAATGCCCCCTAAGCATGCCATTCAGTTGGGGATCCATCAGCATTCCCAAATATAAGCTCATCATACTTGATTGTCATATCAGTTTGTCCATGGACAAATACGACTCTGTATTCGCTGAAAGAAGTTTTGGATGTGTGAAAGGTAAGTTATATTTATATAAAGCAACTGAGTAAAGATGTATGACGGTTAGTGTTGCTTAAGTAAAATAAGTACGCGTTTGGTGTACGCACGTTACGTTGTCGTTAGCGTTCTTGAAACTAGAGACTTGGAAAAGTACTGCTACAATCATAAAGTAACAGAGTCTGACAGAGGAAAACTCAATCAAATCCCTAAATAACGCTAGCATGTGTTCTGTCGACTTGAAGATGATCATTTGAGTTGATCCTGAACATATGTCACACAAACCTTTGGAAAAGGAAAAATGATCTTACTAACTTACTAAGGCTTCTTTACCCAGTGAATGTAACTGCAAACAAGACACATCAGCCGTGGGACGATTTTTACTTTTACTCCGTACACGGAACCAAGGGGCGGATGTTGGTTGTGATTGTTTAAATATAGCAAAGCACAGGTCACTCGTTGAATACACACTGTGACAAATACCGTTATCAGTTGGATACAATACATGTCTATCACTTGACAGCTGAAAGTGTTATATATATATATATATATATATATATATATATATATGATATGTGATATGTGATATATGATATATGGTATATGGTATATGGTATATGGTATATGACACGTATAAGTATAAGTATATATATATATATATATATATATATATATATATATATACGTATCATATACCATATACCATATATCACATATCACTTATCATATATGTATTTGTGTGTACATAATATACATGTATATATATATATATATATATATATATATATATATATATATATATATATATATATATATGATATATATATATAGACAGTATATATAAAGACAGTATATAATAATTGCCCGGATATGTTCAGAGCCCTGAACCAGGACACACTGTAACTGGTCACACGAAGGAATGCGAACGAAGGAAGTCTAAGGACAGGCGACATATAAAACTCAGGTCAATGATGTCATCAACAGTGTGACGATCTAAGGATAAGCCATGGAGGTAAGGTAGAAACACCTGACACAGGTGTCAGTGTCGTTGAGCATTCGTCATAGACGTCACACCGTTAGGTACCAGTGACATGTTAATCGTGGTTGTCACATTGACGACAAAATATACACAACCTGAACGGTGACGGCAACTACGAACACATCTGTGACCCTTAAAGTGTTGCGGCGACACAACAAACACCTACACGGTGTTTATTTTCACCATACCCACGAACTCGGCCATCGCGGTGAGACCGTATGACCTATAGTCACCTGCCTGGGGCGGATCTCACCTCGGCCAGGTGTGCACAGGTAACTGTCTACCTGTGTGAACGCATATGAGGTTCGTGGTCACTTACCGCCATCGCAGAGTCCGTCCCCTGTGTCCGCTCCCTCGTACGTTCGCCCGTTGGTCGACGTCTGACCTAGACTGACAGCACTCGGCCGAATGCCCGCGACGTAAACACGGTTAACACCAGTGAGACACTCAATATGTCGAGTAGACCATGTGCAGTGGAGCGTGTCGGTCTTGTCGCTCGGGTATAACACGTCTTCGTCCGACCTACCGTGGCCTCAACGGCCCACCGCCCACGGCGTTCCCAGCTGGTCAGCGTGTGAACGCTGATAAACCGTCGTGGGTGTGTCCACTACCGTGTGCACGACAGCGACACAGTGACGACTTGAACTGTGCGAGTTCGACACACGACACACGACACGACAGCCGCTACTCGCAGTCAATGCCTCGCACACACTGTCGTACATGTAAATGTACATAATGACCCACAACATGGTGTCAGTGCGTCAATTATAATGATACGTACCGGTGTCTATTATGTTCTGTGCGACACGAGGCTCCCGTAACGACAAGCGAACTGCGCACTGGGCAATAAATCACCGTGCAATATTAAATACAAACAGCAAGCTACCATTTATCGTTCGTGTACCAGTCAGTAGCACAAATAAAAATTCATAAGTGTTTCCTTTGCATTTACAAAACAACAATACACATAGGAATATGGGAACGTACGCATTGTGAAAGTGGATAATATACGTAGCGGGTAAATGAAAATTATCTACTGATTGAGCTACTCTCATGAGAATATGACAAACGAAGTTGACATAGGGATCTATATCAAATAAGGACTAGCTGTACAACATGTCAGCTATTGTTAACCTATTGGTGTTTCGATGGCCCCCGTGTTCAATGTTACCACATCATATATATTGATTAATAATAGCGTTGCTGTATTTAATAGCATCTTCAAGACAATTCGTATTAATGTTTAAAAAAGAATTAACCATATCGCCACTGAGATAATTACCTCTGGATGGCAAGTGGACATGGACGCCTATATGTGCTCACAAATAAGAACTTTAATTCTACGTTGCAAGGCTTACACAATATGGCCATGAACCGCCTCTTAAATGTCCATATTCGCCCTCCATGTGTGACCTCATATTTGTACAACATACGTGTATTTTAACGTTTCAACCGTTTTCATATACCTGCCATGTATTTTTTAACATAATAGTTCATTGTATTTCGCAAGGAGGCGCCACTGTCACCAACATTGCCCCCTTGGGCCATTTCTTTGCCTGGAGAATAGACGTGAATATAATGCTTCCACTGGGTCATGTTTTGTGCCAATATTTGAGTTCGTGTCAGGTGTAGCCCACCAGCTAACCGCAATCTCTCGTCCATTGTTAATCCCTATTTCTTTATGCACTGGAATCAGTTGTACGTGTTGAGAGAATAAACTGATGACAAAAATAAATATCTTTGTGTACGCTTTTTTTATTGGCTTAAATTATAGATTGTGCTACCCCTATATACATGTTCAGCATAGAAGTATTCAGTCAATCTGTAATCATTAAACATTT
>CBDHHR010000823.1:0-17500 GCA_965263245.1 Metamycoplasmataceae bacterium | reverse complement strand
TTGGTTTTAACTGGTCTGATGCGGTATTTTTGGTGACCTGATGCTAATCGTGTTCTTTCCGTTACAGTTAAGACCATGCACGTGCCAACCAGTCCCAACAAATCTCGCGAATGACAAAATCATACCGTGTCATCTCGTTTTAGCCGATCACTGCACTTCTATCTCAAACAGCAACGAGAAGTGTGATATCCCGCTCCAACCCGCATCAACAAGTCTCGCGCAAATTGCAAGCACTGGTTGACATTTCGTTCCAAATTGTCTGTACAAGTCTTACCGAAACCAACCTTTTCTTTAGTACCCCTTTCCATTGTATTTTGCTTTGATTCATATATGTATATAATATGAAAAAATATATAAATTGAAATTCCTGTATTTTATTCACACGATAATTTCAACACAAGACCAGAATGAAGTCGATTTATTTTCCCCACAAGTGTAAGCGAGAATATGCTTCATAATGTCACTGCGTACTGAAATTGCTAGGAGCATTATGAGGTTATAACCCACCACTGAGTCTGCCTTTTGAAGTATTTTCAGCAAACGCCCTCGCGCTCATAACTCTCGATGTAGTTAAAGTGTTTCTCTTTCGTTAGCACGATCCGAACGACGCAATCACACAGCTAAGTGTCTAGCAGCCCTTAACTCTATTTGGGGTCGTCTCGTCTGAGTCTTTCCAGTAGGCATTATGACCTGTCCTCTCTTGTGTATTGTGTACACTAAGCCTGTCCTGTCCAGTGTCCTGTATCCTGTGTGCACAACAACCTTTCTTCTCTAGTGTCCTGTCTGCATTACAACCTGTCCTGTGTCCTGTGTGCAATACAACCTATCTTTTCTAGCGTCTTGTCTGCACTACAACCTGTCCTGTGTAGTGTCCTGTGTGCACTACAACCTGTCCTGTCTAGTGTTTTATATCCTGTGTGCACTACAACCTGTCTTCTCTAGTGTCTTGCCTGCACTACAACCTGTCCTATATAGTGCCCTGTTACCTGTGTGCACAACAACCTGTCTTCTCTAGTGTCCGGTCTGCACTACAGCTTGTCCTGTCTAGTGTCTTGTATCCTGTGTACTCCTGTGTGCACTACAACCTGTCCTGTCTAACCTGTCTTCTCTAGTGTCTTGTCTGCACTACAACCTGTCCTGTCTAGTGTCTTGTATCCTGTGTGCACTACAACCTGTCTTGTCTAGTGTCTTGTCTGCACTACAACCTGTCCTGTGTAGTGTCTTGTACTACCTGTCTTGTCTAGTGCACTACAACCTGTCTTCTCTAGTGTCTAGTGTCTGCACTACAACCTGTCCTGTCTAGTGTATCCTGTGTGCACTACAACCTGTGTCTTGTATCCTGTCCTGTGTAGTGCACTACTAACCTGTCTTCTCTAGTGTCTTGTCTGCACTACAACCTGTCCTGTCTAGTGTCCTGTGTCCTGTGTCCTGTGTGCACTACAACCTGTCTTGTCTAGTGTCTTGTCTGCACTACAACCTGTCCTGTGTAGTGTCCTGTGTCATGTGTGCACTACAACATGTCTTCTCTAGTGTCCTGTCTGCACTACGACCTGTCCTGTGTAGTGTCCTGTGTCATGTGTGCACTACAACCTGTCTTCTCTAGTGTCCTGTCTGCACTACAACCTGTCCTGTGTAGTGTCCTGTGTCATGTGTGCACTACAACATGTCTTCTCTAGTGTCCTGTCTGCACTACAGCCTGCCCTGTGTAGTGTCCTGTGTCATGTGTGCACTACAACATGTCTTCTCTAGTGTCCTGTCTGCACTACGACCTGTCCTGTGTAGTGTCCTGTGTACTGTGTGCACTAAACAGGTCTGCTCTAGTGTCCTGTCTGCACTACAGGCACTACAGCCCATCCCGACTTGGGTCCTGTAGGCACTACAAAATGACATTTCCTGTGTCCACTAGGCTGTAAAATACGGAGGTTCGTTTGTGAAAGTGTGTGTTGATGAAATCAGCAGACAGAATCGCGCAGTCGGAGATAACAGACATCTTGGCCCGACGAGTTTTTCAGAAATAACACGAACGAAGTGGTAGGTCATGAACGATAAGTAATTTCCGAATTTCGTTAAACTATTATAAAAGAGACGATCAGAAATCGATTTGTCGAAATTCGGCGATCAATTGAAAAGCGTGCGTTCTTTTGCTTTTTAGGTAGTTTATTTGAAATCTACTTGCAACGATGTACATTTTGGGGAATTTCTTCTACATATAAAGAAGCAACGTTTTGCTTACTTTCTTACGTTCTACGTATATATGTATATATATATATATATATATATATATATATATATATATATATATATATATATATATATGTATGTATTTATATATGTATTATATATATATATATATATATATATATATATATATATATATATATATATATATATATATATATATATATATATATATATATATATATATATATATATATATATATATATATACATATATATATATATAATATAAATATATATATATATATATATAATACATATATAAATATATATATATATATATATATAATACATATATATATATATATATATATATATATATATATATATATATATATATATATATATATATATATATATATATGCATAAGCTAGGCTGAAATGGCATGATGCACCGTATCGCAAATGTTAGGCATACCACTTCGCCACGCAAAACATGCTACTGGTGCATCAACCGCGTATGAAATGGGAAGTCGCCGTTTTTTTGGCATGGCATGACATTTTTTGGCATGACATTTTAAGGTTAATTGAAAGACGGCAGTAGTTATGCCAATAATGAACGTATTTATTTTATTTGTGAACTAACTGAGAGCCAGGTAATTATATTAGATTTCATATTATCGTTCATCTCAATGGATCGTGGTCTATAGGTGGATCATTTATTTCAAAACTACACAGTGTTCGTAAATTCTAGTCAGGTCAACATTCAACAAGTGTGTAATAATTTTTCACGCCATACCGTCCAGTTGGACGGCGTGCGTGGTACACCGGCAGCGTTGGTCTTGTTTGAACTGTCCTCGGTGGTAGATACAGAATGGAATCGCGTTAAGTATGAAAGCTACATTTAAATATCAACATATCTTAAATATTGAACATATTCCAATTGACTACGTTGTAGTCATTATCTTAATCTAAAATAATTACATCTATCACCAAAGTCAACAGCACAAGTGAACTGTTGGCATCAATATATATATATATGTTATATATATATATATATATATATATATATATATATATATATATATATATATATATATATATATATATATACATATATATATTCATCATCATCATCATCATTGTGCAGCCCGTTGTTTTTTTTATCCCTTTAACCTTTCTCATAAACAGCAAATGCTAAGACCACATAGTGAGGGTAAGCAGCGTCAGCCCCAGAGTAGCAGAATGTGTTCTAAACATAGCAAAGCGCTACAACTAAAGATAGTGCATCAACAACATCAAACTCAGAAGAAGACATAAATAGCTTTTGTATCGACGTCGATGAGACTTTAGGGAAACCAAGCCACTTACACGATAGTGATGGGAGGGTTCAATGCGCAAATATGGAAAAGAACAATCCCTACTGAAACGGCAACGGGCAAATTTGGGCTCAAATTGAGAAACGAAAAAACACATTGGTAGAATGGGCAACAACAGGAAAATTAAAAATCATGAATGCCATGTTTCAGAAGAAAACAGGGAGAGGATGAACGTGGAAAAACCCAAACGGTGTAACGAAGACCGAAATTGACTACATCCTAACAAACAGACCATACATGAATGAATGAATGAATGAATGAATGAATGAATGAATGAATGAATGAATGAATGAATGAATGAATGAATGAATGAATGAATGAATGAATGAATGAATGAATGAATGAATGAATGAATGAATGAATGAATGAATGAATGAATGAATGAATGAATGAATGAATGAATGAATGAATGAATGAATGAATGAATGAATGAATGAATGAATGAATGAATGAATGAATGAATGAATGAATGAATGAATGAATGAATGAATGAATGAATGAATGAATGAATGAATGAATGAATGAATGAATGAATGAATGAATGACAGTTTATTCAGAGTCAACATTGGAAGTAACCACAGAATGGCTATGAGCAACATCAAACTGGAGGAAACAATTGATGACCAAGAGGCCACCAAGAGTAGATGTCACACAAATAGGATCAAAGATGATCGAATTCCAACTCAAATGGAGAAACCGATTGAAAACACTTCAAGAACTAGATGACATCGACACAATGAGCGAAACCATCACATACATTATCCAACAAAGCGCATAAAGATTAGTTAAGGTAATTAACAAGCCACTGCAATCGAGGATATCATTACGAACACGAGCCGTGATGAGAAACGACGAGAAATGGGGGGGGGGCGACGATAAACAACGAATAGAGTACACAGAAATAAGCAAGACCGTCAAAAAGAAAACAAGAGAGAACATCAAGAAATATAACCACGAGATCATACAAGAAACGATCATGTCATCAAAGAGCCTGAAGAAAGTCAGAAAAGTTAGGGCAAGACAGACTGATCTCACTCCTAAACAAGCATGGTACAGAAATTCACCATCAAGATAAGATCATAGAACGAATAGAGCAATTCTACACCAATGCCAGGCTGTACAAAAGTGAACAGAGTACCATATTCCACACTGACCCAAAAGAGGTAGCAGAGATAACATCATGTGAGGTGGAAGCAGCACCCCGAGATATGAAGAATGAGACAGCAACAGGCAACGACCATATAAACATCGAGACATTGCAAGCAGGAGAAGATATCATCTCGAAGACGTTTGATAAGCTGTATATTAAATGCTTATCAGAAAGACGAATACCCACAGCGTAAAAGAACACTAAGATGGTGATATTCTTCAAGATGGGAAATAAGAAAGACCTCAACAATTACAGAGCGTTAAGCAACGACTATCAAACATCTATAAAGTACTCTTGAAAGTACTAACGAAAAGGCGAACAGCAGCCACGAGAGCTAGCTGATTTCAGAAGCAGATACTCAACGATAGACCACATTCACGTCGTAAACCAACTGAAGGAGAAGTGCAGATAATATAATAACATACTCTGCATTGCATTCGACGACTACGAGAAAGCCTTCGACTCAGTGCAAACTCAAGCAGTACTGGCCTCGTTTCAAGAACTGGGAAAGAAGATGTGTGCTTCTACTACTGTTCACCTACACAAAGAAACTACTACAACAAGATCAACATCAGGAGAGCAGTACGACAGGGAGATACCATATCGCTCAAACTGCTCATGGCAGCATTCGAAAGCATACTCTGACAACTGACTTGGGAAACCAGAGGCTTGAAGATAGACGGCGAATATCTTATTCATCTTCACTATTACACCATATGAACTACAACAAATGCTAAGGAAATAGCTGATAAAAGTCCTAACCAGGATCTGAAGATGAATAAGTCGAAGACATATGTGATGATGGAAAACGGCACTCATATCGAGAACGTTGAAAGCTACGTCTACCTGGGACAGAGATACAGCACCAGAGACAAACACCAAGACAAGGAGATGCAAAGAAGAATCACGGCCGGATTTACAACATTCGTCAGGCACACGCACACGCACACGCACACGCACACGCACACGCACACGCACACGCACACGCACACGCACACGCACACGCACACGCACACGCACACGCACACGCACACGCACACGCACACGCACACGCACACGCACACGCACACGCACACGCACACGCACACGCACACGCACACGCACACGCACACGCACACGCACACGCACACGCACACGCACACGCACACGCACACGCACACGCACACGCACACGCACACGCACACGCACACGCACACGCACACGCACACGCACACGCACACGCACACGCACACGCACACGCACACGCACACGCACACGCACACGCACACGCACACGCACACGCACACGCACACGCACACGCACACGCACACGCACACGCACACGCACACGCACACGCACACGCACACGCACACGCACACGCACACGCACACGCACACGCACACGCACACGCACACGCACACGCACACGCACACGCACACGCACACGCACACGCACACGCACACGCACACGCACACGCACACGCACACGCACACGCACACGCACACGCACACGCACACGCACACGCACACGCACACGCACACGCACACGCACACGCACACGCACACGCACACGCACACGCACACGCACACGCACACGCACACGCACACGCACACGCACACGCACACGCACACGCACACGCACACGCACACGCACACGCACACGCACACGCACACGCACACGCACACGCACACGCACACGCACACGCACACGCACACGCACACGCACACGCACACGCACACGCACACGCACACGCACACGCACACGCACACGCACACGCACACGCACACGCACACGCACACGCACACGCACACGCACACGCACACGCACACGCACACGCACACGCACACGCACACGCACACGCACACGCACACGCACACGCACACGCACACGCACACGCACACGCACACGCACACGCACACGCACACGCACACGCACACGCACACGCACACGCACACGCACACGCACACGCACACGCACACGCACACGCACACGCACACGCACACGCACACGCACACGCACACGCACACGCACACGCACACGCACACGCACACGCACACGCACACGCACACGCACACGCACACGCACACGCACACGCACACGCACACGCACACGCACACGCACACGCACACGCACACGCACACGCACACGCACACGCACACGCACACGCACACGCACACGCACACGCACACGCACACGCACACGCACACGCACACGCACACGCACACGCACACGCACACGCACACGCACACGCACACGCACACGCACACGCACACGCACACGCACACGCACACGCACACGCACACGCACACGCACACGCACACGCACACGCACACGCACACGGACGGTTTTTAATTTCATATTTATCAGACCATTCCAATGAATGTCGGTGTGCAATAGCACCGAATGCTGTCATAAAATCGCAGTATATTACGTCCACACAGCCACGCAAAGGGATTATTTCAATCAATTTCTCTAAATATAGTAATAATTATAATATGATTAAACGTTAGCTTATGCGCATATTTTTTTGCTGAATAACTCATTCACCTTCAGTCGGTGGGGTCCATCTCTCCAGGGGCGGTGGTTGTAGAGGGTTGGGGAACGGAGTTAATGGATTAGGGAAATGTGGACAGGGTTGGGGAACCGTGGGAAGGGATTAGGGAATAGCGGAGAGGGTTTGGGAAACGGTAATATGGGATTAGGGGCGGTGGAGATGGTTGGGAAATGGAAGTAAGGGATTATGGAACGGTGTAGCGGCTTGGGAAATGGTTGTAATGGGTTGCGCTACGAGGGAGGGAGGCTGGGAGACAAAGGTATGGGTTATGGAGGGTGGTAGGGGGTTGGGGGACGGTGATAGTGTTTGTGTTTGAGGTGGTAGGGTGTTCGGGGACGGTGATAGTGTTTGTGTTTGAGATTGTAGGGTGTTCGGGGACGGTGATAGTGTTTGTGTTGGAGGTTGTAGGGTGTTCGGGGATTGTGATAGTGTTTGTGTTGGAGGTGGTAGGGTGTTCGGGGATGGTGATAGTGTTTGTGTTGGAGGTGGCAGGGGGTTGGGGGATGGTGATAGTGTTTGTGTTGGAGGTGGTAGGGTGTTCGGGGACGGCGATAGTGTTTGTGTTGGAGGTGGTAAGGAGTTGGGGGATGGTGATAGTGTTTGTGTTGGAGGTGGTAGGGTGTTCGGGGATGGTGATAGTGTTTGTATTGGAGGTGATAAGGTATTGGGGATGGTGAGAGTGTTTGTGTTGGAGGTGGTAAGGTATGGGGATGGTGATAGTGTTTGTGTTGGAGGTGGTAGGGTGTTCGGGGATGGTGATAGTGTTTGTATTGGAGGTGGTAAGGGATTGGGGATGGTGAGTGTTTGTGTTGGAGGTGGTAAGGTATCAGGAGCAAGGGGGAAGGGGTTTTGCGTACGGCGGTAAGGGGTGGAAACAGTGATGGGAAAACATGGACAATGACAGGGAG
The DNA here is from genome assembly GCA_965263245.1 of Metamycoplasmataceae bacterium. Classification (GTDB taxonomy): domain Bacteria; phylum Bacillota_I; class Bacilli_A; order Mycoplasmatales; family Metamycoplasmataceae; genus DT-68. Next base: position 9,352 of record CBDHHR010000823.1, on the reverse strand, counting down.
TTGGGAAGTAGTGCTAGGGCGTTGGGGATAATGTTAGAGGGTTTGGGAATGAAAGAACGCAAATCGCCTGCATATAGTGGAGCAGACAACGGAAAATAATTCTCTCATGATTATGAACAAAGATAAACAAAATTAACAAGCCGTGTTGGACAATAAACTTCGTCTATATTAGCAATGGTTGCACAGTTATGTCGTACGACATAATAAACGGGACTACATTGCTTGTATAAATGCACTTATAAGACCTATTGGCGAGGCTAGTGTAGCTAGAAGTGTTTCATACTATAGATCTTCAGGGACCATCGCAAGACGTCATCGTGACTAACAATTCTCAAGTCTCAATTCGCCGTTGGTGCAAAAGCGCACCTAACGTAACCTTGCGATATAATCTGACGATAATTGCTCGTGTAAACGGACAATTAACATCAGCTTTTTAATTCACGTGCTCGTTATTTCTTGAACGCATCGTGTGAGGAAAACTAAACAGATATATTAGTAACATTATAGGCACAGTGAAATTAATCTCTACTTAAATGTATATCTAATGGCAGTCGTCAGCGTTAATTTCCTTCCGGATTGTGAAATAGCTTTACTTAACAGTTATACCATGTCCATGGGATCGTCGTAATGTGGTTCATAAATGGTTTATGGTTAATCTTCCCAGTGTTGCTCGTGGGTAATACCAATCTAGTGATATGTGTGCTAGGTCGCTATGCCAGCTAGACAGTAGACGGGCAGCCAGGCCGCTCAACTGCCACTTTCAATCACCTATATCTTATATGCCAACCAGTTTATATGTTCGTTATTTACTATACTGATTATAGTGTTGGCAGTCGGACCTTCCACTTTTTATTGTTATGTCAGACAAAATGTTCACGTAACAGTTGACATAAATCTGATCGACATTGTATTATGGTTCTATGAGACAATGACAACCGTACAGATAGCCTTTGGATAGTCACACTGCAGTGTATTTGCACTTGCATTTGAATGTTACAAGCTCAATGAAAACATCTAACATTGCAGGAAGTATTTAGTCAATTTCCAATGACCTCATATATGTGAAGATATAGCTGTTTTCATATTAAAAATATCTTTTTGTCTCGAAGTTTGAAAGGACTGATTATTGTAGCTGCAATGCCCTTTTTGGCGGTAGGATTCTCTACAGCTCTACGTGGTCTACCGTCTCTCTCATACAGCGTAGTTCTCATTCCTCTCTCTCTGTCTGGGGCCGGCAACCTTTGCAATGGAGGGTCATGTCAATGTAGTCAAGACTAGGTCGGGGATAACTCAATTGAGGTCGGGAGGCTGGAGAGTTCTGAAGCAAAACAGTTACCCTCAACTGTAAGTCTCCAATATATGTATTAATGAGGGTGTTATGGGTTTTTGAGAAACCTGGGTGAAGTTGAGATGTGCGAAGGGGATTGAATAGTCTGGTGCTGTTGTCAAGTAAATTGTTCTAAGTTGTTCTACATCTGGTGCTGTTGTTGACCCGTCAAGTGTTCTACGTTGTTCTACATCTGATGCTGTTGTTGACCTGTCAAGTGTTCTACGTTGTTCTACATCTGGTGCTGTTGTTGTCCCGTCAATTGTTATACGTTATTCTACATCTGGTGCTGGTTTTTTCTCTCAAGTGCTCAATGTTGTTCTACACCTGGTGCTGTTGTTGACCCGTCAAGTGTTCTATGTTGTTCTACATCTGGTGCTGTTGCTCTCCCGTCAAGTGTTCTACATTGTGCTACATCTGGTGCTGTTGTTGACCCATCAAGTGTTCTACGTTATTCTACATCTGGTGCTGTTGTTGACCTGTCAAGTGTTCTACGTTGTTCTACATCTGGTGTTGTTCTTGTCCCGTCAATTGTTCTACGTTATTCTACATCTGATGCTGTTGTTGACCCGTCAAGTGTTCTACGTTGTTCTACATCTGGTGCTGTTCTTGTCCCGTCAATTGTTCTACGTTATTCTACATCTGATGCTGTTGTTGACCCGTCAAGTGTTCTACGTTTTTCTACATCTGGTGCTGTTGTTGCCCCGACAAGTGTTCTACGTTGTTCTACATCTGATGCTGTTGTTGTCCCGTCAATTGTTCTACATTGTTCTACATCTGGTGTAGTTGTTGTCCCGTCAATTGTTCTACGTTATTCTACATCTGGTGCTGCTTTTTTCTCTCAAGTGTTCTGTGTTGTTCTACATCTGGTGCTGTTGTTGTCCCGTCAAATGTTCTACGTTGTTCTACATCTGGTGGTGTTGTCTCGTCAATTGTTCCACGTTCTTCTACATCTGATGCTGTTGTTGACCCGTCAAGTGTTCTATGTTGTTCTACATCTGGTGCTGTTGCTCTCCCGTCAAGTGTTCTACGTTGTTCTACATCTGGTGCTGTTGTTGACCCGTCAAGTGTTCTACGTTGTTCTACATCTGATGCTGTTCTTGTCCCGTCAATTGTTCTACGTTGTTCTACATCTGGTGCTGTTGTTGACCCGTCAATTGTTCTACGTTGTTCTACATCTGATGCTGTTGTTGTCCCGTCAAGTGTTCTATGTTGTTCTACATCTGGTGCTGTTGTTGACCTGTCAAGAGTTCTACGTTGTTCTACACCTGGTGCTGTTGTTGTCCCGTCAAGTGTTCTACGTTGTTCTACATCTGGTGCTGTTGTTGACCCGTCAAGTGTTCTACGTTGTTCTACATCTGATGCTGTTCTTGTCCCGTCAATTGTTCTACGTTGTTCTACATCTGGTGCTGTTGTTGACCCGTCAATTGTTCTACGTTGTTCTACATCTGATGCTGTTGTTGTCCCGTCAAGTGTTCTATGTTGTTCTACATCTGGTGCTGTTGTTGACCTGTCAAGAGTTCTACGTTGTTCTACATCTGGTGCTGTTGTTGCGCCGACAAGTGTTCTACGTTGTTCTACATCTGATGCTGTTGTTGTCCCGTCAAGTGTTCTACGTTGTTCTACATCTGGTGCTGTTGTTGTCCCGTCAAGTGTTCTACGTTGTTCTACATCTGGTGCTGTTCTTGTCCCGTCAATTGTTCTACGTTGTTCTACATCTGGTGCTGTTGTTGCCCCGTCAATTGTTCTACGTTGTTCTACATCTGATGCTGTTGTTGTCCCGTCAAGTGTTCTACGTTGTTCTACATCTGGTGCTGTTGTTGCCCCGTCAATTGTTCTACGTTGTTCTACATCTGATGCTGTTGTTGTCCCGTCAAGTGTTCTACGTTGTTCTACATCTGGTGCTGTTGTTGTCCCGTCAAGTGTTCTACGTTGTTCTACATCTGGTGCTGTTGTTGCCCCGTCAATTGTTCTACGTTGTTCTACATCTGATGCTGTTGTTGTCCCGTCAAGTGTTCTACGTTGTTCTACATCTGGTGCTGTTGTTGCCCCGTCAATTGTTCTACGTTGTTCTACATCTGATGCTGTTGTTGCCCCGTCAATTGTTCTACGTTGTTCTACATCTGGTGCTGTTGTTGCCCCGACAATTGTTCTACGTTGTTCTACATCTGATGCTGTTGTTGACTCGTCAAGAGTTCTATGTTGTTCTACATCTGGTTCTGTTGTTGACCCGTCAAGTGTTCTACGTTGTTCTACATCTGGTGCTGTTGTTGTCCCGTCAAGTGTTCTACGTTGTTCTACATCTGATGCTGTTGTTGTCCCGTCAAGTGTTCTACGTTGTTCTACATCTGATGCTGTTGTTGTCCCGTCAAGTGTTCTACGTTGTTCTACATCTGGTGCTGTTGTTGAACCGTCAAGTGTTCTACGTTGTTCTACATCTGGTGCTGTTGTTGTCCCGTCAAGTGTTCTACGTTGTTCTACATCTGGTGCTGTTGTTGAACCGTCAAGTGTTCTACGTTGTTCTACATCTGGTGCTGTTGTTGACTCGTCAAGAGTTCTACGTTGTTCTACATCTGATGGTGTTGTTGACTCGTCAAGTGTTCTACGTTGTTCTACATCTGATGCTGTTGTTGACCTGTCAAGAGTTCTACGTTGTTCTACATCTGGTGCTGTTGTTGTCCCGTCAAGTGTTCTACGTTGTTCTACATCTGATGCTGTTGTTGTCCCGTCAAGTGTTCTACGTTGTTCTACATCTGATGCTGTTGTTGTCCCGTCAAGTGTTCTACGTTGTTCTACATCTGGTGCTGTTGTTGTCCCGTCAAGTGTTCTACGTTGTTCTACATCTGGTGCTGTTCTTGTCCCGTCAATTGTTCTACGTTGTTCTACATCTGGTGCTGTTGTTGCCCCGTCAATTGTTCTACGTTGTTCTACATCTGATGCTGTTGTTGTCCCGTCAAGTGTTCTACGTTGTTCTACATCTGGTGCTGTTGTTGCCCCGTCAATTGTTCTACGTTGTTCTACATCTGATGCTGTTGTTGTCCCGTCAAGTGTTCTACGTTGTTCTACATCTGGTGCTGTTCTTGTCCCGTCAAGTGTTCTACGTTGTTCTACATCTGGTGCTGTTGTTGCCCCGTCAATTGTTCTACGTTGTTCTACATCTGATGTTGTTGTTGTCCCGTCAAGTGTTCTACGTTGTTCTACATCTGGTGCTGTTGTTGCCCCGTCAATTGTTCTACGTTGTTCTACATCTGATGCTGTTGTTGTCCCGTCAAGTGTTCTACGTTGTTCTACATCTGGTGCTGTTGTTGTCCCGTCAAGTGTTCTATGTTGTTCTACATCTGATGCTGTTGTTGTCCCGTCAATTGTTCTACGTTGTTCTACATCTGATGCTGTTGTTGTCCCGTCAATTGTTCTACGTTGTTCTACATCTGATGCTGTTGTTGTCCCGTCAAGTGTTCTATGTTGTTCTACATCTGGTGCTGGTGTTGACCTGTCAAGTGTTCTATGTTGTTCTACATCTGGTTCTGTTATTGACCCGTCACGAGTTCTACGTTGTTCTACATCTGGTGCTGGTGTTGACCTGTCAAGTGTTCTAAGTTGTTCTACATCTGGTGCTGTTGTTGAACCGTCAAGTGTTCTATGTTTTTCTACATCTGGTTCTGTTATTGAGCCGTCAAGTGTTCTATGTTTTTCTACATCTGGTCCTGTTGTTGACCCGTCAAGAGTTCTACGTTGTTCTACATCTGATGCTGTTGTTGACCCGTCAAGTGTTCAATGGTATTCTACATCTGGTGTTGTTGTTGACCCGTCAAGTGTTCAATGGTATTCTACATCTGGTGTTGCTGTTGACCCGTCAAGTGTTCTACGTTGTTCTGTAGCTGTAAAATATATAATACACAAAATATGTAAAATGCACAGAATAAAAAGAACATTTGCCTGAGTCTCAATCATTGTCACTACCCTATTACCGAGCAAGGCCGCCCTGGCGGTCATAAATACAGAAACATATTTCCGCAAGCCGTTGTCAGGGGTGCCACCACATGACGCCTGGGTGACCGAGGCTACGTCAAGCCACACTGAGGACCGCAACGGCACAGCAGGGACGTACTAAATGGAAGTTGCCTTCGAAACAAATTACGAAAAAGACGCAAGACACATAATCAATAATATCTCACTTTAATAGTTCTATGAAGTCGTGTCGGCAAGCCGCACTCTAATAACAAAGAAATGCAAAGCTTAGCACTCCACCAGCAACTAACCGACGTTTTTTATAACCGACACTTTATTTACTGCCGACCCTGCGTAATCGAATGCCAGCCATTGTCAGCGCCTAGCAAAGAGGCGCAGTCAGACGATCTGACATGCAAAACATGTTCGGGAGTATTACGGGTAGTGATTCATAGCCGGAACCGTAGTGAGATACTCGTAACTCGCGCAATTGTTCACCGCCAATAAAACACGACTATTAAGTCGGTGCTTCCACTCCATCGCTGCCGGGTTCCTATCTTTGTTATTGCGGGAACAATTGCGCATGCGTCACATTTTGCATATGTGTACCAGACAACCCACACCGCCTACGGGTAATTTGTGTTGGTCATTAAACTAACTTTACTTCCTCTTTGTCGTATTGTTATTTACACAACTATCAGTAGTTAAATCATGCATGCATGCATTCATTTTCATTCGTTCACTCGTAGATAAACTAGACTATATTGTTATAGTCTGATAGGCCAAATGTGCATTGAGCAACCGCTGATAGATTGTATGGTGTGAGAGATATGATTATAGATAGTGTCTGTCTCGGACATCGTGCAATGGGAGGTGAAGGTGCAAGGGAATACTTAAAAATATAACACTTAGGAGTGGTACAATTGCACGTATATATATATATATATATATATATATATATATATATATATATATATATGTGCGTGTGCGTGTGCGTGTGCGTGTGCGTGTGCGTGTGCGTGTGCGTGTGCGTGTGCGTGTGCGTGTGCGTGTGCGTGTGCGTGTGCGTGTGCGTGTGCGTGTGCGTGTGCGTGTGCGTGTGCGTGTGCGTGTGCGTGTGCGTGTGCGTGTGCGTGTGCGTGTGCGTGTGCGTGTGCGTGTGCGTGTGCGTGTGCGTGTGCGTGTGCGTGTGCGTGTGCGTGTGCGTGTGCGTGTGCGTGTGCGTGTGCGTGTGCGTGTGCGTGTGCGTGTGCGTGTGCGTGTGCGTGTGCGTGTGCGTGTGCGTGTGCGTGTGCGTGTGCGTGTGCGTGTGCGTGTGCGTGTGCGTGTGCGTGTGCGTGTGCGTGTGCGGGTGCGGGTGCGGGTGCGGGTGCGGGTGCGGGTGCGGGTGTGGGTGTGTGTGTGTGTGGGGGGGGTGTGCGCGTAAAATTTCGCTACAAAGGCCCCAAACGCGTTGTTACCTTCACTTCCAGATCCAGTGTCAATGTATATACGTTGATATTATAGTCCTGGACGTACTATAGACGTCCGTACACATCTTTGAAGGCATATACCTTGACATGTGACTTAACTATGTGGTATTTCGAAATTCACAGCAAAAGCCGCTAAACCCTCATTATAAAGGTACCGTCATTCATATACGTGGACCTAATGCATTTAATGTTTGATAGGAGCGTAGTAGATAGATGACTTTGGTGTCTATTGTGGGGTTTTCAGATACGCCCGACACAGTGGTTGCATCCAAAAATATCTTAGACGTTGCTTAGTTACCGAAAATATTTCAAACGTGCAAACATGTATAACCTTTGACAGAAATGTAGTAGAAAGATGATGTTGGTGTCTATTCTGTGGTTTTCAGGTATGCCCGATACAGCGATGGCATCTAAGACATTTTGAAACCATCCTTACTTACGCCGCTACCCAAAATCAATCAATATTAAAAAGTCACTGTCATGGCGAATTACCTTGAAATAATAGTATATTATAATCTCCTTACCTTATCTCAGTTCGACGAATTGGGAAGAGTGGCGTTACTTGGATCCATTTAATACTATACACTACAGGTCTTTGAAACCCTGATGTATCAGAAGACAAGCAAACGTGTAAATGACATTTAAGTAATAATATTATTATCCTGTTAAACACATATGTGCGATAAATATGTAAGGGTGTATTTATAATAAAACAACCAGCCTATGTTGATTAATAAAGAGGTTAAAACGCCTCTACTTCTACGATGTGTCCAGACATGTCCCCTAATCAAGTCATCACGAAACCGGTTTCACTTTGCCATGCGTGTTCGTGCACACAGTCGTTAGTTAGAAGAAGATAAATAATGTATGACTGTTCGTCATCGTTTACATTTACATTGAAGCAACTGTTTAAACGACTTCCTGAAGTCAATATTGAAGATAGTATAGATGATAGGGTTGAGACTGGAGTTGACGTAGCCGAGCCATACGATGAATGTGACGAGACGGCCACCAGCGTTGGCGGCGCATGACGGACAGAATGGGAAGATGACATATATGAGGAAGAAGGGAAGCCAGCACAGGACGAACACACCGATGATGATGGCCATTGTACGTGCCGCTCTGCGTTCTTTCGACAACGAGAACTGATGTTTTTGCTCCAGCAGACGGAGCATGTGCATATTAGGTTGTTCGGGTGCACCTTCGCCCGAGTCGAGTGCTTTGTCCGAGTCTGTGAAGTCGTTGGCCTGATCGGACTGTGCGCTCGTCTCACTACTGCGTTCGCCCTTCGCGCACGACGACACTAGATGCGTCAGACAACCGTCATTCTTCGCGCCGCCGGAACTCAGCGACGTCATGTGACCGACGTGTGTTGGATGTTGTGAGCGTGCACGTAGACGCTTGCGGGTGGCGAGGAATATGTTGGCGTAGATAAAGGCCATGATGAGGAGAGGGATGTAGAACGAGCCGAGTGCGCTGTAGATAACGAACCCGCGGTTGTTCGTCAACTCACACGACCGACTGTGGATGTCGTACAGGTTGCGTCCGCCACTGTTGTTCCAGCCGAGGAGGGGAGGCGCCGATATGACGACAGACACGAACCACACCGCCGAGATGGTGACGAGCACGCGCTTCGACGTGCGCTTCTGCGCGTAGTTGATGGCGTCGTGGATGGCGTAGTAGCGGTCAGTGGCGATGGCGCACAGGTTGAGGATGGACGCCGTGCAGGCGAGAATGTCGAACGTCAGCCACATGTTGCAGAAGACCTCTCCGAACACCCAGTGTCCACTCACGTAGTGCACGACGTGGAACGGCATCACCAAGACGGCGACCATGAGGTCAGCGACGGCCAGCGAGATGATGAAGTAGTTGGACACACAGCGCAGTGGCTTGTACGTGAACACAGACATGATGACGAGAATATTGCCGACTATTGTGCAACATATACAGGCAGCCATGAGACAGGCGGAAATAACCGTCTCTACTTGTGAGTAGAGCTCGTCACGAGCCATGTCTGTCTCGCTGACAGTCGCCGACGAAATGGGACGGATGCTCGTAAGTCAGTCAACCACTCATGTCTGTGTAATCAGTGCTGAGGCTGCTTCCCCACGAACCACGGCGACGAACATTATTGCATCATCAGGCGCATGTCTACAACAAGAAACGTTTCGCGTATTGAACGTACGACAGTAAACTTGACATGTCAGAGCCATAATATAATATAATATGATATGATATGATATGATATGATATGATATGATATGATATGATATGATATGATATAATATAATATAATATAATATAATATAATATAATATAATATAATATAATATAATATAATATAATATAATATAATATAATATAATATAATATAATATAATATAATATAATATAATATAATATAATATGAGATCACCACCATTAACTGCTTATGCATGTAGAGAGACAGAGAGACAGAGAGACAGAGAGACAGAGAGACAGAGAGACAGAGAGACAGAGAGACAGACAGACAGACAGACAGACAGACAGACAGACAGACAGACAGACAGACAGACAGACAGACAGACAGACAGACAGACAGACAGACAGACACGGAGACGGAGAC
>CBDHHR010000822.1:15000-27752 GCA_965263245.1 Metamycoplasmataceae bacterium | reverse complement strand
TTATATAACGATTTTAACTATATTGTTTTCAAACATAACATTGCACCATACGTGGCCGTGCACGTAATAAATGTTCAAGTCTCACTGGGTGCATGGCCATTCAAATCACTAGCACAACTGTGCTCTTATTCTTAGACGTGAGTAAAACAACAACACAATATTCATCGAGCTGACGTCACTGGGTGATGACACGTGACATTGTCCAATTGCTACATACGTCGACCGACTGACCCAGTTATATGTCAATCGCTTGACGCCGATGCAGAATGTTGCAATGGAGCCAGCAAGTCAAATCGACAAGACCGAACGTGTGCAGAGAAACAGCGATCACCGCAGATGTGTTTGATGTCGTTTTGATCAGAATCACGATGCGTTAGTTGGTCTTTTTGATTGAATTGTCTACAGTTTTCCCTTGTACTTGAAGTCGACTCCCTTGATATGGCCGACCAGCCTGGAACGAAATTTTAGCCGCATTTAGCAGTGAACACATAATCTTAGTAAAGTAACGTCTACCTATCCATTAAATTGGAAATGTTACTTTTATCGAGTGTATGAGACTGTTCCTATACAACTGCATTTTATGCTTTGGTTCCGTGTTTAACAAAGGAAACGCAAATGCAACTTGCCGTTTAAAACGATAGTGTGTAAATAATCCAACTCGTAATTCCATTTACTTATTATGCCACAGTAAGTTATACGTTTATATTTATAGAATAAGTATTCCTCAGTTAGTTGTTTAACCCATTTCCGGTCGATTTGACTGGTTTTCCTAACAAAAAGCGACATTCACCACTGCTTGGCCCACGCCACACTGGCGCTATCTAGCGGAGCCTTCAGAGTCTTGATCTTCTTCAGGAAGTCGTTGTGGATCTTCTGGTGGTTGGCGAGATCCGAATACTTCGCCTTCTTCATCATGCCCTGAATTTGTTTAATATTTTATCAATATTACACCGGAAACCGATCGACGCGACATACAAATACCTGCACCATGCATGAATATCAGCTCAATGCGTTTTTTATTATATTACCAAACAAATCTACATGAAATATTACATTGAAACCATCATAGAGTAAGTAAGTGATCATGTATTAAATACGTTTCTATAATTATATATTTTAACCAATCGTGTTGAAGAATGTAAAATATTTCTCTAGCCGCGCGTTTAACAATACGTAAATTTCCCAACAACATGAAGACATTTCACCATGCGACCAGAAATAAGAGTAAAGGTGTATAACCTCCTCGTCGACGAAGTGGTCTTCCGTCACTTTGTACAGCTTCGCGATGAGCGCGGCATCTGACGGCTTCTTGGAGCAGGCGAAGATCGCCTCGAAGATGGCCTTGTGCTCAGCATCGATGTTGTCGTGCTGAAAAGAGCGACATCACAAAAGATCAGCTAATGCTTAAAAAGCAACATACGTAATCATACGTGACGCACTTCTGAACGACGCATCGTATTGCTTAGTCCCATGGTATTTTAAAATAATTTTACAAGATTTAATACAACTGGGTTATCAAAAACCCAGGTAGTGTTGAGTATAGCAGAGTAATATAAACATAACAGAAGGAACATGGAGATATGTTTAGCCTCCGTTTCATTCAAACGATGACAAACGTCATCACCCAGTAATACGCGGCATTTTGTGGTAATATAATTGGTTTCAATGTTTCAGAAGACAAAATGTATGACAAAAGTCATAACAAGTTTAAAAATTTGAAACTACTGTAAAAGTCACGCAATATCATACTCACGAAGACACGGAACGACTCGTCCCACACGTACGGTTCCGGGATGGTGAAAGACATCTCGACTGGTTCTTGGCGACTTGGACGACCTGAAGACGGTTCGACTGGTGTCAGAAGACTGGTGCCGAGTTGGACTTCTCACACAACTTATATAGTCGAGCCACGAGCGGCCTACGTGAGATCGACCACACACGCGTCACCATTGTCCGGCGTCTTGACCATAGAACAAAGACCACCCGCGCGAGTAGTACCTGGAACTGTAGATACCCAGGGTCATTAACATGATGTTTGTGCAGAATTAACCGAGATATAACAATAATGTCATATGCCTAGAAAACAGACTCACGTGACCGTTGAATAGCATCCGTTTGACCAGGGTCAAACATAAATCAAGCCATTGACCGTAGACAATTAGTACACAATAAGTCGTTTCGATAAGTGTTGTTGTTCTTGTCCCGACCTTGTTATCTACTATTGAGATGGTAAACAAACCGGCATCATTAAACTTTTCTACCACTTTTCTTGTGTACCATTACAAATTGCCATTCGAAAGAAATACCAAGAGAGCTCGTGTATTCAGAATTTGCGTGTGCGTGTGCGTGTGCGTGTGCGTGTGCGTGTGCGTGTGCGTGTGCGTGTGCGTGTGCGTGTGCGTGTGCGTGTGCGTGTGCGTGTGCGTGTGCGTGTGCGTGTGCGTGTGCGTGTGCGTGTGCGTGTGCGTGTGCGTGTGCGTGTGCGTGTGCGTGTGCGTGTGCGTGTGCGTGTGCGTGTGCGTGTGCGTGTGCGTGTGCGTGTGCGTGTGCGTGTGCGTGTGCGTGTGCGTGTGCGTGTGCGTGTGCGTGTGCGTGTGCGTGTGCGTGTGCGTGTGCGTGTGCGTGTGCGTGTGCGTGTGCGTGTGCGTGTGCGTGTGCGTGTGCGTGTGCGTGTGCGTGTGCGTGTGCGTGTGCGTGTGCGTGTGCGTGTGCGTGTGCGTGTGCGTGTGCGTGTGCGTGTGCGTGTGCGTGTGCGTGTGCGTGTGCGTGTGCGTGTGCGTGTGCGTGTGCGTGTGCGTGTGCGTGTGCGTGTGCGTGTGCGTGTGCGTGTGCGTGTGCGTGTGCGTGTGCGTGTGCGTGTGCGTGTGCGTGTGCGTGTGCGTGTGCGTGTGCGTGTGCGTGTGCGTGTGCGTGTGCGTGTGCGTGTGCGTGTGCGTGTGCGTGTGCGTGTGCGTGTGCGTGTGCGTGTGCGTGTGCGTGTGCGTGTGCGTGTGCGTGTGCGTGTGCGTGTGCGTGTGCGTGTGCGTGTGCGTGTGCGTGTGCGTGTGCGTGTGCGTGTGCGTGTGCGTGTGCGTGTGCGTGTGCGTGTGCGCGTGCGCGTGCGCGTGCGCGTGCGCGTGCGCGTGCGCGTGCGCGTGCGCGTGCGCGTGCGCGTGCGCGTGCGCGTGCGCGTGCGCGTGCGCGTGCGCGTGCGCGTGCGCGTGCGCGTGCGCGTGCGCGTGCGCGTGCGCGTGCGCGTGCGCGTGCGCGTGCGCGTGCGCGTGCGCGTGCGCGTGCGCGTGCGCGTGTGCGTGTGCGTGTGCGTGTGCGTGTGCGTGTGCGTGTGCGTGTGCGTGTGCGTGTGCGTGTGCGTGTGCGTGTGCGTGTGCGTGTGCGTGTGCGTGTGCGTGTGCGTGTGCGTGTGCGTGTGCGTGTGCGTGTGCGTGTGCGTGTGCGTGTGCGTGTGCGTGTGCGTGTGCGTGTGCGTGTGCGTGTGCGTGTGCGTGTGCGTGTGCGTGTGCGTGTGCGTGTGCGTGTGCGTGTGCGTGTGCGTGTGCGTGTGCGTGTGCGTGTGCGTGTGCGTGTGCGTGTGCGTGTGCGTGTGCGTGTGCGTGTGCGTGTGCGTGTGCGTGTGCGTGTGCGTGTGCGTGTGCGTGTGCGTGTGCGTGTGCGTGTGCGTGTGCGTGTGCGTGTGCGTGTGCGTGTGCGCGTGCGCGTGCGCGTGCGCGTGCGCGTGCGCGTGCGCGTGCGCGTGCGCGTGCGCGTGCGCGTGCGCGTGCGCGTGCGCGTGCGCGTGCGCGTGCGCGTGCGCGTGTGTGTGAGTAGCGCAGAAACGTCAATCGTAAAGGATATAACGACAGAAAAAAGGAAGCGCGACAACGTCACTGAAGAACGACATGCGACATTTTCCGACAGTTCCACATCAAGCGTATGTCGTTGACTAGAATGTTGCCAAGTAGTCAACATGACGACGAAAATCTGTCACTAGCACAAAACCGGTGCCACAACCCGGGGCAGTGCGACACTGGTAGTGTCAAGGCGCTGGACGTCTGATTCAACTCGCCTATATTAATTTCTTTGCGGCACTGGTGTAAAGCGCTTTGAACAGTGCGTCCGAACGACGACAGGCGAACTGGGACGATATTGAATGTGTGCTGTCGGGCTTTCGGTCACAATTAACATAAAATACGTGTCTTCAACAAGGTTATTCTACCATTTTATACTGTTATTTCTACCATATTCTATATTATATTCAATGTTGGAAAATAAGCATATTGACTGATTGGTTGATTGATTCTAGTCAACTGGCGGTGTATTGTTTTTATTGCACTTGCAAATTATGAGTTTTATTCACTCTGTTAAATAAACAGCCATTCACGTGCCTTTTGTTTTCAGTTAACATCAAAGATGAGGTGTAAAATACTAATTGATCAATGGTAACAACATCAAACACAATTAACCTGTCTAGTGTTCATGTTTCACAAAGGTGTCCTCCTAGAAAGTCACTGCTGGGCTGGCGTAGACGTGGTTGGAGATAAGTGCGCATGCTTTGGGGTAGACTGATGAATCCAAGATGCAACCTTCACCGAACTAATCCAAAATAATCTACAAACAGAATTTTGTTTATTTCTAAATTGTTTACCAATGTTTCGTATCCAGCAACCCTATATTGATATATTAATTTGGAGAATTAACATATTACATCAACCGCCAGGCGCCGATGTCTATTTGCTCTTTCCAAGTTCTTTAATTTACTTGTATCTAACCTTTCTATTATAACCTATGGTGATGAGTGTATTAGTACACCAGTACACTTGTAATGAAGAAAGGAGGACCGAGGCAGGGCGTTGAGAGAACATGTTTACACTAGATGAAGCAGGTGAGAAGTTGACTGGAGCGGGTGGAACATGGGTAGTGACTGGGAGAAGGACTTTTGGCAAAGGAAGCCGTCGCCCGTAGAGGGGACGGTGAAGACCTTGCGTGTATGGTTGGGTAAAGAGAGATTTTGAGGAATTGGGAGATAAGGAAGGGATGATAGTGAATTGTAGAAGATATGGGGACGGTTGGTGGATACACCAGTGTTTGATCAGTGAAGAAAAAGACCAAGTTATAAGTGGCGGACGAGTTTATAGTCCAGCCTCACCCCGGTCGTATTAAGAAGGGAGAGGAGAAGCCCATGTACACTACAACAGCTGACTCGTGAGAATGGTCCTTTGCCTTAGAATGGTTCTCAGTCAAGTAATGTATACCCTCAAGACCGGCGAAAACAACAACTATTTAAAACGAAGCACAACTTACTAGTGATGATATTTTATCGGTCAGTTTCACTTCTTATGCACAAGTGAAACATCTTGCATCAACGCAAAACGGGTTGCATTATCTTGGTGTCAGAACCCGATTGAACTGTGATCGGAAAATAAACGTTGTATATATTGTTTGGTGGAAGAGGCAGTGGCAGGAAGTGTGTCTATATCATTAGCTTATGATATAAGCGACCTTCCTGCCATTGCAGAGGTCACGTGACACATGTAGTATGGTCAATTATCACACATAGACTGCGAGGATGGAGTGAGTGAATAATCGCCGATACCACTTGGAACTTGTTTCAAGCGATGCATGGGCAGTGTTAGGTGTTTAACTAAACGTCGCACATCGATACATCTTCCCGTACAACTAGTAACACGTTTATTTCCCGATCACAGTCTACATGGGTTCTAGCTTCACGCTTATGCAAGATTTGTTGCGTTATGCCGCCTGATATACCGCGTACAGCAAAGCCAAACCGGTCGACAAAATAAAATGTAATGTAAATGTAGGTGTTTAGATTATGTATATACGAACACGCACATGCATGCATACACACATACGCATCATCATATACGGAAATTAATGAATTTATGAAATTCATAAACATACACAATATTTCTGAAATACATAAGATATTATGACCACGCATAAATACAATCAACTCAGATACGTACATAACAAAAATATATTTATTTCATTCATGGTACATAACATATGAAATCGAGGAAACTATTACACCTTTGCATAGTAAATTATTCCGGCATAGTTGACACTCATTTTAATGGTTAATAGTTGGTATTCCGTTGAACACATGTCACACGTCTTATGACCGATATTGTCTATATTTTAATTACGGTTTTTTTTACACTTAGCATTGCGTCATATGAATGGCCGTGTGAACGCAATACATGTTCAAGTCCTTCTGAGTCTACGGCCATTCGATTCAACAACACAATAGCGTTCTTCTTCTACGATTCGTGTGAAACGATATCACAATATTTTTTTGAGGTGACGTCACTGAGCGATGACGCGTGACATTGTCCGATTGCTCCGTACGTCGACCGACTGACCCAGTTCCACGTCAAGCGCACGACGCCGATGCAGAATGCTGTGATGGAGCCGTCAAGGCCGAACGTGTACAGAGAAACAGCGATCATCGCAGACGTGTTTGATATGTTGTCGTTTTGATAAAACCTGTGGTGTTTTGTCTGGTCTTTGTTGTTCAGTTGTCTACAGTTTTCCCTTGTACTTGAAGTCGACTCCCTTGATATGGCCGACCAGCCTGGAACACAACAGTTGATTTCATTTAACACTGAACACACAATCACTGTGATATCTACGTATCTATCTGATACGGGAATTGTCAGTTTAGTTGATACTATGAGATTATCTATGTTCCACTGCAAATGGTGGATTTAGCGCAATGCTTAAGATTGGAAATGTAAACGTAACTTGTCATTTAAAACGACAGCATGTAAATTACCCCACTCATAGTTAGTTGTATGCGTTTAGTTATGTGCTACAGTAAATTAAGTTTACTTTAATGTTATGCGTGTGGACACACCATTTCTCAACTAGGTGACTTAATACATTTTTCCAGTCGATTTGACTGGTTTTCCTAATAAAAAGAGACACTCACCACTGCTTGGCCCACGCCACACTGGCGCTATCTAGCGGAGCCTTCAGAGTCTTGATCTTCTTCAGGAAGTCGTTGTGGATCTTCTGGTGGTTGGCGAGATCCGAGTACTTCGCCTTCTTCATCATGCCCTGTACCGGAGAGACACGACGTGATTAAGACTTTTTTAAACACAGGTAGTTGACTTTAGAGCAGCTTCTCACACAGTGAGCTACTTTTAAGTTTCGATGGACAGGAAATAAACGTTTCGAACAGGATCGATGTTCATCGTTTTATGGAAAGCAGCGTGGAACCCCATTTAGCGATCTCTCCAACTGCATTAACAACATACAGTCTTCCAACTGAGGCTCAACAAACCATCCAACCTCACTTTTAAACCCGCCATGCTCTCGGACAATGACCGTTCATCTGATATCAGTGCATTTCGCAAAGTACCTACTATTGTCGACATTAGTGGTGGTTACTCACAGCTGGATTGCACATAATTAGACAATCTATACAAGAAGAACTACGCATTACCTCCTCGTCGACGAAGTGGTCTTCCGTCACTTTGTACAGCTTCGCGATGAGCGCGGCATCTGACGGCTTCTTGGAGCAGGCGAAGATCGCCTCGAAGATGGCCTTGTGCTCAGCATCGATGTTGTCGTGCTGAAAAGAGCGACATCACAGAAGATCAGCTAATGCTTAAACAGCAACATACGTAACCATACGTGACGCACTTCTGAACGACGCATCGTATTGCTTAGTCCCATGGTATTTTTAAATAATTTTACAAGATTTAATACAACTGGGTTATCAAAAACCCAGGTAGTGTTGAGTATAGCAGAGTAATATAAACATAACGGAAGGAACATGGAGATATGTTTAGCCTCCGTTTCATTCAAACTATGACAAACGTCATCACCCAGCAATACGCGGCATTTTGTGGTAATATAATTGGTTTCAATGTTTCAGAAAACAAAATGTATGACAAAAGTCATAACGAGTTTAAACATTTGAAACTACTGTAAAAGTCACGCAATATCATACTCACGAAGACACGGAACGACTCGTCCCACACGTACGGTTCCGGGATGGTGAAAGACATCTCGACTGGTTCTTGGCGACTTGGACGACCTGAAGACGGTTCGACTGGTGTCAGAAGACTGGTGCCGAGTTGGACTTCTCACACAACTTATATAGTCGAGCCACGAGCGGCCTACGTGAGATCGACCACACACGCGTCACCATTGTCCGGCGTCTTGACCATAGAACAAAGACCACCCGCGCGAGTAGTACCTGGAACTGTAGATACCCAGGGTCATTAACATGATGTTTGTGCAGAATTAACCGAGATATAACAATAATGTCATATGCCTAGAAAACAAACTCACGTGACCGTTGAATAGCACCCGTTTGACCATGGTCAAACATAAATCAAGCCACTGACCGTAGACAATTAGTACACAATACGTCGTTTCGATAAGTGTTGTTGTTTTTGTCCCGACCTTGTTATATACTATTGAGATGGTAAACAGACCGGCATCATTAAACTTTTCTACAACTTTTCTTGTGTACCATTACAAATTGCCATTCGAAAGATATACCAAGAAAGCTCGTATATTCAGAATGTGCAAATACGTCACACGGCGTCTACTTCTATGTCTTTGTAGTTGCCGCTACTGTCAGTCTGGAATTTAGAGCCGGTGTGCGTGTGCGTGTGCGTGTGCGTGTGCGTGTGCGTGTGCGTGTGCGTGTGCGTGTGCGTGTGCGTGTGCGTGTGCGTGTGCGTGTGCGTGTGCGTGTGCGTGTGCGTGTGCGTGTGCGTGTGCGTGTGCGTGTGCGTGTGCGTGTGCGTGTGCGTGTGCGTGTGCGTGTGCGTGTGCGTGTGCGTGTGCGTGTGCGTGTGCGTGTGCGTGTGCGTGTGCGTGTGCGTGTGCGTGTGCGTGTGCGTGTGCGTGTGCGTGTGCGTGTGCGTGTGCGTGTGCGTGTGCGTGTGCGTGTGCGTGTGCGTGTGCGTGTGCGTGTGCGTGTGCGTGTGCGTGTGCGTGTGCGTGTGCGTGTGCGTGTGCGTGTGCGTGTGCGTGTGCGTGTGCGTGTGCGTGTGCGTGTGCGTGTGCGTGTGCGTGTGCGTGTGCGTGTGCGTGTGCGTGTGCGTGTGCGTGTGCGTGTGCGTGTGCGTGTGCGTGTGCGTGTGCGTGTGCGTGTGCGTGTGCGTGTGCGTGTGCGTGTGCGTGTGCGTGTGCGTGTGCGTGTGCGTGTGCGTGTGCGTGTGCGTGTGCGTGTGCGTGTGCGTGTGCGTGTGCGTGTGCGTGTGCGTGTGCGTGTGCGTGTGCGTGTGCGTGTGCGTGTGCGTGTGCGTGTGCGTGTGCGTGTGCGTGTGCGTGTGCGTGTGCGTGTGCGTGTGCGTGTGCGTGTGCGTGTGCGTGTGCGTGTGCGTGTGCGTGTGCGTGTGCGTGTGCGTGTGCGTGTGCGTGTGCGTGTGCGTGTGCGTGTGCGTGTGCGTGTGCGTGTGCGTGTGCGTGTGCGTGTGCGTGTGCGTGTGCGTGTGCGTGTGCGTGTGCGTGTGCGTGTGCGTGTGCGTGTGCGTGTGCGTGTGCGTGTGCGTGTGCGTGTGCGTGTGCGTGTGCGTGTGCGTGTGCGTGTGCGTGTGCGTGTGCGTGTGCGTGTGCGTGTGCGTGTGCGTGTGCGTGTGCGTGTGCGTGTGCGTGTGCGTGTGCGTGTGCGTGTGCGTGTGCGTGTGCGTGTGCGTGTGCGTGTGCGTGTGCGTGTGCGTGTGCGTGTGCGTGTGCGTGTGCGTGTGCGTGTGCGTGTGCGTGTGCGTGTGCGTGTGCGTGTGCGTGTGCGTGTGCGTGTGCGTGTGCGTGTGCGTGTGCGTGTGCGTGTGCGTGTGCGTGTGCGTGTGCGTGTGCGTGTGCGTGTGCGTGTGCGTGTGCGTGTGCGTGTGCGTGTGCGTGTGCGTGCGCGTGCGCGTGCGCGTGCGCGTGCGCGTGCGCGTGCGCGTGCGCGTGCGCGTGCGCGTGCGCGTGCGCGTGCGCGTGCGCGTGCGCGTGCGCGTGCGCGTGCGCGTGCGCGTGCGCGTGCGCGTGCGCGTGCGCGTGTGCGTGTGCGTGTGTGTGAGTAGCGCAGAAACGTCAATCGTAAAGGATATAACGACAGAAAAAAGGAAGCGCGACAACGTCACTGAAGAACGACTTGCGACATTTTCCGACAGTTCCACATCAAGCGTATGTCGTTGACTAGAATGTTGCCAAGTAGTCAACATGACGTCGAAAATCTGTCACTAGCACAAAACCGGTGCCACAACCCGGGGCAGCGCGACACTGGTAGTGTCAAGGCGCTGGACGTCTGATTCAACTCGCCTATATTAATTTCTTTGCGGCGCTGGTGTAAAGCGCTTTGAACAGTGCGTCCGAACGACGACAGGCGAACTGGGACGATATTGAATGTGTGCTGTCGGGCTTTCGGTCACAATTAACATAAAATACGTGTCTTCAACAAGGTTATTCTACCATTTTATACTGTTATTTCTACCATATTCTATGTTATATTCAATGTTGGAAAATAAGCATATTGACTGATTGGTTGATTGATTCTAGTCAACTGGCGGTGTATTGTTTTTATTGCACTTGCAAATTATGAGTTTTATTAACTCTGTTAAATAAACAGCCATTCACGTGCCTTTTGTTTTCAGTTAACATGAAAGATGAGGTGTAAAATACTACTTGATCAATGGTAACAACATCAAACACAATTAACCTGTCTAGTGTTCATGTTTCACAAAGGCGTCCTCCTAACAAGTCACTGCTGGGCTGGTCAAAAAAAGTATACAATCAAAACCGGCGAAAACAACAACTATTTAAAACGAAGCACAACTTACTAGTGATGATATTTTATCGTTCAGTTTCACTTCTTATGCACAAGTGAAACATCTTGCATCAACGCAACACGGGTTGCATTATCATGATGTCAGAACCCGATTGAACTGTGATCGGAAAAATGAACGTTGTATATATTGTTTGGAGGAAGAGGCAGTGGCCGGAAGTGTGTCTATAGCATAAACTTATGATATAAGCGACTTTCCTGTCATTGCAGTGATCACATGACACAGACAGTATGGTCAATTATCACACATAGACTGCGAGGATGGAACGAGCGAGTAACTGACGAAACCACGTGAAACTTGTTTCAAGCGATGCATGGACAGTGTAAGGTGTTTAACTAAATGTCGCATATCGATACATCTTCCCATACAACTAGTAACACGTTTATTTCCCGATCACAGTTTACATGGGTTCTAGCTTCACGCTTATGCAAGATTTGTTGCGTCATTCCGCATGACATACCGCGTACAGCAAAGCCAAACCGATCGACAAAATAAAATGTAATGTAAATGTAGGTGTTTAAATTATGTATATACGAACACGCACATGCATGCATACTCACATACGCATCATCATATACGGAAATGAATGAATTCATGAAATTCATGAACATACACAATACTTCTGCAATACATAAGATATTATGACCACGCAAAAATACAATCAACTCAGATACGTACATAACAAAAATATATTTATTTCAATCACGGTCTAAGGCACATAACATTTGAAGTCGAGGAAACTATTACACATTTGCATAGTAAATTATTCCGGCATAGTTGACACTCATCTTAATGGTTAATAGTTGGTATTCCGTTGAACACATGTCACATGTCTTGTGACCGATATTGTCTATTACGCTTTTTTAATTGTTTTTTTTTTTACACTTAGCATTGCGTCATATACATGGCCGTGTGAACGCAATAAATGTTCAAGTTCTTCTGAGTGTACAGCCATTCGATTCAACAACACAACTGTGTTCTTGTTCTACGATGCGTGTGAAACGATATCACAATATTTCTTGAGCTGACGTCACAGAGCGATGACACGTGACATTGTTCGATTGCTCGGTACGTCGACCGACTGACCCAGTTCCACGTCAAGCGCCTGACGCCGATGCAGAATGCTGTGATGGAGCCGACAAGGCCGAACGTGTACAGAGAAACAGCGATTATCGCAGACGTGTTTGATATGTTGTCGTTTTGATAAAACTCGCGGTGTTTTGCCTGGTCTTTGTTGTTCAGTTGTCTACAGTTTTCCCTTGTACTTGAAGTCGACTCCCTTGATATGGCCGACCAGCCTGGAACACAACAGTTGATTTCATTTAACAAGGAACACACAATCACAGTGATGTCTACGTATCTATCTGATACGGGAATTGTCAGTTTAGTTGATACTATGAGATTATGTATGTTCCACTGCAAATGGTGGATTTAGCGCAATGCTTAAGATTGGAAATGTATCTTGTCATTTAAAACGATAGCATGTAAATTACCCCACTCATAGTTAGTTGCATGCGTTTAGTTATGTGCTACAGTAAATTATGTTTACTTTAATGTTGTGCGTGTGGACACAACATTTCTCAATTAGGTGATTTAATACATTTTTACAGTCAATTTGACTGGTTTTCCTAATAAAAAGCGACACTCACCACTGCTTGGCCCACGCCACACTGGCGCTATCTAGCGGAGCCTTCAGAGTCTTGATCTTCTTCAGGAAGTCGTTGTGGATCTTCTGATGGTTGGCGAGATCCGAGTACTTCGCCTTCTTCATCATGCCCTGTACCGGAGAGACACGACATGATTAAGACTTTTTAAACACAGGTAGTTGACTTTAGAGCAGCTTCTCACACAATGAGCTACGTTTAGGTTCGATGGACAGGAAAAAAACGTTTCGAAAAGGATCGATGTTCATCATTTTATGGAAAGCAGCGTGGAACCCCATTTAGCGATCTCTCCAACTGCATT
>CBDHHR010000822.1:0-10000 GCA_965263245.1 Metamycoplasmataceae bacterium | reverse complement strand
CGTTATTTGTTAATGTCTAACAGTTGGTATTTCTTTTAAACATGTTACACGTCTTATGAACGATATATTTTATAACGATTCTAATTGTATTGTTTTCAACACATGGCAATAAATGTTCAAGTCCTTCTAAGTGAAAGGGCTTTCAATTCACCAACACAATTGTGTTCGTCTTCTAAGACGACGAGAGTAAAACAATATCACTATATTGTTTTCGAAATATCACTTGTCATTGTCCAATTGTCATATACGTCGATCGACTGACCCAGTTCAACGTCACGTGAACGTCGCTGATGCAGAATGCTGCTTGTGAGCCAGCAAGTCGAATCGACAAGTATGCTGAGAAACAACGGTCCCCACAGACATGTTTGATGTGTTGTCAAAGTGATTATCAAGAGTCATGACGTTTTGTCTGGTCTTTGTTGTTGCGTTGTCTACAGTTTTCCCTTGTACTTGAAGTCGACTCCTTTGATATGGTTGACGACCCTGGAACAACAATTTAGCTGCATTTAGCAGTGAACACACAATCTTAGTAATGTAGCGTCTACCTATCTATTATACTGTATCTGTTAGTTGTATCGAGTGTATGAGACTGTGCCTATACAACTGCAAATTATGTTTTGATCGCGACATTAACAATGGAAACGTAAATGCAACTTGTCATTTAAAACGATAGCTCATAATACAACTCATAATTCCATTTTCTTATGTGTCACGATGAGTCATACGTTTACGTTTATGTTTATAGAATCGTCATTCTTCAAATAGTGATTTAGTCCCTTTTCCCGGTCGATTTCACTGGTTTAAAAAAAAGACACTCACCACAGCTTGACCCACGTCAAACTGGCGCTATCTAGCGGAGCCTTCAGTGTCTTGATCTTCTCCAGGAAGTCGTTGTGGATCAGCTTGTGCCAGAAGAAATCCGAGAAATTTGCCTTCTTCATCATGCGCTGCGCCAAGGAAATAATTATGTTATCGTTGTTACACCGCAAATCGGTCACGCGACAAACAAATCCCTGCATCATGCTGCAGCCTACACGGCTGGAGCTTATAGTTGAATATTAGCTGAACTGAGGATGCGGTTTTTTAGAATAGCAAATCAATTTATATTAAATACTACATAATAATGTACACTGAAAACACCGTACACTAAGTAAGTGATCATGTATTAAATACGTTTATGTAATTATAATGTTCTACCAATCATATCGAAGAATGTAAAACTATTTCAGTAGCCGCGGTTAAAAATACGCATAACTCCAAACAACGTGACGATATTTCACCATGCTACCAGAAACTAGTGTAAAGGTGTAATACTTCCTCATCGATGAAATGGTCTTCCGTCACTTTGCACAGTTTCGCGATGAGGGCAGCGCTTGATGGATTCTGGCAGCAGGCGAAGATCGCCTCGAAGATGGCCTTGTGCTCAGCATCGAGGTTGTCGTACTGAAAGGAGCGACATACGTACGGAATCATACGTGACAAACTACTAGAAGACGCATCATATTTTTCATCCCTGTGGTACATTAAAATAATTTTACAAGATTTAATACGATTGAGTTTTGAAAAACCCAGTAATAGTTGAGTATAACATAGACAACACAAGGAACGTGGAGTCCTATTTCATTCAAATGATGACAAACGTCTTCTTCCAGTAACACGCAGCATTATGTACCAATATAATTGGTTTCAATGTTTCAGAAGATAAATGACCCAAGTCATAGCGAATCAATCAGGTGTAAACTAGTATAAAAGTCATGAAACATTGTACTTACGAAGACACGGAACGAATCGTCCCTCGCCCACACGTACGGTTCTGGAACCTTGCCAGACTCGGCCGATACCAAGATGTCTACGTCAACTTCAAATGAATACGAAAGATGCGAAAGAAAGCAAAGAAAACAATACATTAACAATACAATTCTTCTATCGGACTTAAATCCTCGGAAACCTGAGCCTAGAGACGCAATCTCGGTAAAGGTTACGCCGTCTCGAGATCTATAACGACCGTGCACTTGCAACATAGTGTCGAGTTACAGTTTGATGTAATTTTAATCAACCAGAACGGCGTCCTATTGTTTTTACTGTCACCAGCATACGTACGAAAGCGTTGGTAGCGTCGACGGGTCCTTGGCAACAACGATAGGACAACAGTATATAGGGCAACAGTGCGGTATATTTATCAGGACGAACATGTATCTTGTTCGTGGAAAGCAAACGATGAATGAGACAGTCAGTTACTCTGGTAATTGGATACGACATTGAAGGTGTACGGTGAATTGTAAGTCAACCCCGACTGGAGAGCTGTAAAACAGTAAGAGGTGTATGCATTGGTGAAGCCGTTTAGAGGAACGACAACAAACAAATGTGTATCCGCAGTAACAACGTTCATCAAATCATCAACATTGGACGCGAAATACGTGGAGCTTTCCGACACTATTTGGCATAATTATTCTGTTAAAATTATGGTCCAAAACATTATTCGTTAAGACAAATCCACGTGGAACACGAGAACTTTACGAGAGAATGTTTGATTGTAAAACGGTTTTCTGTATAGCAGAAATATAAGCCGATGTATTATTATGTAATGAAATGCGATCATGCCCTTTTAGTGTAATTCATAAATGATATAGTTATTACAATTGCGGACAAACGGTAAAACTGACGTTTATATATAGTAACACAAGGGTCCATATACAGATATACGTATAATATATATATATATATATATATATATATATATATATATATATATATATATATATATATATATATATATATACGACAGACCAATAGGACATACCGTCAGACAGACAGACACACACACAGACAGATTACAGGCATACGTCATATAGACAGACAGACAGACTAAACCGTCTAATTCAACGAACTATCCCAATGGGCCTGCTAAGTTATGCACGCACGCATGCACGCACACGCATGCACGCACACGCATGCACGCACACGCACGCACGCACGCACACACGCACACACGCACACACGCACACACGCACACACGCACACACGCACACACGCACACACGCACACACGCACACACGCAACCCATGTTATTTACTTACTTAAACTCGCATATGCAATGCTGGTTGAAGACGCAAGGATTGCAATCGTATAACCGACTATCATTGTTGTTGTTGAAGTCTCACCCTGGTGTACGTTGTTGTGGACACGGAGATCGACGCTGGTTACGAAAAAAGGCGTAAACTGTTATCCGGACGAGTCCACCAGAAACGAGCAGTAAACACCTGTCGTCATTTATTATCATGGCGCTCGCAGTGACCAATTTGACTGAGATTACTCTCGATGAATGCCGCTCCTGGTCTTTTTAGGTATTCGGATTTCGATTCATAAATTGGAGCGAGTTAGCCGAGTTTATACCAAGGAATTACGAAACAGCACATCACTCGGTAGATCGGTCTAGCTATATATATGTTTTAATTGGCAAAAACCCGAAGGTCATTACGCCAATGTGGGTAGGGTGGGTCATTTTCGGAAGCAGTACATTTAATTGATGTGTTGCCTAGTCTTGATTTTAAAATGTCCAACGTGGCAACTGTTTCGGATAGCCCGGTCCAATTCGTTATGGTTCTATTAAAACAAACTGTTCACATATAGCTGAGTTCTGGCCGATACCTGAATAAATCGATTACTATGGCCACGCGTGTTGTTGAGTGAATGAACAGGTGGTTTACAAAAGGAATGACTGTTCGTTCTAGGGAGTCCCACTTAAGGTCTTACATCATCAGAGTGACACTGCTTACTCCATTGTTACTTCACAAATCTTGCCGGTCGACGCTATACTTTCTCCAGTTCTGATATATGTTGTTGTATGCAAGTCCCAAGCAGTGAATTGGGCACCGGAAGATAAGATTGTTCGGAAATGTTCAGAATACCGAAAACGACAAGACCCTTTTATGTTTAAGAAAGAATATGGTGACATATTAATAGTTTAGAATAACATAAAGCGTAATCCTTTATTAACCGAAAAAAAGATGTTGCCTGTTCAGTAAAATATTATTCTACCGAAATATGTTGTTTAAAGATAAAACATGCATTATTTACGCATTCACTGTGTGCCTCATATTGTCACCTCACACTTGACTTACTGTGAGGTTAAATATATTTAGTGCACTATAACGATGGAGTCGCCAGCACATGTTATGAATTTGAACAGGTCAGAAGAAAATGTTATGTCATCTATGTATATGATAAAAACAAGAGTGACCCTAAAATTGTATCTAATATATCAATCAAAAAAGATTAATCAATCAATTTATTACAAAACACACAACATTGAAAAACTAACGACACAAATCAAGTAAATAACAAGTCACATGGTACGAATGATACACAATGAAGAAATAAGTTATGAAAAAAGAATAGACTTGAAGTTAAACACTTATAAGTGTCTACCCCTGTGAACACTAAACAATAATAAGTGTCAATGCTTAGCATTAATTACAATTTTGCAGTTACGCTGTAAATAAACACATGTACACAACAAAGATTCACTTGCTGTGATATCGATGTATGTTTACATGATATACTTACTTACAAGTATATCAACGTAATGACGTTTAAACATATTTGACATTTAACAAGCGATGCATTGAGCAAGTTCCACAATTTCACGCCGAGGACTGGTACGGACATTGCTCTCATATTTATACGGACATATTCTCTCATAAATTGATGTGTTCTGCGTGCAGAATATAATGGAATAGATTTTACAAATAACTGTTGAAGATCGTTTGGTAAAACATTATGATAGGCATCAAACATAAATAAAATAGATTTTAGTTCAACTATATCATTGAATTTTAGAATGCGATAATTGTAGAACAAATTATTTGTAAGATCCCATCGATTGGCACCGTGTATCAATCTAATCACTCTTTTTCTGTATTAATATAATACATTGTATGTTTGTCACATATGTGTTTCCACATATTTCACAACAATACATCAAGTGAGATAAAAACAATGAACAATACAGAGTACGCGTGTTGGAGTGGTCCACACAATGACTGATATATGTCGCTGACTGTGCCTTAGGCAGGTCTTATGCAATTCCTAGCCTTGTCATTTGTTCTGTAGTAATTTTGTTAGCATATATACACACACACACTCACTCACTCACTCACACACACACACACACACACACACACACACACACACACACACACACACACACACACACACACACACACACACACACACACACATACATACACACGCACACGCACACGCACACGCACACGCACACGCACACGCACACGCACACGCACACGCACACGCACAAACACTCACACACACTGACACACACTGACACACACACACACACACACGCACACGCACACGCACACGCACACGCACACGCACACGCACACGCACACGCACACACACACACACACACACACACACACACTGACACACACTGACACACACACACACACGCACACGCACACGCACACGCACACGCACACGCACACACACACACACACATACACACACGCACGCACGCACAGACACAGACACACACACACACACACACACACACACACACACACACACACACACACACACACACACACACACACACACACACACACACACACACACACACACACACACACACACACACACACACACACACACACACACACACACACACACACACACACACACACACACACACACACACACACACACACACGTAGAGTTCCTCTGGGAATTTCCATGTGACATTGCGCTTGTTGTGAAGTACACCTAACAAAAGCTCCCAGCATGACAAGCACAAATATACCATCAACAATATAATAATATCGGTTTATCTCTCGAGACAACGTCTTGCCTCTTGATTGTTTGTGGTCAGTGCCTTTGTGACCGGACACGGTCAGTTGTGTCCTCCACGACTGGACACGTTAAGCCTCTCCGCTGCTTAAGTGTCCTGATATTGGCTTACTGATTATCATCGAAAATCGGTTAATTCTAACGAAATGTGCTGCTGACCTTAACTATGTATTGCTCGCGTGGCTGACCTCTGGTCAATGGTCAAGCCGTCAGACAATGACGACTCGTGTGTGGCCGAACTTACGTAAAGTGCTTGGTCGTTTGGTGGACGACTACATAAGACCCGTCCAGTGGTCGACTCGGCACCAGTCTTCTGACATCAGTCGAGCTTCTTCGAGGTCGTCCAAGTCGCCAAGAACCAGTCGTCATGTCTTTCGAGATCCCCGACCCCTACGTGTGGGACGAGTCCTTCCGAGTGTTCGTGAGTAGAATTTTTATTTGCGATAATTATACACTTCATTTGTTTTGCTTAAGAATACCTTCGACATATATGTTCTCCTCTATGTGCGTTTATTGTATTGTACGTCTTTAAGAGTTCACGTAAGGTGACAAACAATCGTGATGTAAACTGGGTAGTTTTCAGAAACACAGTGCAATTACTTACGTTGTATTTTAATGGATTTGATTATTCCTGTAATCATGCTGGGTATGCTACACGTATATATTTCTTCGCTATTCTCTTATCGTAAATGTATATTCCAAAAACAAAATGTACATTATAAGTCAAATACCTGTATGGTTTAAATCGAAGATTCTTTCTCCAACTTATAATTTAACGTATTACCATGCTTGCCTGTATTTAGTATTACAAACAACGACATTCGAAAATGTTGCTATACATTTCATACGTCTGTGCCATTTTTCATTCGGAGTATGTCACATTGGTAGTCAGTATTGGTTATTGCTATACAATGTCGCTCCTTTCAGCACGACAACATCGATGCTGAGCACAAGGCCATCTTCGAGGCGATCTTCGCCTGCTCCAAGAAGCCGTCAGATGCCGCGCTCATCGCGAAGCTGTACAAAGTGACGGAAGACCACTTCGTCGACGAGGAGGTAATGCGTCCTTCTTCTTGTATAGATTGTCTAATTATGTGCAATCCACCTGTCATTAACCACCATCTAATGCCGACAGTGGTAGGTACTTTGCATCAATGCAAATTCACTTATATCGAACTGTGATTGTTCGAAATTATGGTGGGTTTAAGGGTGGGTTTGAATGGCTTGGTGAGCCTCAGTGAGATGCAATTGGAAGAGTGGATGTGGTTAATGCAGTTGGAGAGATCGCTAAAAATGGGACACCGCGCATCTCTTCATAAACAGCTGAATCTTCGCTTCTAAACGGGCAATTCTCTCGTACAAATAACTACTGCGTGGACATGTGTTCTCAAAGAGTTTTAATCATGTCGTGTCTCTCCGGTACAGGGCATGATGAAGAAGGCGAAGTACTCGGATCTCGCCAACCACCAGAAGATCCACAACGACTTCCTGAAGAAGATCAAGACTCTGAAGGCTCCGCTAGATAGCGCCAGTGTGGCGTGGGCCAAGCAGTGGTGAGTGTCCGTTGTTTTATTCAGCGTCAAACGGAAAATGTGGGTTTACGGGGGGAGGGAGGAGGAGCAAGTATCGAGGAATTATATTATCTTTTGACATCTACAAACGCAATGCAATTATTTATTTAATAGTTACAACGCACATTTGGCCATTTGATACTGCGTTTCTGTTGTAAGTCGGTGTTTTTACGACTATTGTTGCTGTTGCTACCACCACTAATCACCACATGCATGTAATGATTATACTCAGTTGTACTCCTTTGTTCTTTGTGTCACACGGTGAATGCCTGTTGATGTATAATTGATTAGTAATCAATTATCTATAAGTGTAGTCAATGGGATAAA
Source organism: Metamycoplasmataceae bacterium (assembly GCA_965263245.1). Classification (GTDB taxonomy): domain Bacteria; phylum Bacillota_I; class Bacilli_A; order Mycoplasmatales; family Metamycoplasmataceae; genus DT-68. The sequence goes on along the minus strand of CBDHHR010000822.1, from coordinate 2,234 downwards.
ATGCAGCGTGTAACAATTGAACTGATAAACCAATTTCGAACACACAACTAATTACCGTTAGATATATATTATATTATATTATATTATATTATATTATATTATATTATATTATATTATATTATATTATATCATATCATATTATATTATATTATATTATATTATGTTATACTATATTACATTATATCTGTGCTGTAGGCTGGTCGGCCACATCAAGGGCATTGACTTCAAGTACAAGGGAAAACTGTAGACAAATAACGAATTATGAAATGCCACAATGCTTGAGAACGTTCTGCACGCCTCGGGTCTCTCGACTGGACGTCTGCGCTCTCGCTCATCTCCTGAACTATACCGCACCGTCAACGCACGCACGGGGCGGGACTGGGACAGTTGATCGAAGTGTCTTCCTATTGGATGACGGTAACGAGTCGTCGATGACGTCAGGCGTAGAAACATGGCGTCGGTGGCTGTCCACGCCATGTTGCATTGCGATGTCTGAGGATGACACGGCTCACGGGTACTGATTGACCCGTGACGCAGAAGGACTTCAACATTCATTGTGTTCACGAATAGTATACGGTTATAATGACGAATCTTGCCTGCCCGTATTCATAAGTGGTTTAATGATTTTGTATGTCGCGCCTCTGAGTTTGGATTCTTGAATGTGTAGGCCTAGGCGCTATAGAAGTGTTACCCTAATTACTATAGGAGATAGTATGCTTTGTATAAAGAGGCAATACAAAGATCCTCCAGGATACAAATGTGATGCAAACTGAATTTTAATCCATGTTAAAGTGTTTTGAACGAAATGACACTTTAGGTGTTTACGTTTCTTGTTGAAATTATATTACTACCCATGTATGAGTTATATCCAAATAAAAGTATTTTCAGAACAACGTACATGTCTGAGTGTATTTATGTTTACAATACTACAAATGTGTATGCATGCATGTATGTGTGCGTGCGAGTGCGTGCATGTGTTGAGCGTGTCTGTGTATGCAGTTGTTTGTGCGCTTGTGTGTATATATTCGCGCATGTACGTGTGTACGTATGTGTATTAATCGCCTTTACACATTTCAGTTTTGTACTTTGCTAGTTCGATTAAGCTGGCATTGATACTTATGAGTATGCATGCACGCATACATACCTACATAGATACATACATACACACATACCGTAACTCGACGATAGGGTCTACATATATTTATTCTAGATTCAATAAATATATGCGCATACGTACCCGTACACACGAACGCGCACGCATGCACGCATACATACACACACCATACATGCACACACACACACACACACACACACACACACACACACACACACACACACACACACACACACACACACACACACACACACACACACACACACACACACACACACACACACACACACACACACACACACACACACACACACACACACACACACACACACACACACACACACACACACACACACACACACACACACACACACACACACACACACACACACACACACACACACACACACACACACACACACACACACACACACACACACACACACACACACACACACACACACACACACACACACACACACACACACACACACACACACACACACACACACACACACACACACACGTAAAGCAAGCGCTTTGCTGTCGTGTCGGCCTTCCTGCGATTATTTACATTTGTTATGGTGTCGTCAAGGCACTACTAATGTAAATTCACACAAACCACTTTACGTTGCCTCCATAGACATTGATTTCTCTGCCTGGATCTGTCGTCGGGCGCTTTGTGAAAGACCAAAGGCTTGTCGTTCGCGTGCAAACAGATCGATAATAAAAATAGACTAATAATGACGGAGGAATATGATGTTGACTCGAGGTATCAGGTATAAATATTACATGCTGTTCGCAACGCAAGCGGTTAAACTGTCATCGACAGTGTTGTACAAGGGACGTGGGCGGGTCGGTGGGTAAATATTTTGTTTGTGATCGGATCAATAGAAGTACGCAGCGGCGCGTGACGACGTGAATTCACGCGTACCGCCTGGAATGCCACGGAATCAATTCCACTCTAGGAACGAACCAGTACAAGTCTCCCAACAGAATATTGTACACCGGTATAAACCGCCATAACCTGTCGACATGGCTTTCGAGATTCCAGACCCGTACTCGTGGGACAAGTCCTTCAAGGTTTCCGTGAGTAGACTCCTTGCAGAATTAAAATAGT